>DATKUK010000110.1:0-25836 GCA_035530655.1 Phycisphaerae bacterium
GAATACGAGGTGCTCGACGGCTGGTGGACCGATGCCGGCACGTTCGAGTCACTTCTTCGAGCAACCAACCTGGTGGCCGAGGGCGGCGCCAACCACCTCGTCCACCAACCGTCGGCAGCGGCGGTGCGCCCGCAGGGAGCCATCGAGTGAAGCGACTGCTGGTAACAGGCGCCGCGGGATTCATCGGCTCGAACTTCGTCCGGCGGGTGCTCGAGCAGCAGACCGACTGGTACGTGATCGGACTGGACGCGCTTACCTATGCCGGCAATCCGGCCAATCTCGAGAACCTTGCAGACACCGGTCGCTTTGAGTTCGTCCGAGGCGACATATGCGACGAGCAAACGGTATCCGACCTGTTTGAGGTCGGTCTGTGGGGAGTGATCAACTTCGCCGCCGAATCTCACGTCGACCGCAGTATCCACGGTGGGGCAGCGTTTGTCCGCACCAACGTGGTGGGCGTGCAGGTGTTGCTGGAGCTGAGCCGCCTCCACGGTGTGGACCGCTTCGTACAGGTCTCCACCGACGAGGTATACGGCTCGCTCGGCGCCGAAGGCAGCTTTACCGAGGTTTCGCCGCTGGCGCCCAACAGCCCCTACAGCGCCTCCAAGGCGGCTGCCGACCTGCTGGTCCGTGCCTACCATCACACGCACGGCGTGCCGGCCATGGTCACTCGGTGCAGCAACAACTACGGACCCTATCAATTCCCCGAGAAGGTCATCCCGCTCTTCGTCACCAACCTGCTGGAGGGGCGCAAAGTCCCGCTCTACGGAGACGGATCAAACGTACGCGACTGGATCCACGTGCAGGACCATTGCGACGCCCTGATCCGCGTCCTCCAGGACGGTCAGCCGGGTGAAATCTACAACATCGGCGCCGACAACGAACTGTCCAATCTCGAGCTGACCTGCGCGATCCTGCGACAGCTCAAGCAGAATGAATCCATGATCCAGCGCGTCAAAGACCGCCCCGGCCACGACTGGCGGTACGCTATCGATGCTGGCAAGATGCGCTGCGAGCTGGGGTGGTCGCCGCAGGTGGACTTCGAGCAGGGATTGGCTCAGACCGTGCAATGGTATGTCGATAACAAGCCCTGGTGGCAGGCGGTCAAAAGCGGCGAGTACCGCAACTACTACCAACGGCAATATGGCACGCGAGAGGGCGCCGGCTCATGAAGACCGCGGTGATTGGTGCCAGGGGTCAACTGGGCAGCGATCTGTGCGCGCGACTTGCCGGCGACGTGACGGGTTTGGACTTGCCTGAGTTCGACGTGCGACAGGCTGACCGTGTAGCCGCTGCCCTGGCCGAAATCCGACCGGATGTGGTCGTCAACTGCGCCGCGCTCACGAACGTGGATGCCTGCGAAGACCGCATCGACCAGGCCTTCGCCGTCAACTCGCTGGGTGCGTCACACGTCGCCCGAGTCGCCGAGCAGCATGGTGCGGCCGTCGTGTATATCAGCACCGACTATGTGTTCGGGCGAGACACGCGCCGCAGCCAGCCCTACACCGAGGATGACCCCACCGGCCCGGTCAACGTGTACGGCGCGTCCAAACTGGCCGGCGAACACCTGACGGCCATTGCAGGCAGGCGGTGGACTATCGTGCGGACCTGCGGGCTCTACGGGTTGGCCGGTGCGGCAGGCAAGGGCGGCAACTTCGTCGAGACCATGCTTCGACTGGCTGACGAAGACAAGCCTCTTCGTGTCGTTTCCGACCAGCGCGTCTCGCCGACCAGCACGTGGGAGTTGGCCGGCAAGATCGCCGAGCTGATTCAGGTCGGCCCGTGTGGACTCGTGCACGTGGCCGCCATCGACAGTTGCTCCTGGCATGCATTCGCGCAGGGCATTCTCGATCGCGAACGGCCCGGCGTCTCGGTCGAGCCCATCCGCTCGGATCAGTACGAAACCCGAGCGAAGCGCCCAGCCCTGTCGGCCTTGACCGGCACGCGCCTGATGGACTTCGGCATTGAACCATGTCGCCCGTGGCGCGACATGCTGCACGAATACCTCGACGCGCGCCGGCAGCGCGTCACGACCCGAACGAGCCAGGTACGTCAAGCCCAATGAGTGAAACAGCCACAGACCGGGCCCATGCCGCTGGCGGCGGGCCGATCGATCCAGACCGCCCGACCCGAGAGCAGCGCGTCGGCGCCCCGGAAGCGCTGCCGGTCACGGTGATTCAACCGCGCCGCGGATGGATCCCCATCGACTGGAAAGAATTGTGGGAGTTCCGCGAACTGCTCTACTTCCTGGTCTGGCGCGACGTAAAGGTCCGCTACAAGCAGACCGTGCTCGGAGCCACCTGGGCCATCCTTCAGCCGCTGGTATTCATGCTGGTGTTCACACTGATCGCGGGACTGACGAACCTCTCAACGGACGGGGTCCCCAAGCCCGTGTTCTACTTTGCCGGACTCGTGCCCTGGCTGCTGTTTGCCAACGCGGTTTCCCTGGGTGGACAAAGCCTGGTCAACCAGCAGCACCTACTGACAAAGGTGTACTTCCCACGCCTGTTCGTCCCCATCGCCCCCGTCGGCGCCGGCCTGCTCGACTTCCTTCTGCAAATGGCCGTGCTGGTGGTGATGATGGCTGCATACGGGATGGCGCCGTCAGCCTTGGTCCTGCTGACCCCGCTGCTGTTGTTGGTGACACTGATGGCTGGGACAGGTATGGCGCTGCTGCTCGGGTCGCTCACGGTTACCTACCGCGACTTTCGTTACGTGATCCCGTACATGGTGCAGGTCTGGATGTTCGTCTCGCCCGTGATCTACTCCGCCAACCAGTGCCAGGAGAAGTTCCGAGAGACGTGGGGGGTGCTACCTGCGATCAATCCCATGTGGGGCGTCGTTACCGGGTTCCGCGCCGCCCTGGTCGGTACACCCGTGAACGCCACCGAGCTGGCGATCTCCACGGCATCGGCCATCCTCGTGCTGCTGTTCGGCGCCGCCTATTTCCGCCGTACCGAGCGGCGCTTTGCGGACGTCGTGTAGCATACATCGAACTGCATAGAAAGCTGATATGTTGCCGGCCATACACGTCGAGGATTTGGGAAAACGCTACAAGATCGGTGTGCGTGCCCCCGACGATCAAAACTTCCGTGAAGCGCTGGTTGGGTTGCTCACCGCACCCGTGCGCCGGTTCCGCACGCTCAGCGAACACGCCGAGGAGAACGAGACCATCTGGGCCCTGAAAGAGTTCGATCTCGAGGTCCAGTCCGGCGAGGTCATCGGCGTGATCGGACGCAACGGCGCCGGCAAGAGCACGCTGCTTAAGATCCTCTCGCGCATCACCGAGCCCACTACCGGGCGCGTCGAGCTGCGCGGGCACGTGGCAAGCCTCCTGGAAGTGGGCACCGGCTTCCATGCCGAGTTGACCGGACGCGAAAACATCTTCCTTGCCGGCGCTATTCACGGCATGCGCCGCGCGGAAATCGTCCGCAAGTTCGACCAGATTACCGCCTTCGCCGACATCGAACGGTTCCTCGATACACCCGTCAAGCGTTACAGCAGCGGCATGTACGTGCGTCTGGCCTTTGCGGTGGCTGCCCATCTCGAGCCGGAGATCCTGCTCGTCGACGAGGTGCTGGCCGTCGGCGACGTCGAGTTCCAACGCAAGTGCCTCGGACGCATGCGCGAAGTGGCCGGCGGCGGACGTACCGTTCTCTTCGTCAGCCACAACATGGTGTCCATCGAGTCGCTCTGCAATCGCGCCGTTCTGCTCGAGGAGGGCCGAAAAACCATGGAAGGTGGGCCTGCGCAGGTCATCGAAACGTATCTTGCCTCGTTCCGACGCAGCACCGGCAGCGTCGCCCTGCGTGATCGGACCGATCGCAGCGGTGGCGTGCACGCACGTTTCACCGACGTCCATTTCTACGACGCCGACGGCCACATCACAGCCAGTGTCCCCATGGGCGGCGAACTGACCGTCGAAGCCGAATTCGTGTGTAATCAGCGGCTTTCGCGACCGCGGTTCCTGGTCCTCTTCATCAACGCCATGGGACAGACAATTTTCCACGCCAAGAGCCATGCCGCCGTCGACGTCATGCCCGATGCCGGGAAGGGCGGCAACGTGCAATGCCGTTTCCCCGCCCTGAACCTGCCTCCGGGAATGTACTCCATTACGCTGCGACTCAACGACTCGGTGGCGCAGCGTGTCGATGGGCTGGAGATGGCCGCTTCCATCGAGGTTACCGAAGTCGACGTGTACGGCACCGGCCGCGGAGCCCACGAGCCCGACGATGTAATGTTCATGCCTTCTGAATGGGCCTGGGATTACACCTAGGCCGGCAACGAGCCGTTAGAAGCATCCATGAGTAAGCCCGTCGTCAGTGTCCTGATGAGTGCCTACAACGCGGCGCCTTTCGTCCGCGCCGCCATAGACAGCATCCTCGCCCAAACCTTCCAGGATCTCGAGTTGGTGGTCGTCGACGACGGCTCGACCGACCAGACGCCGCGCGTCCTCGCCGAGATCGACGATCCGCGCGTCCGTCTCTTACGCCAGGACAACGCCGGTCAGGCCAAGGGTCGAAACACCGGGCTTGAGGTCGCGCAGGGTGAATTCGTCACCTTCCTTGACGCCGACGATCTCTGCGATCCCACGCGCGTTGAGAAACAGTTGGCCTTCCTCAGGGCCCACCCCGACATCTATGGCGTGGGAACCTGGGAGGTCGTCGTCGACCGCGACGGCAACCCCCTCGAGTACCCCACGCTGCCGTGTGAGCCCGAACAGATTCGACGCGCCTACGCAGAGGGGCGCATGGCGCTCAACGGGATGAGCGTCATGGTCCGCGCCGAGGTGTTTGATGTGGTCGGCCGATTCCGCGAAGCGCTCGCTCTTTGTCAAGACATGGACATGTGGATGCGGGTGACCGAGCGATTTGATGTAGCGTGTCTGCCGGAGCCCCTGTACATTTACCGGCGGCATTCCGGCGCCGTAAGCCACACCCGAAGCGCCCGACAGCGTTTCTTTGCTCGTCTGGTCCTCGATTTGCGGCAGGAACGTCTCACCAGCGGCACCGACCGCTTGGACCGCGGCGTTCCGATCGAGGTGCCCACCTTCAGCGAGGAGCCCGGAAGCGTATCCTATCGCCGAGCCGTTGCCTGGTACCACGCCGAGCGAAGTCGGCGGCTCGCCCACCAAAGTCGATGGGGCCCGGCGCTGCGGTCGGCCGCGACAAGTTGGCGCATCAACCCCTCCGACCCTTGGCAACTGAGTTTTCTCGGACGCACGCTGGTTGCGGCCCTGTTCCCATTCGCCCGCGTCCATTCCCCAAGAGCCGCCCTGCGCAGCCTCCTGGTGGGCCGCGGTAACGGCTCGCCGATCCGACCTCGCGTCGACAAGAGCGACCAACCGTCTTCCGCCCAGCCCGACACCCTCGCAGTCCGGCTCCCGCTCACCAGCACCCTCGTACGCGACATCCACACGCTCGAAGCGATCTCCCAGCAGTGGGACGCGCTGCTGGCAGAGAGCGATACACCGCAGGCCTTCTTCAGTTCCTCAACATGCAACGTGCCGTTCTGGCATGGGTACGGCAAACAGCGTGAGTTGGCCGTTGTGCTCGTTCGCGACGGACACGGCGAACTCGTGGGCGCTGCCCCCTTCTACGCCGAAACCACCGGCCGCTGGCTCAGCCGACACCGCCGACTCGCCCTGCTTGGCAGCCCCGAAAGCGGCGCCGACTACCTCGACATCCTCACGCGCCCCGGCTGGCGGCAGGCTGTCCTCGGCGAGACCTTCCGCTGCCTCGAACGCGAACGGGTCCGCTGGGACGTGCTCTATCTCGACTACATCCTCGACGACTCGAATACTACCAGCCTGCTTGCAACCCGGTCGCTGCCTCACCGGTTCTGGATCCACAAACGGCCTTCTTCGGTCTGTCCGTATTTCGATCTGCCGCCCACGTGGGATCAGTTCCGCAAAGGGCTGGGCAAAAGCACCCGCAATAATATGCGACACAAGCTGAATGTCCTTCGCCGGCAGTTCAGAGACGTTCGTTTCGAGTGCGTCGGCGATGAGCGGCGGATACCCCAACTTATCCGGACCATGCTCCAGTATAAGCAGGCCAAGTACGGTCACCGGTTCGACTACGAGTACGTGGCCTGGATCGATCAGGCGCTTGCTGCTCTGCATAAGGGTCAGTTGCGGCTTTGGGTCCTTTGGGTGGACGATCAGCCGGCCTGCATCAGCCTGTGCTTTGCCTTCGCCGGCCGCATGTTCACCCAGGCCGAAGCCTACCACCCCGATTACGGACGGCTCGGCGTTGGTTTTCTCCTCAGCGCCCACATGTACCACGCCGCCATCGACGAAGGCGCGCGCGTCTGGGACCTCAAACGCGGCGATGCCCCCCACAAACGCGTCTGGACTTCCTCCGCGAGGCACACCGTCCAGGTGCACGCCGTGCGCCATTCTGCCTGGGGCGCCTGGGTAGACTTCTGGGAATACGGCGATCTTATGGCGCGGGTCCGACACGTCGAATGCGACGCCTACTACGCACTGCGCCGGGCCGGTCGAAACGTCCTGGAGCCCATCGCGCGTCGGTGCCCTGCTGTCGTGCCAAAGCCGATTCGCCGGCGACTGCTACGCCCGCCGGGCGGTCAGTCGGCCCAGCTTGCCAACCACACATGATCGTTACTTGGTCTCCATACCTGTTGCATAACGGTTGATGCCTTCCACCCATAAGCCCAGCTACCTGGTCATTCGCTACGACGACTTCGGTGCCGCCCATTCCCCCCAGTGCGCCGCTCGCCTCCTGGTCGAGCAAATGCTATGTCGCGAAATGGCTGCCCGAAGCTGGCCGTGGCTTTGCGCCATCACCCCACTTCAGAGCGTGAACCCGGACCACGCCAGCGAGACCGGGCGGGTTCCTCTGCAGAACGACCCCGATCGCGTGGCCCTTCTGCGCGACGTCATGCACGACGGTTGCGCCGAGCCCGCGGTCCACGGTCTGACGCACCACACCTGGAAGCAGCTACCCAGGTTCGGCACCGAGTTCGCGGGCCTACCGCAGGACAAACAGTACCACATCCTCCGGGAGGCGAAGGATCGAGTGGAGCAGCTCGTGGGACGGGCCTCGCCTGTCTTCGTGCCCCCCTGGAACAGCTTCGACCAGGCAACGGTCCGCGCCGCCAGGCAGGCAGGCTTCGAGATGATCTCAGCCGGCCTGTTGGAGCCCGTGGCGAATCCAACCGATATCGCGATGGTCCCCGCGACGATTGAAGCCGTTCACCTTCAGCAGATGCTCGACGCCGAGCAGACCATCCTGCCCGGATCCGTGATGGTGCTGCTGGTGCATGCGCCCGACTTCCGCGTCGCGGACCCACACGCCGGATATCTCGACCTGCACGAGTTCGTGCCTCTGATCGATCGCGCTATCGAAAAACTCGACCTCGAAGTCATACCCATCCGGCAAATCCCGTCTCGGGTGACTTCCGGTCTGGATCGTCGCGTACAGCGAGCCGTAGACCTGTTCGATCACCGCGAAGCACTCTACGATCTGCCTGTTTGGGGCCGGTACGCACAAAAGACGTTGCTCCCCTATGCAGCCGTACTTCTGCCCGAGCCCGCGGCGATGCGAGTGAGCCTAGCGCTCAACGCGCTGCTGGCTCTGGGCTGCCTGATCTGGATGACGGTTGTGGGCCTCGGCACCTTTGCGATCGTGCGGATCAGTCCCGGCTGGGGCCGCCACGCCGTCGCGGCAATCTGTGCGTGCGCCGGCGTCGCCCTGACCGCGCACGCCGCACGAAACGCATGGCTGAAGCGATTCCGAGGCCGATGGGGCACGCGCCGCGTCGGTTATCGCACGTGGACCGCCCTGGTAACCGGATCGGCCGCCGTAACCGCTCTAATCATCCATCTGAGCCTGTCATGAGTACGCCGAAACAGGATCGTCCGGACGTCGCCGTAGTCTTGTGCATCTACAATGTCCGACGGTGGCTCACTGAGGCGATCGACAGCATCCTCAGCCAGACGCTGCCGGACTTCCGCCTCATCGTCGTGGATGACGGTTCCACCGATGGCTCAGGCGACCTCGTCCGTGCGTACAGCGACGCGCGTATCGAGCTGATTCGCCAGGCCAACCTGGGCCACGACGCCGCCCGCAATACGGGGACCCTGGCCGCCGACACGGAGTTCGTCGCCTACATGGACGCGGACGACGTTTCGGAGACGACCCGATTGGCCGTGCAACGTGAATTCCTCATCGCACACCCCGACGTCGCAGCGGTTGGTTGCTCGATCCGCATTGTCGACCAAACGGGCCGGTTCCTGTTCACCCAGCACGCGCCGACCGGACCGGCACGGTGTCGTCGACGCATCCTCCAGGGCGAGTTCTACAGCTACGGCAGCGCCTTGATGGTTCGGCGCCGCGCCGCCTTGGACATCGGGCTGTTTCGCACCTTTTTTAGACAGCGCGGCGATGTGGACTTCATGCTCCGCCTCGCGCAGCGGTACCTGATCGACAACGTGTCGGACGTACTCTACCGCTACCGGATGAATCTTCAGGGCGTCAGCCACAGTGATCCGGGGCCGGGGCTCTACGAGCACCGCGTGGCCTACGAGCTTCTGCGCGAGCGCCTTCAAGGTGGCAGCGACCGCCTCCAGCGAGGCGAGTCCATCCCGCCCTATGCGGCAAATGACCGGACACCCCCCGCGCCCCACAGCATGCAGCAGATACTTTATCACCTCCACCTCAGCGAGGCGCAATTGCTGCGCGAGTACGGCCGCAACTGGTCAGCCCTGCGTCACGTCCTGAAGGCGTGGATGTTGGCTCCCCTAAACCGGCAGACACGCCACCAGGCGATGAAACTGTTGAGAACACGCCCCGACCCATCCGAGCCCGAGCGATACCTATGAACCCAGCCTCAACCGAACACGCGCGCCGTTTGCAACCGCCTCCCATCGGCCAACAGCCGGCCCCCCGCATCGATCGGCCGTTCGCTGCTGCTGATCGCAGCGATTACGGTGGGTCCACTTGCCCGCCTACGCTGATCGCCCATGTGCACAATCACCCGGGGATGATCATCCAGGCCGCGGCCACCCTCGACGCTTGGGCCGACCAATTGCGCGAACGCTTCCACAGAGGCGTGTGGCGAGCGGTGGGGGCCGTCAACAAAGTCGTCACAAGGGGTGCCTCTTACCCTGAAGGTAGCGCCGTGCCAGCACTGGCCCGTTGGCGCACGCCCAGGCCCGTAGATGCGCCGATCTTCATGGTGGGTTCACCACGCAGCGGCACAACCGCCGTCGCCAAAGTGCTCGGCCGACACCGCGACTTGCGGCTTCTCAGCGAGGCGAGGCCCATCTGGTACATGGCCGTCCCCGATATCGCCGACGAGCACTACCATTGGGAAGGTGACAGGATCGTCGGCCGCATGTACCTCGACCAGGCCGACGCCACACCCCAGCGCGAAGCGGTCCTCAGATGCGAATTTGGCATCCAGTTGACCTTGGCCGGAAAGAAACGGCTCTTCGAGAAGTTCCCGGCCAACCTGTTTCGTGTCCGGTGGCTCCAGGCGATGTGGCCTGACGCCACCTTTATCCACATGGTGCGCGACCCCTTCAGCACCACCGCATCAAAGAGCCAGCACTGGCCCTCCGTCTACTCCAGGTATACTCCGGGGACCGCGGTACGCAGAAACGTCTTTACTCAGCTCTTCCCCGAGTACGCCGATCTGTTGGCGACCGTTAGAACTACGGCAGAGTGGTTTCTGTTCGAATGGCGCATCTACATCGAGGAAGGTGAACGTCTTCAGCGTTCGTTTCCCCACCAGTATGGCATCTTCCGCTTCGAGGACGTCCAGTTGGATCCCGAATCGACGCTGCGCGATATGTGCGCACTTGCCCAACTGCGGCTGACCCCGCGAGTACGCCGAGCCTATCAGACCATCCTCGATACACGCGTCCAACTCGCACTGCCGCCTCTCGATCGCTCCCGCTGCGCCGAGTTGCTCGGCGACGCACCCGACAGGTGGGGATACCACTTCTGACGGGCAGTCACCCCTGTCGCCCAACCAGGAAGGCTCCAGATGTCCCTCGTCAGTTCCTCCGCGGCGCCCTTCCTTCTTGTCTGGCCCATCGCCGGGCTCGTGATCTTTGCCGTCGCCCGCCCCGGTCGAGCCCTGATCCTCACCTATCTGCTCGGACAGATGATTCTGCCCGAGACAAGCATTCAAATCTCCGGACTGCCCGATCTCGACAAGTGGGCCGTCTGCGGGATCGCGGCCGTGCTGGGTACCGTGCTGTTTCGGCCTCACGTCCTGACCCGCTGGCGCTTCCACTGGACCGACGTCCCGCTCATCATCTTCATCATCGGTTCCGCCCTGACATCGGTGGTGAACGGGCTTGGCATCTACGATGGCGTCAGTGCGTCCCTGCTCCAGGTACTCCGCTATGCTCTTCCCTTTTGGTTGGCTCGCGTCCATCTCCAGACGCGCGAAGATCTGCTTGATGCCGCCACAACTTTCGCTCTGTGCGGCGCGATCTACGCCATCCCCGCCCTGTGGGAATGGCGAATGAGTCCCCACATCCACCAAACGTTCTACGGTTTCTTCCAGCATGCATGGCGCCAACACTACCGCTGGGGCTTTTGGCGGCCGATCGTCTGTTTCCCCCATGCCCTGCCGCTCTCGTTCTTCTTCGCCGCCACCTCGTTGGCCGCCCTCTGGCTGTTACGCGCCCGACTGCTACCCAACTTCTGGGGTGTGCCCGCCAAACTTGTGGCGGCAGCGCCGGTCGTGGCTTTGCTGGCGACCATGACTTTCTCCGGCTACTTGGCCTTTGCCCTGGGTCTGGCCGTGTGGTTCCTCTGGGAGCGCATGCGACTCCGTTCGGCCCTGCTTGTACCCCTCGCGCTGGCTACGTTCTGGATGGCCTTTCGCTATGTGGGTTGGATCGATGACGAATTCGTCGTCGACAAGGTGCGATTGATCTCCGCCGAACGTGCCGAATCGATCGAATACCGCCTCGTCGCCGAGCAGGCTTACTTGACCAAAGCCAGACAGAACAAGCTGTTCGGCTTGGGGGCCTGGGGCCGCTTCAACGTCGAGGGTCTCGCCGCCGACGCGTTGTGGATGATCCTGGCCTCCACGTACGGCCTGCTCGGACTGATCTCCTTTATGATGTGGTGGATGGGGAATATCGTCGATGCCTGGCGCCATGCGCCTCACTGGGCGCCCGACGTCCGCCAGGTCGCCGCACTCTGGGCCACGCTCTCGGGTCTGCTCGCCGTCGATTTCCTGGCCAACGCTTTTCCAAGTCCGGCAGTCATTATTGGCGCCGGCGGCGTATGCGCCGTCTCCGCCGCCGCCGCGCGCCGCATCCGGGCGGGTCGCGTCCGGAAAAGCCTTCCGGCTATCTCGTCCAAGGCCGCGGCCCGTCGCCCCGTCGGCCCGCCGCAAGCGAAAACGCCGTGACGCTGCCGCGAAACTCCTGCTGAACGCACGACAAACGTGGACCTGTCAATCGTCATCGTCAGCTTTAACACCGAGCGGCTGCTTCAGCGCTGCCTCGACGCCGTATATGCCGACACCCAATCGTTGATGGTTGAGATCTTCGTCGTCGATAACGCCAGCACGGACGGCTCGCCGCAGATCATCGCCCAACGCTATCCTCACGTTAACCTGATTGCCAATGAGAGAAACGTCGGCTTTGCCGTCGCCAACAATCAGGCCATACGCCAGGCGTCCGGCGAGTTCGTTCTGCTGCTCAACCCGGATGCGTTCGTTCACCCCGGCGCCGCAGGCATACTCTTGCAGTTCATGCGATCCCGGCCACAAGCCGGATTCTGCGGCGCCTTGCTTCTAAACGAGGACGGAACGGTTCAGCCCTCCGCCCGGCGCTTCCCCACGCCCGCGCGGTTCCTCGCGACGAGAGTGCGACCGCTCGCGCGCCTGACGGCCGCAGAATACGGATTCGACATCCACGGCAGACAGACGACCCCGGCGAACCCCATCCCGGCCGACTGGATCAGCGGCGCCTGCCTGCTCGTACGCAGCAGCGCAATCGAGCAGGTCGGCCTGATGGACGAAGGTTTCTTCCTCTACTTCGAAGAGACCGATTGGTGCCGGCGGATGCATGCCGCCGGTTGGCAAGGCTGGCTCGTACCCGCGGCACGCGCCACGCATCTGTTGGGCGCCAGCACCGACCCCGACAGAGACACCGCCCAGCCCTTCGATGGCAGCCACCCGCGATATTGGCTTCAAAGCCGCCGGCGATACATGCGCCGGCATTATGGCCTGACGGGCATGTGGTTCACCGAGGCCGTGGATATGGCCGGCAATACCTTCGATTGGCTGCGCCTTCGCTGCCGATCCGACGCCGCCTCGCGGCAGCGAGCGGCCGCCGCACGTCAGGCCCTCACCTGCTTGCGGAACCCTCGCCGCTCTCACGTTAAAGAATGACCGAATCCCCAAAAGAAACCATGCCGAATCTATCCATCGTTGTCATCGGCCGCAACGAGGGACCGCGCCTGCGCCGCTGCCTCGAGTCGATCCGTTCAGCCGACTACCCCGCCGACCGCATCGAGCTGATCTACGTCGATTCCGGCTCCACCGACGACAGCCTCACTGTCGCCGATCAACTCGGCGCCCGCACGGAACCGATCGCCACCGGCCCGTTCAGTGCCGCCCGCGCCCGCAACGTCGGCCTACGTCTCGCCCGTCACGAGTTGCTGCATTTTTTCGATGCCGACACCGTCGTCGACACCCACTGGCTTCGGCACGCAGTCGACCAGATGCATGCCCATCCCTCCGTCGCCTGCGTTACCGGAATCGTCGAAGAAATCGACCCACGCGCCAACATCTATATGCTTGTCTCGTCATTCGACTGGCACATCCCCCCCGGCTTCTGGCGAATGGCCGGCGGCAATGTACTCGTTCGTGCCGACATCGTCCGCCGCCACGGCGGTTACGACGAGAGTTTGGTCGCCGGCGAGGAGGCCGACCTCTGTTACCGAATCCGCCAGGACGGATGGCAAATCCTTCAAACCGGCCAGCCTATGGTCCGCCACGACCTGGCCATACAACGCTTCCGCCAATACTGGCGCCGCATCGTCCGCACGGGACTCAGCTATGGAATGATTGCCCTGCGTTTTCGCCGCCGCCCCGAGAAAATGTGGCTCCGCGAAACACTGCTTAATCTGACCGAAGTGGCCCTGTGGATCGCCATTGTTGCATGCGCAATCGCGCTGCGTTCGCCGGCCGTGGCCTTGGTCCTGCCCGGCTTCATCGTCGCACGTATCCTGTGGATCGCCACCCGCACCCGGATCGGGCGCCGCGCGCCCCGGACGCATTGCCTCACCTACGCTGCCCACTGCCAGTTCTCGCGAATCCCTCTGTCGATTGGCCACCTGCTCGCACTCAAACACACGTGGGCCCGAACGCAACCGCAACTTATCGAGTATAAGACTCCCTAGTACTCCCATGCCGCCAATCGCAGGAGCCAGCGCGTTTCAGGCCGACCCCGCTCTGGCCAGCCGGG
The DNA here is from genome assembly GCA_035530655.1 of Phycisphaerae bacterium. Taxonomy (GTDB): domain Bacteria; phylum Planctomycetota; class Phycisphaerae; order UBA1845; family DATKUK01; genus DATKUK01. The sequence goes on from DATKUK010000110.1 coordinate 13,466, forward strand.
TCGAAGGCATCGCGCGCCGCTTGGCCCTCAGCCGCGAGCCGCCGGAATGTGCCCTGGCCGTCGCAGGCAAAGGCTGCCTCGCGTTCGTGGCCCAAGGCGCCGCCCCGTGTCAGCCGCAGATCGCAGCCAGCGCCGACCGAGGCCTGCTGGTCGTTGGCGACGGATACATCACCCAGCCCTCCGCCGCCCTCGCACAGTCCACACTCCAACTTTACCGCGATCGCGGCCTCGCGTTTGCTGAACAGCTCCAGGGATGTTTTGCCGTGGCCCTGTGGGATAGTCGACAGCAACGCCTGTTGCTGGCCACCGACCCCGTCGGCACCCGACCGGTGTACTACGCCGTCACGCAACACCACGCTTTCTTCGCCTCAAGCACCGCCGCGCTGCTGGCCGAACCGGACGTGCCTCGTCGCGTCAACATGCAAGCCCTGTGCGAGTACGTCACACTGGGCTTCCCCCTTCACGACAGAATGCTGCTCGCCGACGTACGTCTCGTCCCGCCCGGCTCGGTCGTCAGCATCGAATGTGGCCACGCCACGGTGCGTCGGTACCGGCGTATCCAATACGGCGCAAGTGCCTCGCAAACGCCCAACCTCAATCGCTGCGCCGAGCAGATGAACGACCGCTTCCTGACCGCCGTCCGCGATCAGACGGCTCAGCCCGGCTGCTACGCCCTCCCGCTTAGCGGCGGACTCGACTCTCGCTGTATTGCGGCAGCCCTCCACCGCTGCGGACGTCAGGTCCAAACTCTCACCATCGGCAGCGATGGCGCCGCCGACCTGACGCTGGCCGACATCGTTGCCAAGAGACTCGGCTTCGCTCATCACGCGTGGACCGTCTCGCCGCGCGACTTCCTTGCCTGGGTCGAAGAGGGCGTCCGCCTCACCGACGGCACACTTGGCGCTTTCGACACCCACATCCTCTTCGTCGCTCGGCGGCTCCCCGCCGACACCCAAGCCGTCCTCGATGGCGTGGCCAGTTGCGACGGCCTTTATAGTCGATTCGAGGTGGCCGCAGAGCGCCTCGCACCGCGGTCTATCGCCCGCCGACTGCCCCGCCATCTTTTCATCGCTCCGATCATCGATCCCGCACACGCCGCGCCAGCCTCGCCGTCCCTGTTCGCCCAGCACCATAGACCCGTCGTAGCCGAGCATCTTGCCGCATCGCTCAACCAAATCCGCGACGACACGCAGGACGCTGGACCATCCGTCTTCGACCGCTTCGACTACACAGACCTCACCCAGCGCATCCGCCGCTTCAACCTCGTCGGATCCGTACTCTTACGGGCCTATTGCCCGACCCTACAGCCCTTCTTCCATCCCGACGTCTTCAGCCTCGTGACCCAATGGCCCCCGCAATGGCGGGCCAGGGAAAAACCCATTCAACGAAAACTCCTGCATCGGCTGGTCCCCCAGCTCGACGACGTGCCCTGGGAACGCACCGAACTGCCCCCGGGCGCCAACATACTGCGAATCTTGGCCTGCTACGCCGAGCGTAAGGCTCGCAGCCGGTTCTCACCTCGGCGGCAGACCCACTCGCCCAGACGCGGCGTGGCCATCGACTATCGACGGTGGCTTCTCACCGATCCAGCCCTGAAAGACTTCGTCCGCGACCTGCTGCTTGGTCCCCGCCACGCCCAACGCGGCTACTTCGAGCCCGCCCGGGTCCGCACCCTCGTCGAAGGCCAGATCACCGGCCGCACCGACCAACTGGCCCTGCTCGGCCGTCTGATAAGCCTCGAACTGTGGCATCGTTTCTTCCTGGACGCGCCAGGCGCGCCCGAGCACAATCTTCTCCAGCGTCCAGCCGCCCAGTCGGCTGTCGTCAAACGATGAGATCGCTCGCCAAGCATATCGTTGTCGCGCTCTGCTGGCCATCGGCCATGCTGGCCCGTGCATGCGCCGGATGGCTGTGGCGATGCTTCTGCCTGGCCTGGGCACGCGTTCATCTCGGCGCCGCAGCCGTCCCCGTCGACAACCAAATCCTCGGACTCATCGATTTCGAAGGTACACGCCGAATCCAACTCGGCCGCAACTGCCGAATCTACAAGCGCGTCCGCCTCGAAACCCGCGACCACGGCCAGATCATCATCGGCGACAACGTCGTGCTCTCACCTGGCGTCGTCATCGTCGCTCACCAGTGCGTCACCATCGAACCGTACGCCATGGTCGGCGAATACACCAGCATCCGTGACCAGGACCACGCACTCCAGACCCCCACACCCATCCGCGAGGCGGGCTTTGCCACCGCCCCGGTGACGATCGGCCGCGATGCGTGGATTGGACGCGGCTGCTGTATCCTCAAAGGCGTCACCGTCGGTGCGGGCGCCGTCGTCGGCGCCAATAGCGTCGTCACCAAAGACGTACCCCCCAAGCAGATCTGGGCCGGCTCGCCCGCCCAGTCGATTGGCCAACGTCAGCAGATCCCCCCTTCGTGATGAAAGCTTTCATACGCTATGGGTTCGCGCGGTTGGGGCAGCTCTCCGGACTGCTTGCGCTCTGTCGGCTCTGTGCCCGACGGCATCTATTGGTCCTCTGTTACCATCGCGTCTTGCCTGCGGCGCTTCGTCGACGTTACTTCGCTCCCGATCTCGCCGTCACGCCCGAGGCGTTGGCCGATCACTGTCAATTCCTTGCCCGACACTACTACGTCCTGCCGCTCGCACCCGCCCTGCGCGCCTGGCAAGACGGCACCTCAGGCGAACGCCCCATCGCCGCCATCACCTTTGACGACGGCTATCGCGACAACGCCGCCCTCGCTGCACCCGTCCTGCAACAGGCCGACCTGAGGGCCACCTTCTTCCCCATCGTCGGTCTGGTGGATACCTTCAGACGGCCCTGGTACGACGCCCTCGCCCAAGGCGTCATCCGACTGTACGAACAGAACCGTGCCCATTTGCTGACACAGGCCGACGGCCCACTCACCGGACCAGGCGGTCAGCGACTCTCCTTCCGTCAATCCGACCCCGCCCAAGCCGCCCGAACGGCAGTCGCCACGGCGAAAACCCTCGACCCGGCTGGACGGATCAGGCTTCTTGAAAACCTCACCTCACTGCTCGGCGACGACCTGACTCGCGCCAGCGGCCACGACCGAATCATGAACACATCGCAACTGAAGGGCCTCATGAACGCCGGCCACGAGATCGGTGCCCACGGCTACAGCCATGAGCTGCTCTCCCAGCTCGACGGCGAAAACCTACGCCGCGAAACCGTCACCGCTCGCACCGAACTCCAGCAACGGCTCGACGCCCCCGTCGAGTCTTTCTGTTACCCAAACGGCGACTTCAACCAGCAAACCGTCCAGGTCGTCCGGCATGCCGAGTACCTCTGCGCCGTGACATCCGATCCCACACCCAATCGCCCCGGCTGCGACCCCCACACCATCGGCCGCCACTTCATTCAGCAGGATCGACTCACCCGCCCAGACGGCACATTCTCCCCAGCCATCATGGGCGTGCAGTTGACCGGCTTGAAGGACAGAATCATCAGGCCCAAGGCCGCCACCGCCGCCTCATGACAATCGCTTACATCACAAGTCGATACCCCTACGTCTCGCACACGTTCATCCTGCGAGAGATACAGGCCCTGCGTGCCTTGGGGCTGGATATCTGCACCTTCAGCGTACGCCGGCCCGACGATCGCGAAGTGTTAACCGAGCTTGAAAAGAACGAAAGAGCACAGACTTCGTACATACTGCCCGCCGGTCCGCTCAAGCTTCTGGCCGCCCACACGCGGTGGCTTGTTCAGCACCCGTTCCGCTATCTATCCGCCTTGATGCTCGCCTTGCACATCAGGCCGCCGGGCGTTCGCGGTCTGCTCTGGGGTGTCTTCTACTTCGCCGAAGCAGCGCTGCTCGCTGGCGAGCTGCGCAGCCGCCGCGTCGACCATCTCCACGCGCACTTCGCCAACGTCGCCGCCAGTCTGGCCATGATCGCCGCAAAGCTGACCGGCACCAGTTGGAGCATGACCCTACACGGTCAGGCCGACTTCGGCTGCCCGTCCGAAACGCGGCTGGCCCAAAAGATCCACAGCGCTCGCTTTGTTTGCTGCGTCTGCGGCTACGGACGCGAGCAGGCCATCCACGCTGCCGGACAACAAGACGCCGACAAAATCCATCTCGTGTCGTGCGGTCTCGACCTCGGCGCCTTTCCAGCTACAACGTGCGACAATCGGCAAGGCCGACCCACTGACCAACGACCCATCGAGTTACTTACCGTGGGCCGACTCAGCCCCGAGAAAGGGCACGAATTCCTGCTCGAAGCCCTCGCAACGTTGCGCCGACGCAACCTGCCCGTCACCTGCACGTTCATCGGCGACGGCCCACAGCACCAGTTCCTCCGTCATCGCGCCGCTCAGCTTGGTGTCACGTCTCACGTGCATTTCGTCGGCTCGGTCGGTCAGGACCGCATTCAAGACCTCTACCGACGTGCCGACATCTTCGTCCTGCCCAGCCTCGCCGAAGGCCTTCCCGTCGTGCTGCTCGAAGCGATGGCTCTTCAGCGGCCCGTGGTCGCCTCTCGTATCGCCGGCATCCCCGAACTCGTACAAGACGGCGTCAACGGACTGCTCGTCGCGCCCGCCCGTAGCGACCAGCTCGCCGACGCCATCGAACGTCTCGTGCGCGATCCGCACCTGCGCCAACACGTAAGTGCCGCCGCACGACAGGCCGTATTAGATCGACACGATATCCGTATCTCGGCCGACCGCATGGCCCGCCTCTTCGCCGCCGTCGTCTCGCCGCTGGCAGCCGTCAGCAGTTCGCCTGCCTCTGGCGAACCGGTCGCCAACGCCGCCAAGCACGCATCCTGAAACGTCTGCCATGATCTCATCGGCAAGATCCTCGATCGTCGGCGCCGTAGCCGCCTCCGCCGCGGTGCTCGCCGTCGCTGCATTCGTACGCGTGGCTCCGCTCGCCGTCGGTGGCGACCGCCTCCAGCGCCAGTGCGTCACCGAAGATGGCTACCTTATGCTCACCGTCGCACGTAACCTCGCCATGGGCAAAGGCCTCAGTGTCGCCGACGGCCACACCCCCACCAACGGCGTCCAACCCCTGGCTACATGGATCTTCGCCGCCTTCTACTGGATCACCCATGGCCACAAGCTCGACACGCTCTACATCGTCGTGGGCTTCCAGTTCCTCATCGCCACAGCAACCGCTGTGTTGCTGCTGTCGACCGTCCGGACACAACTCTACCGCGGTCCCGCCCCCTGGGCTGTCGCCTGCCTCGCCGCTCTACTCTGGTACGTCAGCCCTACCTCCATCCAGCACAGTCAGAACAGCCTCGAAACCGCACTGTACGTGCTGCTCATCCTCGCCTCAGCCGTGCTCTACGACCGCTTTACCCCCAGACTCGCCGCAACACTGGCCCCCACACGCTGCGCCGCTCTCGGCGCCCTGCTCGGATTGACATTCCTGGCCCGCAACGATGCCGTCTTCCTCATCGCCGCGATGCTGGCCGTCCACTTGGCAACTGGGCTCCGCCAACGCGCCTTCCCACGCCGCCTGGCACAGGGCCTCATTGTTGGCTCGGTCAGCGTACTGACCGCTCTACCGTGGCTCATGTTCAACTACTCACGCTTCGGATCGGTCATGCCCGTCAGCGGACAGGCCGAATCCATCCGCGCCGGTCTGGGCGCCAACCTTCCCGAAGCCATGACCGTCCAACTTGAGACCATGCTGGTCATCGCCCGTGTCCCCGCAACGCTACAGATGAATCCGATCTTCCAAATCATCTGTGCCGGCTCTGTGCTCGCCCTCACGCTGCTGGCGGCCTGGCACCGACGCTGGCTCGCTGAGAACCTCTCCGTTGGACTGCTCTCGGTCGGGCTCTATGCCGTGGCGTTACTCGCCTTCTATGGTTTGTGGTTTGGGGCCCCGCATTTCCTGGGCCGTTATCTGTTCCCGCCCCTGATCGTTTTCGCCGTCGTCCTGGCGGCCCTGATCGTGCGCCTCTGGCAACGCCCGCCACGCGCCCTGCCTTGGTCTGCACGCATGGCGATCGGCCTGTTGGCAGCCTTGTGGCTGATTGCCGTCGATATGCGCCTCTACCTGCACGGCACGTCCCACGAGCACTTCCAGGTTGTCGACTGGGTCGAACATAACGTACCCGACAACACCTGGGTCGCCGCCGTCCAGACCGGCACGCTCGGCTACTACCACGATCGAACCATCAATCTCGACGGCAAAGTCAACCCCCAAGCGCTCGCCGCCCGACGCGCCAACACCGTACCTCAGTACGTAGCCGATGGTCCCGCCCGCTACATCGTCGACTGGGCAGGACTCATCCGATGGCGGGACATCCCGACGATCGACGCACACTTCGAACTCATTGAGCACGACGCCTCCCGCAACCTTGCCGTCTTCCGGCGACGCGCCACCAGCGCCGGTAGGCCTCATCCCGACCGCATCCCCAACTACCAGCCACCCTCTCACACCACACAAACCAAGCATCGAGAGCCATGACCGAAGCCGATTCACAAGTTGCTCGCCCTGCGCCTCCTCGCTATGTCGTCGTCACGCCTGTCCGCGACGAGGCCGCACGTCTCCAACGCACCATCGATTCGGTGGTCGCCCAGACCGTTCGCCCCGCCGAGTGGCTCATCGTCGACGATGGTAGCCGCGACGCCACGCCCGACATGGTCGCCCGCGCCGCTCGCAGCCATGCCTGGATTCGCCTGCACCGCCGGCGCGACCGCGGCCAGCGAAAGCTCGGCGGCGGCGTGGTCGAGGCGTTCTACGACGGCCTCGCTCACCTCCACACACAGGACTACCAGTACCTCTGCAAGCTCGACGGCGACCTCGCCTTCGGTCCCCACTACTTCCAGAATCTCTTCGCTCGGTTTGCCGCCCAACCCGACCTCGGTACCGCCAGCGGGAAGACATATATCGAGCACAAGGGCCGATGGATCCCCGAACGCTTCGGCGACGAATTCTCGTTCGGCGGGGCCAAGCTCTATCGCCGTGAATGCTTCGAAGCTATCGGCGGCTTCGTGCCCGAGGTCATGTGGGATGGCATTGACTGCCACCGCTGCCGCATGCTTGGCTGGCAGGCTCGCAGTATCGAGGACCCCCAACTTACCCTCTACCACCTCCGGCAGATGGGCTCGTCGCATCGAAGCATCTTCCATGGCCGACTCCGCTGGGGACGTGGCCAATGGTTCATGGGATCGCACCCGCTCTATATCCTGGCCAGCAGCGTCTATCGCATGGCCGACCCACCCTATGGGCTCGGAGGACTCTGCCTGTTTCTTGGCTACCTCTCTGCCTGCCTGCGCCGCAGGCCGCGCTACCCCGACCTCGAGTTCCGCAAACACCTGCGACGCTGGCAACTGGCACGACTTCGAGCCCTGATCTTCAAGCCGCGAAATGAGCGATTCTCCAACGAATCCTCCTGCCCCGCATAGTTATGGGCAGCCACCGCAGACGCCCTTGAGCCTATCGTTCGAGAGCATGGAACAGGCCCGCGCCGTTATCGGGTGGTGGACGCGGTGGTACAATGCCGAGCCTACGAATCAGAGTCTGGCCTGCGGCACGCCGGACGACGCCTACGCCCATGCCACGTTTCTGCACAACGCTGGGCGGTAAGACACCGAGTTGTCCAACAACCAGGAGTACGCTAGAATCGTTTGGCCCGTCCTCTAACGGATATGTTCAGGGGGACACCAGCGGGCACCTCTATGTGGAGCCACTCACTCGCACTCGCCTTGTTTGCTTGGCTCCCGAGGCTGGCTCTGTTGTCTTGGTTTCTTGCGACAGAGGAGCGGACCTGACGGAGCTACACGTGTCTTCGCTTTATACGGGATAGGCACCTCTGGCACGTCGCTGAAGCCGGACGGGAATTGGCGCCCGCGCTGCTCAACTCCTCGTTGGGCCTCAGCATGCTGGATCCATCCATGACCAAGAGAATCGCTGGCAGTCGTGCGACCAAAGAGTTCTACGACCGAGAAGGTTGGCAAGAGCGCGACGGCAAATTGGTGGATACAGAGTTGTTCGGCGTCAAAGAAGACGGGCCGATCCGAATTGAGCTACACAGACTGCATGCTAGCCGAGTCCGTTCTGCATTGGACAAGGCGGGGAATGGGCTTAGGCTGCTGGAGTGTGGTTGCGGCGGTAGCCCGGCGACGACGCTCCTTGACCTCTGCGCTACCTATACAGGTATTGATTTCTCCAGCACGGGCTTGCAGGTGGCAAGAGGGAAGCTCGACGCCACCGGGACGCCCTACGTACTTGCGAATGCGGATGTCTGTAATCTTCCATTCCACGACAACGTCTTCGATGCGGTGTACTCCGCGCATACGATCTATCATATCGACAACCCAGAAGCCCAGAAGGCGGCCCTCGACGCGATGCTCCGTGTCACGAGACCGGGAGGTGTCGTGGTCCTGATTGCGGCGAATCCTCGCCCCCTGCTTTTCCCTGTACGGCTGACTAGGCGCCTCCTCGCTGACGCCCCCATCGTCGGGTATCTGTTGAACCGACTGCGGCCCAAGCCCCTCCTGCCCTACCAACCCATGTCGTTGGGCTGGATGCGGCGCGCGATGTCCCGATGGGGCCCCGTCGAGATCGTCAGTCACGGGATAGACTCCACCGCCTTCAGCCAGCGCGTCACGGAGTACAAGGGAATCGGTCGACTTCTGTGGCGACTCATACGATGGCTCGAGGTGAACTTCCCGCGTATGTCTGCATACCTAGGGAACTATGTTCAGGTCACGGTTGCCAAGCCTGATCTTGACCGAGTGAAGCCCTAGCCAACCGCTGCGTTGACCGGCCCGTAGATCTCGCTCCCGCCCGCGGCGGGCAGCCGCGTCGCCGAACGCCGGGCTCCGACGCCGATGCGGCCCAGTAGATGATCGGCGATGCCCTTGGGACGCAGCAGAGCAGACAAGCGTCCCCAGTCACCAGGGAGGCGCTTCGGGCAGACCCGCTTACACGCTCGAACAGCCCGCAATGCCCCTTGCCGGTGCCCGGTGTCGACGGATCGCGACCTTCGACAGCCCAGACCGGTCTTGACGACAAACCAATGGGAGAAGGCGCGTTGTGAAAACCGTGCCTACACTTTCATATCATGAAGGGCAGAGCATGAATCAGCACACAGGCAACCGTGAATACAGAATGGGTAGCCTCTACTATCTCCTTGCCGCAGCGGCCATCGTTGCTCTGTTCTTGCTGGCCCTCAATAACATTATGACATACCTGAATCACAATGAACATATGTATATAGCTGCAGCTGTTTTCGTTAAAGACAACTATGCCCTATACAGAGATTTTGCATTCTTGCAGATGCCGTTACTTCCCTTGCTGTATGGATATACCTATACACTGCTGGGTACCGATCATTACCTTCTGATAGGCAAGTTGTTTAGCTGCCTTTTCTACATCCTGTCGGGCTCTGTTGTCTTCTTTCTGGCCAGAAGACTTCTACGTGGTTTCTTCCTTTCGTCAGGCGTGCTTGTTCTCTACGTGCTGAACACTACCGTGCTCCAGGCTGCACAGGAGAGCTCCAACTACATATTGCCGATCGCGGCTTCCTTCATAGCCTTTTACCTGTATGTGTCCTCGCTTAACCCGCATGCCATAAAGCGAGTCGGGATACTTCTGGCAGGCATCCTTGTCGCCGTTGCGATAGGAACCAAGGCGTATTATGGCGTGATTATGTTCCCGTTCATCATGACGTCCCTGCTATTCCCTCGCGCATACAGCATGCAAAAGAGAGTGACGCTAGTCCTTATACCTCTCGTATGTGGCATACTTATTGGCTTGCTGCCTGTGCTATGCTGCTTCGCTCGCGCCCCAGGACCATTCCTCTTCAATAACCTGGGCTATCACGGCCTCAATGCCCAGTGGAGAGCCATGAATGACACGAGTATGACGTTAGTCTCAAAGGTTGGATATGCAAGACAGGTACTCTTCAGTTATGAGAACGTTGTGCCCGTGCTGGGACCTGTATTATGTTTCTTCTTCGCGTTTTTCAGTGGTGCGGTTGACACACCAGGAAAGTTCCTGAACTCGATATCAGCGGAACTGTGTCTGTCCCTTTCCCTCTTTGTCGTGGCTGTACCAGCGATACTGATCCCAACGCCAACGTGGCTTCAGTACTTCGCCATGCCGGTGAGCTTCTCATTTCTTCTGCTCATCTCATCCTTTGCCTGGAGCCAACCCTTCAGCAAATACCTGACAAGGGCTGCATTCTCCTCCTTCGTGTTGCTGGCGTTCGTCTGCGGCACTCCGTACCTTCTGCTCAAAACGGTTGGCAAACCCTGGGTGGGCATGGACGTGCACAGCGTTGCCCAGAGAATACGAAGCGAGATTGCGGCGGAACCCGTCGAATCCATGAAAATGGCAACGCTATCTTCCTTGTATGCGGTGGAGGCGAATATCCCCATCTATCATGAGCTGGCCACCGGTCCGTTCCTTTACAGAGTCGGAGATTTGCTCGGATCCGAGGAAAGGAGCCGGATGCACGGTACGTCACCTCAGACGATTGAGGAGCTTCTGGAGCAGGATCCGCCCGCGGCCGTATTCGTCGGCTTCCACGGAGATCTCGACGCGCCGCTCAGACGCTACGCGGAATCCTCGAACTACCGGAAGGTGAGCGGGCAGTTTCATGGTGGCCAGTTGTATGTCCGCATCGCACGGCCAAAGGGGCGAAGGTAGATGAACGCAGCGCCCAGGCCAATCAACCTCACCCTCGCGAATCGCGTCCTCCGAGCCCTCATGTTCGGCGCGTCCGTTCACGTCGGCACCCGTGAGTGCGATGTGGCGGCCTCGAATCCGCCTGCGCAAGGTTGACAGCCATGTACGTCATCAGCATCGGCGTGCCGTTCCTGCCTGACGGCCCGAAACGCGCACTCGTCAAAACCGACTGGGCGCAGTCGCTACGCCTTCTGCGGGATTCCTTCGATGGACGATTCGGCACAATCGTCGTCGCTGCACCGCAGTACGCGCCCAACGACAGCTTCGCCGACCAGTCCCCCGAAACGCTCCACGCCAACGAGGATATCCGATTTGTCGCCGTCGGCCGATTCGACTGGCGCCTTCGTCGATACTGGCTCAACGATCATCGCGTCCGCGCAGCGTACGACCGAGCCGTTCAGGGCGCCGACATCGTCCACGCCAGTGTCAACGATATCCTCCGTCCCTTCGGACTCCGGGGCTTCCAGGCCGCCCTTCGCCATGCCATACCCACCGTCTGGGTCGAGGACACCGACATCATCCTCCAGAACCGCCAATTACTCGGCAGCCGCGGCCTGCGATCCCGCCTCCAGATGCACCTTCGGAACACCCTCCTGCATCGTCAAACTGCCCGCGCCGTCGCCGCCGCCGATCTGACACTGCTCAAGGGGCAGGCCTTGATGCAGCGATACGCCCGTTTCGGCCGAAACGTCCGCGAAATCATGAACGTGTCCATGCGATACGATTGGATCGTCCCGCCGGATCGCCTCTCGGCTCGCCTGGCCGGCGGCACCACGCACCGCTCCCTTCGCTGTCTCACCGTCGGACGTCTCATCGCCCGCAAAGGAGTCGACCACTCCATACGCGCCGTCCATCACGCCCGGCAACGCGGCGCCGACCTAAGACTCGATGTCATCGGAAGCGGCGAGCAGCAGCCCAAACTCGAGCAACTTACTCGACAGCTTGATCTCGAATCGCGCGTCCGTTTCCTCGGCCCGCGAAGCTATGGAGCTGAGTTGATCGACGAAATGGCGACCTACGACGCCTTTCTCTTCACGCCACTATGCGAGGATACGCCTCGCAGCATCTTTGATGCCATGGCCGCCGCACTTCCCATCGTCGCCTACGACATCCCCTATACCCGCCAGCTCGTCGACGCGAACGCCTGCGGACTGCTCGCCCCGCTGTTGGCGCACGAGCGGCTCGCGCACCAGTTGCTGCAACTCGCCTCCTGCCCCGACACGCTCTGTTCGATGGCTCGCGCTTCACGAGGGGCCGCACTCGCCAACACCGCCGAGACCTGGTATCGCCGCCGCGCCCAGTGGACCGTGCACGCCTGGCACCAGGCACGTCGCCGCTAGCTGCTTTCGCACTTCTGAATCCCCCTCCCGATCCCCCCGGAAAACCAAGAACGGCGTCCCATCTCCTCCCAAGGGAACGCCGCAATAGCCCCTGTCCTGTCACCCCGGTGTGTAGCGTCGTCCTACTGCCGCTCACACGCACCCACGTCGACGTTGCTACCCGCCGGACGCGGCTGGCAGTCCCAGTCCACGAACACGCCCGGCACGGCCGCCCCGGCGTCGACGGCCGGCGACCCACTCAGCAGCCGGAAGTCACCTGCCGAGGCGCTCACGAACCCCGGCGTGCTTGTCAGCAGGTTGTGGTCCGCCACCAAGCCCGACCCCGCCCCGACGATCAAT
>DATKUK010000111.1:0-6173 GCA_035530655.1 Phycisphaerae bacterium
TTTGCGGCTACCGTTGCGTTGGTCCCGGGCGCCAACCTTCCTCTCGTATTCGGCTTGTTCGGACTTGGCACGCTCCTGCGCACGACGCTCCAGTCGTTCTCGGGCTTGCTCCAGCTTCGCAAGCAACTGCTGGCGACGAGCAATCTGCTGCGGCAGCGACTGGCCGTCGGCCTGCTCCTGCTGATCCGTCTGCTCCGCCTGATCCAGCAGCAGTTGAATATCCTTACGCAATTGCTGTTCCAGTTCTCCGCACCGGTCGTACCGAACGTTCTGGTCCTTCGATGCGTTCGCGCGAATGTGGGTCCCGTCGATGCTGACCGTCCCAACCTTCAGAACCCCCATCTCACGAGCTCGCTGCAGCACATGCAAGAATGCCTCGCCCACCGCCTCGAAGTTCTCCCGACGGAACGTGCAGATCGTGTCGTGGTCCGGATGCGTGTTCGCCGTCAGGTACCGAACCGCCACGTCCCGATACGTCGCCCGCTCCATGTGGCGGCTGGTGAAAATGCCGTTGGCGTAGCAGTAGATCAGCAACGCCAGCATCATCTTCGGCGGAAACGGCTCCGAGCCCGTGCCTCGATGATTGATCTTCAGCGTCGAGAGCCGCATCCCCTCCACCGCCTCGATCACCCAATGCACCATGTCATCTTCCGCCACCCACTCCCGCAGGTCCGGCGGCAACAACATGGGAGTGGCCCGATCAATATTCACAAGTCTCGCTGACATGCCCCGAGGATGCCAGAACCCCGCTCAAAATGCCTGCGAAAGCCCGACAGACTCCTAGTGTTCCGTCAGCGATGAGGTTACGGGTTTGGGCATGAATAGGCCGATACTTCATGGTCAGGATGACGTTTTCTGGATCATGGAGGATCGACGATGGACAGGCCCAACAAGAAGTATGTGGTTCGGCTGGATCAAGTGGAACGAGAAGGGCTACGTCGGTTGGTATCCAAGGGGAAGGCCTCGGCGCTCAAGCTGACGCGGGCCCACATTTTGCTGCAGGCGGACGTGTCGAAGGCAGGGCCGGGCTGGACGGATGCACAGATTGCCGAGGGTTTGGGGATCGCGGTTCGGACCGTGGAACACGTTCGTCGGCGTTTTGTGGAAGAAGGGCTGGATCGGGCATTGGAGCGGAAGAAGCAGTGTCGGCCATCGGTGGAACGGAAGCTGGACGGGCGAAAGGAAGCGAGGTTGATCGCGGTGTGTTGTTCGCAGGCGCCGCCCGCCCAGCGACGGTGGACGCTGCGGCTATTGCCGGACCGGCTGGCAGTTCACCACCGCGGACGCCCGGATCAAGCTCCGTCGCCCATACCCGAAAACTCAGAATTGACGGAACACTAGAGGCGCACAGCGGTCATGTCAGCCCGCAGCGTGCACGCGCCGGTCGGACTCCCCTTCGGTCAGCAGGGCGACAACCTCGTCGCAAACGTCCTCCGGCTGAATGCTGCGGAGGCAGCGGTGTTGGTAGGGACACTCACGCAGCCGGCGCAGATAGCACGGCGAGCACGGCAGGGACCGGCGGACCACGCGTGCGGCGGGCGTGTGCGGCCCCGTGCGGGCGGGGTTCGTCGGCCCGAACAACGCCACCAACGGACACCCTACCGCCGCCGCCACGTGCATCGGGCCCGAATCGTTACATACCATGACCTTCGCCTTCTGGATCAGCCCGACCAGCTCGGGTAGAGCCGTGCCGCCGGCCAAATTCACCAAACCGTTGCGGGCATGCCGCTGAACCTGGCCGCAAAGCTCAACCTCTGACGCCGCGCCGATCAACACCACCGCCAATCCGAGGCGTTCGCGAATGAGGTCGGCCAGTCTTGCGAACCGATCGGCCGGCCAGATCTTCGTCTGCCACCGCGTTCCAGGCACCAGAACGGCATACGCGCGACCGCCCACCCCGCTTTGCGCCAGCGCCGTGGAAACCCGTTCCGGCACAGCTTCCGAGACGTGCAGCGAGAAGTCCTTCTTCAGACCGGCAAAGCCCAGTACGTCGGCCACCAGGTAGTTGTGATCCGCCGCGTGACAGACTCCCGCAGGTACCCCGACGCGATGTGTGTAGAAGATCGCTCCAAGCTCGCGGGCGTTGGCAAAGCCCAGTCGAACCGGCGCACCGCTGGCCCATGCCAAAAGCCCGCTGCGGAATAGGCCCTGCAAATCGACGACCAGATCGAACCGCCGCCTCCGCAAGTCCCCGACGAACCGCGCGAAGCCGATCGACACCCCCAGGTTACGCCCCATCCTGCCGTAACGTCGTCGATCGAAGGGGATGACTTCTGTTAGTGCCGGCTGCGCCCCCAGTAACTCCACGTAAGGGCTTCCGGCCAGCCAGGCGATGTGCGCGTCGGGGTAGCGGTGCCGCAACCCCGCCAGCACCGGCATGGCATGGATGATATCGCCCAGCGAACTGGGTTTGATCAGCAGGATGCGCTGAAATTGCCGGCTGGCTAATTCAAGGGGCGATTTCATGGAGGATAAAACCCGCGCGGTGGCGCTGGCTGGTTGTTACACGCGACCGTAGTGATCGAGCTTCCATTGCAGTCGTTTGGCCTTGTGCTTCCGAATGCCGTCCGACATTCCTGCCAGTCGCCGCCACAACGGCTTCCAGCCACCGGCCACACAACCTGACGTGCCGACATATGCCTGGAGGAACCGGAGTCGGTCGGCCGCCGTCACCGTTGTACACAAATCCAGACTGACGTTGAGCCTGGCCAGAGCCCGCAGTTCGTCACGCTGCCGGACGCGCCGGCGTAGTCGCAGACCGTCCAGGTCGATCAGGGCCACGCCGGGAGGCTCAGCCTGCCCGGGATGCCACTGGACCAGTACGTTCGACGCCTTTAGATCGCGATGGGCGAACCCGCGCTGGTGCATCTGCCGAATCACCGCGGCCAGCCGACGAGCCAGTTGGTCCTTGACGCGCCGAAGCTCTTCTCTCGATTGTGGTGCCAAGTGCAGACGCAGCATGGTATCCAGGTCGCGCCCGTCGGCAATCGACTCGGTCACCACGATGCTGTCAAGCAGCAGTCCCAGGCAGCGCCGCTCCAACATCGCCAGAGGCCTGGCTGTGGGCAGATCACGGTGCAGCAGCGCGTGCCCTCGGCGCCATGTCCTGAGGTTGCGCGACGGGCCGAACGGAAACAACATGCGTTTCCACCACGTGCGCGGCAACGGGCGCTTGCAGATGACCTCCATTGCACCGTCGTCCAGTGGCAGTGTGGCGCGACACACCGTGCCGCTGTGAGATCTCTTGATCAGTTGCGTGCGCCGCCGCCCCATCCACTCGCTGGGGTCGTCCAACCACTGCCGCCACTGCGCCCGCGTAAACGACACCTCGCGCACGTCGAGCCCTACAACCGGCCGCCTGGGCTGCAGCAAAACATGACCGCGCCAGCCGCCGGGAATGCGCATGCGACTGAAATACCGTCCGCTGCGCATGGCTGTGCGGTCGCGCTTCGCCCAGAGACGACGCGCGTGTCTGCGCGCCATGTGATCCAGGCGGGATAACATCGGCCTGAGATCCACCTGGACGCGACACGCATACTTCAAATGCGAAAGTTGCTCGTGCCACACCAGGTACCGCCGTAGGAACCGCAGACGCTCACTGCGGCTGGCGTGCCGCTGGAACCACTGATTGAGTTGGACCAGATTCTGAAGCGCCGCCCACCGCTTCACCGGGCGCCCGACCCGGGCCGCTTGAAGATCCACCATCACCACGCGGGGGGCGGCGCCCTCAACGTCTCGCACCAACAGGTTGCCCGGGTGCAGATCGAGATGCCGCATGCCGCTCTGATGAGTGCGGGCCAGCAGTTCGGCAAGGGCTTCACAAAGGGCCAAGCCTTTTTGATAGCGCCTGCGGTGATCGCCGCCGGCCTCGATCGCGGCCCAGTATGTATGCAGCGGTACGGAGTGATCGATCGCTTTGGTCAGCAGGACGCCCCGGCCCACCCGCCGCCTCCAACCGCAAGCCAATGGCGCCGGCGCCGCCAGCCCGGCCCGCTGCGCATATCGACCCGCTCGCCACTCACGACGGCTGGCCGAGCCGAACAGCAGCGCCCGCAGCCAATCGCCAGCCTTGACCGGCTTGTATACCTTGGCGAACACCGACTGCGATGCGGCTCGCACGCGCCAGACCTCGCGAGGCCCGTTACGCTTGATCAACTCGGCCGCCGGTTCGGTTCGCAGGTTGAGCCAGTCTGGCGCACCCGGGTCGGCCAGAAGCTGCGCGTGCTCGGGCACACAGCGCCAGGAGAAACCGCGGCACGAGAGGGCAACCGTACCGACAGCGTCTGCATCCGCCTCAAGCGCAGCATCGGCGGGGCTGTTCGCCTGCAACGTCCCCTCTCGAGAATGTCGAAAGGCCTGGGTCGATCCCATTCCACGTGCTCGTCGATCTCGCCCGCTTGCCCCCTCACAAACAAAGGCAAGTATAGGCCGTACCGAAGGTTGTTGCAATGTGGCCGGTCTTGTGTGACTCCTTGGCAGGTGCGTTGACACGCCTCCAGACCACCGCTAGCATCCAAACGGTCAGAAAGACGCAAATCAGTAATGCATGCGATAACGGTTGTGGCGTCGCCGATGCGGGCCGCGGTGCGCGGCGCACGAACCCTCCTGCAAGCGAGGTACACATGGCCGGCAAGTTCCAGCACGTAACGGTGCCGTCGGAAGGCGAGAGGATCACTGTCCGCGACGGCAAGCTTCAGGTACCCGATCACCCGATCATCCCGTTCATCGAGGGCGACGGCACGGGCCCGGACATCTGGCGAGCGAGCCAGCCGGTTTTCGACGCCGCCGTTCGGAAAGCCTACGCCGGGAAAAGGAAGGTCGCCTGGATGGAGGTCTTCGCCGGGCAGAAGTCCTTCGATCGCTTCAAGAGCTGGCTGCCCGACGACACCGTCGAGGCGTTCAGGTATTTCATCGTCGGCATCAAGGGGCCGCTGACCACCCCTGTGGGCGGCGGCATCCGATCGCTCAACGTCGCCCTCCGGCAGACGCTGGATCTGTACGTCTGCCTGCGCCCGGTCCGCTACTTTGCGGGCGTGCCCTCGCCGGTCAAGCGGCCCGAAAAGGTCGACATGGTGATCTTCCGCGAGAACACCGAGGACATTTACGCCGGCGTGGAGTGGGCGGCCGAAACGCCCGAGGCCAAAAAGATCGTCACTTGGCTCCAGGAAGAGATGGGCGTCACCAAGATCCGCTTTCCTCAGACCAGCGGCATCGGCATCAAGCCGGTCAGCCGCGAGGGTACCGAACGTCTCGTCCGTGCCGCCATCGATCACGCCCTGCGCTACAACCGTAAGAGCCTCACGTTCGTGCACAAAGGTAACATCATGAAGTTCACCGAGGGGGCGTTTCGCGACTGGGGCTACGCGCTGGCCCAGCGCGAATACCGCGACAAGGTGGTCACCCAGCGCGAGTCGTGGATCCTCGGCAACAAGGACGACAACCCCGATCTCAGTGACGAAGACAATGCTCGCATGATCGAGCCCAGCTACGACGGCCTTCGCGCCGAAGATCAACAGACGGTCCTATCCGAGGTGCGGCAGACGCTCGCCGCGATCGGTACGACACACGGTGGTGGTCGATGGAAGAGCATGCTGCTGGTCAAGGATGCCATTGCCGATATCTTCCTCCAGCAGGCGCTGACCCGTGCCGACGAATTCGATCTGGTCGCCACCATGAATCTCAACGGCGACTATGCCTCCGACGCCCTGGCCGCCCAGGTCGGTGGTATCGGCATCGCGCCGGGCGGTAACATCAATTACCAGACCGGGCACGCCATCTTCGAGGCCACCCACGGCACCGCCCCCAAGTACGCCAACCGCGACCAGGTCAACCCCGGCTCGGTGATCCTCTCAGGAGACTTGATGTTCCGTCACCTCGGGTGGGACGAGGCGGCCGACCTGATCCTCAAAGGCATGAGCGGCGCCATCGCCGCCAGGACCGTCACCTACGATTTCCACCGACTCATGGAAGGCGCCACCAAGGTCAAGTGCTCCGAATTCGGCCAGGCTATCATCAAACATATGGATGACTAACACTACAACGCTAAGACGGATCCCGGCGTGCCCGTAACATCTTGTCGTATAGAGTGTTAGATCCGCTCAGCGATGTCGGCCAAGCCAGCAGCAGGTGCCCGACACCTCTGCATCGCCGCAAAACACCCTCTGAACGCTTCT
>DATKUK010000112.1:0-14128 GCA_035530655.1 Phycisphaerae bacterium
TCTATCTGCCCGTCGTCGTCGTCCGGGGCGTTGTTATCAGGGATTGGTCAAAGCCACAGAAAGACTGGGAATCGACCTGTTCAGGCAGTTTTGGTCCTGTCTGCGAGAGACCATCCCCCGGCGTGTTGGGCGGCTATGGACTTGGCACGGCTGGATCGTGATGGCGGTGGACGGATCGCGGATCGATGCAGCCCGTACCCGGGCCAATGAGTCTGGACTGGGTCTTGCCGGGCGAGCCAAGACCCATCCTCAATGGTGGTTGACATGGGTGGTTCACTTACCCAGCCGGTTGATCTGGGACTGGCGTCAGGGGCCTGGCCGTTTTTACCTGGACGCAACCCGTTTCCTGCCTTACCTTTATGTCTGTTCGTTTGCATAGGGGTTCCTCCAAAAATGGTTTCTAACATCACTGGGATTCTCCCAGCCAGGAACCCCTCTGTCCAAATTCCAACGACCGGTGGGACATGCTCGACGCCCAGCCTCGATGCCGTAGCTCGCGATATGTAACTCGCGATATAAGGCGATGTTATGCGCCCCACAAGAAAAACGGAGCGGCAACGCCCCATTGGCATGTATGCGGAGGTCACGCGTGCGCTTTGGAGACCGAAAAAACTCGAAAACGGGGTAGGCACAACTAGGGAGGGGGCGCTGTATAATAGCTGTACCAGATCGGAACACGACCCGGCCTGTCTGCGTCCCTATTCGTACAGGCAGGCGGTCTGGCGGGGCACTATTAGATGGGAAATGTCGGCAAAAGGAGGGGCAGTATGTGTGGCGTATCCCTTAGGAAGTCGGTGGGTTGCGGATCGGTGACGCTTTGGGCCGCTGCGGTGTTGCTGGCTGGGGCCACAGGGATGGCTTGGGCGGTTCGGCCGGACGGGGCCCTCACCACCGAGTATTCGCGCGCTGGGGCCGGTGTTATACAGTCGCCACCTGCTTCGGGCGGGTATGCGGCGCTGGCGGCCCCGCCGGCTGTGGACAAGCAGACCGCAGAAGCGATTGCAGCGCTCAGCAGCAGCGCCGGTTGGCGTCAGCTTGCTGCTCAGGCGGGCGGGGGCTTGTCCGTCCGATGGAACTTGGTCACGGGTACGCCGCATTGGGTGAGTGGCCGGGCGATTGCTCTGCCGGGCGTCGACCGGCTTGGACCAGACAACGTCGAGGCCGCCTGCCTTGGCTTTGTGGCCGCCCGTGCCGACCTGCTGAAGGTCAAACCCGCCCAGCTCCAGTTGGCCAACGCCGTGAAGGCCGGGGGACGCTGGTACGTCGCGTTCCGGCAGATCCACAACGGCGTGCCGGTGCTCAGCGGTCAGGTCACTATGTCCTTCACCAAGGACGATCACCTGATCACATTCGGGTCGGACGTATACCCCGACGTTGCCGCAGAGACGACGCCGAGGATCGACAACAAGCAAGCGCTGGCGGTTGCCCGATCCGACTGTCAGGAGACGGCCGGTGACGACCGCATCAGCGACGCGCAACTGTGCATTCTGCCCGTGCGCCGAGGGTCGGGCTTCGAGTACATTTTGTGCTGGCAGTTGGAGATCCTGCAGCGGCAGGCCCACAAGAAATGGCAATACCTCATTGACGCCGGGACCGGCAAGATCGTGGGCAAATGGAACGCGCTGGTGCACCAAGATGTGACCGGCACCGTCGAGGGCGAGTACAAGCCCGAGTGTGCCAGCGACGCGGCGCAGATTGATCCCTTTCCGCACGAAGACGTATCGGCCCAGGGGACGGAGATCGTGATTCAGTCATGGAACCTGGACAGCGATCCAGGCTGGACACTCGATCCTGATTGGCAGTGGGGCACGCCCACCGGTGGCGGGTCGCATTGCCTGGATCCAAACTCAGGTTGCACGGGTACCAACGTGGTCGGTTACAATCTTTCAGGAGATTATCCAAATAGTCTAACCCCGACCCGGTATGCCACGACGCCGGCGTTCAGTTGCCAGGGATACCAGGATGTGACGTTGAGATTCTGCCGATGGCTGGGCATCGAGTCGTCCAGCTTTGACCACGCCAACATTCAGGTATCGAATGACGGCAGCACCTGGGTGACGGTGTGGAACCACAGCGGCAGCAGCTTCTGCGACGGGGCCTGGCAGCCCCTCACGTACGATATCTCAGCCGTCGCTGACGATCAGCCGGCCGTCTACATCCGTTGGGGGATGGGAACAACGGATAGTTCGGTGACCTATCCTGGCTGGAACATCGACGATGTGGAGATCGTTTCCGTCCAAGGCGGAGTCAACACGGTTCAGACTCAGAGCGATGGTTCGTACAGTGTGACCTTGCCGGTGGACCCGGGCACCATTACCTCCGAACTCAAGGGGCTGTATTGCGACATCGATTACCCTTGCGGGCCGGATGCACGCTTTGAGTCGGGCCCGGTGCACCCCGGCGAGGTGGTAAGTTGGACGTGGGATAGTAGTCTCTACCACGTAGTGAACTGGCAAGGCGCGAATATCCCAGTTGAGCCAAGCGTCTATCGGCATGTCAATTTTGTGCACGATTATTACCTCGCCATGGACCCGAATCTTTCCGGCCCCAGCTACCCGTTGGGTCTCAATTACTCGATGCCGGTGGTGGTGCAGTTGGGTTGCCCGAGCGGATACTGCAACGCTTACTGGGATGGCTATGGTATGGCCTTTGGCGCGGGTGACGGAGTGGTCTGCGATGACTTCGGCATGTACGCGGAGGTCGTCTATCACGAGTACACGCACGGCGTGACGGACGTGATCTACGACGGCGTTTACTTTCCCTATAGTGGGGAATCCGGGGCCATGAACGAGGGGTGGAGCGATTACTTCGGCTGTACCCTGAGCCCGAGCCAGAGTCCCTTGGTGGGGGACGGCGGCCTGATCATCGGCGAGCCAAACGGCTTTCGCACTCTGGACAACACATACCGGCGTGAGACCGATTGGTATAACGAAGTCCACGTCGATAGCCAGATGTTCAGCGGTGGCCTCTGGGAAGCCTGGCAGGTGCTTGGCGCCGGCATCATGGACGAGTTGGTGCATTTTGCCCGATACGCCCACGCGACGAACTTCGAAGACTACGTGATCGCAATCCTGGTAGAGGATGACACGCGCTACGGGGATAGCGACCTGAGCAACGGAACTCCTCACGGCGAGGCCATCTATACGGGCTTCGGCAACCACGGGATCGGAGGGCTGCAGTACCTCGCGCCGAGCATCATCATCGACGACACCGGCGGCAACGGCAATGGCAAGCTGGATCCGGGCGAAACCGTCAACTTGTCGCTCACCTTGACCAACGGCTGGGCTGATGCGACCAACGTTCAAGCCACCCTGGCCAGCGCCGACCCGTTCGTCACCATCACGAAGGCGACGGCCGGTTTCCCCAACGTGGCTCACGGGGGGATGACGGACAACTTAGCCGATGCCTACGTCTTGTCGCTGAATGCGGGTTGTCCGGAAACACATACGATCAACTTCACTCTGGAAGTAGCGGCCGACGGTCCTTACAGCTACTCGCGGACGTGCCTGCTCTACTACGCGGTGGCGGTTGACCAGCTTGCCTATGATGACGGCGGGCACGAGCTCTTCCTCGGCTGGGGCAGTGCAGGCGGCGGCTTGGCCGTCCGCGTCACGCCAGACATCTATCCGTGCTTCCCCACCCACGTCCGGCTTTACCCGGGTGACGCCGCATCGATAACCGTCACCGTATGGGATGACGATGATGCCGGCGACCCGAACACGGTGCTGGGCAGCCTGCCCGCCAGCGTGCCCGGCACCGCCGATTGGTACGATGTCGACATTTCCTCGCTCGGTCTGAGGATCGACAGCGGCAGCGTCTATGTCGGTTGGATCGAGGGCGCCGCGACGTATCACAACGGCTTCGACTTGGACCCGCCCTATTACGAACGATCCTGGGTTTACAGTGGGTCGAGCTGGGCTCAGCAGGAAGCCTACGGGCTTTGGCTGGGCAACTTCATGATCCGGCTGCGCTACTCTGGCCCACCCGACGATCTGCTGGTGACACCGACCACCGGTTGTACGAGCACCGGCCCTGTCGGTGGCCCCTTCAGTCCGGGCTGCTGCACCTACACGCTGACCAATAGCGGCTCCTCTTCGCTCGACTGGACCGCAGCAGCGACCGAGCCGTGGCTCGACGTGACGCCGGGCAGCGGCACACTGGCCGACGGCGCCTCGACCACCGTGGATGTCTGCATCAACGCCAATGCCGACGCCCTGGCTGCCGGTACCTACACCGACACGCTGGCCATCTGTAATGAGACCAGCACCATTTGCCAGACGCGCGCCGTCCAACTCAATGTCGAGGGCTGCGCCCCGCCACCACCCTTCGTAGAAGACTTCGAGAGCGGCACGCTGCCGCCCTATTGGAAGGTCGCGGGAACCGGCACGTATCGGACCCAGGTGACAACCGATTACGCCCCGCACGGCGGCACGCACCATTTAACAATGGATTCTACAACCAGCGACAGCTATGCCCGCAACGAACTGACACTGTGCGTTGACCTGGCCGGGCGTCGCAATGTGGTTCTGACATTCTGGGCCAAGGAGTTCAGCGACGAGGCGAACGGTCCGCCGCCCGTGCCCTTCACCGACCCCCCCGGCGCAGACTTCGACGGCGTCGCGGTGAGTGAGGACGGCCAGACCTGGTACGAGGTGCGGGGGCTGCGAGACCTCAGCAGCAGCTACGCCCAGATCACCGTGGATCTCGATGCGGCGATTGCCGCCTATGGTCTCTCGTACAACTCCACGTTCAAGATTCGATTTAACCAGTACGACAATTACCCGATCTCCACCGACGGTATCACCCTGGACGACATCGAGATCACGGGCGCCTATGGCGATCTCGAGGTTTCACCGGCGGAGGGGTTCTCGTCCAGCGGCTACGAGGGCGGGCCGTTCGATCCGCCGTGCAAGACCTACACGCTGACCAATAACGGCTCCTCTTCGCTCGACTGGACCGCAGCCGCGACCGAGCCGTGGCTCGACGTGACCCCGGGCAGCGGCACACTGGCCGACGGCGCCTCAACCACCGTGGATGTCTGCATCAACGCCAATGCCGACGCCCTGGCTGCCGGTACCTACACCGACACGCTGACCATCTGTAATGAGACCAGCACCATTTGCCAGACGCGCGACGTCACCCTTACGGTGATCACGTGTAACCCGCCGTCCGTGCCCACCAATCCTGACCCCAATGACGGCGCGACCGACGTGCCGCTGGACACCAACCTGTCCTGGAACGGCCAGACACCGCCGAGCTGTGTGGTCATCCCCAACGCCCGGGCCACCACCGAGGGCAATAGCGACAATGGCTGGCCCTTCAACCTGGCTTTGGGCGAAAGACGCCGCTACCAGCAGATCTACAGCGCGGCAGAGGTGGAAACATCCGGGGTGATCAGTGCCATCCGCTTCCGTCCGGACGGGGACTATGGCGATCCCTTTGGCCCGACGGCGCACCAGGTCCAGGTCTATCTGGGCCACGCCGCCACCACCGTGGCGACGGCGTCGCCGACCTTCGCCGACAACATCGGACCGGGCTACACCCTCGTCTATGACGGACCGCTGGCCCTGTCCAGTGCCGATGTCGGCAGTCCGCCCGCCTTTGACATCATCATCGATGTCAATGATGTGTTCAGCTACGACCCCGCCCAGGGCGACCTGCTCATGGAGGTGAAGGTCGTGATTGCGGCCGACTCTACCCAGTTCGACGCCGACGGTCTGTCTACGAGCCAGACCGCCACCACCCGGATCAGCGCCGAGAACATCGATGACCCGGTCGGCGTGGTGGGCCTCACCGGCGGCGAGGCCTACGGGCTGGTGACCATGTTCTGCTTCGGCGGCGGAGCCCCGGCCGCCACTTCGCTCGTCTCCCCGGCGCCAGCCGGTGCGGTCAACGCTGCCCCGTATGAGGTTTACCTGAACACCGGCGTGGCCCTGCCAGCCGTCCAACCTGCGGCTGCCCCCGAAGGTAGCAGCGTGAGCACGCCGTCCAAGGTGAGCGCTCGGCCGGTCACCCGTCAGGCCGCCCCGGCCCGGAAGGTCGCCCCCCAGCGCGATGCCCCGGCTTCCGCCGGTACGATCCCCGGCTCGGGGGTAACGCGGGTGCTCAGCTACGAGGGTGTTTCCCTCGCGTCGGGATCATTGACGACGCTGTTCGCCGGCGGCAACGGTCAGAGCGGAAACATGTTCGACCTGACGGGCAAGGAAACCATCACCATCACAGGATGGGATGGCAACATCAACGCCGGCGGGGGTCCTGCAACCATCGAGGTGTACTACGTGACGGCTCATACGACCTACGTTGGCAAAGAGAACGACCCCGCCCTCTGGACGTTGCTGGACTCAGTGACGCTTTCCACGACCAACCCCGTCGGCACCCCGACCAACGTGCCCATTGGTGGCCTGACCATTGCCAGTGGCGAGACGGTTGGGATCTACTGGGCACGGGTCGACGGCAACGTGGCGTACACGAATGGGCCGCTCGGCGTCTTCGAGAATGCCGATCTCCGCTTCGAGGATCGCGGCACCGGCAATGCGTACCCCTTCGGCTCGGTTTTCTCACCCCGGGTCTGGAACGGCACCATCTACTACGAGGTCGGAGGGGGCCCGTGCCCGACGACGTATGATGTGTACTTCGGCACGGATAATCCGCCCACGACGCTGATTTGCGACGATGTGACGGATCCGACGTGCGATCCGACACCCGCGCCGGGCCAAGTGCTAGATCCCGACACAACGTACTACTGGAAGGTTGTGGCCACCAACTGCTGTGGCACCACCGAAGGACCGGTCTGGTCGTTCAGTACGGCGCCGCCGGCGCAGTTGATCGCCACCGAGCCTCCGTTTGACGGTTCGCTGCCCAAGACGCTGAACAACCTCATCCTGTGCACCTTCGACCGTCCGATCACGCTGCCGGCGTCGGGCAATCCGCTGGTCATCCAGGACATGACCAACGGCTGCGCGGACGTCAGCAACCAGTTCGTCTATGTGATCGACCCGGACGATCCGAACCTCTGCACGCTGGAGGCCAGGGAGACGGATCCGAACGATCCGAATAACCACGACGTGTTGCCCAATCAGACCTGGTATCAGATCAACTCGGCACCGGGTTGGACAACGGTCGAGCCGTTCCAGTTTGAGGTGTACACGCTGGTAGGCGACTGCGAGGGCGGCGGGCGCGTGAGCACGCTGGACTACGTTTGCGTCAGGGGCGCTATAGGTCGGCGTGGGGACTTGCGTGAGGACCTCGACGGCAATGGTCGCGTGACGACGGGCGACTACTTGGTCGTCAGGAATAACCTGGGCCCTCGGGCGCCGTCCAAGCCGGCGCTGTGTCCATGACGCTGTAGCGTGAACGTTGATTCTGACAGGGCCGTTCATGCCGGGCGGCCCCGTCTTTTTGCGCCGCGACGTTGCTGCATATTGGCCTCGACTGCTACATGGGACTCAAGAACTGAGTGAGGGGCCAATGGTACGGTAGTCTGCAACGCCAGCGGCCGCCAATGTTGCCTATCACGCAAAACGGTTCTCCTGCACTCTTGGTGAAGACCGGCCACTAGAATCAGGCGTACCGCGGGTCCATGGATGGGCCTGATCGATGCGGAAGGGAGTCCGCCATGTACGCCGCTTCACACCTGCCTGCTGCGCGGGGGCTTCGCTGTCTGCAACTGTCTATCCATACTGAAGTTATCGAGATCCGGGTCCGTTGTGTCGCCACCGCGGCCATGTGCCCGATCTGTGACAAGCCTTCCGGTCGCATTCACAGTCGCTACGGTCGAACGTTGGCCGACCTGCCGTGGCATGGCATACCGGTCCGTATTGATCTGCTGGTCCGACGGTTCTTCTGTGACACACCCACCTGCCCGCGTCGCATCTTTGCCGAGCGATTGGGGGCGGCGGCCGCCGCTTACGCCCGCAAGACCTGGCGCCTGGTCGAGGCGCTCGACTGCATCGCGTTCACGTGCGGCGGCGAACCAGGCGCTCGGCTGGGCACAAGGTTGGGCATGAAACTATGAAGCAAGCCTCCTTGCGGATACGTTCGGGGTATTCAGATCGGGTTGCGTAGGCCCGATCACAAGACCCCGGATCCAAACAAGGAGGCCTACCATGTGGTCGGTCGGTTTGGACGTTCACCCACGGTCGTCGACGATGTGTATTCTCGACGAGAACGGCAAGCGGGCCAAGCAGCAGCGGGTGCGAGGGTCCTGGCAGAAGGTGATCGAGTTTCTCGAGCAGTTGAGCCATCCGTTTGCCATCTGTTACGAGGCCTCGTGTGGGTACGGCGCCCTGCACGATCGGCTGTGCCGCCTGGCCAAGCGGGTGGTGGTGGCCCATCCGGGTCACTTGCGGTTGATCTTCCGGGCCAAGCGGAAGAACGACCGCTGCGACGCCCTTGCTGTTCGGCTAGGGGTTCCTGCCATCAAGGCCCCCAGAGGACTTGCACCTCCAAGTCAAACGCCATGCCTGGCACACCAAAGAAACGCCCACCGAGTAGTGGGCGTAATTTGGAGGCGGGGGGAATCGAACCCCCGTCCCGTGACAATTCAGGTGAAGTTTCTACGTGCGTAGTCGGTCGTTTAAGTCTCAGCCGATGCGACGCCGGCCGACAGGCTTCGCACCAACCCAGCCCGACTGTTTTCTCACCTGGGCGCCGCCAGACAGAACGCCCCAGCCAGCCTGCTGGTCGTCGTCTGGTCCGCTAGCAGGCGTCGCGGATCAAACGTGCTGCGTTATTTACGCAGCCATGCGCAACGGTTCGTTGGCATGTAAAGGTTTTTTGCCAGGGGTTTTACGAGGCCTCCTGACAACCTCGGCACGCGGCTTCACCCTCAACTTGCCCGGTCGAGCCCAATCGCCCCCGTTAGCAACCGGTTTGTTCGCCCGAGGCCTGGCGGGTCCACTCACCCACCCAGCGCACGGGCCATGTCCCGTTCCTGATCGCGCTTGCGAATATGCTCGCGCTTGTCGTAGCTTCGCTTGCCCTTGGCCAGCGCCAGGTCGACCTTCGCCAGCCCTCGGCTGTTGAAGTAGAGGCCTAACGGCACGAGCGTCTGGCCCTTCTCCCTGACACGCCCGATAAGTCGCTTGATCTCGCGCCGGTGCAGAAGCAGCTTCCTAGGTCGCGCGGGGTCGTGGTTCTGGCTGCCAGCCTGCTCGTAAGGGCTGATATGGCAGCCATAGAGAAACACCTCGCCTGCGTCGATGCGCGCAAATGCTTCTTCGAGCGACACTTGGCCGTTCCGGACGCTCTTAACCTCGCTGCCGCGAAGCATAATCCCCACCTCGACCCGTTCGATAATTTCATAGTTGAAACGGGCCTTCTTGTTTATAATGCGAGGCGGAGCTGGCGATGCTTGCTTAACCATACCGATGTTATTCTAGCATGTCGGCATCCGTCTGCAACTTGAGGCAAGCCAAACCCGTATAATGGAGTGAGTTATGGGCGATCGGCTCGACACTGGCGGCAAGGTGTCCAGTCCGCTGAACGAGCGCAGGCTCATCCGACGGGCTCGACGCGGTGACGAGGCGGCCAGCCGGGAACTGGTGGACGCTTACAAGGACCGTCTATTTGCCTTTGTCTGGCGCCTGCTGCGAAACCATCACGACGCCGAGGAGATCAGCCAGGAGACGTTTCTGCGGGCCTTCGCGGCGCTGGACAGCTTTGACGAGCAATACCGGTTCAGCACGTGGCTGTTCACCATCGGGTACCGGCTGTGCCTGAACCACCTGAGGCGGCAGCCGCCGCTGTCGGGCGGCACCGATCTTACGTACGAAGCCGATCATGGCCCGGGCGCTTTCGAGGCGCTGGCTGCCAGTGAGCAGGCAAGACGTATGGAACGGCTCATCTGGCAAGCGGTAGAACACCTCTCGCCCCACCAAAAGGCCGCTGTCCTGCTGTTCTACCGCGAGCAGATGGCTTGTCAGGAGATCGCCGACGTGTTGGAGATGCCCGCCGCAACGGTGAAGAGCCACTTACACCGTGCCCGGGCTAAGCTGCGCGAGATGCTGTGGGAGCCTCTCGGCGAACAGAGGCCGCAGATCCGCCTTTCAGGAGCCGGCTGACCATGGACTGCCACGATGTCGAGCACCTGCTTGATGCCTACCTCGACGCGGAGCTACCCACCTCGCTCCAGGCCGAGGTGCACGCTCATCTCTTGGAGTGCGTGCTCTGCCGTCAGCGAGTAGGGTTGCTGCGCGCGGTCGGCGACGTGGTCCGCAGCGACGCCGACCATCCAAGCCCCTCACCTGATTTCACCGACCGCGTAGTTCAGGCTGTAGCCGAGCGGAGCCCGATGCGTCCGCGCAAGCTGCGGTACAAGCGGTACAAGAGGGTTGTGCTGCTGACCGCCACGGTGACGGCGATGGCCGCGGCACTTCTGCTGGTGGTAAACGCGATCGGGCCCGAGACGTCGCGGGACCAGAAGCTTCTCGCCGATCATCAGGGCCTGCCAAGGGCCTTGGCCGATGCCCGTGACCACACGAACCAGACCTGGCAGCAACTGCACAGCAGTGTCGCAGGGCTTGGCCAACTCGGACAGCAGGCGCTCAGCGAGGCGAACCTTACGTTACTAAGCGATTGGGCGGAGGTCAGCGGGGCGCCGCAGACCATGCCCGCCGGACTACCGTTTATGGGTCAGTTGCTGATCCCTCTGACGGACGTATTGGAGCTGGACTTCGGTGACGACTGGTCAGATATTCCTTCCGAGTTGGCCGAGGAAGACCTGGACCTGATTTGAGCAAGCTCTTTGCCCCCCGCGGAGACGGTTACCACCAATTGTCTGAGCAACTGCCGCGCAAGCGCGCCGCCGCGCCATCTGCCGTTGCACCCGGAGACGAAGTGAGGCATTGGCGTGGACGGTTCGGCCGTGGCTGTATGACGGCCGTGCTGACCTTGCTTTCTGTCAGCCACAGCGCCTGGGCAGCCCAACAGCCGACTCTGGCCTATCTGGTACCCAAACGGTGCCATCTGTTCGTCGAGGTGCACGAGCTTGACTCGCTATACGCTCAGCTTAGCGAAGCAGGCGTGTGGTCGGCTCTGACGGCGTTGCAGGGCACGCGCCCGCAGACGGCTGTCGACTGGCAGGACCGCCTCGAAACCATGCTAGGGGTACCTTGGCCTGAGATCATCGACACGATCTTCGGCCAGCAGCTGGCCATCGCGGCCGCCGACCCCGATGTTCCGGACGACGTGGTAGTCCTCTCGCGCGTTCCGGACACAGCCACGGTGGCCCGTTTGCTGGGAGCGAGGAAAGCCCAAGTGGGGCAACGCGTCGGCGCTGTCCAGTGCTACCAGCTAGGCCCCATGCAGATGGGTGTACTGGGCAATCTGGTCATCTTCGGACCCTCTGCGGCCGATGCCTCCAGGCTGTTCCATGAGACAGTCAGCATGGCCGCCGGCCGAAGCCATCACTCGCTGGCCAGCGATGCCGACTTCGTTCGGCACACACGTCGCCTTCAGCACGCATACAAAGCTTTGATTTACCTCGACACTCGCGGACCCGCGAGCGCGTCTCCCGGAGCCACCCGGCGTTGGCCGGCGAACCGCTTCACGCCGCTGGTGGCCGGGCTCCGCTGGAGCCGGACGGTCTTGGAGGTGGAGTTCTCCTTGGACGGCTTGCCACAGTCGCCGCCCCGGCTTCTCATTCGTCCCGACCAGGCTGCGAAGCTGCCCGCCGACACGCTGGCCGTTGTTGGTCTGAACGTGGATTACGCCGGACGTTTCCGGCAATGGGTCCGCGATGATCGCGACGGACAGGCAGCGCGATATTCGGCACTTCTTCAGGCCATGCTCGGGCCGAACAACCTTCGGGAGCAGCTTCTAGCCAACCTCACGGGCGAAACCCTCCTGGTCATCGGTCGGGCGGGCGTTTCGGCGCGAACCGCCACGAAGCCGGCTGCGGCGCCGAGCGTGGCGGTGATGATTCTTACCAGCAACCGCCAAGCGGTGGAGGCGGCCCTCAATCGCTTCGGCCAAAGCCTGGTCGCTCTGTTGAACGTTCATGCGATGCGTCGAGGGTTGCCCGCATCGCTCGACGTCCGTTTGAGCGCCCACCGAGACATTGCGATTCGAGCCATCGACGTCGGCACGGTGCTGACGAGCGAGCAAGCCCCTTCACCCATGGGTGAGATGGAAATTGCCTGGGCGAGCATCGACCGCTGGCTGATCATCGCGACCAGCAGTAACCATATTCGCAGCATTGCCGACAGCCTGGCGGGGGCGGCCCCCGGTTGGGGGCAGGCCGACCCGACGCTCCTGAGCGCACCGCTTAAGCAGTGTCATCAATACGTGCTGGGTCATCCCGATCAGTTAGGAGCCGCTCTGCAAACGTGGTTGGGCGCGGTTCAGCAAGCCCGCGCAGGCAGCGACGGTCGCCCGTCGGTCGCCGAAACAGCCCGGTCTCGGCGCGTGGCGCTGGGCGCCGCGGTCAAGCCTGATCCTGACCGTCCCGGAGCCGTGGTGGTGGTTCGGGTTTTGACGGGATGGCCAGCCGACGGGTTCCTCAGAGAAGGCGACCGCATTCTAGCCATCAATGGCCAGCCCCTCTCACCTGAAGCACCCATGGCTGATTTGCGGCGGGCTGTGCAAGAGGCCGCCGATGATGTTGTCATCGTCTTCGACGTGCAGCGGGGCGAGGAGGTGGTCGATCAGGTCGTACCGTTACCTCCGCCACCGGAGCGACGGGCGGCATCGCCTTCGCTGGGACCCACGGAAGCCCTTCGGCGGATCGCAGCGTTGTGCAAGCCCTTTGGCGCCATCGGGCTTTTTGCGGCACAACAGGCCGACGGCAGGGCGCGAGCCGTGGTGGCCCTTCGATTCGCTCAACCGTAGACACGTCTGCAACGCAGTGCCACCAGCGTCGTCTAATTTCATGAAGGCGGCACCGGTCCGGACCGGTAAGGGGTGTGCGCATCGTGCCCTGTGGCACAGGTTGGACCGGTAACCGCCCCGCACGCGTCGGGGCGGTGCACACCGACTTGACAGCGGAAAAGGCGGCTGCTAACCTAAAGTGGAGCATGAACTTGGCAAAACAGGGAAGGTGAGGGGAGCAACCAACGATGACCGGCCGACAGGGGGGCCTGCGCGGCATCTGCAGAAGGGCCTGACGCTTACGGGCGACGCAGACCAGTTGGCAACAATTCCTTCCCTTCATGGCCTTCGCAGGTTAGCATCCACGGCCGACAGCTTTCCGCAAGCAGGAGGTTGTGCCGCGGCACGCAGTAAGGCCGCGCAAAGGTAAGTTGCCAGCGAACGTGCGAGGTTTAACCATGTGGAGCCATAGAATCTCCGTTCTTTATGGCAGGAGCGCCATGGGTGTGCTGATGACGGCCGCGTTGGCGCTCGCGGCGATGACCGGATGCGGTGGGGGCAGTGCGTTCCGCCCGCCCGCGGACACCTCCGGGGATCGGGTGGGACCGGGCGCCGAAGGCGCACCGACCATCACGATAATCATGCCGACCACCGACCGGTACGTCTTTCAGGGCGACCCGGTCGACATAAGCTGGGTGGACACCGACCCGGACGACAACGCCGACGTGATCGTATTCGTCTTTCTCGACGAGAACAGAAATCAGGTTCCCGACACCGGGGCTGTGACACTGGTGCTCGACATCACCTCCGAAGACCCCGACGGCGCGAGCGACGTGTATACTTGGCTGACGGCGGGCTTCCCGGAGGGCGCCTACACGGTCGGGGCGACGATCAACGACTTCGACAATCCCCCCGTCACCGACTTTGCACTGGGGCAGGTGATCGTCTCGGCGCAACGGTCGCTCACGCTCGACCTGGGTAGGATCGGGACGCGCTTCGCGGGGATCCTCTGGCGAGGGTGGAATTCGGGCGACATGGCCGGGTATGCCCTGGACGGAGGCATGGACGTCAATGGAGACGGCTTTGATGACATGATCATCATCTCGCGCTTCGGTGACCCGTTCTACTTCCGGCCCGGGGCGGGTCCGTACGGCGAGGGCTACCTGATCTACGGGCAACTGGGACGCCTGGTCGAGCCCGAGCAGGAACTCAACAGCGTGGCGGCAGTCATCCCGGGAACGATCTACGCGGCGCCGCGGCCGGTGGATATATATGTGGGCGGGGTCACGGACAACGGGTCCAGCGGCATCATGTCGGTAGC
>DATKUK010000113.1:0-39189 GCA_035530655.1 Phycisphaerae bacterium
ATCACTGCCTGCTGCCGGTCCATCGGCGCCGTCGACCAGTAAGACATCAATAATCCTCCGTGACATTCAGCAATGCAGCCAGTACCTTAAGCCATAATATCTTGCAGTGCACGATTAAATCGACAGGCCCCGCGCCGGGACGGGCGCAACCAGTACGGGAGCATGCGGCTGGACCAGGCCCGGCTGCTCAAGTAATCGAGAAGGAGAACGACGTGGTCATCGTCATGATCCGCAACGCCGGAGGCCAAGACTTCGACAAGTAGCACCCGCGATTCATCAACGCGGTCGTGCAAGGGATCGCGCGCTGAATGCGCGGGCCGGCTGCGCCCTGCGACGGGTCAGCATACCCAATCAACGAACTGCGTCGCTCACCGACAAGCACCTCACGTAAGGCCGCCCGGGCCCTGACCGTTAACGAGGCTCGGCCCAAACCGAACCGTAGCGGTTACGGTAGCGGTGGTCGTAGGCGTAGTGCAGCGCCCGGGCGCCCTGGCTGCCGAACCGCTGCCGCTCCTGGGTCACCCGCGACAGGTCGTCTTAGGCGTACCGGATGGTGCTGTTCGGGTTCTCCGGTCACTCACCCGCGATAGGCCATCGTAGCTGAAGCTCTCGCGGATGCCGGCGCTGGCGCAGGCGAAGCAGCTACCCCGGTCTCAATAGTACGAATATACGGCATCATCTCGCCGATCATGTCGGACACGGAGCGGCCCGAGGCGCCCTTGTACTGGACGGTGATTCCCAAGCTTCGCCAGCCATGGGATCAGAGGGTCTGCCACCCTGTTGCTGAATCTTACGGGCCACCGGTCAATTCGAAGATTTCCTGTGCGACCTCGTCCGACACATCGAGGCCCCACCATCCCGGTCGGCTGCTTGAGAGACGGGCAGGACCAGCCGGCTCGTGCGTATGCCGGCCACAGGGTTTTGTATCCGGAAGGGCCGCATAGTAGACTAACAACGTCGGCGGGTCCGTTCGAATCCTGGCCGAATGACATTTTGATTGGGGCGAGAGAGAGCCGCGTGCTCTCTTTTTTCATGTTCGCACTGCGTGGGGCAGCCGAGAAAGCATGCTCATACAACCCGTCGAGGCAGTGAAGGAAAGGTGTGCAATGTCCGAGGCCTAGGTGTGGCGGTGGTGGTTTGCGCCTTAACGGCAGGAGTCCAGGGGTCAGCGATGCAGTTCTCGGTCAACGGCCTGCCGGTTGACGGATCGGTGCACGAGGTCCCGCAGGATGTGGTGACGATCGATATTTATGTGACGCCGGATGGCGACTTCGACGCCTTCTGGGTAGAGATCCTTCCGATGGGGCCGTGGGTGCCCCCGGAGCCGTTGCCTAAGGTCGGCTCGCCGGACGATTGGGCGGCTCTGGTTGACAGCGGCGATGTCCGGATGTTGGACGTCTGGGATAATGAATGGGCTATCGCGTACTGGGACGACCCCTACGGGGTCTGGGCGATCGGTGGGTACCTGCCGGAAGGATATGAGCGGACCCCTCAGGCGGTCGCCGAGTTTGACGTAGATCTGTCGAGCTACCCCGTGTCGACCGTGTTGAACCTGGAGTTCGACTGGGCGGAAGTTTCTGGGCGTGAGCCGGACGTGACGTACCCGCTGGTGCTGCACGTGACGCCCGAGCCCGCGACATTGGGTCTGCTTGCCCTTGGCGCGGCAGCGATGATACGGCGAAGGCGGTAACGCGACTCAGCCGATGGCCGCAACGTCCGATCCGATACCTCTATCGCTCCTCTGACAAGAACTGTCGTTCCATTGACAAAGAATCGTTGCTTTACCCCTTCTAAGGGCCGAGTTTTCTTACATTGCCGGCGGGTTGGGGCCTGTAATAATGAAGTCACCGAGCCTTCGCGGGTTGGCCCGGGGCGATGGGGAATCACTTGGGGATGGGGAATCTCAAGGAGGTGGCACATGTCGCGAATTGTGATGACGTGCGTTTTGGTTGGTGGTCTGGCCACGGTGGCCGGCGCGGCGACGGTGCAACTGGCTGGCGGTGGGGTGGACGTCGTGCTCCCACTCGTGTTGCACGTACCTTCACAGGCGGCGCCGGTTTGGGTGGACAGCGAGCCGGAGATGGACGGGACGCTGCCTCGGGTGGGGTGCAACGTCATCCTCTTGACCTTCGACGCTGCTATTGCGCTGCCGGAGCAGGGCGCGCCGTTGGAGGTCGTCACGCTGCCGGATGGCCCGGACGTGAGCGACCACTTCATTTACAGCGTTATGCCCGATGGGGTGACGCTCTGTGCCGAGGAGGTCGATCCGCTGCCGAATCAGACCTGGTATCGCGTGGTGTCCGCACCCGGATTAGATGTCGTGCCGTTCATGTTGGACGTCTGCACGCTCTGGGGCGACGTCGACTTCAGCGGGCGGGTCACAACGGCGGACTACTCTGTGGTCAAGGCCCACATGGGCGAGGTTACGAGCAGTCCCTGCCAGTACGAGCCGTGGGACTTGAACTGTAGCGGGCGAGTTACGACGTCGGACTATGCGATCATCAAGGATCACATGGGCGACAGGAAACCGCCCAAGCCCTTGCCGGGAACTCTGGTGAATAGCTACCCACCTGCCGACGGCATGATGCCGACCGAGTGCCGGACGCTCCTGCTGGAGTTCAACAGCGCCATCAGCCTGCCGGCCGAGGGTCCGCCGCTGTCGGTCGTGAGCCTGCACGACGCCACGGACGTCAGCGACGGATACACCTACAGCGTGCTTGCCGACGGCAGGACGCTCTGCGCCGAATGGAACGCCCTGATGGTCAACCAGCAGTGGTATCAGGTCGCGCCGGCCGAGGGCTTCGACGTGGAGCCATTCGTGCTGGATGTCTGTACGCTGCTCGGCCATCTGAACGGGAACTGTATTGTGGAGGAAAGTGAAGGTGCCGGCATCCTGGAGCGGATGGATCAGGCTCGCGACCCGTGTACCCAGTTTCCGTGGGATCTGAACTGTAGCGGGCGAGTGACGACCGTGGACTACACCCTCCTGCTTGCGCATGTGGGCGAGCAGTGTCCGGCCAAACCGTAGCGGCGCGATGGGGCAGGCCGTACCACACAAGGGCCCTCCATGTGGGGCCCTTTTTTCTGCGTGGATAAGCGGTTGGCTGCGCCCACAAGCCCGGGCGGGGGGGGCGGTGTCGCATGAAGGTGGCACCTGCCTTATAGAGCCTTGACTTGCCGGACGGTTACTCCGATGATCGGACTTCACGGATGGGTGGGATGGCTGTTACCTATCACGTCGACCACAAGGCGGACGAAGGGGCGGCCGTTGATACGATCCTTGCGCGCTTGAACAGCGACGGAGTCGTTGGCGACGAGGCCGACTATGCGCGGGATTGCTTCGAGGCGCTGCGCCGCGAGGTCAAGGCCACGTTTGAAGTGCCCGACACGACCATCTCGCCGGTGATGGAGCGTCTGCTGTACATGCTGGCCTGCGTACGACGCCCGCGCAGGATCCTTGCGCTCGGCATCTTCTGCGGCAACACGTTGGTGTGGAGCGTCGGGCCGACCTGCGGCAGTGAAAACGTGTTTCACGCCGACCATTGCCTGGGCGTCGACATCAAGGCAGACGCAATCGCGCTGGCCAGGAAGAACTTTGCGAAGCTGCCGAACTCAGAACACGTGGAGTTGCTGACTGAGGATGGGCTCGACACGTGTCGGCGAATCGCCCCTGGCATCGATTATCTCTACCTCGACGCCGACGATAAGACCCACGGTAAGGGCCTGTACCTGCTCATGCTGAACGCCCTCTATCCCAAGCTTGCCGATGACGCGTGGGTGCTTGCACACGACACCCGGTACCCGCGAGCGGGCTTCCCCGAGCAGCTCAAGGAATACCTGGCATTCGTGCGCGACCACGCCAGCTTCCGGCAGAGCATCTCGTTCGATGTGGACGAGTACGGCTTGGAGCTGTCGATCAGGTAGTGACGATTGCGGCCGACGGCACGCTTTGACACGCAAACGCCTAGGCTCTCCGGCGGTGCGTCGCGATTGAGATGGGACATCGACTCGACGGAGCAGAACAAGGGAACCGCATGAGCCGTCGGCACTTACCTGTCCATCATTCGACGCTCGACAGCGTTTTCCTGGCTCCGACGTTAGGCAAGCTGTATCCCTTGCGGCAGCCGTTCGCATGTCGTCTATATAAAGCGGCCGGCAGCGACATCTACATTGTCACCAGCGCGAGTCGAACCTACTGGCTCAAAGTGTACCCTCACGAATACCGGTCGCGGCGGGAGATGCTGGCCGAAGTCGATCTGCTTGACCGGCTGGCGAGCCGTGGCGTGGCCGTAGCGAGGGCGGTGCGGCGACGCGACGGGTGTGGGGTCTGCACGCTGCGCGCGCCGGAGGGCGTTCGCTATGCGGTGTTGTTTGCAGACGCGCCGGGCGAACCGGTGGCCGTCAAGGACGCGACGGCTGCCCAGAGTTGCGCGTTCGGCGCGATGTCCGGGCGCATGCACAAGGCGATGGACACGATTCGAACAGGCTATCCCAGGGCTCACCTGGACCTGACGCATCTGCTCGATGACTCGTTGACTTGTCTCAAGCCTTTCCTGACGCATCGATGCAGCGACTTCGACTACCTGCGAGGGGTGGCCGACGATTTGAGGCATCGGGTTGCTGAACTTCTGAGCAAGGCGAGGCCCGTGTACGGCCTCTGTCATGGTGATTTGCACACGCAGAACGCCCACTTCGACGATGGCGGCAAGCCGACGCTTTTTGACTTCGAGGACTTCGGGTACGGCTGGCGGGCCTACGATATCGCTTTTTTTCTCGGCCGGGCGGGGGTGGGGTGGGATCGCGCCGCCAAAGCCGCCCGAACACGCCGGTGGAACGCGTTTCTGGAGGGCTACCTTGGGCAGCGTGGGTTAAGCCGAAGCGAACTTCAGGCCGTCAAAGTCTTCGTGCCGATCCGTCAGCTGTGGGCGATAGGGTTCATTTTTCGCCACGGCATCCGGTATTACGGATGGCATCGGATTCCCGAGACGCGATTGACCGAGAGCATCAACTTCATCAGGAATTGGATGCGCTGCTACTGCCAATGAGTTGCATTCGTTTCCCCCCGGCTGCACCCACAAGCTCGGCCGGAGCGGCGTCCGGCCTCGCCTGAAGGCACCGCCCGGTGTTGCCCCTGGCATCGGGCGGGATAGAGTAAGGCGAGCGACAGCGGGCCGGATCAAAATCGGCTGGGCAGGCGGGCGGGATGGGCGATATGCTGCGGATACTGTTCTTGTGCACGGGCAATGCCTGTCGCAGCCAGATGGCTGAGGGGTGGGCGCGGCAGTTCAAAGGCGAAGTGATTGAGCCGTACTCAGCCGGCATCCGGCCGGCGGGCCTCGACCCGCGTGCCGTGGCGGCGATGGCCGAGGCCGGAGTGGACATCTCGCACCATCGGTCCAAGCACGTGGATGAGCTGCTGGGTGTGGACTTCGACTACGTCGTGACCGTATGCGGCCACGTCAACGAGCATTGCCCGCACTTTCCGGGACGCACGAAGGTCGTACATGTCGGCTTCGACGATCCGCCCAGCCTCGCGCGGCACGCGGCAAGTGAAGACGAGGCAATGGGCCACTACCGCCGCGCGCGAGACCAGATCAAGGCGTTCGTCGAGACGCTGCCCAGCGCGCTGACAGGCAGTAGCTAACGCCGGCGACGCCGGGATCCGGTTCAATGCACACTGATTGTGCAAACATACCTGCGCGTGGCTGCTTGTACTGTAAGCAGAGCATGCGAACCTACATGGCGAGAGTTCACTGGCGGGCGAGCCGCCAGTGGCACCCCCCGGGGGGGTACCGTCAGCTCGTCGGAAGCATGCCTGCGTCCGCCGCGGCGGCCTTGAATATGTCACCAGCAATGTCTGCTATTGGCCGAAGGGGCGGTTGTGCAGAGTGCTCAGGAATTGTGCGACGCGGTCTCGTGTGGGAAACAGACCAAGCAGGATCAGCAGCGCGACCGCGGCGGCAGCCAGCACGATGGCGTTTCCGGTCAGCAGAAAGATGACGATCGCGAGCAGGCCCAAGCCTTCGGCCATGGCGGCAGGGATGATCCAAAGCGACACCAGATACTGCGTCAGCCCGGTCGGCTCGCTGCCCTGATCGAGCAAGCGCCGGACTCTGCCCATCATCGACCGCCGAATGGCCAGGTACGCGACCAGATCGCCCACCGCCAGCAGAGCAAGGACCAGCAACAGCAGGGGCGCCAGGTCAGGCCGGTCGGCGATCTGTTCGTCGAGAGCGACGGCCACGACGGCAAACGCGGTCATCGCGACCACCATAGCCGGTATGATGACTCGCATCGGTTGCAGGGACTGATGGATCTGAGCGTCTGTTTCGTCCACGATCGTGCCTACCCGACGCGACCGAGGCCGCAATCGCTTAGCCCTGATACTGAGCGCGGATGATCTCGCTGGCCTTGTTGCCGGGCACGTTGAGCGCGCCCATGGCAGCCGACGCGGCGGTGCGAATCGTCAGGTCCTCGGCGTTCATCACCACGTCGATCAGACTGGTGACGAGCTTTTCGCCGATGAGCAGGCCGTGGTGCCTGCCCGACTCGGCCAACGAGGCGAAACACGCGAGGCGCAGCTCTTTCTGGGCCTGGTCGTCGAGTGCGATCGAAGCGATGGCGCCCTGCGCGTCGGGGGTTCGGAAGAGCGCCAGCACGGAAGCCGCGCGCGTCTGCAACTGAATGTCGCGGCTTTGGAGCACCTGGATCAGGGCTTGCTGAGCCGGTGCGATGTCGTAGACGGGCGAGTTGCTGGCGGCGATGCTGTGGAGCACCTCGGCGGCCTGCATGGCCAGCTCGAAGGCCAGCTCCTCGGTAAGTTCGGCCCTACCGGCCGTCCGGGCGACACGCTGCCACGCGGCCAGGAGCATATCGGCCGGCGCGTCGGCTAGTTCGCGCTCCACCCGCTCGTCGTCGCGCGCGAGTCGCCGCGCCACCAGCGTCTGTTGCGGCTTGGCCAGGATGACCACCGGCGTCGAGGCAAACGCGAAGTCTCTGCGGATCTCACTTAGCCCCTGCGCCAACGCCGGCTGGGCAACGTCGCTGGCCAGGAAGATCGCGTCCACGACAGGCAGTTCGTCGCGTGCCTTGTTGAGGCCGGCCAGCAGGTTCTGCTCACCCACCACAGTGAAGTCACCATCTCGCAGCAGCCCCACCACACGGTTGAGGTTTTGCTGGTCGGGATCGATCACGAGCGCATGTCGCTTGCCGGTCAGCAGAACGGCCTCAGCCAGGATCGGCACGACGCGGTCGCTGCCGTCGAACTTGACCTTCGGCAAGGCCGCTCCCAGCGCCAGCCCTGCCCGGACGCGGATCAGCAGGTCCGGGAAGGTGAGCGTCTGGACCAGCGGCTGTTTGATGTCCTCGGCGCCGACCAGGTTGGGCGCGCCGGCGGTAACCGCCAGAGCCGACACCGCACCCAGGGTTACAGCCGGGTCCCGGTCTTTGACCCCGCGCCCCAGCACCATGTGGGCGTAGGTCGAGCCGGCTGCGCGGGCGAAGTAGATCGCGCGGGGGAAGTCTGCGGGTCTGGTCTTGTCATTGGCCAGGGCGGGATCGGACGCTTCGGAATCCACACTGGCAACGCCCAACTGGGCCTCACGCCGGAAATTGGCCGCCAGCCACAGCGCAATCGCATCGCTGTACTGAGGCCGAAGCCGCAGCGCCTCATCACAGCAGCGCATGCACATCACTTCATTGAAGATCGCCCGCGGCACCTCGGTGCTGACCAGGTTTTCGT
This sequence comes from Phycisphaerae bacterium, assembly GCA_035530655.1. Classification (GTDB taxonomy): domain Bacteria; phylum Planctomycetota; class Phycisphaerae; order UBA1845; family DATKUK01; genus DATKUK01. The sequence goes on from DATKUK010000113.1 coordinate 7,742, forward strand.
CGCGCCAGTACCAGATGTTGCCGATGTCCTCCCGCGGATCGGCCTGGACCGAGCCCTGGTCGTAGTAGTATTGCTCGCCCAAGTCGTAGAACAGCGAGGCGGCGTCCTGGCCTGCAACCGATCGGCCGGAGGTCCTCTCCATTTGCGTCAGAGCTGACCGTGCCGCGGTCTTGACCTGAGCTTCGGCGTCGGCGTCCTCCAGCAACTGCTGGACGTAGGGCATCGCCTGCGCGTAGCCAAGTTTGCCCAGCGTCTCGAAAATCAACTGGGTCATGCCCGGCTGGTTGGTGCGTAGCGCGATGCACAGGGGCAGCACCGCCGACCTCCCGATCTTGGGCAGGCACGTCAGAATCACCGGGTGCAGGTCGCGCTGAGCGGGGTCGGCCAGGGCGGCGAGCATGAAAGGCACGGCGTACTCGCCGCTTTCGATCAGCTTCTGTGTGGCGTGATACGCCTGTTGGGGCGACCCGGCAAGCTGTCGAATGTTGGTCTGGATCCGCTTCGGGTCGGTACGGATCATCTTCTCGCCGCGGGCCATCAGGTCGAGCATGGCCTTGGCCGCCGGGCCAACCTGTGTGTGCGAGACGAGCCTGATCAGGATCGCCTGTCGGTTGGGGTTGAGTTCGGCCAACTCGAGCGCAGCCACCGGATCGGGACCGGTCTCCAGGAACGCGCGGAAGTTGGCGTCGGCCATATCGAACTTGCCGATCGCAGCGAAGTGCCATCCGTCGCTGGCGAGCTTGATCTGCCTGGTGCCCAGTTGAATCTTGGCTAGCAGATCGGCGGCTGTCTGTCCGAGCTGCTGGTCCTTGACGCCCATCTCCATGAGCTGCGTGCCGGTGCGCCCGGCCATCAAGGCCAGCCGCAAGCCGGACAGGCCCATGGCTGCCACCTCGTCCAGCGCCGCGTTGGTCTGTTCCCATTGGCCGCGATTGATCGTCTCGATGGCTGTTGTCCACGTCTGCCAGGCCTTCTCGTCCTGGCCGACCATCGGGCCGGTGATCACCTGCGCAGCGACGATTGACGTCAGCAGCCCCACACTCACCAGCGCCGCCCACGTTGCGCCCTCGATGCGGCCTATGCCCGTTCGCATTGTCTCTGTGCCTCCAGCCGACAAACCAGCAACCCAATCGCCAAAGTACCGGGCCTGTGCTGTCAGGCGGGCTGTTCGTCCCGGCGCTGCATGGCCGGAATCGCCTTGACCGAGCCTTATGCGCGGCGGTCCACCGCGGCGCCGACTCGGCCAGGAACGCGCCAAGGCCCGTATTGTAGCGCAGGCCCCATCCCCGTCAACAAGGCAGGCCCAGACCCCGGCGGCGCTCCAAAGCAGCGCAAGCACCGACACCATAATTCATTGCCGTCGCCACGAGTCGCGGGACGCAGGCCACGTTCGGGCGGGAGGCAGAGAACAGGATGCTCAGCGCCTGTTTTGGTCTGCCTATACGCAGCCGTCCGGTCACGAGGACGCTAAGCCTCCTATTGAAAGAGCCTTATGACCGGTATCATCGGGCAGGCACTTGCGTGGGCGCCATGTGGATTGCGTCGATCATCCGGCGCGTTGCCATCCGAGCAGGGGTGGCATGTGCTGGTCTGTGCACTACACGCAGGGCCTCTGCGGCCTGTTGTGGGCGTTACGCAGACAGATCGATCGGCGACGCCCTGCGGAGCACGGGGCTGTACAGCCGTCAGTTCCTCGAAGGGCCGGCTCTCGTTGACGATGCCCGGCGAGTTGCCAGGTCGCTGATGACCTTGCGTCGTGCGGCCAGCAGGGTGTGTGGCTTTGTGGTGAACGTCTGCAGGCTCGTCGTAACGGGGGCGATGTAGGGAAGGCGGCCTGCCGTGTCGGGTCGGGGGACGAGCATCTCCAGTAGGGCCCAGTCTTCGATGCCGTCGCGCAGGTTTACCAGTCGCAGGCTTGGGATGGGTCGGACGCACTGCTGCTCGCTTTGGCTGCAGGCGACCTCCTGCGGATAGCACAGCGTTCCCGCCCCCGAGAGCCCGGTCTTCCACTGCCGAGCCCGCTGGGGCCAGGGCACGTCTTTGGAGGGCTTGTTGGCCTTCCAGTCGGTGATCCAGAAATACTCGTAGCCATCGACGGCGTAGAGGGCGCTCTGCCAGCCGGAGACGCGCCCTTCGATCGGGAGGTTGTCCATACGCACGTTGGTATACGGTGCGTAAGGCTCGACCGAATGAAACCACCAGTACTCGCCTTTCGGGAAGGGCCGGGTCCGGCGCCACCATCGGGCCGCCTGCTCGTCGTGGCTGTGCCGGGCATACAGCTCGGTGGAATGGGCGGTTACAACGTCGAACACGTCGGCGAAGTCGGCCCATGCGGCCGATGGTCGTGTTGCGATCCAGGTTTTCAGCTCCGGGAAGTATTGCTTGAAAAAGGCGGCGTTGGCCCTGCATACATCGATACTTGACTCGGGCGGCTCGTCGGCCAGCAGCACGACGGCGTCGTTCTGGAGGCCGCAATCGCGTAGCTGGCTGCGCCACTCCTGCAGCAGCGGCGCGTAACGTTGTTTGAGCGTGTCGGAAAGGGGTCTGGGATTGCGACCGCTGACCTGCATCAGGCACACCAACGACAGGCCGCGTTCGATCAGTTCGGCGGCCTCCAGAGGCGTGGGGTCGGGCTCGCGGCTGAAGAACGCACACGGACTCAAACGATAATCCAGGCAGAAGTGCCAAAACGCCCGTTTCTCTTCGGTGGTCAGCTCGCGACCGCAATAATCGGTCAGCGACCAGTTCCAGCAGGTAGCCGTGCGGAAGGGCAGTCTGACCGGCAGGGCCACGTCATGCACGGTGAGTTGCACGGCTAACGTACCTGACTCCCCGCCGGCGGACGTCACGTCGACCGAGTACCGGTAGGTGCCCGGCGAGGCCTGTCGCCCAACGGCGAACTCCAGGTAGAACGTCAGGGGCGGCTGGTCTGCGACGGAGGCGAGCGTCCGTGCCGTTGCGGTCAGATCCGTCGGCACGAGCACGTCGGGTATCCAACCGAGGCGGCGCGGCGGCACGACGAACATCCCCTCGGCAGGCGGTGCGGTGTGGTTAACCGCGACGACGTGGTAGAGGTGTGCGTCCGGGGCGCCGGCGCGCTGGCTGGCTCGCACATTGATTTGTATGTCTTCCGACGCAGCCGAGTCTGACAGGACGGCAAATTGTATCCCCTCGCGCTCATCGCGGACGGCGTCGAGGGCACAGTGCGCCACTGCGGGTGGGATCGATTCGCCGTCGGCTCCGCCGATTCGCACCATGGCGCTGGCAGGATGGAGCGTTATCTGCCCGGCCGCCGCTGCCGGCAGATACAAGGCTGCGATGATTCCCCACGCCACACTGCTTACGATGGCTCGTTGCACGATCGACTCCTCGAAACGTCTCGGTCGCACGTCACCGGGTCGCGTACGCCGCGAGGCTATCTGCTGCGGCCGGTCTGTCAATGGCGAGCGTGCTCGGCGAGGCCGCACGATGACGGGCTGATGCGACCCGCCCCCCAGATAGGATGTAGTTGCTGTTGGGTCCACGTCTGCAAAAGGAGCTACGGGAATGCGGCGCCGGTAAGAGAGCGAAACCTCGCGGCAAGGTAGGAGCGTCGATCTGCATCGACGCTGAACGTGTGCGTTCGACCGGCGCTGCCGCGTGGGTCTCGATTGTCCGGCTCGGCCCATGGCCTGTGGCTCTTCGCTGCAATGCAATCCAACTTGGCTGTCGCTGCCATCGGGCGGAGGTTCCCGCTTGTGCATTGTATGATTCCTGGTAGGGCGGAACCGCACATGCCAACAGGCTCTCTGATATTTAACGACGTGGCGTTTTTCTACGAATCCTCCGGCGAGCCGGTCTTCGACGGGCTCACGGCGCAGTTCCCGCAGGGCTGGACGGGCGTGATCGGTGCCAACGGATCGGGCAAGACGACGCTGTTGCGCCTGGCCTGCGGTGACCTCCGGGCCGCTCGCGGTCGCATCGTGACGCACGATCGGGTCGTCTACTGCCCGCAACGAACCGACGACCCACCGAGCGGGCTCGCCTCGTTTGTTGAGGCGGCCGACCACAATGCGATCGTCTTGCGCGATCGGCTCGGCGTCGACAGCGAATGGGTGTCGGTCTGGCCGAAGCTCAGTCACGGTGAGCGCAAGCGAGCGCAGATCGCCGTCGCGCTGTGGCGGCGTCCGCGTGTGTTGGCCTTGGACGAGCCGACGAACCACATCGATTACGACGCGAGGCGCCTGTTGGCCGAATCGCTGCGGTCGTTTCGCGGCGTCGGTCTGCTGGTCAGCCACGACCGTGACCTGCTCGACGCGTTGTGCAGCCAGTGCCTCTTCGTCGCGCCGCCCGGTGCAGTGATGCGTCCGGGCGGCTACAGCAAGAGCGTCGCGCTGGCCGACGCCGACCAGGAGCAGGCCCGCCTGGCCCGCGAGCAGGCCAAACGCGATCTCAAGCGGCTGAAGGACGAAGCCGGCGATCGGCGCCGCGAGGCCGACCGCGCCCAGCATCTTCGGTCGAAGGGCCGCGTCGCCCGCAAGGACCACGACGCCAAGCAGCACATCGGACAGGCGCGGTACACGAGCAAGGACGGGCAAGCCGGTCGCCTGCTGCGGCAGATGACCGGACGTTTGCATCAGGCGCAGGCGAAGCTCGCCGCCATCCACGCCACCGGGCGGCAGCGGCTGGGCATTGAATTGCAGGGCGTTGGAGCGCGGCGCAATACGCTGTTCGATGTTCCTGCTATATCGCTGGCGCTGGGTGCGCAACGGTGTCTGATGGCCGGCGACTTGTCGATGAAGCCGGACGATCGTGTTGCGCTGGTGGGGCCCAACGGTTCGGGTAAGAGCACGTTGGTGCGATACATCGTTTCACATCTCGATCTACCGGCCGACAAGGTCGTCTACATGCCGCAGGAGATCGATCGTTCGACCGCGCGGAAGATCATCACCGACGTACGCCGCCTGCCCGACGCACGCCTGGGTGGGGTGATGACGGTGATCGACTGCCTCGGTTCGGACCCGCGTCGCGTGCTGACGACCGATCAGCCCAGCCCGGGCGAGTTGCGCAAGATCATGCTGGCCTTGGGCATCGCCCGCCGTCCGAACCTGATCATCATGGACGAGCCGACCAACCATTTGGACCTGCCGTCGATTGAGTGTTTGGAGAACGCGCTGGACCAGGTGATCTGCGGGCTGCTGCTGGTCAGTCACGACATGCGGTTCCTCCGCCGCCTGACCTGGGCCTGTTGGCAGATCGTGCCCGATCCGGAGGAGCCGAGCGGCAGCTCACTGCGGGTCGAGATCGATCACTCGCCGTGGTGCATGTCTGACACCCCAGATCCGACGCCCCGGTGAGTCCTCAACCCCTCGCGCGTATCGGCTCGGGGGTTCCATTGGCCTGTCGGCTCTGCTAGGCTTGCCGGGACCGCGACAATCGCGGGACCGTGTGTTGCGTACCTTATGTCGCGCTATGTCATAATGAGGTGTGATCGTGTCCGACGCCGTGCTTCCCGGTAACTTGCGAACTCGCAGCGGTAAACAGCCGAACATCCTGATGGTCTTTTCAGACCAGCATAATGCCCACATGGCGGGCTTCATGGGGTCGAAGATTGTCCAGACGCCCAACCTGGACAAGCTGGCCGCCGCCGGGGCCACCTTCACCAACGCCTACTGCAACAGCCCGCTGTGCTCGCCCAGCCGGCAGTCGTTCATGGCCGGGCTGCACTGCCATCGCATCGACATGTGGAACAACACCGCAGCCATGCCCGAGGACACCGTCACCTGGGCCCACATGCTGTCGCTGGCGGGCTACCAGACGTCGCTGGTCGGAAAGATGCACTTCAACGGCTACCAGAAGATGTACGGCTTCGACCGCCGTCCGGTGCTCGAGGGCAACGAAGCAGGCGAGCATTTCTACTCCTGGGGCCTGCGGACCAGCCACGAATGGACCGATCCGCTGCCCTACCGGTGCGGGCCGGGCGACGATGGGCTCAAGCCGCAGATCCGCGGGGCCAGGGCCGACGTGCCCGAACGTCAGAAGATCTTTCAGAAGGACCTGGAAGTGCTGGACGGCACCCTTGCGATGCTCCGCGAGAAGGCGGCCGACACCAGCGGTCAGCCGTGGGCGATCTGCTCGTCTTTCGTGCTGCCGCACCCGCCCTATCGTGCGCGTCCCGACATCCTCGAACGTTATCGCGGCAAGGGCGACCTGCCCTTCAATCCCAGAGGCGAGGGCCGCGACGCCTGCGATCGCTACATTCAAGAGTTCTTCGGTAATCCGGGCGAGCTGCCCGACGACGTGATCCGCAGCGCGCGGGAGGTGTACTTCTCGCTGGTCACCGAGTTCGACGAGTATTGCGGCAAGATCCTCGACTGCCTGGATGAGTGCGGCTTGGCCGACGATACCGTGGTGCTCTACTTCAGCGACCACGGAGAGATGGCCGGCGAGCACGGCTTCTGGGCCAAGGTCACCCTGCTGGAGACTTCGGCGCGCGTGCCGCTGGTGATACGCTGGCCGGGTCACATCCAAGCGGGCACGCGGATCGATACGCCGGTTTCGCTGGTGGATCTGTTCCCGACGTGTCTGGATTGGGCCGGTATCGAGCTGCCGAAACCGCTGTTTGCCGACGGTCACTCGCTGCTGCCGCTTCTGACGGGTGAGCCGGAGAAGTTCGAGGGCGGCGAGGTGTTCTGCGAATTCGAGGGCGAGGGATGGAACCACCCGCGGGCGTTCTTGCGCGTGGGCAAGTACAAGTATGTGTACAACCACACCGCGGACTCGCGGCTGTACGACCTCGAAGCCGACCCCTACGAGATGCACGACCTTTCGGGCAAGCCCGAGTACGCCGAGATCGAAGCGAAGCTCAAGGCCCGGCTGCTGGCGGACTGGGACCCGGACGACGTCGAGCTGCGGGTGATCCGCGCCCAGGCCCGCCGCAAGATCGCGCGAAACAAGAACGTGTGTAAGGACATCGGCTGGTAGCGGCGATTGGCGCACCGATAGGGTGAACGGGCATGAGCAGTAGTCACGATAGGCCGAACATTCTGTTTGTTTTCTCCGATCAGCAGCGGTGGGACACGCTGGGTTGCTACGGCCAGCCGTTGGAGGTGACGCCCAATCTCGATCGGATGGCCGCCGAGGGCGTGCGCTTTGCCAACGCGTTCACGTGTCAGCCGGTGTGCGGCCCGGCGCGGGCGTGTTTGCAGACGGGCAAGTACGCCACCGAGGTAGGCTGCTTTCGCAACGCCATCGCGCTGCCGACCGATGAAACGACCATCGCCCATCGGCTCAGCCAAGACGGCTACGAGGTGGGCTATATCGGCAAGTGGCATTTGGCCTCGACCAACAGCAAGTTCGGCCCCCCCGCCGACTACGTAACCAAGCCCGTGCCGCCCGAGCGGCGCGGCGGATACAAAGACTACTGGCTGGCGTCGGACGTGCTGGAGTTCACCTCGCACGGCTACGACGGGTACATGTTCGACGCCGACATGAACCGCGTGGACTTCAAAGGCTATCGCGTCGACTGCCTAACCGACTTCGCGCTCGATTACCTGCGGACGCGTGACGGCAAGCGGCCGTTTTTCTTGTTCCTCTCCTACATCGAACCGCACCATCAGAACGATCATCATTGCTACGAAGGTCCCAACGGTTCGAAGCAGCGGTTCAAGGACTTCGTCGTGCCCGGCGATCTCGTGGATACCGAGGGCGACTGGCGCGAGAACTACCCCGACTACCTCGGCTGCTGCGCGAGCCTCGACCACAACCTGGGGCGAATCCGCGCCGAACTCGACAGACTCGGCCTGGCCGACAATACGCTGATTGTCTACACGAGCGATCACGGCTCGCACTTCTGCACGCGCAACAGTGAGTACAAGCGAGCCTGCCACGACGGCTGCACGCACATCCCGATGGTCGCCTATGGGCCGGGCTTTACCGGCGGCGAGGTGGTCGACGAGCTGGTAAGCCTGATCGACGTGCCGCCGACGATCCTGTCGGCTGCGGGCGTCGAAGTGCCGGCGACCATGCAGGGCCGAGCGGTGCAGCCTCTTGTCGACGGGACGGCCGTGGATTGGCCGGACAATGTGTTCATGCAGATCAGCGAGAGTCACGTCGGCCGGGCCATCCGCACGAAAAAATGGAAATACTCGGTCCGCGCCCCGCACCGCAGCGGCTCGACCGACCCGGACAGCGATCTCTACGTGGAGGACTACCTCTACGACCTCGAGGCCGACCCGCACGAGCGAAACAACCTCGTAGCCGACCCGTCGCTGGCCGACGTCCGCGCCGAGCTGGCCGACGTCCTCAAGCGCCGCATGGTGCAGGCGGGCGAAAAGATTCCACAGATCGACCCCTGCCCAACGTCACCGGACCGGCCCGATCACACATTCTCATAGAAGCGCAGCGGCTGATCCCCTTCTGTCGCCGCCGACGCGGCAGCGGTCTCGACTCAGAGAGGTTTGCGTTGCGAGTCAGTCCTCACTGTCTTTGCTTGCCGGCGCGTGTTCCTGTTCCCCTTCGCCCACGCACCAGCCCTTGAGCACCTCTTTGTCCTGCGGCGACAGGCGGGCTTGGCGATGGGCGAGGGTGTACATCCACAGCGGCATCTCGCCTTCCTCGACTTGCTCCCACATCTCGTCACGCATGTAGGTCTGCTTGCCTGAAGACATTTCGCCCCAGGTCGAGAAATTAAGCTGCTTTCTGGCCTCGTGTACGTCGTCGGCGACCAGCCATGAGCCCGGTGCGACGTAGCTGTACCACGGCCAGCGGGTTTGGTTGGAATGACAGTCGTAGCATGATCGCTCCAGAATCGCCGCCACCTCCGCCGGCGCCGACATCGCGGCAGTTATGGGAGCATTCGTCCGATCCACGGGTACCAGTTGAATGGCGACGACAGCAACGGCCAATGCGATCAACCCGTATCTCAGCCAGCGCTTCGGTTTCATGGTCACGCCGCTCCCGAAAGGCCTCTAACAGTTAACACAATGAGTCCGTGCTTGGTGCGAAGATTGCTCAAACGTGTTAACCGAATCAGTAATGCACCGCCAGCCAGACGGTGTCGGCCTCTGGGTCGGTCCACTCAACCCGATGGCGCACGTGCGAAGGGATGTTGATGTAGTCGCCCATCCGTAGCTCGATCGGGCTGTCCTGGCCATCAAACAGCAGCCTCGCTCGGCCTTTCAGCACCATCACCCACTCGCTGCGGTCCTGGTCGTACCAGAAGCCCTCGGGCGAGCACTGGCCACGCGATACGATTCGCTCGACCCGCACCGCGGCAGTCTTGAGCAGATCTTCAAACAGCTCATCCGGCAGTTGCGCCGGGACGTCGGCGAAAATGTTGCCCGCGTTCATCGGTTCACCGATATGAGGCCCGACCTGCCCCGCAGGGCGATCAGGTCGGCTCTCCTTCCCGCCAGGCGGCATGCGCCGAGCCGGCGGCGCCGATCAAGCCGGCATCGTTGCCCAGCGTGGCGAAGATGATCTCGGGCAGGTCGTCGGCCGCGTGCCACGTCATGGCCTCGGCGTGCTTGCGGACACGATCCAGCAGGAAATCGCCGGCGCCGATCATACCCCCGGCCAGCACGACGCGCTGCGGGTTCGAGAAGTGCTGCATATTGATACATGCGGTCGCCAGGTAGTAGCAGGCCTCGTCCCAGATGCGGTCGGCCAGGGCGTCGCCGTCTCGCGCCGCCTGCTCGACCTGTTGCGATTTGATCTGCTGGCCGGCGTCTATCTGCAACTTTAGAGACGATGCCTCGCCCGCCTCGATGGCCGCCACTGCTCGTCGTGCCGTCGCCGCTGCGGATGAGTAGGCCTCCAGACAACCCTTCTGCCCGCATCCGCAGGGCTCGCCGTCGGGTACGACGATCATGTGCCCCAGCTCGGCGCCGTTATCGAAGTGCCCGCGGACGAGTCGCCCGTCGATGATGACCCCGCCTCCCACGCCCGTGCCGAGCGTGAACATCACCATGTCGGTGATGTCCTTGCCGGCCCCGGCCCAGAACTCACCCCACGCGGCCGCGTTGGCGTCGTTCTCCAGCACCGTGGGCAGGCCCGACACCTCCCTCACGCGGTCCCGCAGCGGCACGTTGTGCCACCCCGGCAGATTGGGCGGGCTTATGATGATGCCCGCTTTGTGGCTCATCGAGCCGGGCGAGCCGATTCCCACGCCCGTCACCGCCGACTGCGGTACGTCGGCCTGGCGGATCGCCAACTCGACGGCCTGTCCGATCCGCCCGATGACGTGATCGACCCCTCCGTCCGCCTCGGTCTCGATGCTGAGCTTGCTCTTGACGTGGGCCTGCTCGTCGACCAGGCCCGCCTTGACGTTCGTCCCGCCCAGGTCGATTCCGACGAAGTAACGCGTACTCATTCACCGTCCCTCTTCTACGCCGTGACGACGGCTTCTCACTCGACGCTCAGAACGCCTCCGAAAGGTCCTGCTGCTGGATCCAGCTCACATCCACCGGCGTCTCCAACCTGCTCCAGTTCAACGCCGAAAAGTACGGCAGCGGTTCGGGCGCCGCCAGCCGCGAATACAGCACCGACGCGTAGCCGGTGCTGCGCTGGTGGATGCGGTCCCGCGCGACTTGATACATGCTCTGGCCATACATGCCGCCGAACGCCCGCGGATCGCGCAACTGCGTCTCCTGGACGGTCAGGCCGAAGTCGGCCGCACGGGCGACGGCGTCGGCCACCGCCTGACGGTCCAACGACTTCGGCAGCGCGTCACCGAGTTGCAGAGCGTCCAGCATCGTCAGCCCGGCCATGAAACACCCCGCAAAGTTGCGGAAGCTCCCGTCGGCATGCTGACATTCCATCAGCATGCTCACGTTGCGCGCGAAGCGCTCCAGATATTTCTTTTCGCCGAAGGCCCGATAGGCCGCCAGCATGGTCACCGTGGCGAAATCGTCATTGCCGTGCAGCCCGTGCAGATTGGCCATGCCTCCTTTGCCGTTGGCCTGCTCCGTATCGTCAAACATGGTCAGCGCCCGCTCGACGATGGGCCGCAAGCCCTGTTCGACCCATTTCTTTTCGCCGGTTAACTCGCTGAGGTAGTAGTAGATCAGCCCGCCGCCCGCCTGCCACAGACCGACAAGGTGCTGATCTTTCGGCTGACACGTCGTAAAGGGGAAGGTCACCACCGGCCAGCCGTCTTCGTCGCTTCCGTGGGTCATGTACCACTTGCAGAACATCCGCACCCGATCGAGGTACTCCTGCTCGTGCGTCAGGCGGTACAGCGCAAGCAGTCCGAAAGCACCCGTGGCCGCGTCGCGGGGAAAGCTGAAGTTGGCCTGCGGGGTGTGCTCGCGAAAGGCCCCGAACCGGCGCTCGTCGCGCGTGTCGAGGATCTGAAGCGTCATCATATACCGGGCTGCACGGATCGCGCCCAACAGACACGCCTGGGCTGCCCCCTGAGCCTGCACCGACAGGTCGATCCCCGTCTCGCGCAGCGCCAGCAGCGAGAAGATTCCCAACGTCTGCCCCCACACCCCCATACCCCGGCTCCACCCCGTCGTTGGATAGTACTCGTAAATGAACCGCCCCTCGTCGGCACTGTTGTAGACGCCCCCCCAGGGCTGGGCCGGACTGTTCTGGTTCTGGAGGAACCAGTAGGCACTAAGTCGAGCGGCTTCGGCGTAACGCGATTGTTGCTTGGGATCGGTCGGCGTGAACACCTCTGCTCCTCCGGGAAGGCCAAGTCGGGCAACCCCTCTGGCGCGCCTTGTCCACACCACACAAACCCGGGCTGCCGCGGGCATTGAACCGGCCGAGCGGAGTGAATGCAAGCTTCACCGGCATGTCCGCTGGGTTGCTCTTGCATGTTGCGCCGTAGTCGGTTACATGAGAAGGCGCGTTTGGCGTATCCGCAGCAGTCGTCTCTGCGGGCGCCTTTGGTGCCGGAGTGATTGTTTCGAATGGCGTTGGCGACAGGGCTGAGGGACTGACGTGAGACGGTTGTCTGTTTTGGCATGCTTATGTCTGTTCAGCGGAACGACAGAGACGCTGGCCGCCCCGATCAACACCACGCAGCCGGCGGCGAGCCAGCCTTCGGAATCGGCACTGGTGAGTGTCGATGTGGCGGACATGCAGGACCTCGACCGGATGGCTTGGTCGCCCCCGCGTACACGCGGTGGCATCCGCTACCGTCGCGCTCACGGCGGCAACGCCTTCTTCTCGGTGCCAAACTTCTGGGGACAGACGCCCACGCCCCCGCCGGGCCTCTACGCCGTCGAGCTGACGCACTTCGACTCGGATTACCGTCCCAGGCCGGTCAGGCTCTTCAGCGGCGGCGGCGAACAGGGCTATCGCATGATCGGGCGCCTTGGCGGGAAAGCCACCGGGCGCGTGGTGACCGACACCATCCTGGTTGACGCCGAGGATATGGTTACGGGCCCATCCTTTGGCTGGTCCGTGCAGTTTCTCTTGACCCGCCTCAGGCCGATTGATTTGGTGCGCGTGGCGATCCGCCGGGCCACGCCTATCGAAGCTGAACAGGCCTTGCAGGAGGCAAGGCGATCGGACGAAGCGCGCCTGCAATTCGCCTCGCCCGAGGACTTCACGACCGACACCATCGAGCCGGGTGAGCGGGTGCTGTACCGCACGGCCACGCTCAAGGATATCGCCGAGTACCGCGACTATAAGGCCGGAAAGAATCGCGATGTCTTCCGCCGCTTCGACATGCACTACGTCGGCGCGCCGCGTCCTTACGACGAGCAGGACGAGCATCCGGCCACCGACGCCGAAATCGACGAGTTCGAGGCCATGCTGAAAGCCGCCGCCAGCGACCTGACCACGCAGCCGGCCGCCTTCCCGTTCATGATTGTTGCGCTAACCGTCAAGAAACCGCCGAAAGCCGATGCGATGGCGCCGTTGCCTGCGTCCGGTGTGGTGGCCTTTACACGCTCGATCTACAGCCCCATATCACGTATCTACACCAAGCCCACCGCCGAAGACCTGAAAACTCCCCTGTCATTGAAGGTGGCGCGGAACGAGTGGGAGGGTGGTGTGGTTCTGGTGTACACGGCTGCCGCACAGACCGGCCTGAGACTGCGGGAAGGCGAACTGACGATGGACGGCAAGCCGCTCAGAGGTCGCGTCCGCGTCAAGCATGTAACCTGCGGCAAACTCGGCACTCCGCCTCTGAGCATGGCGCGCCCGTTGCACTGGTGGCCACAGCCGGAGTCAGGCATCCAGACCCGCCCCGACCGAGTCAGCCTGTTCTGGCTCGACGTGTTTGCTGATTCCGACGCAGTGCCCGGCCCGTACCAGGGGCACGTCGAGGTGGTGGATTCGTCCGGTCGCCTCCAGGCCCGGCTTGCGGTTCGGGTCGACGTGCTGCCGATCGATCTGGTCTCGCCGGCCCAATCCGACTGCCGACTGGGCTTTTTCAGCGATGTGCTGCCTACACCACGGATGCAGCAACTGCTGATGGAGCACAACTGCAATACCTTTGCCGTGTGGGCCGATGGCACCTGCCCCACCGTGCGCGTCAGCCGCGACTCGCGGCTGCACCTTGACTTCACTCACCTCGATCGTCAACTGCAAAGCGCGGGGCAGTTGGGTTTTGGGCCTATCGTGTGGTTTCTGGCCGGCCCGCCCGATCAGTTTCCTCAGACGCTCGATCTGGAGAAAGAGTTGCTGCGCGCCAGTCTGGTCTCGCAAGGCAAGGTGTCGCCGGGCCGGGACGCGCGAATTCTCCGCTATCTGAATAATTACTACCAGTCAAATCGCGATCACGTCGCCCCGCCGGTCAGCGACCTGCTGGGGCAGTGGTGCAAACGCGTCGCCGAGCACGCCGCGACAGCATCCTGGCCCCAACTGGCCTTGTGCCCGATGGGCCCCCCGGATTTCAAATACCAGCGAGGTATGGACTGGGCCAAGAGCCGCTACAGCCAGATCGCGTCGCTCGTGCGGGACAACTCCGACGGTCGTCTGAAGGTCTTCGGCCTCATTCGACAGGCCGAGGGCAGCGTGCTGTTCGAAGACTGCGACTTGATCTGCCTGTCGGAACTGGCCGATGAGCCCGAGCTGTTCGAGCGCGTGCGCGCTGAGAAAGGCACGGTGTGGGGGTACGCCAAGTGTCCCCTCGACGCGACCCTCGCGCACGGTCGGTATCTGGCAGGCGTCCGTCCGATGCATCGGCGGGCCGATGGCGTGATGGCCTGGGGTCTGGAGATGGGTCGCGAGAGCGCCTGGCGGTATGTGGCCGGACACGTCATCCCCTCAGCGGGTATGCTCGGCATTCGCGAGGGAGGCGACGACCGGCGATATCTCGAGGTGTGGCTGCGCGCCGCGCCGGATGCCGATGCCGTCTGGGCCGAGCTCGATGAATGGGTTCGACCCATCATCGAGGCGATGCTTCGCGAGCCGCTTCCGGTGGAGCGGCGCGAGTACTTCGAGTGGAACGTTGAGCACGGCAGGATGATGGATCAGCTTAGGGAGCGCATCGTCGAGCGGATCCTCCAATCCGGCTCGCAGAAGGCGAGTCCTGCCGCGCTACCCCCAACAGATCAGCCCTGAGTCGTAGCGGTGGGTCAGATCCTGGTGCTTCGGCAGCACGCGGATAGCGTAGCCGTGCTGTCCGCTGCTCGCGCACGGAATGCCGCCGGCATATCGGTGGGTGCCCTCGGCCGAGCACGGGCCTTCACACGCCATTTCCTGCGACTGACCGTGGACAAGTTTGCCGTCTCGATCCAACAGCCCGTAAAACACCTCAACGAGGACGTCCTCAGGTCGGATCGGTCCCAGGTGAATGCGCGCCTGCACCTCTAGTTTCGAGCCCACCGCCAGTTCGTCGGCGTCGGCGGCCTGCACCGACAACACTTTGACCTGCCCCCAATGCTCGGCCATCTTCTGTTTCCACTCGGCCAGCCCCTTGCCTGCCGCAAAGTCATCCGCCTCCAGTCGCTTCCAGCGCCGTGCAGCCGGTGCGTAGAGTTGCTCGGCGTATTCGACGACCATGCGGTTGGTATTGAACAGCGGGCTGATGCTCTGCATCGAAGCCTTCATCCGGCCCACCCATCGCCGTGGGATATCGTCGGCCCCGCGCTCGTAGAACAGCGGCACGAGTTCTTTTTCCATAAGGTCGTATACACTTTCGGCTTCGACGTGGTTCTGGTAGTCCTCGTCCTCATAGATGCGCCCGTCGCCGATCGCCCAGCCGTTCTCCCCGTCCCATCCCTCGTGCCACCAGCCGTCCAGCACCGACATGTTGATCCCCCCGTTCGGCGGCACTTTCATTCCGCTCGTGCCGCTGGCCTCGTGCAACGGCTTGGGCGTGTTCAGCCACACGTCCACGCCCTGCACCAGGTACCGGGCGATGTTCATGTCGTAGTCTTCCAGAAAGACGACGTGGCGGCGCATGTCCAGCTGCCGGGCAAAGGCGATCACGTCCTTGATCAGATCCTTCCCGCGGTTGTCCTGAGGGTGGGCCTTGCCTGCGAAGATGATCTGCACAGGGGCTTTCGGGTTGGTCAGGATCCGTGCCAGCTTGTCCTTGTCGCGCAGGATCAGGTTCGCCCGCTTGTACGGTGCAAAACGGCGAGCGAACCCGATGGTCAGCGCCTCGCCGTCCAGTACCTCGTCGGCGGCCTTGATCTCCGCAGGTGGGGCGCCGGCTCGCCGAAGCTGCTGCCGCAGGCGTTGCCGTACCACAGCCACCAGACGCTGGCGCCGCCGCTCGTGGGCGCGCCACAACTCCGCGTCCGGCACCTCCGACACACGCTGCCAGACCGCCTTGTCCACCGGATTCGAAGACCAATCCGGACCGAGGTACCGATCGAAAAGTTCTGCCATGTCGGTGGACAGCCAACTGCGAACGTGCACACCGTTGGTGATCGAGCGGATGGGCACCTCGCTGGCCGGCGCCCCCGGCCAAACGCCCGCCCACATGTCGCGCGCCACCTGCCCGTGCATCTGGCTGACCCCGTTGGCTACCCCCGACAGACGCAAACCCAGAATCGCCATGCAGAATGGCTCATTGCCGTCGCCCGGCCGCGTTCGTCCCAGGCCCAGGAACGCTTGGCGCGTCAGGCCTAGCTGCTTCGCGTACGCGCCCAGGTACGAGTCCACTAAGTCTGGAGCAAATGTATCGATGCCGGCGGGCACCGGCGTATGCGTGGTGAACACGTTGCTGGCCACCACCGCCTCCCGCGCGTGACCGAACGCCAGGTTCTTGCTCGTCATCACCCGGCGAATGCGCTCCAGCGCCGCAAAGGCCGGATGGCCGTCGTTCATATGACATACCGACGGGCAGATACCCAGCTCGCTCAGCGCCGTCATGCCCCCGATACCCAGCACAATCTCCTGCTGGATGCGCATCCCCTGATCGCCGCCGTAGAGTCTCTGGGTAATGGCCCGACCTGTCCGGTTATTCTCCGGCACGTCCGTGTCCAGCAGGTACAACGGCACCCGACCTACCTGACACCGCCATACCTGGACCAGCACGTCCTGGTCCTTCACTCGTAGCGGGAAACGCAGCAGGCTCCCGTCCTGCTTGTGTGCCGGCAACAGCGGCATCTGATGAAAGTCCTGGTCCAGGTAGTCCTCCAGTTGCCAGCCATCACCCGTTAGAAACTGCACGAAGTAACCTTGTCGATACAGCAGCCCAACGGCGACCGCCGGTACCCCCAGGTCGCTGCACGACTTGAGGATGTCACCGGCAAGCACCCCCAGGCCCCCGGAGTAGACCGGCAGCGATTCGTGCAGACCGAACTCCGCGCTGAAATAGGCGATGACGTGATTCGCCAACTCCCCGTATTGCTGACTGAACCAACTGGGCCCGGTGAGGTAGCTGGCGAGCGATGCCATGACCTCCTGCTGGTGCGACAGGAAGCCCCGGTCCTGAGCCGCTTGCTCCAGGCGCTTCTGGTCGATCTGTGAGAGAAAACGGACCGGATTGTGGTAGACCGCCTCCCACAATTCCAGGTCCAGACGCCGAAACAGACCAAAAGCGTCCGGGTTCCATGTCCACCACAGGTTGTAGGCCAGTTCCCTCAGTGGCTGGAGTTCAGCCGGCAGCGCCGGCACGACAGTGAACGTTCGTATTTTGTCCATCCTTACCTTTTCGCTAATGCCCCCGAACTCCCTGTCTGCACCTAACGCCCCAGGCGCCGGTACCGCATTGATCGGTAGCGGCTGCCACCGACTGAAGAGGTTATCGGCGCCGACGGAATTCCATCAGCCGGCCCCTGCGGCTTTGCCTAATTGTGCCCGACGCGCACCGAACATCAAGCCGGCTGCCGTTCGATGGTAAGTTGCCTTGTCGCGGGTGCCTCGGTCGTCCGTATGTCTATCAGCATGCGGCAGGCGATCGGGCCTATCGACCACCGGTTATGCCATTCCAAGCGCCTGGCCCAACGCCTTGATCAACGGGCCACAGCCATCGCGCAGCACATCGACCGCCGGCAGTCCGGTCTGATCGGCGGCTTGATCGATTGCCCGCCGGGCCTGCGCCGGTTCCATCTCGGCAGTGTTGATACACAGGCCCACGACTCTGCAAGGATGCACCAACGCCGCCATCGCCTCGGTAAGCTCGATCTGCTCCGCCAGCAGTGCCACGGGTGCCTCGATACCGTGATGCCGGTCGCGCCCCGGACGATGACACATCACCAACGCGTCCGGGCACGAACCGTGCAGCAGCCCCAGCGCCACGCCCGAGTAACCCGGGTGCCCGAGGCTGCCTTGGCCCTCGATGAAACACACCTGCCGGTCGGCCACCTGGCTTACCAGCCATTCGGCCGCCCCGCCTACGAAGTCGCTGATCACACGGTCCACCGCCATGCCCCATCCGGCGATCATGATCCCCGTCTGACCGGTCGGCACGAACGAAGCATCCCAGCCGGCAGTGCTCGCCGCCTCGGTCAACTCCAGCGCCGCCACCATCTTACCCACTACGCAGTCAGTCCCAACGGTCAGAACCCGTTTGACCGGCAAGGTCGCGGCCCGAGCCGTCGAGACCTGCCAGAAGTCGCCCGTCTCCCGAACATCCCAGATGCGGACACCCCGCTGGCGTGCCGACTGGCCAATCTGGCCGTCGCCCGCCAGGGCCGAGTGCAGGCCGCTTACGACTTCCAGCCCAGCCTCGATCGCCGCTATCAGATGAGCCCGCATGCGCTGCGGCAATTGCCCACCCATCGGTGCGATGCCGACCAGCAGGGCATCAGGCGCCAACGGCAGGGCCTCTTCGACACTCCCAACGATCGGTATGTCGTGACCCCACGGCAGGAACTTGGCCATGGGCTCACCCCGCCGCTCGGAGTCGAGCACGGCGACCACATCCTGATGACGGTACCGAATGACCGACGCGGCCGTCTTGGCCCCGAACAGGCC
This sequence comes from Phycisphaerae bacterium, assembly GCA_035530655.1. Classification (GTDB taxonomy): domain Bacteria; phylum Planctomycetota; class Phycisphaerae; order UBA1845; family DATKUK01; genus DATKUK01. The sequence goes on from DATKUK010000113.1 coordinate 26,054, forward strand.
CAACTGCCCCTCGGTCAGGACCACCATCCGCCGATGTCGTGAGAGCTTCTGCATGTCCATGAGTCCGCGTCGATGCGATACGTCGGTCGCCACAGGGCCTAACCCGTGCGAGCGAGATCTATGATCCTCTCGGCCAGGGCGACCGTCGAATCCACCACCGGAACGTCCAGATCGCCGTCAGCCAGCACCACGGAGATGTCCGTGCAGCCCACGATGACGGCTGCGGCCCCGCAGGCGACTAGCTGCCGGCCCGCTCGGTGAATGGTGACCCGCGCCGGTTCGGTCTGGCCAGTCTTGACCTGCATAATGGCCTCCATCACCTGCTGCTGGGTCTGTGGCTCGGGGAGCACCAAGTCCAGGCCGATCCTTGCCGTCGCGTGCTGATACAGTCCAGCCGCCTGCGTGCCGAGCGTTGCCAGCAGGCCCACCTGTCCACCGGGGCCGACGCGGCGGGCGGCAGCGTCGGCCGTTACGTCGATCAGATGTAGCACCGGCACGTCCACCGCCGAGCCAATCCTGTCGTGCCAAGCGTGCGCCGTGTTGCATGCAACGGCGATCAGCTCTACCCCCGCGGCCTGGAGGCGCCGGGCGGCGGCAATGAGATGTCGCTCCGGCGAGCCCTCGACGTCGGCAGCCGGCAGAGACGGCTTACCGTCGCTGTTCGCCGCTGCCAACAGCGCGGCGGTGCGGTCCGGGACAGTCGGGTCGCTGTCGATGACCAGCCGCAAGTGGTCCTGTTCGCGACGGATCGGTGTTCGCCGAGTGATCTGCTCATACAACCTGATGGTGGCGGCCGGCCCCATCCCCCCGATCACGCCAACTCTTCTGCTAGGGCCGTAAGTTCTTGACATAAAACACCTTGCTGACGGGCGCTGCGGTTGGGGGCGGTCCTGCTCCGACGGGGCGGCATCTTAGGGGCGGCCAAGCCCGCCAACAAGGTCTTTCCCGTCGCCGGGCGACGATTCTTGCGGCTTTTGGGGTGGCTTGGCCAGGCGAGTGGGACTTTCCGCTCGCCGCCCGTGGCGACTCCCCGCCGGTGCCAGCGGAGAAACGATGTAGGCCAGACGCCAGGGGCAAAAAAAAGAAAGCACCGAGTGCCCGAAGGCGTGCCCGGTGCTTTCCGGAGGGGAAAGAAGCCAACACAACTCTAGATCTTATAAACTGTTATGAAGCCTCCCCAATCCGCCCTGCCCTCCCACCTCCCTGGTGGTGGCGCAGGTGCCCGACCCGAACGCCAACGACGGACCCCTTAAGCCTTTCCTTTCCCCAAGCACCGTAGTTTATACCCGCAAATCGACCTTCTGTCTACACGTTTTCCTAAAGATTTATCGGCAGTGCCTCCCGAAACCTTGATGCTTCTTGCTGCTAGCACTGGGCGTAGCCGCACTCGTAGCACTTGGCACAGCCCTCCTCGAATACCAGGGTGCCACTGCACTCCGGGCACTTGAGTTTGAAGCCCAGTCGCCAGGCGGTGTGGTCGGGCTCGACGATCGGGGCCTCGGCGGCCCTGCCTTGTCCGTGCCCGTTGCCGCCGCGACCGTGTCCGTTGCCGTTTCCATTGCCGTTGTGCAGAGTCTCGTCCAATTCGGCCAAGTCGACATCACCGAGCAACAGATCCTTCAGACCGAAGTGCTCCTTGGCTCGCCGATACTTCATCAGGGCGCGGGCCAACCCGTCACCCAGGCTCATGATCTTACCATCCCGGGTCGGGACTTGAAGGCTCGACCCGATGTCCTTCAGTTGCTGCACAACATGCTTGAGGGTCCCGCCGGCTCGCAGCCATAGGCTGACCATCCGGCAAATCGCCTCCAGGTCACTCGTGGCCACGTCGCCGCCTTTGCCCAATTGGGCAAACACCTCCAGCTCGCGCTCGCTACGAGGATCGACGGTGATCTTGACGTGCATGTTGCCGAAGGGCGTCATCTGCCGGATGCGCAGGCCCGAGACGATCTCCGGCAACTCGCGGGGTTCGAGGACCGCGGCCTCGGATGGCGACGCTTCCTGCCGAGCGTCGGGTACTTCCGGCTCTTTGCCCTTCAGTGCCATGGGCTGCGCCTCTCGGCAACCGTCCCGATAGACCGTGATGCCTTTGCACCGCAACTCAAACGCGCGGCGGTAGATGGTGTCGACCCCCTCGACCGTGGCGCTGTTGGGGAAATTGATCGTCTTGGAGATCGACGCGTCGCAATAACGCTGAAACGCCGCCTGCATGCGAACGTGCCACTCCGGCTCGATGTCGTGGGCGCAGACGAAGACGCGACGTACACGCTCAGGGATGTCCTCAATATGAGCGAGGGTGCCATCCCTGGCAATCTGATCCGTCAGACCCTCGCTATAGAAACCTTCGCGTTTCGCCACGTGCAGGAAGGTCTCATTCACCTCGACCATGGGCTTGCTGCTCTGGTCCTGGCCTTTCAGCACGTTGCGATAGAACACCAAGCTGAACAGCGGTTCGATGCCGCCCGAGCAGTTCGCAATGATACTGATCGTGCCGGTGGGGGCGACGGTGGTGGTGGCTGCGTTACGCATCGGGCGACCGTGCTCGGTCTGCCACCGGCTGCCGTGCCAGTTGGGAAAACATCCCCGCTCGCCCGCCAGCTTCTCGGAATAGTCGTGGGCCTCGTCGTTCACGAATTTCATGAAGCGACCGGCCCACTCGAGTGCCTCCTCGCTGTTGTAGGGCACGTTCAGCTTGTACAGCGCGTCGGCGAAGCCCATCAGCCCCAGACCGATCTTACGATTGGCTTTGCACATCTGCTCGATCTGCGACAGCGGGTAGCGATTGGCGTCAATGATGTTGTCCAGGAAGCGGACCGCACGGTGCACGGTGCTCTGCAGTCGGTCCCAGTCGATGGCAGCCTGCTCGGTGGCAGGACTGGTCACGAACATGCCCAGGTTCACGCTGCCGAGGTTGCAGGCCTCGTAGGGCAGCAGCGGCTGCTCACCACAGGGGTTGGTGGCCTCGATCCGACCGATGTGGGGTGTGGGGTTGTCTTCGTTGATGCGATCGATGAAGGCCAGACCCGGTTCGCCCGTCTGCCACGCGTTGCCGACGATGATCGCCCAGATGTCGGCTTTTGTGTAAACGTCGACGGGCGGCGTCTCACCCGCTTGGGCCACCGGCACCAGCGACCGGATCGTATACGTCCATATATCCAGATCCTTGGGCAGGTAGTACTGCTTGCCTGTGCGGGGGTTCACGACGATGTGCGGTGAGTCCGCACGCTCGGTGAACGCCTGCATCCAGGAATCGGTGACCTTGACGGAAATGTTGTAGTTGGTAAAGGCCGACAAGTCCTGCTTGGCGTGCAGAAACTTGAGGACGTCGGGGTGATGGATGTACATCATCCCCATGTTCGCCCCACGGCGAAACGCCCCCTGCTGGATCGCGTTGGTGGCCTCGCTGAAGGCCCGCCAGAAGCTGATCGGCCCGCTGGTCGTCCCGCCCGAGCTGCGGATGTAATCGCCGGTGGGCCTCAGCTCGTCGAAGGCGAACCCCGTGCCGCCACCAGCCTTCTGAATCATCGCTGTGTACTTGATGGAATCGAAGATCTCTTCAACGCTGTCCTTGACCGGCAGCACGAAGCATGCGCTGAGCATGCCCATCTCGCGCCCGGCGTTCATCAGCGTCGGGCTGTTGGGCATGAACGCCCCGCTGGTCATCAGATCGTAGAAGATCTCCTGCCAGTGATCTCGCTGTGCGCGATCGTTGCCGTAGAGCAGCTCGATGTCCGCAACGGTGTGCGCGACTCGCTGGAAAAGCTCCTGCGGCGTCTCAACGAAGCGTCCCTGCTCGTCTTTCTTGAGGTATCGCGCCTCAAGCACGCGGAGGGCGTTCCCGGTCAGGCCGGGAAGACCCGCCTTGGCTGCCGTCGAGCTGCCAGCTTCCGTCCCTGTCAGCATGATGACCCTAACTCCCGGTAAAAAAGTGCCTTAAGTATGTATCTTTGCACGCTATCAGCGCACAATCTACATCCCACCCCAGGAGCCAGCGGCTCAACCCCCCGGCTCGTCACCAGAGATTGGATCAGGCGTTACCACAGATCGCCCGCTGGCTCGGCCAGCGGGCACCGCCCACCAAATATGGCGGCTAATCTCCTTGATACCCCAACATCTTGGGCTGGTCAAACAAATTTCTCAAGAATTTGTCGATCGCTTGTAACCTCTTGTTGCGGCCGTAAATGCGGAATGCGGTTTTCACAACTCACAGGCGTCTGTGGTAGCCGGGCGGGCCTTGCCCGCAGCGGTCCCAGCTCAGAGGGTTTGCCCTTGCGAGCGTGCAGGCCTACAAAACTACGACAGGGCAAGCGGATCGCCTGGGAGGCCATCTAGGCGACCCCGTTGTGCGGACCGGCCGCTGGTGATGCGGTCTCCAACAACGCTTGAGCGCGGGAGCTGAGCCGATGAGCGGATGGACTGGATGGTTGCTTGCTGCGTGGTGGTGGCGTCGGGCGGACAGGCGGCCGAGCGCACGCTGGCTCTAGAGCAACTCAAGCTGCCGCGTCGGCTGACGTCTTATTCGTCTGCTCCGCCAGCCGCGCCTGGCCCCTGCCGATCAAGCCGTCAGACGGGCGGCCGCAGTTGGCAACCCTCCCGCGCCGCAGTAAGCTAACAGCCTGTCTGCGGTGGGTTTGCGCTCTCAGTGGGCGTGCGTCCGATAAGGAGTTGGCACGTTGAAACAGGTCCTCCAGCACCTTCGCACCGGCCAGCTCGAGCTGGCCGATGTGCCCTGTCCCGTGGTTCGACCGGGGCATCTGCTCATCCGCACCACCCGCAGCCTCATCTCAGCCGGCACCGAGCGGATGCTGGTCGATTTCAGCCGGGCCAACCTGCTCGCCAAGGCCCGCTCCCAGCCCGAGCGGGTCAAACAGGTGCTCGACAAGATCAAGGCCGACGGGCTGCTGCCCACGCTCGAGGCCGTCTTCACCCGGCTCGACGAGCCGCTGCCACTGGGCTACTGCAACGCCGGCGTGGTGCTGGAGGTGGGCCCGGGCGTAACCGGCTTCGCACCGGGCGACCGCGTGGCCAGCAACGGCCGACACGCCGAGGTCGTCAGCGTGCCGGTCAACCTGTGTGCCCGCATCCCCGACGAGGTCAGCGACGAGCAGGCCGCCTTCACCGTCCTCTCATCGATCGCCCTTCAGGGCGTGCGGCTTATCGGACCCACGCTGGGCGAGACGATCGTGGTGACCGGCCTGGGGCTGATCGGCCTGAGCGCCGTGCAACTGCTGCGGGCTTCGGGTTGTCGCGTGATCGGTATCGACGTCGACCCGGCCCGGGCGGCGTTGGCCGAGTCCTTCGGCGCCGAAACGATCGACCTGTCCGGCGGGCTCGACCCGGTCGGTGCAGCCATGGCCCTGTCGCGGCAGCGAGGGGTCGACGGGGTGCTCATCGCCGCATCGGCCAAGAGCGACGAGATTGTCCGTCAGGCCGCCCACATGTGCCGCAAGCACGGGCGGATCGTGCTGGTGGGCGTGGTCGGCCTCCACCTGAACCGGGCGGATTTCTACGAGAAGGAGATCACGTTCCAGGTTTCCTGCTCCTACGGTCCCGGCCGTTACGACTCGGCCTATGAAGATCGCGGGCAGGACTACCCCTTAGGGTTCGTCCGCTGGACCGAGCAGCGAAACTTCGAAGCCGTGCTCGACATGCTGGCGACCGACCGGCTAGAGGTCGAATCGCTGGTCTCGCATCGATTCGCCCAGGCCGACGCAGCCGGCGCCTATCAGGTGCTTACCGACGACCGCAACGCCCTGGGCATCGTCCTGACCTATCCCGACCAGCAGGTCAGCCGCGACACCGTGCTGGCCGTGCCGCGACGCGAACCGACCGACCGCCCAGCCGCCGGCGGTGTCACGGTGGGCGTGATTGGGGCGGGTCAGTTCGCACGGGGTGTGGGCCTGCCGTCTTTGGCACGAACCAGCGCCCGGCTGGCCTGGATTGCCGACCTCGATAATGTGGCCGCCAGACATGCGGCCCGGAAATTCGGCTTCGAAAACACCACCACCGACTACACGCAGCTTCTGGCCGACCCCGATGTCAACACGGTGCTCTGCTACACGCCGCACCACCTCCACGCTCGCTTCGTGGTCGAGACTCTAAAGGCCGGCAAGCACGTCTTTGTCGAAAAGCCGCTCGCCATCGATCAGGAAGGTCTTGAACAAGTCCGGCAGGCGGCGGCCGACCATCCCGACCTGCACGTGATGGTCGGCTTCAACCGGCGCTTTGCCCCGCATGCGGCGAAGGTCCGCCAGCTCGTGTCGGCTCGCTCGCAACCGGTCGCCCTGCACATGATGGTCAACGCCGGCGCCATCCCCGCCGATCACTGGACGCAGGACCCCGCCATCGGCGGCGGGCGCATCATCGGCGAGGGCTGTCACTTCATCGACCTGCTGATGTTCATCGTGGGCCACCCGATCGTCAGCGTGCAGGCGGCCATGTTCGGCCCGCAGGCCGGTCCGCTCCGCCAGGACAAAATGAGCATCGTGATGACCTATGCGGACGGTTCGATCGGCACGGTTCACTACTGGGCCAACGGTCCCAAGGCGTATCCCAAGGAGCGGCTCGAGGTTTTCAGCGAGGGTCGCATCCTCGCGATCGAGAATTGGCGGCGGCTCAGCGCGTATCAGTGGCCCGGCGTGCCGAGGATGAAGATGCGTCAGGACAAGGGTCACAAAGCCGAGATGGCTGAGTTCATCGCGCGTGTAGCGGCCGGGGGCGAATCGCCGATCGGCTTCGATCAACTCGACCTGGTGACCCAGGCGAGCTTTGCCGCGGTCCGCTCCGCTGCCGAAGGCGTGACGTTGAGTCTGTCCCAGCACCGCCAGCCGTAACACGTTCGACCTACTGTGCCCGGCAACCATGAATCCGCTTACGAAGGCCTGCTACATCCTGCGATACCTGGGCCCGCGGCTCGTCTGTCTGCGCGGCGGCGTGTATATCCGCCGCCGGCTCGGGCTGACGCGCCGCCGATTCGCCCCACAGCCGTGGGACCAGATCGCCCTGGACAAGATCACACAAGACGGGATGCCCAACGACCCGGAGGGCTATGCCCGCTTCAAGCGCGAGTCACCTCCGCCGTTCCTCTTCCCGCTCGGCAAGCCGCCGCAGGTGCCGCAGGACCTCTGCCCCGCCGATGGGGCCCGTAGCCCCGATCTGCCCGAGCGGGTGAGACTGCTGGCTGGCGACCGTTGCGTCTACTTCTTCGATTCACCCTCACCCCAGCCGATTGACTGGTACGCTAACCCGTTCGACGGTGGGCGCAGTGATCCGGCCAGAATCTGGTGCGATACCCCCGATTATGTGCCCGAGCAGGGCGACATTCGCACCCTCTGGGAGCCGGCCCGGGCAGCGTGGGCGATCGATCTGGCTCGTGCGCGGGCCCGCGGCTGTGCGGTGGATGCAGCCGGCCTGTACTGGCGTTGGGTCGATTCGTGGATGGACGCCTGCCCGCCCTTTATGGGCATCCACTGGCAGAACGGACAGGAGTGTGCGGTTCGCGCGATGGCCATCGCGTTGGGCTTCTGGTCGTTGGCCGATGACCCAGCCACGAGCCCCCAGCGATGGGTTCAACTGGCCGGGCTCGCCTGGTCCAGCGGCTACCGCATCTTTCATGACATTCAGTACGCCGTATCGCAGAAGAACAACCATGCCATCTCGGAAGCGTGCGGCCTGTTGCTATTGGGGCAGCTTTTTCCGGAGTTTCACGACGCGCCGGCGTGGCGGGCAACCGGGCGCCGCGTGCTCACTCGCGAACTCCGCCGGCAGATCTATGACGACGGCAGCTACGTTCAGCACTCGGCCAACTACCATCGCGTCATGCTCGACGGCGCGCTGCTGGGCCTGCGGCTTGCCGAACTGGCCGACGAACCGCTACCGGCGGACCTGTATGAACTCGTGGGCCGTGCCGGCGAATTCCTTTACCAGATCATCGATCCTGCCACGGGACGTGCCCCCAACTACGGCAACAACGATGGGGCGTGCGTGCTGCCGCTAACCGAATGTGACTTCGGCGACTACCGACCCGTCATTCAGGCTGTCCATTACCTGGTGCACCGCAAGCGGCTGTTCGAGACCGGCCCGTGGGACGAGCAGCTTGTGTGGCTGTTCGGCGCGCAAGCCCTGAAAGCTGGGCAAGCCCCTGCTGTGGCACACAGGTCGTCGTCTTTTCGCACGGGCGGCTGCTATACCCTGCGCCGCACGGACAGTTGGGCCATGATCCGCTGTCATACCTATCGCGATCGGCCTGCTCATTGCGACCTGTTGCATGTCGACCTCTGGTGGCGGGGGTGCAACATCCTGCACGACTGCGGCACGTACCGCTACTACCTGCCGGGCCGGGCCGACCTCGAGCGCTACTTCAAGTCGATGGCCGCGCACAACACCGTCGAGGTGGACGGTCAGGACCCGCTCGAGCTGGTTTCCCGTTACCTGTGGCTCCCGTGGCCGCGCGCTAGCCTGGTCGACTTCCGCCCTGAGGATGCCTGTCCGATGTTCGTCGGCGAGCACTACGCCTACAGCCGCCGTCCGTGGCACGTGGTGCATCGTCGCACCGTCGAGGCGGTCGATGGCGGTCTCTGGCGCATCACGGACAACGTGCTGGGCGCCGGCGTGCATGGCTTGACGCTGCGATGGCATGTAATTGATTCGCCGTATGTGATTGACCGCACCGATACCACGGTTCAATTCTCTCCAGCCATTGGGAGTGTAACGATCAAGGTGTCAGCCGATTCGACCGCCCTGAGGGACTTCGCCGTCATCCGCGGGCGCGACGAGCCGGATCATGTGCAGGGCCTTGTGTCACCGTCCTACGGTCGGACTGAACCGGCGCCGGTGCTCGATGTCGTCTTGCGTGGCCGACTGCCACAACGGATCATAACCCTGGTGGGGCTCGGACGAGCCGACCTGTCATCGGTCCGGGCGCCCGCCGATGTCGGCAAACAGCCCGACGTATCCTAGCTGCCGGCAAAGTCATGCACGTTGCCTACATCCATCAGCACTTCACCACACCGCGTGGTTCGAGCGGCACGCGGTCCTACGAAATGAGCCGTCGCCTTCTGGCGGCCGGTCACCGCGTCACCATGGTCTCCGGGGCCTACGAACATCGTGACGCCGACGTGGATCTGACCCGTCGCGTCACCGAGTACCACGTCGACGGCATCGACGTGAAGTGCATTGCCGAAAGCTACGCCAACTGGATGGGCTTCAGCCGGCGGGTGCTGGCGTTCGGCCGCTTTGCCGCGGCCGCCACCCGCGTCGTCAGTCGCCTTGATGCCGACCTGATCCTGGCCACCTCCACTCCCCTGACGGTGGGCATACCGGGCATGAAGGCAGCCCGACGTCTCGGCGTGCCGTTCGTCTTCGAGGTCCGCGACCTCTGGCCGGAGATCCCCATCGCCATGGGCATCATCCGAAACCCGATGCTCACCTGGTATCTCCGACGGCTGGAACGCAGGATCTATCGCGCCGCCGATTGGGTCATCGCTCTAGCCCCCGGTATCAAGGAGGGCGTCTGCCGGACCGGATTCCCGCCCGAGCGAGTTGCGCTGATCCCCAACTGTTGCGACGTCGATCTGTTCCAACCCGGCGACCAGCGTTTACAGGACGAACGCTTCGGTGAGCCCGACGACTTCCGTCTGGTATTCACCGGCGCCCACGGCCGGGCCAACGGCCTCGATGCCGTACTTGATGCGGCCGCCGAGCTGAGGCGTCGCGGTCAGACAGGGGTGCGGTTCGTTTTCATCGGCCAGGGCAGCGAAAAGCAGCGCCTGATGGATCGCAGTCGCCGCGAGCAGCTCGACGATCTGGTCAGTTGGGTTCCGCCCATGTCGAAGCAGTCGCTGGCCCGCATCCTGCCGGGCATGGGCGCGGGCATGCAAATCCTCAAGAACGTGCCGGCCTTCTACTACGGCACCAGCCCCAACAAGTTCTTCGATTACATCGCGTGTGGACTGCCCGTGCTGAACAACTACCCGGGCTGGCTTGCCGACCTGATCCAACAGCACGAGTGCGGCGTAGCTGTGCCCCCCGACGATCCGGGTGCCTTTGCCGACGCCGTGCTGTGGCTGCGCGACCACCCCGACCAACGCCGTCAGATGGGCCGCCGGGCGCGGGATCTGGCCGAAACCCAGTTCGCACGCGATCGGCTGGCCGACACTTTCGTCCAGACGCTGGAGCACGCCGCGCGTGCCCCACGACGCGGCCCGCGGTGACCGCGACGTTGCCAGCTTCGTCCGCCGCGGTTAGCTTACCGGCCTCGGCCACGGGCGCCCCACATAGACCAAAGAGGGCGACCGTAGCTTTCGCCCTTCGCGCTTCGGAGAGGTCGGGCCGCTCCGAAGCGGATAAGGCAGGGAGATTCACTCATGGCTAGCCCCGAACTGTTCGCGCGTCACGAGAAAAACCCCCTCCTGGACGTGCACAATATGCCTTTCGAGACCAGCGGAGTGTATAACCCCGGCGTGGCCGAGGTGGACGGCAAGGTCATGCTGTTGCTGCGGGTGGAGGACCGCCAGGGGCTTTCGCATCTGGTGCCCGCCTTCAGCGACGACGGCGTGAATAACTGGCAGGTCAGACCGCAGCCGTTGATGGCCGCCGGCGCGCACGCGCATCGCTACGAGCAGTTCGGCTGTGAGGACCCGCGCCTCACGCGCGTGGACGAGCTGGACTGCTGGGTGATTGCGTACACGGCCTACTCGCCGGTGGGGGCGGCTGTCATGCTGGCCCGTACGCACGACTTCCGGTCGGTCGAGCGGTTGGGCATGGCCCTTTCGCCCAATAACAAGGACGCTGCGTTGTTTCCCCGGCGCGTCCGAGGCAAGTGGGCGTTGCTGCACCGCCCCATGGCCGGCGATCTTCAGCACATCTGGGTGGCGTATTCCGAGGACCTGGTCCACTGGGGACAGCACGAGTGCGTGCTGCCGGAGCGCGGCGGCCCGTGGTGGGACGGCGTGAAGGTCGGTGCGGGGACGGTACCGATTGAGACACCCGAGGGCTGGCTGATCGTTTATCACGGCGTCAAGATGCTAGGCGGCAACGCGATCTACCGCCTGGGATTGGCGCTGTTGGACCTGGAAGAGCCGCATCGCGTCATTCGCCGACACCCGGGATGGGTATTCAATCCGCGCGAGGATTACGAGCGGTTCGGCGAGCGGGGCAACATTGTTTTTACATGCGGCGCCCTGGTTAGGGACGATAAGTTGTGGATGTACTATGGGGCGGCCGACGTTTGCGTAGCCCTGGCTATTGCCGATTTTTCGACCCTCCTACAGGTGGCTGCCAGTCGCGATGTGGACCCTGTTCCGTGGCCTTAAGCGATCGCGGGGGCGATCTTGGTTCGTTGGGCGCGGTTTGCCTCGGTCCGTAGTGCGGAATTGGGCAGGAGTTGATTTCGATCGTTGACGGCGCCGCGTGACAAAAACCGTGTCGTTTTATCGGCCATCATGGCGGCTTTCCGTACCTGAGCGGATCATCGCATCCGCGGCGGCGAGAAGCCGCCCTTGACTGAGGCGGTCGAGGGGCCAATAGTTAGGAATGACCGAGCGCTGCTGAGGGGGTCAGCCGGCGCGGCAGCAGCAAGCACCGACGCCTTGGAGCGTCTGGTGGGCGGGGAGAAGTGATGACGTATACGCGTTGGGTCGTTCCGAGGCCCTCACCGTTGCCTAGGTCACTGGCGCTGTTGTCGGTATGGGTCGTTGTGGCAGCCAGCGTGGTTGGATGCGCACCGCCGCCGGATCCGCGTTTCCAGCGCGAAGCCCGTAGCAGTGAGCCCAACAACACCTTCGATTCGGCCATTCGGGCAAGCTTCGACCCGTCAGGAACCGCCTATCTCTGGGGACTGATTGACCTGGGAGACATCGACGTCTACGACCTCGGATCCCTCCAAGCCGGAGACCACGTTCGCGTCCAGCTCGAGGTAACGTTCGGTGACCTGCTGCCGACCACCGCGATCTTCGACGTCGAAGGGCGTCTCTTCGTTACCAATCCGGTCGATACAGTCGGCAGTCGATCGTTTGAATTCTCCGAAATCGTTCGGCACGACAGCCCGCACTACTTCCTGGGTATTGCCGAGGAGTTCGGTACGCAGACGGCCGGCTCGTACGAGCTGATCGTGACGATCACGCGCGACGGCCAAGTGCCCGCCCCCAGGGCCCAGATCATTGTGCTGGATTTCAACGGCGGGCGGACGGTGATCGACGACGTCGGCACGTTCAACCTCTCGTCGTTCTCCGCGACCGATGTCGGCTTCGACGATGAGCAGACCGACGAACTGATCGACATTATCTACCAGACGTTTGACGAGAACTTCCTGCCCTACGACGTGGTGGTTCTGACCACCGACGACCAACAGCCGGACGAGCCTTACTCGGTGATCCACTTCGGCGGGCGCGATCCCGACCTGTTTGGCATCTCGGAGAATATCGACTTCTACAACCGTGACCCCGAGGACCAGGCCATCATCTTTGTCGGAAGCTTCGTCAGCGTGTTCGGCACCGAGCCGACCCTCGAGCAGATGGGTGTGGCCCTGGGCAACGTGGGCTCACACGAAGCCGGACATCTGCTGGGTCTCAACCACGTGTCTGACCCCTACGCCCTGATGGATTCGACCCATCCCCCGGACGCCTTCCGCGAGAATCAGGACTTTCTGTGGACCCGCCTGGCCAGGCAGATCTTTCCCATCGGCACCCAGGACGCCCCGCTGCTGCTCTACGAGACCGTCGGCACCCGTCCGTGACGTGGCCTGACCGGTCGCTAGCCTGCTTATTGCACCATGAGCTATGAGCTTCGCGTTTTGGGATGATCGCGGACCGTCTGCGGCTTGGCGATGGGGCGGGGCCGGTTGAGGGCAGAACTCCCCCTTTCCCCCGCGACCGATTCGAGTTGTCCGCGGGTCAGATGGGCACCAGCCGTGCCACGACGCGAGTGAAGAGCTGCCGGTAGGGATAGTAGCTGAACAGGTGCAGGACCACACGACGTACCGAAACCGTGACGCGAGTCGCGACCTTCAGCAACTTGACGCGAAGGGTACCGACCCGGGCTTGGGCCAGTTGCGTACCCTTCAGGACCGCGCGTCGCAGATGCTTCGAGCAGCTCATAGGCGGCGGATGCCAGAAGCAGCCGAAACGGGTTGGCCAGGA
>DATKUK010000114.1:0-48583 GCA_035530655.1 Phycisphaerae bacterium
CTACGCCCGTTCGAGTCCGGATGGCATCGGGCTTTGCGTACTCTGGCCCGCTCGCCCCTCGACGGACGCCTCGTATGCGGTTCGTGTTCCTCGGGCCGGAGCTTTGCTTACAGCTTCCTTCAGACCCCGCCTCGCGGCGACGCCCTTGCTGTTCGGCTAGGGGTTCCTGCCGTCAAGGCCCCCAGAGGACTTGCACCTCCAAGTCAAACGCCATGCCTGGCACACCAAAGCGAAACGCCCCTCCATAAGAAGGGGCGTCGGGCCGGGGATACTATCCCCGGGGTTGCTAACTAACACAATTATACCCTATATTTCGGGCCGTGGACACTCCAAATCCAGGCAAGTCCGAGCGATTGCTGGCTTACGTGGACGGGTTCAACCTTTCTTTACTATGGCCTGAAGACCAGCGGGTGGCGGCGGTACTACTGGCTGAATATGTGGGAGCTGACCAGGAGTCTGTTGAGGCCTGCCCAGCGGCTTCTTGGCGTAAAGTACTTTACCGCAAGGATTTCCGCGCCGAAAGAGAAGGTTAAACGGCAGTCCACCTACCTGGAGGCGCTGGGCACGCTCGCGGGTGTGCAGATCTTTTACGGAAAGTACCTTCTCACGGAACGGTTGTGCCGCCGGTGCGGCTTTGCGGATCGCGTGCCGAGCGAGAAAATGACCGACGTCAACATCGCCGTCGAACTGATGAAAGACGCCTTTCAGGATGCATTCGACACGGCGCTTCTCGTCTCCGCCGACAGTGACCTCACGGGCCCGGTGGCCACGGTCCGGGAGCTGTACCCTCAAAAGCGCATAGTAGTGGCCTTCCCACCGAAGCGTTCCTCCAAGGATTTGCGGAGAGTCGCGGCCGCCTATTTCAGGATTGGGCGGGTCAAACTTGCCCGGAGCCAGTTCCCGGACTCCGTGCTTAAAGAGAACGGCTTTGTGCTGAAGCGGCCAGCGACGTGGCATTGATTCACACGCTCGGTCCGTGACAGGCGCCCGACCTACGCGCATAATACGCCCCGTCTATTCGACCCGGGGAACCCTGAAGAAAGGTATACCATGTCACGCATCGTTGTATGCGCGAGCCTTCTGGTGGCCGTGTGGATTGCGGTATCGCAAGTGCAGCCCGTCGGCGCGACGGCACGCGAGGCAATGACGAGTGGGCCGGCGTTCGGCTGCGACGTCCTCGTCCAGGGCGCCATGGACGTCGAGATCCAGCCACTACTGGACGCGCTGGAGGGTGCCGAGCGCATTCAGATCGCCGCGTGGACGTTCTGGAAAGGGCGGATCGGCCCGCAGCGCGTGGTCGTCAGCCGGACCGAAGTAGGCCCGACCAACGCGGCCATCGCCACGGTGCTGGGCATCGAGCGGTTTCGCCCGCGCCTGGTCATCAACCAGGGCACCGCCGGCGGGCATGTGTCGGATGTGAAGGTCGGCGACATCGTGCTGGGCAGCTCGTGCATTGAATACGGCGCGTTTACCAGCAGCCACGGCGATGCGGGCACAGGGGTAAAGATCGAGCGGTGGCAGCCGCGGTATAACCGCTTCCGGCTCGACGGCGAGAAGAGGACCACACTTCGCGGCGTACCGGGCGACGAGGCCGCGCTGGCCGTGGCTGAGGCCACGCCGTATGAGGGCGGTCGGCTCGTGCGCGGACGCATCGGGTCGGCCCATCAATGGAATCGCGAGTTGGACCTGATCGCGTGGAACCACACCAAGTTCGGCACGGTCAGCGAAGACATGGAGTCGGCCTTTTCGGCGATGGCCGCCCGGGCGCTGGACACGCGGTTTGTGGCGATCCGCATCATCTCCGACAACGAGCTGCTGAGCCCGGACGTGAAGATCGACGAAACCGGCCCGCTGTGCGCGAAGTACGTTGTGGAAGTGATCAAGAACCTGGCGCGGTCAGACATGAGGCAGCCTGCAGAGTAATCCGCCTATCACGCTGCGCCGGCACGCGACAGCAAGTGCCTGCCCAAGGAACTGAGCGTGTCCGGCCAGCTGCACACCCAGAAGGTCCTGATCGCCGCAAGTGTCTACACAGCAGAATGTTATGCGCACAGAGATTATCCTAATACTAATTTGGCACGATTTAGTACATGATTAGTACTTCCGGGCGCATTCGCTCTGCGACCACCACAAGTCGTTATATAGAAACACTTTATAGCGGTCCGGGGTGCCACCGTGGCTTCACGTCACCCAGATAGCCGGCGGAGGCGGTCGATGGTCTGAATCATCGAGCGGACGGTGTGGTAGCTGATCTTCCAGGCGTGGGCGAGGGCGTCGTCGATGGGGCGGCCGAGGCGGTTAAGGCGCTCGTACCATTCACCGCCGCCAGCCAGGTTGACGAAGCGCGCGAACACGAAGTCGTACACATTCCGAAATGCGTCCCAGTAGCGCTGCTCGCCGGTCAGCAGGTATGCATCGAGCATGCCGACCAGCATCTCAGCCTGCTGCCAGAACTGCTTCTCGAACTCCGTCGGTGGTGCGTCGACCGGGCCCTCCACGTACACGCCGCCGTGCTCGCGGTCGACACCGAAGTCGACGGCGTGATCGAAGAGCTTGCGGGCGACCTCGCGGTAGCGCTCCCTCGGCTCGCCCAGCACGTCGGCTGCGTGCAGCAGCAGCCAGGCCAGCTCGACGTTGTGGCCGTACGACGTGAGGTCCAGCGGGCGGGCCACGCCGTCTTCCGGCTGGGCGTCGCGACCCCAAGTGGTGTCAAAGAGGATCGCGGGCAGCGACTCGAAGTCGAGTGAGAACTGCATATACCCCGTGCCGTATCGCGGGTGGAGCATGCGCGTCAGGATCAGGTCGACCACCTCCAGCAGGCGCCGACGGTGCGTGGGGTGGCCGGTCATCTCATACAGCGTGGTGAGCGCCTCCATCATGTGCATGTGCACGTCGAGGCTTTTGCGGTCGCCGCCCTTCGGGCCCGCTGGCTGCGGCTGCCAGTCGAGCTGCATCAGTTCGAAGAAGCCGCCGTGCCGCGTGTCGGCCATGTGCTCAGCCACCGCGGCGTAGGTGCGCAGGGCGGCGTCGCGCCCGCGCGGGTCGTGCGTGGCGAGATAGTACTCGCTCATCGCGTAGATTCCGAAGCACTGCCCGTAGCCCACCTTGTCGCGGTTGATCAGCCGGCCGGCGCGATCGGCAATCCAGATCCACCCGTCGTGCTCGGCATCCCAGTAGTGATCGAGGATAAAGTCGGCGCCCATGCGGGCCAGCGCGGCGCATTGGCCATCGCCGTAGCCGGCGCGATGCGCGCTGGCCATGGTGTAGAGCATGCGGATCTGCATGAGGAAGGTCTTGGTCGTCTCGCCCGTCGGCTGGCCGTCGCGGTCGAAGTAGGTCAGAAACCCTCCGAACTGCTTGTCCGGCGAGCGCTCGATCCAGAATGGCAGCAGCGTCTCGGTCAGGTAGCGTTCGGTGCGGGCAAGCAGATCGGCCACTTCCGTTGCGTCGGGCATATTGGTTCTCTCTCGGTCTGCGTGCGCAGGGTCACGCGCCGGCGTAGCAGCGGACGTCGAACAGCGACGGCGGTGTGCCTCCGTGCGTGGTCAGTAGCTCGATCGTCAATTGCTCGGTCTCGGCCGGCGGGTCCAGCACGATCGTGTTGCGCGTCTGGTGATTGTCGGTGCATTCAGCCACGCAGCGCCCACTCGCGTCGCGAATGCGGTAGTGCCGCACGCAGAACGGTATCACGTTTTCCGGGTGGTTCCAGAACACCGATTCGAGCGGGTGTTCAAAATCGGTATCAAAGCTCATCTCGACGCGCCGAATCTTCTGCGGCACCAACCATCGCAGCGTCAGCGTGGGCGCGTCATCGTTCGGGTCGGCCACCCACGCGTTGGGGGCGTTTGTCGGGCGGGCGATGCCGTTGATAGCTTGCTCCGGCCCGAACAACTCGACTGGCGGATCGATCTGCACAGCCAGGTTTCGCCCGTCGGGCCGACGCATCGGCGTCCAGAACTCAAACGTCTCGACCCCGATATCATCCGGCGGCTCCTGGTCGCGGCGGTGCACGACCGACGCCAACCCGCTGATCCGCCGTTCGCTCGTGCGAACCGCAACGTGCTGGTTGGCCATCAGGCACACGAAGACGTATCGCGACTCATCAACCGTCACACCAAAGTCGACGGATACGCGCCGGCCGTCTGCCGGTTTCACGTCGACCCGCTTGCTCGCCAGTCTCACGTCGGGCGTGAAGTTGCCGAGTCGGCTGCTGGTTCGCAGCTCGAGTTCGAGAATCGTAGCGGCCGTCACATCGACAACGAACGACGCCTTCGGCATCGGTCCAGCCTGCACCGGCAGCAACTGGGCCCACGATTTCTCGAGCCGCAGCGGTGGCCCGTCGGCCGGCAGCTCTGCCAGTCGCAGGCTACTCGAGGCTGTGATCGTTGCCTGTCGCGCCAAGTCGTCCGGGTCGTCGAGCCGATGCCCGGGAACAAACTGCCCCGCGCGCATCAGTCCGCGCTGTAGCCGCTCGATATGCGGTGCATCACTCAGATCGCTTGGCCCCAAGCCGTCGCGCGTGCACAGCGCGGCCGCCATCCCGACGGCCTGCCCGCACGCCGCCAACGTGGCCATCACACGCGTCGAGCCGAACGCCACGTGCGACGCGCTAAGAATCCGCCCTGCAAGGAAGAGATTGGAGATGTCACGGCTGTACATACACCGATATGGAACGCCGTACACGCCCTTGGCGTGCCACTGATCGCAGCCGGGCCTGGCGCTGTACACCCCGTCGGCTGGGTGCAGGTCGATCGACCAGCCGCCGTGCGCGACGACGTCGTCGTGCTCGCGCTGCTCGATGATGTCCTGCTGCCGCAGCATGTAGGCGCCTTCGAACCGCCGGCTCTCGCGCTTGCCGGGGATCAGGCCGACCCACTCGAGCGTGAGCGTGTCGGCCTCGGGGAAGTGCCCCGAATTCTTGATGTGGTTCCACACACCGTAGACCACCTTCCATAACTCCCACTTGATCGCCTCGGTGTCGTGCACGGTGTCGAGTCGCCCGCCGTACTCGATCCACCAAAGGTGGGCGCCCTGCCTATGGGCGTTGAACTGACCGTAACGCGGGATCTTCGTGATGTCGTCCAGCGCATAGGCCGGCGGCACGAACCGGACCGGTCGGCCCGCGTCCTTCGTGAAGAAGTAGATCGTATGACCCAGCAGGTGTCCGTAGGCCTCGTCGGGCGCGAAGCCCTCGCCAAACTCGTCGCGCGGCTCGGCCCCCATGCGAAACGCCGCCCCGGCCAGAAAGCCGACCACGCCGTCGCCCGAGGCGTCGCAGAACAGCGGCGCGTGCAACTCGTACATCGTGGAGTTCTGGCTGTTGAACGCCCGGACCGACGCGATGCGGTCGGCCGCCGACTTGCTCACTTCCAGCGCCGCGGTGTTCAGCAGCAGCGTGATGTTTTGTTCGGCGCAAACTTTCTCCAGCAGGATCGTGTCGAGGATGACGGCGTTGCCCCGCCGGTTGCGGTAGAGGTTCTCGACGAGGATCTCGTCGATCACGCCCCCCTCGCGGGCCCAGCGATTGTTGTTGCCCATGTGGGCCGTCGCGCCCAGCGTCCACAGCCGCACCTCGCTCGATGCGTTGCCGCCCAGCACCGGGCGATCCTGCACCAGCGCAACGCGGATACCCGCCCGTGCAGCCGTAACCGCGCAGCACGTGCCCGCCAGCCCGCCGCCTATCACGACCAGGTCGGCGTCGACCCGCTCGGTCTTGAGATCACGCTGTTCCGCCGTGCCTTGTTTGGTTAAGCCCATGCCCACCCCTCAGCCACCTGTCGCGCCTGTCCGTCTCCCGGCCAAGGCCACGAGTGAATCCACATGCCTGCGCCTCGCTTGTGCGTGCCACAAAAGAACCGGCGCAATACCCCTGTGCACGGCAACTCGTAGGGCATGAGCAATCCACACAAGCGCGCCGTGCAAGACCATCAGTCAGCCGGCACGAGGCGGCGGGCGTTGTCGCTGTAGATCTTCTGCGCGACGTCGCGCGGCAGGTCGAGCGTCGCAAGGAACTGATGCAGATCCTGCCCGTAATTGTCGCGGGCGAACAGCAGCCGATCGGCAAAACGCGTCATAAACCTTCGCGCGTGGTCGCGATCGCGCTGCATGGCCTTCAGGCCCGAGCCGGCTGACAGATCGGCATAGAGATTCGGGCAACGCTCCAGCAGCGAAACCAATCGCCCGCCCTCGACGATCGGCCCCTGCGGATAGCCGGCGGGCTCGCCGGCGGCGGCGCCGCTGATCTCGCGCCAGAAGCCCGGCCCGTGGCCGATGAACGTGGTGTCGGGACAGGCCCCAAGCGCCCGCTCCAGGTTGCCCACCGTGCCGCCATACCACATCGGCTGATACGTCGGCTGGCCCTCTTTGTCGGGCAGGTACGGCACGTCGAGGTGCAGCACCACCGGCGCACCCAGCCGACCGGCGACGCGAAACAGCTCGAGGCTCCGCGGATCGTCGATGAGCATGCGATACTTCCACTCGCCGCACACGCGAACGCCGTGGATCTTCCACGCCGACTCGAACAGGCTCGGCGCATCAGGCAGTCCGGGATTCGGGCAATAGCCCAAGATGAACCGCTCGGGATAGCGGTCGCGGGCCCGTAGCAGGTCGGCCAGCACGATCCCCGCATGTGTGCCGTCGGCCCGCATGTTGCACGGATTGAGCACGGGGTTGTACACGCCGTCGTCCTCGCTCGGCGGGATCTCCCAGGTCAGAAGCCACGCCCGGTCGATGCCGTGCTCGTCCATGTCGGCCACAAGCCCGGCGTCGTCGCGACCATGCCAGAAAACGTGCTGATGCGAATCGATGATCATGGCGTACCGACAGAAGGATAGGCGAAAGAACGCTGCCGGGCCAGATGCCCACCAGCACTTTCCCCGCACGACGCCAGCCTCCCCCAGCGGCCGGCGCATGCGCTACGGTGTTTAATACCCAACCCGAAGTCGGTCGATGCAATTTCACTCAGGCTGTGCGTCGACCGCATCGGGCTGCAGCAATGCTATCAACTTCCTTGCGCTTGCAGCCGGAAACCTCGTCCTACGCCCTGCTGCTTCGCAGCGCCGCACACACTCGCTGAGCACCTCGGTCGCCTCCTGCCTTCTGCCAATCCGCATGTAGGCGCTGCCCAGATAGTAGTATTTCGCCGTCGATCCTGCCTGCGCACCAGGAGAATCTTGGACGGCACGCTCAAGCGCCGCGATGGCCTTATCCAATTGTCCCATGTTCTCATAGCAGACGCCCATCATCATCCAGGCTTGCTCGACGCCGGACGAGTCCGGGAACCTGTCGACGACCTCTTGGTAGAGCGCGATCGCCTCAGATAGCCGCCGAGCTTCGTACCGGTCACGTGCACTGTCCATGAGGCCGCGCCCGTCCCTGATGACGGCTGCATCGACGATCTCTACCTGTTCGGGGGTTTTGAGCTCAAACCGCTCGTCCGCAATTGGCTCATTGCACACAATGGTCTGGGCATCGTACCAGGGCGTGCCCTCGCGCGTCGGGTTTCGCCACAGTTTCGCCCTCACGGGCAGGCTCGTCTCCAGGTCGAACTGAAGCCAGAACGAGCCGCCCAACGGGACATACGTTCCGGTCACGAAGACGCAACGGCGGCCGGTGCCCTCGTCCCGACCGTACCACTCGCCCCAATCCTGTGACTGCTCCCGTAACGTCCGCAGCATGGCTCCCCCCAACCACAACTGTAACTGGAGCGCCTTAGTCCAGTAGCGCATGTTGCCGGCATCAAGCCCCTCAAAGACGTACACCTGGCCCCTGTCCGGCAGATAGCAGTACCCTACCCCATCGTGGAAGACGACCACCTCGAAGTCCGATTCATACCGGAGGGCAAGCCCACCATCCGACGGCGCCCATCTCGCCCAGCACTGAAACTCACTCAGCCTGGGATCGCTAGTCTGACCGGCGATGTACACTGTCCGGATGCCTTCCAAGGCCGCTGCGCTCTGCTCCATCGCCCAGGCCGTGCTGGCGCCATCGGGTGAGTTGCTCACAAGACTCAGTGCGCACACGATTCCAATGACCGCGGCCGCCGCCAGGACGTACCGTATGGGTCTGCTGGTGACGGACAGCCATGCGGCTCGGCGAATCGTGCTTCGACCAAGGCGCGCCGTCAATCGTCGACTCTGGCACCTCGCCCACGCGTCCAACACTTGCGCCTCAAGGCGGTCCCGATGCGCTGGGTCGGGGCGGTCGTCGAACGACATGCGGCGAAGGCCATCAGCAAAACGATCCTGACTTTTCAACATGGCTTACTCTCCTTCCCCCGGTTGGCGGCCAACTTCGTCGCACTGCTGCCGGAGCTTCGCCAAGGCGCGCGAGAGTTGACTGCGAACGGTCGACGCGCTGCTGTCGAGAATCGCCGCGATATCTGCGAACTCCATGTTTTCGAAGTACCGCAGCGCAACGATCGCCTGGTACCTCGGCCTGAGACTCTGCAGCGCCCGCCAGAGGATAGCCGCGCCCTCCTGTCCGGTGTCGTCCATCCGCGCTTGCTGCCGCTGGCTGTGCCGCTCGGTCGCGGCCCGCCTGAATAGCCGCGCTCGACGGGTGCGGCTCCTCTGATAGGCGTTGATCTCGTTTGTGGCGATCTTGTACAGCCAATTCCGAAAGTCTTTCTCGTCGCCTTGGAACCTGTCAAATGCCTGCGCGATACGAAGGAACACGTTTGACGTGACGTCCTCTGCTATAGCGCGGTCGAACAAACGCCGCACGCAGTGCCGGAACACACCGTCGTAGTGTCGCCGGTAGAGTTCAGCGAATGCGTTCTGGTCCGTATGGGCTTCTTCGATCAGACAGCCGTCCTCGCTCGGCTCGGCGGCTTGCTCGGGTCTGTCTTGCGGCCCATGAAATTGCTGCGGTGTGGCGCCACCCATAGCTACAGTTCATAATGCGCGAACCACCCGAAGGCGGCAGCGAAAGGCAGAAAATAGCCCCCACAACGAGCTTGCTACCCGCCCGAAGGCCGCTGATCTCGGGGCAGCTTATCGGCCTGAAGGGCCACCTTGCGATACGCCGCGGCATAGCGGGCGATCGGCTCGGGCCGATCGTGCTTGAACCACGGGATGCCGAAGCACCGATCGGCCAGCGCCTCACTGACCGGCAGCGAGCCGGCCGGCTGACGCACGTCGCGATCGGCGAAGGCGATCCGCGTAGGTTTGCCGTCACCGTACACGTCAGCCTCGTTAAGGACCGGATGCAGGTGCAGCGGGAAGTTGCAGCCCCTACCCGTACGCCCGCCCTCGGCGTTGACGGCCTCGATAAACCTCTCCACCGACAGGCCGCCGACCTCCTCGGGCACGTAATGCCCCACCGGGTTATACCAGCCGCCCATCGTCGAGCCGCTGCCCGCCGGTGGTCGGTGCGGGCGGACGCCCGGCGTGCCGTCCAGCAGGTCCCAGAAGCGGTTCATCGCGTCCTGGATCACCTTGATCCGCTCGGGATAGTGCCTCAGTTGCACGCGCCCCATGGCTGAGCAGGTCTGGTTCATTCGCCCTTTGATCCCGCCCAGCGGCAGACCCGCAAAACGCTTCAACTCCGGCATGGTCAGCGCCGTGCCGTGACGCTGGTAGTGGGCGAACGCTATGGCGCGTTCATAGATCTGCCGGTCGTCGGTACACAGCATGCCGGCCTCGCCGATGGCGAAGCTCTTGCCGGCCATCATCGACAGGGCAGCCACGTCACCGAACGTGCCGACCATTCGACCCTTGTACAACCCGCCATGAGCGTGGGATACGTCCTCGATCACCTTCAGCCCGTGCCTGCGGGCGACGGTCACAATCGGGTCCATGTCGGCTGGGTGACCGCAATAGTGCACGGGCACGATGGCTTTGGTCCGTTTGCTGATGTGCCGTTCGATGTCGGCCGGGTCGATGCACAGCGAATCCGGGTCGATGTCGGCGAACACGACGGTCGCGCCGAGCGAGAACGCGGGCAGGGCACTGGCCCAGTAGGTAATACTGGGAACGATGATCTCGTCGCCGCGTCGCACGCCGCAGGCATACATGGCCGCCAGCAGTGCAGCCGTCCCATTACAGTGCCCGAGGGCGTACTTTGTGCCCTGGTAGGCGGCGTACTCGGCCTCGAACTTCTCGGTGATATCACGGCCCGACATGCTGCCGGCCCGCATGACGGCCACGACGGCCTGCTCATCCTCGGTGGTGACGATGGGCCAATGAAACAAGTCCAGCTGGTCCTGCCGGACGGCCCGGGGACCTCCCAGGATGGCCAGCGGCTGGTCGGTAAGTGTAGAGGCGATCATGGCCAGGTTCTTGGCGTGTCTTGCTGATGCGGGTCGGCCACGACGGCCACGCCCTCGCACCACCAAGTTACGCCAAACGCGATCGGCGTTCCAGCACCCGGTCGGGCCGGCCGGGGTCAACACTGTGGAAGATGAGGCGGCAGCAGCGCCTTTTGCTCTTGGCAGCGGATGGGGGTGATGGTACAATCACACCCGCTGAAACGGGCAGCCAGGGCTATACGTAAGGTGCCTTCCCAAAAAGCTTTAGGCGCGGTCTGGCCCCGGTTTGGACGGTCGCACATCTGGCGCTGCTCGCCAGCTAGGAACGTGGCAGCGATGTCGCAGATTACACCTGCTTTGTGGTCGGAAATTCTCGGCCACCTGCGCGATCGGAACGACGGGCTGGCACAGGGCTGGTTCAGTCAACTGGATCCGCCCGTGCTCGAGCGCGGGGAGTTGACGGTGTCTACCCCCGACGCCCAGCAGCACCGCTATCTGCTCGAGCGCTGTGGCCGAGCCTTCGCCGAGGCCGGTCAACTGGCTGTTAACAGGCTCGTCAGCGTACGGTTTCGCCTCGCCGAGCCCGCCCAGCAGGTCAACGAGCAGGCTGCCGCGCCGATCGCCGACGAGCCCCCACCATTGAACAGGCTTTACACCTTCGAGCAATTCGTCACCGGCCCGTGCAACCGGATGGCCCATGCGGCGGCTGTGGCTGTGGCTGAGGCGCCCGGGCAGGCCTACAACCCGCTGTTCCTCCACGGCAGCGTGGGTCTGGGCAAGACGCACCTGCTTCAGGCAGCCTGCCAGCGCGCCCTGGAGGCGGGCAAGGTCGAGCGTGTGCTTTATCTGTCTTGCGAGTCGTTCACGAACGACTTCATCAACGCGGTGCAGAGAGGGGCCTTGAACAGCTTCCAGTACCGCTATCGTCACGTGGACATGCTCGTCATCGACGACATTCAGTTCCTGGGCGAGCGGGAGCGCTCGCAAGAGGAGTTCTTCCACACGTTCAACACGCTCTATCAGATGCAGAAGCAGATCATCCTGTCGGCCGACAGCGCGCCGGCAGCCATCCCCAGCCTCGAGGAGCGCCTGGTCAGCCGCTTTGGCTGGGGGCTGGTGGCTCTGATGGAGAAGCCGTGCTTCGAGACCCGCATGGCGATCCTGCGGCAGAAGGCTGAGTTGCGGGGTCTGGAGTTGGATGACGAGGTAGTCTATTTCATCGCGTCGAGGGTCGACTCCAACATACGGGAGTTGGAAGGGGCGATTAACAAGGTCGAGAGCCTGGCGCGGCTGGTGGGCGGCACGATTACTCTCGCCCTGGCACGGCAGGGGCTGGGCGAGCAGCCACCGGCTAGAGAAATCGCCATACCTGAGATACAGGAAGCGGTCATGCGGCGGTATAATGTCCGCTTGGCAGACCTCCAGAGCCGCAAGCGGAGCAAGTCGATCTCGCTTCCGCGGCAGGTATGCATGTACCTCGCGAGGCAATTAACGCGGCACAGCCTGGAGGAGATAGGCGGCTTTTTCGGCGGCCGGGACCACACGACCGTGTTGCATGCAACCAGGACGATCGGCCAGCAACGCCAGTCTGATTCGAAGTTGCATGCGGCGTTGGAGGAAATTAGCGGCGAACTGCGCAGTTTGCGCTCAAACTGACAGGTTTGCCCGGCGGCTGATGGATTCTGTGAGACGTCCATGCGGCCGCGCGGTGCATGGGCACATACAAGCTGGATGATGGCGATGACGGACATGTTACCCACACTTACTGACAGGCCCCGACGCCGGCTTGCCATCAACTCTCATGAACGCAACCTCTGCAGTGCACGGACACTAGGGAAGCTAAGGGCAGGAACACACACGTTTAACAGTCCTTATAACTGGTACTACGAGACTAGAAAGTTCTCAAATAAAAGGCATTAATAGCGAAGGGGATGCTCACAGATGAAAGTAACCTGCAATCGAGCCGCTCTTGCGGAAGCGTTAAGTGTGGTCACAGGAGTCGTGGCGAGCAGGACCCCCAAGCCCGTACTACAGTGCGTGCGTGTCAGCGTCACGGAGGACTCGGTGCTGTTGCTGGGTACCGACCTGGAGGTCGGGATCCGTCACGTGGTAGGTCAGGTTACGGTATCGGAGCCGGGCGAGGTATTGGTTCCAGCGGACAAGCTGGCTGCGGTCGTCCGCGAGTCTTCGGACGAGTTGCTGGAGCTTGCGTCGGTCGAGCACGGGTGCGAGGTCAAAGGCGCCGACAGCAGATTCGACATCTATGGACAGGATCCGCGTGACTTCCCGCCGGTGGCTGAGATGGAGGGAGAACCCGATCTTGTCATGCAGGCCAACACCCTAGAGGAGTTGACCGGCAAGACGCTGTTTGCGGCGGCGCGTGAGAGCACCCGCTATGCCATAAATGGCGTGCTCTGGGAGAAGCGTGGCAAGCGGCTGAGTCTGGTGGCCACGGACGGTCGGCGGCTCGCGAAGGCCGTTGGCTCTGCGGTAGAGGCGAGTGATGGCGACAGCGACGTGATCGTTCCGACGAAGGCGATGTCGTTGATTACGCGGTTGGTCGCTGAGGCGGATGAGAAGGTAGCCGTCAAGTTGCTGCCCAACCAGATCCTCCTGTCGACGTCGCGTGCGACCATCAGTTCGGTGCTGGTGGAGGGCAGGTTTCCCAAGTACGAGGATGTAATTCCGCAGGACAACGACAAGAAAGTCTCCGTGGCGTCGGAGGCGTTGCTGAGTGCGGTGCGCCGGGCGGCACTGTTGACCACGGAGGAGTCGAAGGGCGTTCGCTTCAGTCTCAGCCCGGGTCAGGTGGTGCTCTCCAGCCGGGCGCCGGATCAGGGCGAGGCGGTGATTACGCTCCAGGTCGAGTATAGCGGCGAGGAGTTGGACATCGGTTTTAACCCCTCGTATTTAGTCGACGCATTGCGGGCGATGGGCGGCGAAGCGGTCAGCTTTGAGTTAAGCGAGCCGAATAAGCCGGGGGTACTGAGGGCCGGCAAGAACCTGCTGTATGTGGTCATGCCGGTGAGTTTGGCTTGATTCCGATGGATTCCAGCCGGCTGGAACAGGCGTGGCGGAATCGCCGGCGGGCGCAACGCGCGGTACCGCTGGGTATGGTGCTCGGGCCGATGCACCAGCGGCTGGCGGCCGAGGTGTCGGACGAATTGGCGGCGGTGAGGGTGATCTGGCGGGACGTGGTGCCCGAGGGTCTGGCGGCCGAGAGTGAAGTGGTTGCGCTGAAAGGCGGGCGCCTTTGCGTGGCCGTCGGCTCAGCCGCCGATCGGTATATGCTCCAGTGGGCGATGCACGATCAGCTGGTCGCAGCGATCAACAAGGCGCTCGGGCGCTCGCTTGTGCGTCGGATACGTTGTGAACTAAGGACGTCTGGTTCGAGGGGGCAGGTATAAAAGCGTGAGTGAAGCGGACGAACAAACAGGGCGAGCGTCGGTGGCAAGCGGCTACGATGCGGGACAGATTAAGGTTCTGCGCAATCTTGAAGCGGTGCGCAGACGACCGGCCATGTACATCGGCGACACCGGTGCCCGTGGTCTGCATCACCTGGTTTATGAGGTGGTCGACAACGCGGTCGACGAGGCGATGGCTGGCCGCTGCCGTAATATCCGCGTGCGCATCGAGGCGGACGGTACCGTGATGGTGCGCGACGATGGGGCGGGCATCCCTGTCGATCTGCACCCGGAGGAGGGCAAGCCGGCGCTGGAAGTGGTCATGACGGTCCTGCACTCGGGGGCGAAGTTCGAGAAGACCAGCTACAAGGTCAGCGGTGGGCTTCACGGTGTAGGGGTCAGTGTGGTCAACGCCCTCAGCGAGTGGCTGGTGGCGAAGGTGGGTCGCGGCGGCAAGATGTATGAGATGCGTTTCGCACGCGGCAAGACCTCGCAGGAGCTGCGCGAGGTGGGGGCAGCTCGCTCGGACGGCACGACGGTCTCGTTCAAGCCGGACCCGGAGATTTTCCCGGACACCAACTTCAACTACGACATCCTAGCGACCCGCTTGCGGGAGTTGGCGTATCTCAACCAGGGGCTGCGGATCAAGATCAGCGACGAGCGCAGCGGCCAGGTGGAGGAGTTCCTCTTCACCGAAGGGCTCAAGGCGTTCGTCGAGCACCTCAACGAGGGCAAGGAGGCGCTGCACCGCGCGATCCACTTCCACCAGGAGGATGACGAGACGCAGTTGGTTTGTGAGATTGCGCTCCAGTACAACGACGGCTTCAGTGAGAATGTGCTGTCGTTCGCCAACAACATCCACACGATCGAGGGCGGGACGCACCTATCGGGTTTCCGTAGCGCGCTAACCCGGACGCTCAATCAGTTCGCGCGGAAGGCGGGCCTGCTGAAAGGCAACACTGTGCCCACGGGCGACGATGTCCGCGAGGGCCTGACGGCGTTGGTGGCCGTGCGGGTGCCCGAACCTCAATTTGAGGGTCAGACCAAGACAAAGCTGGGCAACAGTGAGGTGGGCAGCTTTGTCGAGCGTGTCGTCAACGAACACCTGGGCAACTACCTGGAGGAGCACCCAGCTGAGTCGAAGCGCATCGCGGGCAAGACGGCGCAGGCGGCGCGGGCGCGCGAGGCGGCCCGCAGGGCGCGCGAGGCGGCCCGCAAGGGGGTGCTCAGTTCCGGTGGACTCCCGGGCAAACTGTGGGACTGCCGTGAACGTGATGTGGAGCGAACCGAGCTGTTTCTGGTGGAGGGCCCATCGGCCGGCGGCAGCGCAAAGCAGGGGCGCGACGCGACGATCCAAGCCATCATGCCGCTGAAGGGCAAAATCCTGAACGTGGAGAAGGCTCGCATCGACAAGATACTCGGCCACGAGGAAATTCGCGCGATGATTGCGGCCTTGGGCACGGGAGTCGGGTCGGACGAGTTCGACCTGTCGAAGCGCCGCTATGGCAAGATTGTGGTGATGTGCGATGCGGACGTGGACGGCTCGCACATCCGGACGCTGCTGCTCACGTTCCTGTTTCGGCACATGAGGCCCCTGGTGGAGACGGGCTGCGTGTACGTGGCTCAACCTCCTCTGTATCTGCTGACCAAGGGTAAGAAGAGTGAGTACATCCGCAATGATGCCACGCTGAGTCACCGTCTCATGCAATGGGGGCTGGAAGGCGCCCGGCTGGTCGTGCGCGACGGGGAGCAGCGCGAATTGGGCGGCAACGAGTTGGCCGACTTGATCGCGCTTCTGGAGGAGATCGAGGCCGGCGCCAGCGTGTTGCGGCGGCGTGGCGTGGACTTCGATTCATTCGTCCGCCGACACCGTGACCCGCAGACGGGGGCCTTGCCGCGGATTCGTGCCCTCCTGGACGACCAGGAACACTACTTCTACCGCGAAGAGGAGTTCGACTCATTTCGTCGCCAGGCGCTTGAGCGCTTTGGCCAGGCCGGGCTCGAAGACATTGGCGGGCCCGAGGCGACCGAGGAGGACGAGGAGGCCCCCGCAACCGAGCAGCGCCATCGATTGGCGAAGGTGGAGCTGCGCGAGTGCGCGCGGCTGGAAGAGCTGTTCGACCGACTGGCGGCTATGGGTCTCGGCGTGGAGGACTACTTCTCCGAGCGCGCCGAATCTGTCAGTGGCGAGCGCGGGCCAGCCAAATTCGTTCTGTTCGGCGACGGCTCGGAGCCGATGGAGCTGGACAACCTGCCCGGGGTGGTTGGCGGCGTGAAGGCGCTGGGACAAAAGGGCGTGGAGATCAAACGGTTCAAGGGTCTGGGCGAGATGAACCCCCAGGAGTTGTGGGAGACTACCATGGACCCGTCTCGCCGTGTGCTGACTCGGGTGGTGATCTCTGAGGACCAGAGCGACCCGGATCAGTTGGCGGCGGACGCCGGCGAGGCGGACCGCATGTTCAGCATCCTGATGGGTGAGAACGTGGAGGCCCGGCGCGAGTTCATTGAGGAAAACGCGCTGCGGGTCAAGCAAATCGATGTATAGGGGATGGCCGGAGCGCTTGGCATGAAGCCTAAAGTGGCGGTGGTGATGGGCAGCGAGTCGGATCTGCCGACGATGGAGCACTGCCTCAGGCAGTTGGCGGAGTTAGGCATCGAGTATGACGTTCAGGTCCTCTCGGCCCACCGCAGCCCGGACAAGGTGAGGGCGTTCGCGCGGTCGGTGGGCGAATCGGGCTTTCGAGTGGTCATCGCGGGGGCGGGCATGTCGGCAGCACTGGCAGGGGCGATTGCTGCCTACACGACCGTGCCGGTAGTGGGCGTTCCGATCGCCAGTGGGCCTTTGCAGGGGGTCGACGCGCTGCTGAGTACGGTTCAGATGCCCCCTGGCGTACCTGTTGCGGGGGTGGGCATTGGCCAGGCCGGCGCCCATAACGCGGCGCTCTTGGCGGCGCAAGTCCTGGCGTTACAGGAACCAGCGCTGGCTGAGGCGCTGGAAAAACATCGAAGAAACCTTGCCGCGACGGTCGATAAAAAGAACCAAGCGTTGCGAGAGCGTCTCTCTGCTGGCTAGCTTGGGTCTGCCGCCGCCGATTCGCTGGGCGGGCTGGACGGTCACATCGAGTTGGTGGACCAGACCCTGATGCCTGAGAAGCTGCAAGTTAAGTGTTGTCAAGAGGTTGAGCAGCTCTCGGAGGCGATTCGTTCGCTTCGGATCGGTGGGGCGCCCGCGCTGGGCGTGGCTGGTGCGACGGGCGTTGTGCTGAGTGTGGCCCGGCATCGGCGGCGGGACCGGCGGGCGTTTGAGGCGAGGCTGGCAGAGGCTGGAGGAGTCCTAACTCATTGTCACACAGGGGCTTTGGCAACTTGTGGTGCCGAGACGGCAGTGGCGGTGCTGTACGAAGCCCATCGGCGAGGGCGGCGGTTCAGGGTTTATGCAGATGAGACTCGTCCACTTTTGCAGGGCGCCAGGCTCACCGCGTGGCAACTCATGCGAGCGGGTTTCGACGTGACGCTTATTTGCGAGAGTGCGGCGGGAAGCCTGATGGCGGCTGGTTAGGTGGATTTGGTCATTACGGGTGCCGACCGGATTGCGGGCAACGGAGATACGGCCAACAAGGTGGGCACCTACGGTCGGGCGGTGCTAGCACGAAGCCACGGGATACCGTTCTACGTAGCGGCGCCGACGAGCAGTTTCGACTTGACGTTGGCCGACGGGTCGGATATTCCCATTGAGCAGCGGCCGGCCGATGAGGTGCGCGGCGGGTTCGGTGGCCGGACGGCGCCTGTCTAAGTGCGGTGCTACAATGCGGCATTTGACGTTACACCGGCGGAGTTGATTAGCGGGATCGTTACGGATCGAGGCGTGGTGGCGCCGGTCGGGCGGGAGGCAATAGGGCGTATTTTTTCCCGAAGCCTCTTGCACGGCGGCAATTAGGGATTAGACTGTCGGCCCAAGATTGGAGGCGCGGCCAATCTGAAGCCAGGTACGATGCGGGGCCCCGGCGGTGCCGGGGAGTAAGTGCCTGTGTAGTGCTAGCGCGTCGTTGATGTAGAACCAGAACGTTAAGGAACATTAGCTCCCAAGTTGGGTGCGGAATGACTGGTCATCACAAAGGAGGTCTATGATGGCGAAATGGCGCAAGCTGAAAGCGGCCTTGTTGGCTGTCGGCACGCTGGCGGTAATCCCGCAGCTCGGCAGCTGCTTCACCGATCTGCTGCAGGACGTGCTGATCGGTGTGATGTTTGACTAGGCCGGTCGCGGGCCTGCCCTCCGCTTTAGGTAGCGTGGGTTTGGCGGCGGCGTGGTTGCCCGGTCTGCCGCTTGTGGGCGGACGGGGCCGAAGAAAGTAGCTAGGAAGGTTGTCAGTAGGAGACAGACGATGCTGAAGCGATTTCGGGTGAAATGGGCGCTGCTACTGGGAAGTTCGGCGCTGAGTGCGCTGTGGATAGGGCAGTGCGTAGCGGATTTCCTGGAAGACATGGTCATTTTCCGCATCGTGAACTGATCTGGTGACAGCGGGCGGAAGCCGGCTGTCGACAGATTGGAGTGTGAAGGGCGGTTTGGCTGACTCGCCGTGTCCATGCCGCCGATTACTCGCGACTCGTAGGAGGTTTGCAATGTCGAATGGGCGCAAATTGCTTTTGTCCGTGGTCGCCCTGGTGGGCGGCGCCACGTTGAACGGCTGCCTGGGCGACTGGGGTGGCTTTACCCAGGGCTTGTTCGCGAAGGGCTTCACGAACAACTGGTATCTCGATGTGTTGACGGATTGGCTGAACGAGGACCTGTTCGGCTAAGAGGCGCGCAGGCGCAGAGGTGACCGATGGGCCCGTCGCGCCGGCGGCGGGTCTGAGTGCGGCATGCGGACTCGCGGGGCGCCGGCATCTGCGCCGTCGCACCGCGTTGGCCGGCTGGAAGGCCGGGTGTCTGTCACGCGGCATGGTAAAGCTGAGAGTGACGAACGGAGGTCGATCAGATGTCTCGTTTGTACAAACTGATTACGGTGACCGGGTTTTCTTCTGTGTACCTGATGCAGGAAGTCTGCACGACCCCGCCGGGCAATGCGCACAACGGTTTTAGCGTGTTCCCATCGGCGTGGTCACAGTTGCAGGCGATTCTGACGCAGTTCAACATCACGATGTAGCCGGCCCGTTGATGAGGGTCGCAGTGGCGTACCGCGCCGGCGGCGTGTCTTGCGCCGAGCGGGGGCGGTTGGCGGGTGCGGTGCCCGATGGTTGTGCGGCCCGGCGGGGTGGTGTGGAAGCGAATAAGGGCTGGCCGGGCGGGGGCTTGCGGCCCGAGGTGACAGTACGCCGCAGGGGCGGTGGGAGAAAATCCGCGGTCAGGCCCGCGGATTTTTTCGGCGCTTGTGGGGGCGGCCGACGTCTAATATACTTGTGTGGACGGCGGAAGGAGTAAGTTGGATGCGGCGACGCAGTAGAACAATGTGGGTGGTGCTTCTAGCGCTGGTGGCGGGGACGCTGTTCCAGGTAGGCGGCTCGTGCTTCTCCCTGTCGGGCACGGGTTTGCTGGCGGCTTTGGATCCCTGCGCGGTCCTGGATTGCAGCGGCGGCATTTTTGCCGGCGCGTTCAACCCGTGTGGCGACCCAACCGTCACGACGGACGACATCTTCGTGCGGTGTCCGTGATGCGGGTCGTGGTGGCCGGCGAGTGAGATGTTCGCTGTCAGCGTGTACGAGTGAGGTGGGACCGATGTTCCGGAAGCTGGGTTTGAGGCTGTTGCTGATCGGACTAACCGTCACGTGCGGGCGCCTGTACCAGTCGGGCTGCTACGAGAGCTTTTTGCTGGGCATCAACCCATGCGGGACGGTGCTGGCCATTTGCACGCCAGAGGACTGGTACCGTGCGATCTCACCCGCGCTGACGTTTCCGAACTATGAACTGGATCCGAGCTGTACCATACCCTACAGTTGTGGCACGGGGTATCCGCCGGCTGTGACGCCTCCGTAGGTCAGGCGCGGGTAGGGGCACCAAGCCGAGCGGCTCCGGATCGAGCGCCACCATTCGCATGTTCGGCAGAGGGGGGCGTCAGTCCTTTGAGGAAGTGTGTCGATGAAGGCTACGGCATTAAAGTGGGTTGCGCTGGTCGGCGCGGGCGGTGTCCTGCTGCAATGGACCAGTTGTCTGGTGGACGCTCTCCTGCGGCTGGCTGGTGCGGTCGCTACGTCGGCGGTTCTGCAAGGAGCGACCGAAGCCGCTGGTGGCGGGTAGGCGCGCAGCGGCGGGACGCAGGCTCTGCGATTGTTGGCGATCGCGAAGGCCGCGGGTCGGTAATACCGGCCGGCGGCGTTTTTGTTTTTTGGGGTGTGCTACTCGTATCGAAGAGCTTCGACCGGATCGAGAGAAGAGGCCTTGTAGGCCGGGTACAGCCCGCTGAACACGCCCGTGATGGCGGAGACGATGATGGCAAGCAGGAGGGTGTCGGCCGACGTGATGGTTTCCAGGGGTGTGGTCTGGCTGAGCAGGTCGCATCCGGCATAGCCCAGTCCGATTCCGGCGGCGCCGCCGAGCAGGCAGACCATCAGCGCTTCGACGAGGAACTGCACGAGGATATGCCACCGTTGTGCGCCGACGGCCATGCGCACGCCGATCTCGCGGGTGCGCTCGGTCACGGAGACCAGCATGATGTTCATGATGCCGATGCCGCCGACCAGCAGGCTGACGCCGGCGATGGTGAAGGAGACGGCCCCGAGCAGCAGGGAGTACTCGTTGGCGAGCTTGAGGATGTCTTCCTGGCTGAAGATGGTGAAATCATCCTCGCTGCCGGGCGGGATGTGGTGGCGGCGGCGCAGGACGACCTTGACCTCTCGTTTGGCTGCGTCGACGGTTTTGGGGCTGAAGGCCGCGACGGAGATGAAGTTGAGGAACTTCACGCCGAAGACGCGTTTCATGGCGACATTGATGGGAATGTAGACCTGGTTGTCGACGGCGGTCAGCCCGATGGTGCCTTTTTCCTCCATCACGCCGACGACCACGAAGCTTTGGCTACGGATGCGGATCATGTAGCCCAGCGGTGTGCCCTCGCCGCAGAGTTCGCGAGCGGCATTGTACCCGAGGACGGCGACGCGCCGCTCGCCGCGTATGTCGTCGCGGGTGAGGAATCGTCCTTCGTCGGGTTGGTAGTTTCTCACCTTGGCGTAGTCCGGATCGGTGCCGACGACGGTGGTCCGGATGTTGGTGGCATAGAACTTGACGATGGTCGGTACGAACAACTCGGGCGAGGCGGCCAGGACGGAGGGGCATTGGTCCTTAAGGGCGAGGACGTCCTCGTATTCGAGCGCCCGGGGGTCGGCAGGGGCGCGTCGGCCGGGACGGCGGTTGCCGGGAAAGACCGTCAGGACGTTGGGGCCGATCTTCTCCAGGTTGGTCAGCAGGTCGTGGGTGGCGCCTTCGATGGTGGACATGGCCACGATGACGGCGGCCACGCCGATCAGCACGCCGAGGGTGGCCAGGGCGGAGCGGACGCGGTGGGCGGCCAGGCTTCGAAGGGCAGTCAAGATGATGCGGAGCACGAACGTCATGGGCGTCGTTTCAGCTTTTTTTACCTGGTATGTAGCAGGCTGACGACGAACAGAGCCATTACGGCCAGGGCGATCAGCATGGCAGCGATGCCGACGATCATGGCGGCCGTCGCCCGGCCCCGGCCGACCAGCGATGTGTCGGTCGAGGCCAGCTCTCGCCGGGCGCCGCGGCCAAACCGAATTGCGAGGGCCGAGCCGCCTATGAAGCCTCCGACAGCCAGGAGCGAGGCGATCGCCAGGGCCATGCGAGCCGCCCGGGTGGTCGGCAGGTCTCGGGCCGCCAGGGGCACCAGTCCCAGCACAAGGAGGCTGATCAACGTCAGCAGAGCGGCTCTTGCGGCTGCCCGTGCCTTGGGCAGCACCGCGTCGGTCTCAAGATAGGGCGCCATGGTTTGCGGGGCGAGTCGCGCTGGCGAGGCGGGGTGGACGGGGCCCTCTCGGCTGTCGGTCGAGCGGTCGCCGACGATCTTCCCGTCGCGCATGAGGATAACGCGTTTGGCCTGGGCGGCGATGTCGGGCTCGTGCGTGACGAGGATGATGGTGACGCCTTCGGCGTTGAGCTGATGGAAGATGTCCATGATTTGCTGGCCGGTCTTGCTGTCGAGGTTGCCGGTGGGCTCGTCGGCCAGGACGACGGCGGGGTTGTTGACGATGGCGCGGGCGATGGCGACCCGCTGGCGCTCGCCGCCCGACATTTCGGTGGGTCTGTGGGTCGCGCGGGGGACGAGCCCGACGGCTTCGAGGGCTCGCATGGCCGGTTCGGTGGTTCGCCCGCGGCCTGCGTAGAAGAGGGGAAGCCCGACGTTGTGGAGGGCGGTGGACGCGTTGATCAGGTTGAACGTTTGGAACACGAAGCCAACGCTACGGTTGCGCAGCGTAGCCAGTTGCCGGTCGGTCAGGCGGTCGACGGGCTGGCTTTGGAAGCGATAGGTGCCGGCGGTCGGTCGGTCCAGCGCGCCGATGATATGCATCATGGTGCTCTTGCCCGAGCCGGACGCGCCGGTGATGGCGACGAACTCGCCAGGCTCGACGCGCATGCTCACGCCGTCGAGGGCGCGCACCTGTACGAGGCCCATCTGATAGACCTTGGTGACGTTGTGCAGTTCGATCATCGCGCGGGCTTGTCCGATCCGGCGTCGGGTGGCGGCTTGATCACTTTTGCTCTTCCCCTTCCAGCGAGACGGGCAGCCGGCTGTAGACGCGCTGTCCTTCCTGCGCGCCGGCCAGGATCTGCACGCGGATGCCGTCGTTGATGCCTCGCTCGACGGGTTGGAACTCGGGTTTCTCCTGGCCGTCGGCTCCGGCGACGGGGACATAGACACCGATCTGTCCGGTGTCGCTGCTTTTGACGGCGTCGATCTCGACCAGCAGGACGTCATGCAGGCTCTGAGCGGTGAACTCGACGGTGGCGTCCATGCCGAGCATGAGCTTGTCACGGTTTGGGCTGGTGACCAGGATTTCGACGGCGTAGGTGGTGACGTTGGCGGTTTTGTCGGGTTCGGGTCGTATGCGAGCGATGGCGCCGGTGAAGGTTTCGTTGGGGAAGGCGTCGACGGAGATCGTGGCCTGGCCACTGGCGGTGGGCAGGTCGGCCGGTGCGGTGGCGGTGCCCCAGTCGCCGTCGGGGTCGATCAGTCTTCGTACGCGGCCGATGTCGGACTCATCGACGTCGGCGGTGACGAGGAGTTGCCCGATGTCGGCCAGCACCATCAGGATGGTTCCGCCGGTGATGGTGGTCACGCCGCTCTGGATGACTTCGCCCACGCGGGTGTTGATGCGGGTGATCTGGATCTGCCCGTCGAGCGTGTTGCGTATGGTGGTTTCGTCGAATCGTTCCTGGGCTTCTTCCAGCGCCGTCTGGGCCTGGTCGTAGGTGGCCTCGGCGCGGGCGACGTCCTGCCGCGCCTGTTCGAGCTGGGCCTTGGCCGAGTCGAGCTTGGCCTTGGCGTCATCGACTCGGCTTTTGACGCGTCGTTTTTCCTCGGGCGTGATGGCGTCGCTGAGTTCGGGGCGCATCTTGCGTTCGTATTCCCACTCGGCCAGGTCGTAGCTGATCTGGGCCGTCTCTATGCGAGCCAGGGCGCCCTGCTCGGCCTCGATTCGAGCCTTGTCCAGGGCGGCTTTGGCCAATTTGGCGTCGGCCTGGCGGAGGCGGACGCTGCGGCGCTCGTCGGCGGGATCGAGCTGAATGAGGAGTTGTCCGGGGTGTACGATGTCGCCTTCGTAGAGGAACGTGCCGCGGTGGTTGGGGTCGTCGGGGTCGAGTCCGACGGAGATGGTCGTGCCGCGGGCCTTGGAGCGGACGTCGAGTTGGATGGGTGCGCCGGTGGGGTCGTTGCGGAACGTGCCTTGCTGGTTGGGGTCGTCTGGATCGAGTCCGATGCGGATGATTTCGCCGCTGGCTTTGGATTTGACCTCGACGCGGTTGACGGGCCTGACGACGCCGGAGGCGGTGATGGTGATGTTCAGGTCGCCGCGGACAATGGTAGTGAATTCAGGCATGGTGATGCTGAACTCGTACTTCTGTTTGCGCAGCCATAGGTAGCCCGCCACCAGGCCGGCGACGACGACGGCGGCGATCAGCAGGTTCCGTATGGTCCGCAGGCGTGGGCGTGGACTCATGGTTGTCGGCTCCGCCGGGTACGAGGGTGGGCGTGGCCGGCTGGCGACCGGCACGCGCCCGCTGTGCATTGGGGTCGTTGAGCCATCGTCACGTCGAAGGCAGTTGGAGCGGATGATACTCCATGTCGAAGGCTTCTGCCACGGGCTTGTTGGTGAGCTTGCCCTTGTGGATGTTGATGCCGGCGGCCAGTCCGGGATCGCTGCCGCCAGCCTTCTTGTAGCCCAGCTTGGCCAGCCGAAGGGCGTAGGGCATGGTAGCGTTGATCAGGGCGAAGGTGCTGGTTCGTCCTACGGCACCGGGCATGTTGGCCACGCCGTAGTGGACGACCTCGTCGATGATGTAGGTGGGCTCGCCGTGGGTGGTGGGTTTGGTCGTCTCGCAGCATCCGCCCTGGTCGACGCCGACGTCGACGATGACGGCACCGGGCTTCATGAGTTTGAGGTGCTCGCGTGGCACGAGCACGGGGCATCGCGCCCCGGGGATCAGGACGGCTCCGACGACCAGGTCGGCCATGGCGACGAAACGCCGGACGGTGTGGGCGTCGCTGTAGATGGTGTGGACGTTGGCGGGCATGACATCGTCGAGGTATCGCAGGCGATCGATGTTAACGTCCATGATGATCACGTGTGCCCCGAGCCCGGCGGCGACTTTGGCGGCGTTGGTGCCCACGATGCCGCCGCCGAGGATCACGACGTTGGCCGGCTCGACACCGGGCACGCCGCCGAGGAGGATCCCGCGCCCCATCATGGGGCGTTCGAGATACTTGGCTCCTTCCTGGATACTCATCTTGCCGGCGACCTCGCTCATGGGCGTCAGCAGGGGCAGTCGCCCGTTGCGGTCGTGGATGGTCTCGTAGGCTATGCATACGGCGCCGCTGTTGAGCATGCCCTCGGTCAACCCGCGGTCGGCGGCGAAGTGGAAGTAGGTGAAGACGATTTGATCGCGCTGAATCATCTTGATTTCGGAAGGCTGGGGCTCCTTCACTTTGACGATCATCTCGGCTCGCGCGTAGACGTCCTTGGCGGTGGACACGATCTCAGCGCCTTGGGCGGCATAGGTTTCGTCGTCGATGCCGGAGCCGGAACCGGCGCCGGCCTCCACCAGCACGGTGTGCCCGGCCTTGCGCAGCTCCTCCACGCCGACTGGGATCATGCCGACGCGGTATTCGTCGCTCTTGATCTCTTTTGGCACGCCGATGATCATGTATCCTGCTCCTGTGTGGCGGGACCCGCCTGGCAACACTGGCTGCGACGGCTATGCGAAGGCGGGGTACCGTAGCTTGGTTGGTGGTGTAGGCCCACCGGGCCCGACACGCTGTCGCCAAAGTGGCAAAGTAGCGTTAGTGGTGCTCGTTTGCAAACGGCGTTGGGTCGGGATCTCCGTTGCGTTGGCGGGCGCGGCGGTGTTCTGGCTGGCTGGTGGGTGCATCAGCCCGGGTGGGGACACGGAGGCGGCGTTGACTCGTCTGGGGCAGGCGCCGGTGGTGGCGCCCGGGGGGCGGTGGCGGGCGCGCTTGAGCCTGGAGGCAACGTTACCCGAGCGGGTGGTTACTTGCCTGAATGATTCGTGCGATCTGATCGTGGTGCGGACGCCAAGTGAGTGGGCGGCTCTGTGGCGGACGTTGGGGGCGGAAAGTTGCCCTGCGGCCCCGGATCTCGCGGCGGGGGCGGCAGTAGGCTTGGCGGCGAGGCTGGGCGAGCCAGCGGACGGGTCGTGGCCTTTGGAATTGGCGGCGGCGAGGGTGGAGCGGGGCTCGGGGCTGCTACGGTGGCAGATCGGGCCGGGGCTTTACCATCCCGTCGTCGGACCCTCGTTTGTCGATTTGGCGTACGTACGGGGTCTGAGGCACGTCAAGGGCGTGTACATCGGGACGGAGTCGTTCGTACTGCGGTGAGGGGGCGGGCAATGTTGCCTGAAATCATCCTTAGGCGTTGTGAATCGGCAACATTTGCCCTTGACTTGGCTTCAAATGCTTGGTACTGATATAGTTGCAGCGATTGATTGCGTCGTTGTTGCCTCTTGGCAACGGCGGGCGATGCTTTTCTACAGCGCGGGGCGAGGCAGCTGATGCCGGCGTGAGCCGGTCTTGGCCGGTGACCGGGGGGCGGATCGGACGCAGCGGGTCGGCTCTTTTAGGGTTGTGGGGCGTATGAGCGATCGAGCGCAGGGCGGGCACCGGCGGGATGTCTCTGGCGGGTCGGGTGCGTTGGGCCGAGACGCCGTGCTGGATATGGCGGGGGTCTGTGAGCGGGTCTTCCACGCCTTATGGCTGGCAGTGGTGGTGTTTGACCGGCGTCTGAGCATCGTGATGCGCAACCAACCGGCAGAGATGCTTTTCGACGACGCTCAGCAGGTCGATGAGGCGCTGCGCGAGGCGACGATCGAGGGGCGCTATCGGGACTGGGCGTCGGAACTGCGCGAGGTGATGGAGCGCCGGCGGCAGCGGCAGTTCGGGGGTGTGACGTTCAGGAACAATCAGGCGGTTGATCGCCTGCTGGATTTGGTGTGTGCGCCGCTGACGGATCCGGGCAGTCAGGAGGTGGTGGGTGCGATGCTGGTGGCTGAAGACGTTACAGCCCGGATGAGTATGGAGCGTCGTCTGGCGGTTTCGGAGCGGCTGGCGGCGGTGGGCAAGCACTCGGCGAAGGTGGCGCACGAGTTGAATAATCCGCTTGACGGGATCTTGCGGTATATCAACCTGGCGATGCGGGTAGCCAAGCAGAGCGGACAGGAAAAGATCGTCGATTATCTGGAGCGATCGCGCGGTGGGTTGATGCGGGTGGTGGAGATCACCGGCGAGCTATTGGAGTTCTCACGCAGCACGTACGCGAATCTGGAGGAATCGAGCATCAACGAGATTGTGGACGAGGCGGTCAAGGCAATGGAGGATAAAGCCGTTGCCCAGGGCGTGACGACCGTGTGCGACTACCACGAGCAGATGCCGCGGCTGCGGGGCAGCGGGAACGTTTTCCAGGTGTTCTGCAACCTGATCAAGAATGCGATCGACGCCATGGCGGCCGGGGAGGGGAAGCTGCTGATTTCGACGCGTGTGGCGGGCAGGGATGCGGTGATTGTGTTCGAGGACACGGGTGTCGGTCTTCCGGAGGAGATCGATCGCGTATTCGAGCCGTTTTTCAGCACGAAGGGTCCGGGCAAGGGTACGGGGCTGGGGCTGGCGATTTGCCGGGACATCCTGGAGAAGTACAACGGGCGCATCACCGCGGAACGCAGAGGTGGGGGTGGGTCGATCTTCACGGTTCGGATTCCTTTGGAGAGCTGTTCGCAGGAGGCCAGCCGCTAGGTGCGGATTGGCGCAGGCGAGGCGATATTGTGGAGGGTCGTTGTGGCGGCGAAGCAGAATGTCGCGAGTAAGGGCAGGATTCTGATCGTCGACGACGATGAGATCATCGTGGACTCGCTGAGCGAGTTCCTGCGTCTGGAGGGGTATGGGGTCGACGGCGCGCGCCGGTTCAACGAGGCCGTCTCGGCGCTTCAGAAGCAGCGATACAACGTGATGATCACCGACGTGAACATGTCAGAGGGCGACGGTTTCGAGCTGTTGCGTCTGACGCGTCAGCAGCATCCGGACGTCGTGGTGATCATGATCACCGGGTATGGGACGATCGACAGCGCGGTCGAGGCGATCAAGCTTGGGGCGTACGACTACCTGACCAAGCCGATCATCGACGACGAGATCAAGCTGGTGGTGGCGCGGGCCGTCCAGCAACAGTCTCTCATGCGCGAGAACAGCCTGCTCCGCGAGCAGTTGGATCTGCGTTACGGTCTGGGCAATATTGTCGGCCACGATTACAAGATGCTGAAAGTGTTCGATCTCATCGAGGCCGTCGCGGATTCGAGGACGACGGTGCTGATGCAGGGCGAGTCGGGCACGGGCAAGAGCCTGGTGGCGAGGGCGATCCACCATCGCAGCCAGCGACGGGACAAGCCGTTTGTGGAGGTGAGTTGCGGGGCGTTGCCGGAGACGCTGCTGGAGAGCGAGTTGTTCGGTCATGTTCGCGGCTCGTTCACCGGGGCGGTGGGCGACAAGCAGGGCAAGTTCAAGGTGGCGGACGGGGGGACGATTTTTCTGGACGAGATTTCGGCGGCCAGCCCGGCGCTGCAGGTAAAGCTGCTGCGCGTGGTTCAGGAGCGCCAGTTCGAGCCGGTCGGCAGCAACATAACCGATACGGTGGAAGTGCGGGTGATTCTGGCCAGCAACAAGGACCTGACCAAGGAGGTCGAGGCTGGGAACTTCCGGCAGGATTTGTACTACCGCATCAACGTAGTGACGATCAACGTGCCGTCGATGCGCGAGCGTATCGGCGACATTCCACTCCTGGCGGAGCATTTCCTCAGGCACTACTGCGCCCAGGCGCACAAGGAGGTGCTTGGGTTCACCGACGAGGTGATGCAGCGTCTCCAGCAGTATCATTGGGCGGGCAACGTGCGCGAGCTGGAGAACGTCGTGGAGCGAGCGGTGGTGCTGAGCAAGGGTCGGCACATCACGCTGGACGACCTGCCCCCCAACGTGCTGGAGGGCGCGGCCAAGGAGGTGGCGGTCGACGGCTACAAAGCGATGTCGCTGAAGAGGGCTCTGGAGGAGCCGGAGAAGCGGATCATCGAGATGGCGCTTCGGGCGAACGGTTGGAATCGGCAGGTAACGGCCGATCTGTTGGAGATCAATCGGACGACGTTGTACAAGAAGATGAAGCGATACGGGCTGGACGTCGATCCGGGCAAGGGGGAGTCGAGCGGGCGGTAAAGGCCGCGGTCATCCGCCCAGCGACTCGGTTTCGCTGTCATAGTCATACCGTCAGCAAAGTCCTCTGGGGGCGGTCCGTTGCCGGCCATGGCGGTCATGCCGTGTGGTTGCCGCACGCGCGAGGCATACGTACCATTGTGCATCCGGCTGGTGGTGGGCGGTTGGGCGAGCAAAACAGAGGCGCGTAGCATCATGTCGAAGGCGGGCGTGCGCGAGATACGATTTGGGGTGATCGGTTGCGGGCTGATGGGGCGCGAGTTCGCCAGCGCGGCGGGGCGCTGGTGTCACCTGGTCGATCTGGATTTCGCGCCGCGGATCGTGGCGGCCTGCGACACGGATGCGGCTGCGACGGGGTGGTTCGAGCGGAACGTGTCGAGCATTGGCCTGGTGACCGACGATTATCGCAGGCTGTTGGACGATTCGCAGATCGACGCGGTGTATTGCGCCGTACCGCACAACCTCCACGAGCGGGTCTACGGCGACGTGATTCGGGCCGGCAAGCACCTGCTGGGCGAGAAGCCGTTCGGCATCGACCTGGCGGCCAATCGGGCGATCTGCGGGGCGCTGGAGGAGCGGCCCGACTTGCTCGTGCGGTGCTCGTCGCAGTTTCCGTTCTTTCCGGGTGCGTACAAGATCGCTCGGTGGATGCGCGAGGGGCGGTTCGGGCGGATCATCGAAACCGAGGCGGGGTTCTGGCACGGCAGCGACTTGAATCCGGACAAGCCGATCAACTGGAAGCGGCTGATCGCGGTCAACGGCGAGTACGGGTGCATGGGCGACCTGGGCATGCACGTGCTGCACTTGCCACTGCGGTTCGGTTGGAAGCCGAGAAGCGTACGGGGGCTTCTGTCGAACGTGATGCGCGAGCGTCCGGACGGCCAGGGGCGCAGGGTGCCCTGCCGGACGTGGGACAATGCGATCCTGGCGTGCGAGGTGGCGGCGGAAGGTGAGTCGTTTCCCATGGTGCTGTCGACCAAGCGGATCGCGCCGGGACATGCCAACACGTGGTTTCTGAACGTCTACGGCACGGAGCTTTCGGCGCGGTTTTCGACGAGGAATCCGAAGCGGCTGGCGTGGCTGCCGTACCGGGCCGGCGGCGAGCAGGCCTGGCACGAGGCCGATGCGCCCTACGAGTCGGCCTACCCGGCCATCACGGGCAGCATATTCGAGTTCGGCTTCTCCGACGCGATCCTGCAAATGTGGGCGGCGTTCTGCGACGAGCTGGTGCACGGGCGCGACATGCGCCAGCCGCTGACCTGCGCCACGGCGGAGGAGACGGCCGCGTCGCATGAGATCTTCACGGCCGCGCTGGAGTCGCAGCGGACCGGCGAGACGATCGCGCTGTCGTGACACCGGTTCGCGCGGGCGCGTTGGTTTTACAGCCTGCCGAGCAGTTTCATTCCATTGCTGAAGAAGATTTGCTCGACGAAGTCGGGGCCCAGGCCGGCGTTCTGAACGGCTTTTTTGATGGCGCGGAGCTGCTCGTTGAGAAATGAGGCGAACTTGATTTTGCCGTGATCGTCGCTGATCGACAGCTTCCACGGCACGGGGGTGACGTAGGTGTACTGGTCGTTGATCTCGACCGACTTGCCCGGCGCCAGGGCGATGGGGATATCGGTGCCGAACAGGATCCGCTCGGTGGGTAGCTGCCCGAAGGTGTATTGCAGCACCTCGGGGTGGTTGAGCATGGCCAGGTCGACGTAGACGTTGGGCAGGTCTTTGAGGCGGTCGAGGTGGCCGACCACGCACTTGAGGAAGTAGGCCCGGCCGATGTGGGCAAGAACGATCTTGGCGTTGGGATATCGCCGGGCCAGTTCGACGATCTGCTGCTGGTTGACCGGGTCGGCGAGTCGGTCGCGGCGAGGGATGTGCAGCATGATGATCAGGCCGAGCGAGTCGGCGATCTGCATGCACCAGTCGGGCAGCATCTGGTGGATCTCGACCTGGTCGACGTCGTCGGTGTCGACGAAGTCGGGGTAGGGTTTGAGGCCGCAGAATCGGCCGGCTTCGATGTCGCGGCGGAGTTGC
Source organism: Phycisphaerae bacterium (assembly GCA_035530655.1). GTDB lineage: Bacteria > Planctomycetota > Phycisphaerae > UBA1845 > DATKUK01 > DATKUK01. Next base: position 30,609 of record DATKUK010000114.1, read on the forward strand.
TCGGGCGTGTCGACACCGGGGTGGAAGACGCGGAGAGGGAAGAAGTGCTCGTGGTCGCTGTGTTCGGCGAGGTAGCGGTTGTTGCGCTGCCAGTCGAACTGTGGGTGCGGGCTGCCGAAGCAGACGCCGTAGACGTCGCGGCGTGGCAGGGCGTGGCCCAGGTCGAGGCGGAGGTCATCGAAGTCGTACTTTTCGATGGGGTGGCCGGCGCACGGCTGGGGCTGGCTGGGCGGATAGACCCCTTCGTTGACGACGTGGATGTGGAAGTCGAAAATTCTGGGCGGGAGGAAGGCGTCAAGCTCGTCGTCGAAGATCTTGCGGTTTCGCTGCCTGTGCTCGGGTTGGCGCCACATGGCTGTCTCCTCGTTCGATTCTCCTGCGGATGTGGTGTTGGAGGCTAAAGCCACAACATAGCCCCCACCGATTCGACGAAGCGTCGCAGTGCATGCGGGCACATTAGCCGATGTTCTCCATATGATATCGCCCGACTACGCCGCCGGGCGGTGTTGTGTCATTATACAGGCCTCCCTTCGGTTGCGCGTGCCACCTCTTCGACAGTTTTCGCCGTATCGGTGGTTTGCAGGGGTCTCTCACGACAATAACCGGCGTGTGATACTCCCAAGAACGGCTTGTTTTGCTTGGTGGGCGCATAGCGCACCTTCGGGTCGTCGAAGCGTGGGCGAGGGGCGGGGTGTTGTTGGCGGGGGCGTTGCATTTGGCTTTCGGACGGAGTACATTTGCGAGGTCGGCAATGGACGCTGAGCGGGTCAGTTCGAGGATGGGGCTGGTTGGAGTTGGGGATAACTCGATGGCGGATAGCGCGGAGACTGCCTAGCGTTGGAGACCGACGCAGGTGCGCCTGCACCGTTATCGCGGTGGCATGCTATGCGGCGGATTTGCGGCCCATAGATCTTATCGGGAAACCACATAAGACGTAGTTGGCACGGGAGATAGACGACACCATGAGATTCGTGCAGATCACGAAGGACAACTTTGCAGACGCGATACAACTCAGACCCAAGAGGACGCAGTACAAGTACGTTCGCAGAGAAGCGGTGCTGTATTCCCTGGGCAGGGCCTATGTGGCCTCTCGACCGGACGAACATATGCCGTACCTCATCGAGAAGAACGGGAAGTTCGTCGGGTCGATCCGTCTCCGAAACTACGGACACGGAGTAGGCTTTGCCGCGTTCTTCATCGACAGGAATCACCAGGGCAAAGGACTTGGGAGAGAGGCATTGCTATATCTGATCGACTGGGTGAAAGAGCACTACCCGAAGGCGGGAGAGATCGAGTGTGCGGTGTCTCCGGAGAACACGGTGGCTTGCCGTATGTACGAAGGCCTGGGGTTTCGGTATACCGGTGTGAAGAGCGCCAGTGGAATAGTGGACATGGAACTACAGTTCGAGTGCCAGCAACCGGCTGGAGGCGACGCTTGACAGCGCCCTTGAGCCGCCTGGTCAGGCGGACGCGGAGGCACGCATGATTGACGAGGTACTCAACAGCTACCGTCTCATACTCGACTATCTTCGTCGGCTCGTCGCCGACGTGCCCGACGGTGACCTTGCGCGCCAGTTGAACGGCGTTGCCAACCATCCGGCGTGGGTCATCGGCCACCTGACGTGCAGTTGCCAGGGGCTCGGCGGCGAACTGGGTCTGGCGGCTTGGTTGCCTAAGCAATGGGAGAGCCTGTTCAACACCGGCAGCGTCCCCACGTCGGATCGGTCGGCCTATCCGCCGAAGGCCGAGCTACTTGCCGCGTTGGCCGACGGCCAAGTGCGACTATCCGAGCGGCTCGCCGCTCTCGGCGATGCGGCTATGAGCGGGCCGCTGCCCGACGAGCGATACCGCGCTTTGTTCCCAACGCTGGGCCACGCCGTCTTGCATATCCTGACCGGGCACGCCGCCGTGCATGTGGGGCAGGTGAGCGTGTGGCGCCGAGCGGCAGGGCACCAGCCGCTGTCGGAGACATTCCCCTGACCACGCGGTGCACCGGAGCCGCCGATCCGGCGTGTTGGCAATAGAGAATCACCTGGCGGCGCCCCGGTGATGCGAGACGTTGGGCAAGAGAATGATTGAAGCAAGGCCCATTAAGGAGCAGGATCATGCTGGCATCCTTGCGGTGGCAGAGGCGTTGCCGGAGTGGTTTGATGCAGATGCCCGAGCTCGAGCCATCCCCATTGACCTACGACATCAGCATGGCTTCGTTGCCCTGTCAGGCGGAGAGATAGTTGGCTTCATCACGCTCTTCTTTGCCGAAGGCAGGCTCAACATCGGGTGGCTCGGGGTCAGACCCGATTGTCAGAAGAAAGGAATCGGGACCAAGCTCCTCGCCTGTGCCGAAGAGTTCGGCAAACAACATGGTGTGGATGAAATCGCCACGTACACTTTGGGCGATGGCGTAGACTACAGACCGTACGAAACGACCAGGCAATTCTATTTCAATCGCGGATTCACGGTCTACCGGACGAGCACGACAGACAACCCGAGTTGTCCCGAGGAGATCCAGATCAAGAAACGAATTGCCCCGCCAAGCGTTGCAGGCGACGCTTAACAGCGCGCCTGATGCGTGAAATTCGGCTGTGTGCCCCGCCGCGGCGGGTTCTCGAACAGTGTCTTTCTTGAGTTCCCGGGTGGCATGCCCAAGTCCGCCGTGGCGGGCGCGGGCATGTTTGCTTTGCTCTGCTCGCCGGGTCCCACGTCGGACGGTCCGAACTCGTAGGGCGCGCAACTTGCTGCGCGCTGGGAGGGGCCCCTTGGCCGGCTCGCCCGGGTCTGGACACCTGGGCAAGGCCATTGTATTGGTGTTCCGGATGAAGTACATTTGCGAGGTCGGCGATAGGCGCTGAGCGGATCAGTTCGAGGATGGGGCCGGTTCGAACCGGGGATAACTCGATGGCAACAGATCGCCGAGACTACCTTGTGTTGGACACAGCGCCACCTGCGCCCGCACCGGTATTGAGATGACGCGTTACGCGGCGGACTTGCCGCCCATAGGTTTTATCCGGGAACCATATAAGACGTACTCAACACAGGCGGAAGACACGTGTACTACGATTTTTCTGCCGCGTTCCTAAGAGTTCAGCCCCCCGACTCGAACTTTGGCGAGGCATGGGAATCGCTGTGCTACGCGATGCTCAGGGCCGAACTCGATGAGTCTTCGCTAATGCGGCTCGCGCCGCCCGACAAGGGAGTCGACATCCTATCACGGGGGATGTCTGCTGCGTACCAATGCAAAAGTGATGAGCGGGGAACTGCTGGGTCAATCTCCGCCAAGGACAGCCTAGATTCACTCAGAACGGCGATGGCGAATCGAGCTTCCCTCGGCTGGGCCACATACGCGTTCTGCACGAATGCACACTATACCGGTACGGCTGTCACCAAGATCAACGCGGAAGCTGCTCGACTGAACTTGACGAGGGATCAACTGGATTTCAAAGGTCCCGAGTATTGGGACGAGCTATGTAAGAAGCACTCCTCCCTTGTGGACCATAGGTTTGACTTCCGCGTCACTGCAACGGAAAAGCAAGTCATCGAGGCATTCAAGAAGGCCCGGTACTATGATCGCTACGTGCAGGAATTCGCCGCGAAGATTCGACAGGCAGATTTCCTGTTCGCCATAAGGAACAACCGTACGCCTGTAGTGATTGAGATTCCGTTCTCTCCTGAACTTACTGTGAAGAACTGCGTTGACGCCGTCAAGGAACTCCTCGGCGTTTCTCTCGACTGGACCAACTTCACCGACATGCAGACCTCAGCTGGCCCTTCCATCTCGCTCACTATCGATAGGGTCGCACAGGGCTTCAACAAGAAGATCGCCGACCTTCAAGTAGAATCCGGGCGACCCCTTGAATTTTGGATAAAGATCGTGTGGCGAGATGAGACGCAGCAAGATGCCCCATCTGAGGGCCAACTCTACCGCGGCCTGATGTTGCAGAAAAGATTGGACAGGGTACACACGTGGTCTCGGAACGAGTTGGACTACGGTCAGCGGCGTCAGATCACATTGGATCGGGCCGAAGCGTTGGTGCAGAGCATGATTTGGACCGCCGCACGAAGGCTGCGCGAGTGAGCGTGAGGACGATAGAGTTACCAGCAAGGACGTGGAGCGCTACGAGGTATGGCGCAGACGCGCCACATCTCGTCCTTGATGTGTGATGTTGCCCTGAGCGGGTACCGGAGCGATGCTTTACGACGTGTTCATATGCCATGCCTACGAAGACAAACGGTCATTCGTCAGGCCGCTTGCCGAAGCACTGCGAAAGGAAAACATCGCAGTCTGGTACGATGACTTCGCTCTGAAGCTGGGGGACTCCATTCGGCGCGCTCTGGACAAGGGGTTGAAACGGTCTCGGTTCGGAGTGGTCGTACTGAGCAGAGCGTTCTTCGAGAAGAGGTGGCCTCAGTATGAGCTTGACGCGCTCGCAGAACGGGAAATCCGAGGAAAGGACAAGATACTCCTCCCTGTGTGGCACGGGGTTGCGCATGACGACATCATGGAGTACTCGCCAGCTTTAGCTGATCGGCGGGCCGTTTCCTCGGCGGATGGCATACCATCCGTGGTCGCTGAGATAGTCGACGTTATTCATCCCCAGCAAAGCCCACTCATCGTGGCACGGGACACCCTTCTCGAATGGGGGGTGACACCACCAGTCATTACCGACGAGTATTGGCTGAACGTTGTCGAGGCATCGAACCGCATCCCAGGGTTTGGCGCGGTCATCCCACAGGAGTCCACCTGGGATCGGTGGAGCTTCCCGCTTCCAGGTAGGGAGGGGGGACCTAAGCAATGGGGCGAAAGGCTCGCATGGACAGCCATGCAGATGAATTGGGTCAAGAGCGCTGAAGAGGCGCCCATCACGCCCTTGACGCCGCCGGACGAAGTGCTGCGGTTCATTGCTTCCCATCCTGGATTGTTGGAAACGTGCATGGAGTTCCCTCGTCTGTTTGCCGAGTACGCACCGCAACTCACAATTCCTGGCTTTGGCGGGGCGCTTGAAGAGACCATTGAAGAGGAATACCGGAAATCATGTGAGCAGCAAGAAGCAGAGAGGGCCAAGGGAAGCCGAGTGGGCTCTGCCCTGACGACGGATGCAACCATCCCGGCGTGCGACCACGAGTGGATTCTTCGACACCCACGCTTTGGCAACTACAGACCGTCAGATGTCGCCCACGAGTACTTCAGTGGCGGAATGTTCGGGCCCAGTGTGTCACCGTATGATGGAGCAGATCACGCGATGTGGCTCCTGTCATCTGCGAGTTCCTGGCTACCGGATGAAGTGCATGCTGTTCTGCTACAGGGGGTGAAGGACGGGATTGCGTGGGTCTGGCACGACGTCCGTGTCGAGGATGCACGAGATCTTTGGCCAACATGCGGCAAGCTCTTCGAAGCGATTCACGAGGCACTGGAAACGCGCCGGAAGTTCAGGTGGACGCCAAGCGCAAGGGAGGATGCACGGCGCCGGATCGCCATGAGTGTGGGGGAACTGGGCCTTACGGAGACACCCCAGGAGTTGTGCGAACGCTTCGTTGGACACGAGTTCCCCGAATGCTACATCAAAGCTACACGCAGGTTTAGGAGACGGCGGGCGGCTTCTTCTCAAAAGCCGAAGAAGCAAGCGAAAAGGCATCCCAACAAGAACATCAAGACCGAAGACCAATAGCAGCGCGCCTTACGCACGACCTTGGTTGCGTCCCCTGCCCGGTGTTCGGGAGTGGAAAAGCTTCGGTCACTGCGCCAATCTCGGTGATCGTCCCGGGCCGCAACAAGGAAGGCTGCATCGCTCATTGGCTCCAGTCCGGCCGAGCGCCAGAACCGCCACAGCCCACGCCCGTCTACCACCGAAGGGCTCTAGCCGGTATTCTCCTGATCGGGTTCGGGGTCGGTGAGCCGCGCGGGTGCCATCCCGGCGCGCCGGGGCTCGCCCGCCGCGGACGCGGACGCGCGTACTGTTAAGAATAGAATCGCATGCCATCGCCGATCACGCAGTTTCGACAAGTCCGACTGTCACTGACCGACCTGCTGGGTGACGACTATATGGCCGCCGTCTGCGCCGCCCGCGCCTGTACCAGCGGCGACGACCCGCAAACTCTCCGCGCCATCGCCGACGAGAAGGTCGATTTCTACCCCCGCGCGCTGCACGACCGACTGCTTACGCTCCTGCCGCGAACCGGTCAATCCGTCTGCCCCCCGCTCGTGCGATCGGCCAAGGGCGCGACCACCGAGAGCTTCCGCGCCGCGACCCGAACACAGATGGCGCCGCTGGCGGGTTTGGGCTGCTTCCGCGTCGCCGAGGACGGTCGACTTTTTCTGATCTCCAAGAGCGAACACTACCACACCCCGCTGGGCCACGGCTTTGCCGGCTACCGGCTCGCCGAAAACGCCCGCCGACTCGGCATCCCCAACGCCACGCACAACAACACGCGAGGCCACATCACCCGCCTGCTCGAGCAGGAGCTGATCCGCACCGCCAACGGCCTGGCCGACGACCGGCAGCTCGCCGACGTGCTGGCCTCGACCGATCCCGGTGTGCTCAATCGCGTGCTGAACCTCGAAACCGGCAGCCTGGCCGCCGAAGCCGCCCTGAAAATGGTCCTCAGCCGCTTCTACAAATCACAGCCCGACGTGCCCGAACCGACCTACGCCGGGCGAACGCCCGTGCTGCTGGTCGTCGGCGACGACAACGGCGCCCTCCAGGCCAACTACCACGGCACGACCGTCCTCGCCCAGGCCATGCGCGGCATGTGGCCCGACCTGCTGGCCGCATGGGAGCAGCACGACGCACTGCGAATCCGCGCGGTGCGACCCAATCGCTTCGACGATGTCGAGCAGGCGTTTGCCGAGAACGACCGCGGGCGCTGCAAGATCGCCGGCTTCTTTCACGAAATCGTGATGATGAACTACGGCGGACGCCTGCTGGGCAAAGACTTCCTCCAGCGAACCTACGAGCTGTGTCGGCGGCACGACGCTGCAACGGTGGTCGACGAAATCCAGAGCGTCCTGTGGCACCCCGATCTGTACATGTTCCGCGAGTACGGGCTAGAGCCCGACTTCGTCGTCATCGGCAAGGGCTGCACCGGCGGCGAATACGCCGCGTCGCGCGTCCTGTTCGGCGCCGCCTACGACTCGCTGCCGCAGTTCGGGGCGCTGGTGACCAACGGGCAGGAGGAGATCGCCTCGCTGATCTACCTGATCACCATGCGGTGGGCCCAAGCCAACGCCGACGTCACCCGCACAATCGGCGACTACTTCCAGCAGCGCCTCCGCGACTTCGCCGACAAGCACCCAAGCCTGATTACCGCCGTGGACGGCAGCCGGCATCTGGCGGGCATCTGCTTCGCCGCCGTCGAGCCGGCCAAGGTGTTCGCCGCGACGCTGAACGACTTGGGCATCGACATCAGCGTCCAGACGTACAAAACAACCTGCCCGCCGGCCGCCCTGATCAAGCCGCCGCTGATCGCGGGCTACGAGGTGATCGATCTGCTGCTCGACAGGATGCAGGCCGCCATCGAACAGGTCTTGCCCCGGGCGGCAAGACGACCGGCCGACAAGTGACGATCTCGCGCGCCGCCGCGCGACCACACGGAGCCAACACATGGCCAAGCGCAAGAAAGACCCGATCTTCGGCACCGACAAGCGGATCCGCCTGGGCATCTGGGGGCTGGGCCGAGGTATGAGCTTCTACAAAAGCTGCAAGGCCCTGAACATCGACGTCGTGGCCGGCTGCGACTTCAACCGGCACATGCGCGATCGCTTCCTCGAACACAACCCCGGCGCGTTCGTCACCGACGACGCCGATGAGTTTCTCGCTCGCGACTTCGACGCCGTGCTGCTGGCCACCTACTGCCCCGCCCACGCCGACGACGCCATTCAGTGCCTCCAGGCCCACAAGCACGTGCTCTCGGAGGTAACCGCCTTCCACACCATGGCCGAGGGCGTCCGGCTGGTCGAAACGGTCGAGAAGAGCGGCCTCGCCTACAACCTCGCTGAGAACTACCCCTTTGGCCGCGCCAACATGTTCCTCGCCGAGAAGTGGAACCAGGGGCTCTTCGGCGAGCTGATGTACGCCGAGTACGAATACGTCCACGAATGCCGCTCGCTGGTCTACACCTACATCGACGGCGTGCCCGTCGAGCCCGGCTACACGGTGCACAACTGGCGAAGCTGGCTGAACTTCCACTACTACAACACGCACTCGCTCGGCGCGGTCATGCACATCACCGCCACGCGGCCCACGCGGGTGGTGGCGCTGCCCGGCTCGCAGCGGCTGGCCGGTTACCTTGTCGACAGCCCGCGAGGCATGGGCGGCATCGCGCCGTCGCTGATCACCATGAGCAACGGCGGCATCGCCCGCAACCTCATGGGCGCCACCACCAACGACTCGCACACCCAGCGCCTCTGGGGCACGCTGGGCGCGGCTGAGCTTCGCGATGGCCTTGTGCTGCGACTCGGCGCGGCCGGGCTGGGCACCAAGCTCGAGGTCGAGCCGCAGTGGCCCGTCTTCGCCGAACAGGCCGCCGCCACCGGGCACGGCGGGGGAGATTTCTGGGTGCTCTACTTCTTTGCACGACAGATCCTCACCCACCAGCCCGCGCCGTTCGACATCTATACCGCCGCCGATTGCACCACCCCCGGCATCCTGGCCGTACGCTCGTCACTGGAGAACGGCAAGCCCTTCGACGTGCCCGACTTCCGCGACACCAGGCAGCGAGCCAAGTATCGCAAAGATCGCTGGGCCCAGACGCCCTACGACGTCGTCAAAGGCTGCTTCCCCAAGAGCGCCGACCGTAAGCTGACCAATCGCTTCGCAGCCATTATGAAAGACCTGATCCACTATGCCGTCATCGTCCGCGCCTACGTCGACTGGGAGAAAGTCTTCGACACCGTCAAGGAAAAGCACAAGGTCATCGAGCTGGCCGACAAGGTCGTCGCCGACTACCCAGCTATCGTCTCGACGATGAAGGCTGCCCGTCGGCTCGCCGACGCCTACCCGCGCAGCGACGGCGCCAGGGTCCTGCGCGAGATGCTCGACGTGGGCTGCGAGCAGGACGTGCTCTGTAAAGGTTTCCTGCCCGCCTTGAAGCGCCGCCGCGCCGCGATGAAACGCAAAGCGAGATAGAACAACCTCGCACTAAAAGGAACGCCCATGCCGAAGGAGATCTTCGTCGGCATCGATCTAGGCACCACCGTGTTGAAGGCAGCCGCCTTCGACGCGCCCGGCGGACGACTGCTTGCAGGATGCGTCAAACCCCTGAAGATTCGCGTCGGCCCCGACGGCTCGCGCGAGCAGAACCCGTCGCAGATCGATCGCGCTCTGGGCGGCGCCCTGCGCGCGATTCGCGGCACTCTCGGCAAGGCATGGCGCTCGGTAGCCGGACTAAGCCTGGCCGCACAGGGCGGCAGCGCCCTGATCGCCGACCGACGCACCGGCAAGGCGCTGTCGGCCATGATGCTCTGGAACGACGCGAGGCCGAACCGCTACGTGGCCGAGGTCGCCGCCGGCAAGCCCGCGTCGTACTGGCGGCGGCTCGCCTGGCACGAAGGACCCGGCGCCGGACTGGCCAAGCTGCGATGGCTCCAGGAAAACCGACCGACGCTGATCCGCGACAACAACATCTACATCGGCGCGGGCGAGCACGTCTACCACCGCCTCACCGGCACGTGGCGACAGGATGCGTGCAACGCCACGCAGATCGGATGCTACGACGTGCCCAACAACAGGCTCGTCCAGGCGCCGCTCGACGTGGTCGGCGTCCCCCTGTCGTTCGTCGCGCCGCTGCGCCAAGGCCACGCCACGCACCCGCTGGCCCGCACCGCGGCCCGCCGCGTCGGCCTGCGCGAGGGCATCCCCGTCGCCGGACCCTACATGGACCACGAAGCCGGCTACCTGTCAGCCGCCCACCTGGCGCGACGACCCTTGCAGTGCTCGCTGGGCACGGCATGGGTCGGCAACTTCCTGCTGTCCAAGAACGCCAGGTGGTCGTCACCGTTTCAGTTGGTCATCCCCGCCCCGGTCGGTAACGGCTGGCTGATCATCCAACCACTGCTGACCGGCAACGTCAGTTGGGACTGGGCCCTCCAGACGCTGCTCGACGCCGACAAGACCCGCGCCATCGCCCGCCTCGACGCGGTGTTCGGCCGGGCCCTGCTGCCGCCCGAGCATCTGACATGCCTACCTTGGCTGGCCCGGCCAAACCCGCTGGTGAAAAACGCTTTCGGCGGCGGCGTGATGCTGGGCATCAGCCCCCACACCGACGCACACGACATGCTGCGGGCGCTGGCGGCGGGCATGTGCTACGAGTTCTTCCGCATCTTCCGGCAGGTCCACCGTCGGCGCCGTTTCGATGCCATCGTCCTCGGCGGCGGCGCCAGTAAGGGATGGTTCTTCGCCCGGCTGTTCGCCGCGCTGTTCGACCCGATCGAGGTCTACACCACCCGAGACGAAGACCTCGCCGGCGCTCGCGGCGCCATCTACCCGTTCAGCCCAACCGCCGCCGCCTGCCGCGCGAAACGTGTCCGCATGCCGAACGCCCAAACACGCCGACGCATCGCCGCCGGACTCGACAGCTACCTCAACACGTACGACCGCGTCTACGGATCCGTCGCCGTCGGAGGCCCCATCGAACTTCGCTAGGAGACGTACCCATGGCCCCAAAGCCCAAGATCGGACTGCTGCCCTTGTACATAGCCCTCTACGACAAGGTCCGACCCGAAGCCCGAAACGACTTCGAACCGTTCCTCCGGCAAATCGCCGACGGCTTGCAGGGCAAGGGCATCGACGTGGTCCGCTCGAACATCTGCTGCGTCGAAAGCGAGTTCCGCAAGGCCGTCCAACACTTCGAAACCCAACGCGTCGACCTGATCGTCACATTGCACCTGGCCTATTCGCCCTCGGGTGAGGCCATCGGCCCGCTGTGCGAAACCAAGCTCCCGCTTCTCATGCTCGATACGACCACAGACTACTCCTTCGGCCACGACGTCGAGCCCGATCGACTCATGTACAACCACGGCATCCACGGCGTACAGGACCTGGCTGCCATGTTCCGCCGTCACGGGCGGGCGTTCCACATCGTCGCCGGCCACGTCACCGAGTCCGACGTGATTGGCCGGGCCGCCGACTTCGCCCGCGCCGCACTGGCCGCCAGCCAATTCAGGCAGACCAAGGTGCTGCGGATCGGCGAGTCCTTCGAGGGCATGGGCGACTTCGCCGTCGAGGCCGACATCCTTCGTAGCGTGCTCGGCATCGCGGCCGAGCAGATCACACCCAGCGACCTGGCCGAGTTCGTCCAACGAGTGTGCGACGACGAAGTCGACGACGAGATCGCCCGGGACAACCAGCGCTTCGACGTTCAGGCATCGCTCGACGTCCATCGCCGTAGCGTCCGCGTGGGGCTCGCCCTGCGAGCCTGCCTCGACGCCCGCGCCTGCCACGCCTTCAGCATGAACTTCCTGGCCTTCGACTCACCCCAGCCGCCCGTCGACACCGTGCCCTTCCTGGAGGCCTGCAAAGCCATGTCTCGCGGCCTGGGTTACGCGGGCGAGGGCGACGTGCTCACCGCGTCGCTGGTCGGGGCGCTGTCGCGCTCGTTCGGCCGCACGACCTTCACCGAAATCTTCTGCCCCGACTGGAAGGGCAACACGCTGTTTCTCTCGCACATGGGCGAGATCAACCCCGACGTCGCCGCATCCACACCGCTGTTGCTGGAAAAGTCGTTCCCCTACACCCGCGCCGCCAACCCCGCCTACCTGGCCTGCTCGATCCAGCCCGGACCCGCCGTCCTGGTCAACCTTGCCCCCGGACCGCATGCGTCGTTCCGACTGATCGTCGCGCCCATCCACATACGCGAAGACTCGCCGCGAAAAGACCTGCACACGATGATTCGCGCGTGGATCGAGCCGGCCACGCCCGTGCCGCGCTTCCTCGAAGAATACTCTCGCCTGGGCGGAACGCATCACAGCGCCCTGGTGCTCGGCGACAAGGCGGAGGCCATTCAAACCTTCGCCTCACTGGCCGGCATCGAGTGTTGTACGCTCTAGGCTCTGTCTCGCACTTGCGGACTTTTCCGGTCGGGTGCCATCCTGGCGCGCCGGGGCCCGCCACTACCTCGGACGGCAAGGAGGTCCTGCGTAACGTCGCGGATCAAGTGCGGCTATCAGCCGTCGCCTGCATCGGGCTTGTTGGATGAGTCCTTCTAAATACAAGTATTCCGATTGCGTACAGGCCGCTGACAGCGGTTGTCAGATATAGACCTATCAACCCGCCGACTATCATGTTAGGTATCAGGCAGATACGGTAGAAATCTGAAAGCGTGAACTCGTAGTTCAATTCCGGGGAGCCCTCTGCCGCCATTACCCATGGGGATGCTTTGTAGCTGTCGAATTTGTCAGCATGTACGTTGAATGCAATATTGCCGCCCACGATTATGGTGAACAACAGACCAAGCCAAACCTTCCTGCCTATCTTCGCTTTGTCCATGATCCATGCACAGAGCCCGACTTCAGCTCCGCTCAACAGGAACATCGAAAATATGATGATATCCCATGTTAGCAGGACAGCATCCCCGACCAGAGCTCCAAGAAGGTAGATGGGCCAATAGCCAATGATAAGGCCCATGACGAGGCCGCGGCACTCAAAACCAGGATACAGTAGCAGAGCTATGGCCCCCAATAGCCACACACCAACGAATGCTACACGATGCTTATACATGTTGTACTCCTCACCTGATAGTGGCTATATGGTTTCTTCATAACACCTTTGAGCCGCAAACATGCGACATAACACGCCACTGCGATACCGGTGTAGGCGCACACGGCTCGGTCGCCAATGCAACGCAATCTGGGTGCTCTGTTACCATCGAATTGTCCCCAGCTCCAGACAGCCCCATCCTCGAACTGACCCGCTCAGCGCCTATGGCCGACCTCGCAAATGTATTCCGTCCCAAAGCCCAATGCAACGCCCTTACCAACAACACCCCGCCCCTCGACCACGCTTCGACGACCCGAGGGTGCGCCATGCACCCACCATAGGCAAACGCCTCGTTCTGTCGACGTAGCCTCTCCGGCATACCAGTCAGGCTTTCTGCCAACTGCAGGACCGCCTGCATGCCAGCGCTCGCCTGCCGCACCATGCGTGCTGTGTGAGCTACACGGTCTGCTATGGCATGGAAGCCTTGCATCATTGTCTCAATATCTCCGCCGAGGTTATTGCTGTTCATGGAGTCTCCATCTCCCGAACGTCACTCCTCAGACGCGGGCTTTAGAACGTCGCCTGCAGAGGTTTGCTCGCTGTTGCTCCTGTCAGTTGTTTCCTCGGGTGCACGTGATTTGAGTTGAGTTCTGTACTTCATTTCCTTTCCACAACGCGGACACTCTGATGGGATTTTCTGTGTCAGGTGTTTGATCCAGTAAATCAACCAAGAAACAGATTTCTCAAAATCCCCGATGGGGCCATCGGAGAATGTAGCCCTTCGTTCTGAGGTCGCATGGTCGTTCAGCTGATGCAGCTCTCTATTCCAATCAAGAATCTGGGGATCCGCGAAATTGCATCCAACGAGGTCATGCGCAAATCGGTTTCTAGTCTTCCGCACGTAGTGTAGGCTCTTCTGCGTATCATCAGGAATCAGTCCCATTCGGGCAGCCATCTCGATCTTGGCGCTGAATGTGCCAAGAGGTGCCGTTGCTCCATGGAACAGGGGATCCTTATCCTTTGTGCAAGGCTGCAACACGATAGCAAGAAGCTGTAGGAGTAACTCCTCGAGATAGCATGCGGAAAGAATGACCTTAGCCCTGTCACTTTCGCTCTTGATGATACAGTCAAAGTGATGAGACCAAAATCTGGCCAAGTCTGGATCGTGAGCTTTCTGATCTGCCATGCTCAGCTCTCCGCGAACGGTGTGTATATGGGGTTTTCATAGTACCTATGGGTTGCGAGATCCTGAGATATCGCCCCGCCGTCTAAATCAGCACACCCTTGTTTGTTGCAGGCTATTGAGGAGTGTGCGTTGCTGTACATGAGGTGGTGTACGCTTTCTGTGTAGTACACCTGTGATTCTCCTCTGCAAACCGTCCGTGGCCTTTTGGTGCTGTTGCCTCCTCGCTTCAGCACATGCCCCTGCATCATCTGTTGTTACGTCCTTGTGACCCGGGCTGAACACATGTAATGTAGGAGCCGCGCTTGCCTTCAGGGTGGCGCAGATCGCTGCGCGCACCTCTCCCGGTCCCGAACGCAAGGCAATCTCGGCGCTCTATTGCCATCGAGTTGTTCCCACTTCCATCCAGCCCCATCCTCGAACTGACCCGCTCAGCCCCTGTTGCGACGCTCGCAATATACCCCGTGCGAAAGCCCAATGCAACGCCCCCGCCAAGAACACCCCACCCCTCGGCTGAAGCGCTGTTGCTCGCTCCCGTTTGCTCTCAATGCTTGCCACCCGAGAGGCACTTACGCGCTCTGGCCGCGATGTCGGGATTGGGGTCGTGGCTCGCCAGTTCGATGATCCTGCGATGCCTTCGCCGGTCAAGTCGATTCAGAAAGCGCACGGCCTCGACACGCACACATACCTGGGGGTCCGCCAGCCCCCGCTTGATCCAACCTGCCGAGCCGTCATCTGAATGTTTGGCCAACACGGCGATGGCCGCGGCGCGGGTACTTCTGTCTTGCGAATCAGCAAGTGTCTCGATCGCCTCTGGAATGATGCTGTCGCATTGGAGCATTGTGTGCAACGCGGCGATGCGTACCGGCTGGGCCTCGTCGTCAAGGAACATCACACACCAGTCGAACAGGTCCGCAGCGCCCATCTCGCCAAGAAGCGCAAGGCCGCGCACGCGCTCTTCAGGCCGGGGGTTATCCAGACCCTGAAGGGCCTCAACCTCGCGAGGATCGGGCCCACGCTGCGGTTCATCGACGTCATATTCGGTCAAGCCGACGCGACGGTGCGCACCCAGTCTCTTGGGACCCAGTGTTGCTGTCTTGAAGAACTCGGGCAGCCAGCGACCCGCCCGATCGACCAGCTCCGACGAGACGAGCCTCCCTCCGCCCCCGGAGGCAAGACGGGCATTGATCCAGCGTGAAAGACGGATCACACCCGGATGCTTCGGTTGCACAGCCGCCTCGGGTGGAAGACCGAGCAGACTATTGGCCCAGGCCGCGATCTCGGCGGGGACCGTCGCGAAATCGGCCAGAGAGAGCGAATGCATCATCTCAATGGGCACGGGCCCGTCGATGGCGATGATGCCCTTCCTGTGGATGACGCCCTTGCCACCCAGTTGTCGCCGGACTTCATCGACGTCAAGTTCGCATTCAAACACCGAGGGGACATCTCGGGCGCGTGCAGCCTGGCTCTTCGCGCGGCCCGCCGCATACGCGCGGCTCTGGGCGAACCAGACACGACGCGACGGTGGCAGCGGAAGGAGCCCTTGCTCAAAGATCTTCCGCGCGCGCGACTGCGTTGTACCGTGGTAGGCCAGCATCTTGCATCGAACGGTAAAGGATCACCTGTGAAGGCCCGAAGGGCCTTCGTCACGTGCATCCACTTGTTCGACTTCCCCTTTGTTTAAAGCGTATGTCATGCCCAAAGCCACAGAGAAACCTCTGACCTTGTCGTCTGGTATGCTGCCCGACAGTAGCATCGGCTGGCTGAAAGCATCGTGCCATTCGAGGAGGAGCCTGCCGTCCCGATAGACATGGAAATGGATTGCCAGCTCTGGCCAAGCACATGACTCGGCAATATCGGCAAGATCGGTGAGATTCTGCGCCGTTGCGGGAACGTGGTAGCAACGTGGTCGCGGCCAGATAGTACCAATGGCTACGTGCGTCTGCTCTGGCACAGCTTTCGCATTGAAGAAGTCGAGGAGTTCTCCTTCCGGGGAACCACCCTCCAAATAGAGGATGCTATCGTCTGGAACTAGGACAAGCAAGGCACGCAGGAGTAGCGGAAAATCTGTCTTGCCCTCGAGTTCCCAGTATGGCTCGCGAGTATTGAGCCGGATCCCGTCCAGTTCTTCTTTTGGCGTCGCTCCGAACAGTCTGCTGAGCCAACCCATTTGGTTTTCTCCCGTCGAACGTGGCCATCAGCGGCGAAAGGTACGAGCACCCGTCTGCATGGCTTGGTTCAACGTCTCATTCCTTGGGTTTCAGCCAGTGGCCCATCATGATCATCTCGCCACGGGTATAGAAACCATTCTTCTCGTCGAACGTTTGAGCTAAGGCGCGGATTTGTCCGTCGCCTTCACCTTCTTGTTTGATTGTGCCTGTTCCTTTGCTGGCGCTTTCTTCAACACGGAGCGTGCTGAAAGCCCACCAAGGACCAGACCCAGCAGGGCCCCGATCCAATTGTCAGCCCAGTATTCCCCTTCGAAGACCGAGATTGGCCTGTCTGGTACCGGCGGAAGATGGGGCATGAGGAACCACCCCGCCAGGAAGAAGACGGCCACGAAGACAAACAGGAAGGATATGACTGCAGACACACATTTCATGCTATCATCGCCATAAATCCAACTACGTCTTATATGCTTTCGCGATAACACCGATGGACGCAAGTCTGCCGCATAACACGCCATCGCGATACCGGTGCAGGTGCAGCCGGCCCGGTCCCAAACGCAAGGCAGTCACCGCTCGCCGTTGCCATCGAATTGTCCCCATCGTCGAACTGTCAGCCAGGGTCTATTGTCGACCTCGGGAATGTACCTCGTCCGAACGGTCAGTGCAATGGCTCCCCAGGTCTGAAGGGCTTGTCGATTTAGTCGGCACGGTTTTTGCTAGTGTAGTATACTTGGAGCGAGGTTTTTGCGACACAAGCAAGGAGGCCTTGGGTCGATGGGATATTGGTCGAAGCCGGAGATGGATCGGGATCAGATGGTTCTGATCAGCACGACGTTGTCGGAGCGGATTCCTGAGGATCACTCGGTTCGTCTGTTTTGGGAATTGCTGGAGACGTATGACTGGCGCCCGTGGGAGGGGCAGTATTGCGGCTGTCAGGGCCAGCCGGCGATTCCTCCACGGATTGTGGCGGGTGTTTTGCTGTACGGTTTGACGCAAGGGATTCGCTCGTCCCGTCGCCTGGAGTGGGCGTGTGGTCATGCGGTAGATTTCATGTGGCTGGCGGATCCGCAAGCCCCGATTCTTCCCAACAAGGATGGTGGGTTTCGGCCGAATTACACGCCGGTGGTGGCTACGGATTCGAAGCATCGGTACCTGCTGGCCGAGACGGTCCAGGCGGATGAAGGAGAAGGCCCAGCGCTGCTGCCCTTGTTGGAGGATATCCGGGGGATCTATAGCCAGGCCCCCGAGACGGGATCGGCCGACAGTGCCTACAGCACACCGGAGAACCTGGAGCATCTGGCGGGGTATCCGACAGACATGTATATCGCGCCATCGGGCGAGCGTTTGGAGGGGCAGCGGGCCACGCCCGGGCCCTCGGCGAACGCGGCGCGGCGGGACGATCCTCGCCAGGCGGTCCCGGAAGCCTGCTGGAAAGAGCTTGCCCGGACCAAGCGTGGGCGTCTGGCGCAGGAAGCGTTCCTGTATGATGCATCGTCCGATTGTTACTGGTGCCCGATGGGCCAGCGGCTGGCTCTGCGGCGCGTGGACCAGGAGCGTAGGGACGGTCGTATCCAGCAGCGTCGGGTATACCTCTGCGCGTCCTGCGGTGGATGTCGGTTGCGTGAGGGGTGTGCGGGACGGAAGCGTTATCGTCGGATTCGCGCTCGCAGTGTCGAGCTGTGGCGGGAGAAGATGCGGGCTAAGGTCTACAGCGAGCAAGGCCGAGCGGTGTATCGCCAGAGACAATACGTGGCCGAGTCGCCCTTTGGCCTGATCAAGACGGCGATGGGGGTTCGGCAATTCCTGCTGCGAGGGTGGAAGCGGGTCCAGAGCGAGTGGCGGTGGATTTGCACGGCGTATGATCTGCGCATTCGGGTGAGATGGGTAGCGAGGCAGCGGCAGCGACTGGCCGCAGCCGGTCTGTAAGGCCGTGCTTGC
>DATKUK010000115.1:0-12713 GCA_035530655.1 Phycisphaerae bacterium
CGGTGTGAGCGAAACCGCCTCCGCGCATTCGTGAAGGAACGTACCTATTGCGTGCACTCGATGCCGACGTTGTACTTCAGCCGGACACCGTACAGGTCGAAATCGTCTCCACCCGCCGTGCTGGTGACCTCGACCATCAACACGTCGTCGGCGTCGAACAGAGCGCCAATGCCGGTCGCTAGCGTGTCGAGCGTCACCCACCCGCGAGCTGCGGAGTCGGCGACCGTCAGCGTGTCGGTGACTTCAGCCGACGTGTCGCCGTACTGGAAGATCCGCACGTCGATGTTGCATTCCTCGGCGGCCTGCTCGTGAACATCGAAGTACAAGACCAGATCGGTAACCGCACCGTTGGCGACAAACAGGGGCGGTATGGAGATCGAGAACCGAATGAAGTCGGTCTCGGTATCGCTCATCGTGTAGCCTTCGGTCGCGAAGGATTCCGTCCCGCCTGCCGCCAAGCCCACTTGGGCCATCCCGTCAGCGCGGCAAATGCCAGTCGTGCTGATCACCGTGGCGCTGACATACCCAATCCCGCCGTAGGCGAACTTGTGGGTCTTCGACGTGTTGGTCACGAAGTCAACGCCGGGGTTGGTGGTCGTGACGGTAATCGCCCCGGTGCTGATGGTCGCGCTGGCGCTCACGATCCCCAGCGCATCGGTAATCACCATAGTGACATCATCGCCGGTGGTCAGCGTGATGTCTTCTTCGGCGTTAAGCACCACGTCGCCGTTGGTCACGCCGTCGGCGTTCAGCAGGATCTGCCCGTCGGTCGTCTCCAAGTTGATCGCTACGCCGGCGACGACGCCGGTTGCATCGACCTTGAACTGGTCGGCCGTGGTCTGGGTGGTCGTGTGCAATACCGAATTGCAGTTCGCGATCACATCATCCGCCGACGCATCCCACAACCAATACTCGCCGGTTGTCTCCCCGAATAGCTTCAGGTCGGCCCCGGCCGCATCGACGCCGATGTTCACAGCAGCAGTCGAGTCGGTGACAACGGGGATGATGTCGAGCGTGGCCGCCGTATCGCTGTCAATAGAGAAATCCAATCCGGTGCCGAAGATCAAGTCCGAGTTGTCATCGAGGAGGATGTCGGCGGACACCATCTCAAGCCGGTCGTCGGAGGCGTCAAACAGGAGGTAGTTCACAGTGGTCGCACCGAAGATCTGCACGTCTACTCCCGAAGTATCGGCCCCAAAGACGACGACTGAGCTTTCATCAGTGGTGATCGGAAGAATGTCCAGCGTGGCGGCGGTATCGCTCTGGATCGTGAAATCCAACCCGGTCCCGAAGATCACGTCGGCATTATCGTCCATGAGGATATCGGCCGCCGTGAACTCCAGCCGGTCTTCGCTCATGTCCCACAGCATGTTATTCAGCGTGGTGTCGCCGTAGGCGAGGAAGTCGACCCCGGTAGCGTCTACCCCCAGGGTCAGGTTGCCCGTGAAGGTGGACGCCCCGTCCACGGTTAGCGTCCCGGTGTAATGCGCAGCGGCCGCGAAGTAATCCGTGTTCCGCCCGAGTATGATCCGGTTGTCGGTCGCGTCGAGGGAGGTGATCTTGATCGCGTTGCCCGTGACGTTGTTGGTCACAATGACATCGCAATCGGGGCCTCCATACCAGAACCGAAAAACGCCGTCCGTGCGTGCCGTAAGTGTGGTGCCGATCGCCGCCATGCCAGGAGTCGAATAGACCGTCGCCGCTCCGGCCCCGGTGATGTACGGGACCAGGGTCACGCTGTCGGTGACAGTCTGGCCAAGCTCATCGGTGACACTGAACATGTATGCGTTCAGCCCGTAGTTCTGCGCCTGCGTCGTCGGCGCCAGCAGCGCCACCAGCACAGCCAGAATTGCCGTGAATCGTTTCATTTCAAACTGCTCCTCTCGTCAGGGATCATTCCCTTGTCAAATGTCTCGCAAATAGGCTTCGCAACTACCAAGCTCGCTCACGCCATGGCGCCTACTACGCGCCAAGCGGGTTGATGCAGTGGTCGATGCACAACGTGGCGTAGTCCTCCTGCGTCGAGGTCGTCAGCCCATGATCGTTGAACCGCGTCTTTCGGACGCCGTAGATCATGTCCGTCGCGACGCCCGGGTGCCGCCCATGCGTGCCGCCAGAGCAGTCGTCGTAGTACTCATACCAGCCCGGGAGCTGGCCCCACGCGAACACGCCGGCCTTGCCGCCCAGCAGCAACGCCCGGCCGATCGTCACGCCGGTTGCGGCCGGGTCGGTTGTGACGTCGAGGCCCGCATTGAGCAGGAACCCTTCAGCCGGAAACGTGCCGCCCGCCCCAACGCGACGGGGCATCTTGTTCGACTCGATCAGGATCGCCCCGTCCCACATGCCCAGAGCGCCCTCGAAGATCGGGTGCTTGTCCGACCGCTCGAGGGCCTGAGCGGCGATTCGAGACCAGCCCGTCTCGCCCGTCTCGGCCCGCATGGCCTTAAACGACAGCGGGTGAGCGACGATGATGTAGTACTTCCCGACGAGCTGATGATTCTTCGGGTTGCGGATCGTCGCCTTCGGGAACTTGTAGCTCTTGGCGTACGCGACGGCTTCGGTGATTACCTTGGTGCCGAACAGGTAATTCAGCGGATCATCGCCGCCGCCGTCGCCGAGCGTGGCGTCGGTGGTTGCATCGGTTGTCAGCGTGCCCGCGGCGCTCTGGCCGAGATAGAGAATCCGGTTGGGCGTCGGGGCCGACACGTTGACCGTCTGGATGCCGGGCTCGTTGTAGAGCCCGCAGAGAGCCTGGATGATATCGTACTCGATCCTATCGGCTCCCCATTCACCCAGTCCGGCCCGGCCGTCCTCGCGGATCGTGGTCGCCGTGCGCTTCTCGGACATCTTGCCTTCGCTGACCACGCCGTGCCCGCGCTCGTGAATGACGACGGGCAAGCTGCGCGCGCGCTGAGGTTCCTCGTTGCCTTGGATCTTCCCATCGTCGCCGATGCCGGCGCCGGTCAGCCTCGCCCGCATCCGCATCGTGATGGTGTCGCCCTTGCCCTTGGTGAGTTCTTTGTCAATCTGGATCACAGCCCCCTCCTCCGAGCCCATCATCGGAGTGAAACTGATGTCATCCAGCATGTCCTTGAACGTCCGATGCGACCACTTCTTGATGGTCAGCGGATCGTTGGTTCCAAATGCGGTTCCTGCCATGGTAAATCAGCCTTTCCGGCCGCCCGGAATGTCTAGTGTGTGAGGAACTGAAACGCGCTATCCGTTGACGTGAGCACCGTTCGGGTGTCCGCGTCTTCGTCAAGTGCGTCGCCCTCTCCGGGCGGGCCTATGTCGTTGTCTTTTGGATGAAGGATCGCCTTCACCTTCTTGGCCGCCGCGTAACGGCGTTGGAGTTCGCCAAGGTCCGGGGTGCGCGCAATCGCCAACTCGTAGGCCAGCGTCGCGCCCTTGACGGGGTCGACGACGACGGCGGCGATCCGACTGAGGTCGGCGTTGCTGAAGTTCCCCCTGCCCAGCGTCATCACCGTCTCGAAGTCGAGCCCGGCCCCGTGCGTGGCCTCAGTGAACGTGTTCTTGCCGTAGTTGTCGCCCATAGCGCAGCACTGGTTGTACGACTCCATCTCCCGCCGCTGCTGCTCGGCCTTGAATTCGGCCTTGAGCTCGTCCTTGATCGCCTGTCGATCTCGCTGCCGGATTTCATCGTCGGTCAGGTACTCGTCGTCATCGTCAGTCGCGTCGGCTCCCTCATCGCCCTTGGTAACCAGGGCTCTGAGTTCCTCGACTTGCTTCTGTAACGCGGCGACCTCTTCGCTTTTCTGGCCGACTTGTTGCTCTGCCGCTTGCCGCCTGGCGACCTCTTGCCGCTTGGCCCTTAGAATCCCGTTTTTGACGCGCGCGGCCAGAGTTTCGGCCGTGCCGTCGTCGGCCGGCAACTCGTCATCGCCCTTGTCCGTCTCGTCCGGGGTCTCGCCGGGTTCGCCGCCGGGAGCGCCCTCAGAGTCCGGCTCGTCAGGGTCCGGCTCATCGACAGCGGCCGTTTCCACTTCCGCGTCAGCTGCCTCCGGCGTCGCCTCATCGGCGGCGTCAGGGGTCACTTGTTCAGCGTCGGTGGCGTCGGTGGCTTCGGCCTCAGTCTCGTCGTCAACGTCGTCTGTCACGGGTTCGCCTGTCAGGTGCTCGATCACATCATCCATAGCCATGTTTTTGCTCTCTTTCTGTGACCCGGCGGAGCTACATCACCGGGCATCCGGCTCTTCCCTGGGCCGGTCAGGTGTCCCGCTGCATTCCCGCGCGGGCCGGGTAACGCCCGTCTGTGGGCGAATCAAAAAAGCCCTGCCGACGAGTAAGGGTCACTCGTTGACAGGGCTCCTGTTGTTCAGGTTGTCCCTGGGGGACGTATTCGGTTGTCTACTCTCGCAGCTTCGCCACCGCGTCTACGAACGCGGCCAATTCGTCTGGGTCGATCACAAGGTATCGTCCGTTGGCGTCATACAGGCTGTCTCGCTCGACGCCGTCTTCGGCAGGGAGTTCGGTGTCTTCAGCTTCAATCTGAAACGAATGGAACCATGATTGGGTGAACAATAAGCGTTTGGCCGCGTCTACCTTCACGATCAGATTGACCCCGTCCCACGGGAAGCCATCGGGCGAGATGCACCGGTAGATCGTGCCCGGCTCCATCCCCAGCAGTTCATTGTAACTGACTACTCTCATTTGCTACCGCTTTCCGTCTTCTCCCGCTTGCGCGAGGCTTCCTGCGATTGCCGCGATCATAACGTAGATCTCTCTGAACATAGATCCAATCTCCGACCGGTCGTATTCATCTATCGGCTGGCTGAGCATGAGCTTCGACCTGTCAGCCACCGCTTGAATTGTCGGCAGATGGGTATGAGGATCCGCTTTCGCTATCCATGGTGGCATCTTTTCTACAGCAATCCGTGGCATAATTCATTCTCCTGCTAATGGTCCTTGCTCTGCGTCTTCAGCCGCTTGCCGTTCTCGTGAATCATCCAGCTTGCGACCGTGCCGTCATGCAGGTGCAACTGGACCGAGCCGTGGAACGCCGTAAACGCCGGTTCCAGAACCTTGCTGGCCTGCTCGATCGCTTCGCGTTGCGTTTCGCTGCTCATTGTCCCTGTCCCGCCTGGGCCATCATCTGCCTCTGCTGCGTGATGCTCTCGATAAGCTTCTCTTTCCCGGCGATGTCGCTGGCCTCGATGATCGCCTCCGGCGGGATCTGGCCGGGCATCTTGTCGGCAAGCGCAATCAGCATGTCGCCGTTCTGCGCTCGAGCTGTCGGCGAATTCGGGCTGTCGGCGACCGTGACGGAATACTGCCCAACCTTCAAGTCGCGCAGTTCAGCGAAGAAGATCTCTTCGGCCAGCTTCCGCACGTTGCCTTCATGGATCTGCATGGCCTGTTGGTACTGCTGGGCCATCTGCTGATACTGTTGCATTGCCGCCTGCTGCACTTCCGGCCCGACCGCCCCAAGAAGCTGGAGGTCCGGCTGCGGCATCTGCTGAGGCGCCGGGATCTGCGAAGCGGCCAGCTCGACGTACTTCGGGCCGACAAGCTCCTTCTCCCCGACGATCCGGCGGATCTCGTCTTCCTGATAGAACGGCGTGCCGTCGCCGCGGCCGGTGCGGATCAGCTCGACGACCTTGGTATAGACCGACGTGGCTGTCCGGTCGAAGTTCGCGAAGATGCCCTCGGTGATCGTCGCCCCCTGCCGCTGCCTGAGAGCCAGCGCCTTGCCCGACTCTTTCTCCTGGGAATCGTAGCCCATCATGTTCGCGACGCCGGTGATCTCTTTGATGGCCTCAGCCGACAGCATCGACACCTCCATATGGCCATGTGAAAGCTGGTGCGGGCTGAGAAGCTCGAAGTAGTCACCGCACTTGCTCTTGTCGATGTGGACGCCGGGCTTACTGCCGAACAGTTCGATTTCCTCTTCATAGCCCTCTTGGCAGTGGCCGGTCACGATGCCGGAATGCGCTGTGCGGTTCAGGTGGTTCAGTGCGTCGCTTCGGCCCTTGTTCTCGGTCTGTTGCGGGCTGATCAGGTTGTCGATGAACCCAGTGAAGAATTTGCCATCGTGGAACGGCGCGTATCGGTCGAACGGGAACCACGTCGGCCCGTTAAGCGGATCGCGAACGTGCTCGACAACCACGTTGCCGACCACGGTGGTTTTGTTCAGCGCGCGCTCGACACGCCGCAGCGTGGACCATCGCTCCGGTCGATACTTCGCCATCTGCTCGGCCCGCTTGAGCTGGCCGCGATGCTCCAACTTGACGATCTCCTTCGTCGCCTTGTCCACGATGTAATGCACGGCCTCGAACTCGCGCCACCAGAATTCCCGGACGCGATACCGATTCAGCGGGAGCGTGCCATGGTCCTGATCGCTGCTCGGATCGTTGTACAACTCGGCGACCAGCGAGGCGATGAACCCCGAACGAGCCGTGTCGGTATGGATATCGAGGTCGCCCCCGTCGGCGATGTCTTTGGCCTTATCCGGCCACAACAGCTTGCACTTCTGCTTGTCCTGCCAGTACTGATGTATGAGGTATTTCGCCGACGTGTTCACGTCATACTCGGTGGCCCCCGGGTCCTCCAGCACGTCGAATCCGTCGTAGGCGCGCACAACGATCTTGCCGGATGGGTCCTCATCGTAATCCACGTCGGTCTTCAGCCAGGACACGACCGAACTGACCCCCATCTCGAAACACGTGCCGAACTCGTGCTCGCCCGCGCAGCGACCCATGGCGTGCATGGCAAGATGGGTCAGGACGGAGGCCACAGAGTGCATGCCCTCATGCTCGGGCATGACCTTTGGGTCTTTGGCGTTTTGGCGATGGTTGCCGACGATGAACAGGACGATCGGTAGAATCCGGTTGATCGTCACAGCCGGCCGGCCCTCGAGCGCCATCTGCTCAAGGTCGCCCGGATCCCACTGCTGGCCGCGCTTGAAACGAAGATTCTCCTCCGCGCGAGCCAGTCGCTCGGCGAGACCATCTTCCGCCTGCGCGTAGAACTCCAGCGTCTTGCGAAGCAGTTCATCGTCGGTCAGACTGGTCGACGGTTTGTCGTCGGTGTCCTGCGCCACTGGTCTACTCCGTCGCTCTCACTCGCCGGCGGAACTCCGCTAACCGCCGCATCTCCGGCCACGTCGGATAATCGGACGTGCCCTGACACCCGGCCTCGATCCGCTTCATTTCGGCCCGCTCCTCGCCAGACAGAGGCTCGAACTCCTCGTCGCCCACAGTCTGCTTGTCCAGAAGCGGGTCCGGGTCGTCAGTCGGCGGGAGCATCGCCCGCAACTCGGCGAGCCGATTCAGGTCGCGCTCGTCCGCGTTGGCGCGGGGCTCGCCGGCGTTCGGGCCTTTCGCCTTGAGGCACAGTTCCTCAAGCAGCTCAAGCTCCTCACGCATCTCCTTCAGCTCATCATCAGTCAACTCGTTCGGTTCCACGCTCGATCTCCTATGCCGACATCGTAGTTCGCGGCCTCTTGTGCCGCCTGAAGACATCTCCGGTTCGGTTAGCCTCAACGAGCCGCTTCTCCGGCGACCACGCATGAGGCAGGGCATACAAACCCATCACGTACGCATCGCCGCGATCCGGCGACCGGCCGAGCCGGTCTTTGATATCTTGCTTCTTCTCGACGATGATCTTCTTGCCCCGGAAATCGTAGTGCGGCGCCGACAGGTCGCGGTGGAGTTGATCGTCGTCGTAGTCGAGGCACACGTCGCCATCGCAGAAGCCCTGACTGGCCTTCCACCAGGCTTCCGCCCGGACGTTGTAGAACTTGACCTCGTTGGTCTCGCTGGTCGGCTTGGCGGCCCCGTCGAACGGGAACACGCTCACGCCCATGTCTCGCAACTGATCGGTCACGCCCCCGCCGACGCCGGTGTCATCGACGACAACCAGGCATCCGCCTAGCCGCTTCTGATGAATGAACAGCCGCTGCGCTGTGAACGTGGTCGCCTTCTGGCCGTAGATCTCCTCGAGCGTGATCTGCGTGTCGGACATGTCGTAGATCACGGTTTCAGCATCACCGAACCGCGCCACATCGCACACGACAAGCTTCTTGGGGTACGGCTGAATCACGCCTCTCGCCGCGGCGTCGCGAATCCATTGCCGGCGGATCAGGGCGCTGTCGGACTCGAACAGATCCCAGTTGCCGTTTAGGTACGCCTCGACCAGTTCAGGGCGATGCCGGAACGCCTTGCGAAGCGTGTTCTCGTAGCCTTCCGGCAGATTCGGGTTATCAGACGGCAGGGCCGGGACGAACCTGTCGCTCGCGCCGCGCTTCAAGCTGTCCACGAACTCATCGCGCAGCCAGCAGTCTCGCGGGTTGGCGGTGTAGAGCGTCGTGTATCCGCAATACGGCCTCTCGCCTTTGATGGTCTTTCGCAGAGACGCCTGCCACTCGCCGAGCATGCTGAGCGGCACCTCTTCCGCCTGGTCCAGAAACAGCAGCATCTTCTCGTCGGAGTTGAACCGATGCACGTCATGCTGCTTGTCGAGCCCACCGAAAGCGATCGTCGCCGACCCCAGGATGACGATCTCTTTCTTCTGCTCGCGAATGACGTACGTGCCTTCCGGGATGATCTCTTTCCAGGTTTCCAGCGTCGTCTGCCGGAAGTCGGTCGATAGCCTGCGCCCCATCCATGCGAGCACGGGCGGATTCTTGCACGGTTTCAGGCCGTACTGCTTGATCAGGTTCAGGGTCGTCAGGTACAGCCACGCGCAGCCGAGATAGGATTTTCCGCCGCCCTTCGCCCCGCCATACAGCACCGCCGCAACGGCTGGGTTGTCCAGGTCGTCGAGCGCCTGCGTCTGGCGGTAGGAGAATTCAGGATTGAAATTGAACAGGCTAGCCACCATTGGGTGTACCATTCTCCTCAGCTTGGATTGCCAGGAGTTTCGTCTGAGATTGTGTCAGGCGAGTCCTCGCGGTTAGCCACTTTCCGCATTGCTTCCCCCCGCCAAAGCAGACGCGATGGATAACTGAGTCGAGTTCCATTGCACTCCGAAAGCCCCCACCGCAGCAGATCATGGTTGGCCGGGTTGGAGCCCCGAGGCTATTGAATGTGGGAACCGGTGGCGAGAACTGAATGGTCTCGTCCGCCATCCATAGTTTTCTATGGAGCATCGGGTTGGCCTTTCTGTTCGTACTTCTTCGTCACGTTGACGATCACGTCGCCGGTCACGCCGCCACCCTCGGCATCCTGGCTGGTCAGCATCCACCTGAACTCCGACTGCATCATCCGCGTGAGGTTGGCCAAGGTGAACTGAAGCAGCCGCTCGGACGCCGCCATGTGCTTCGTCTGCACCTTGACGAGCGTCCGCTTGCCGCCGGTCACGTCAAACGTGCATTCCTCGTACTCGTACCCCATCGCGCGTCTGAGCATCGAATCGGTCAGCTTCTTGACAAGCATCTCCCGGCCGACCTCGATCGCGTGCTTGAACGCGGGGTACTTCTTCATCCAATCGTGCAGCGTCTGGCGCGTCTTGATCCCGAACAGCTCGCACAGGTCCACCTCGCGGAACCCGCCCTTGCTGATCGCAAGTCGAGCCTGATTGGCGAATGCGGCTTTGTACTGTGTTTTGCGGCCCTTCTTTGCCATTAGCTAAACCTTATGGGGCCGGGGCCGATTGCAACGTACCGCCCGCAATGTCAAGGAGCAGGGCGTCATAGTCGGCGCCGTGGACGGTGCCAACCGCTGTGTTGATCAGGCGGATCGCATACGGAGCGGCGCCGTCAACGCGGATTATGCTGCCGTTCAGGGTGACCGTGCCGGAAGCACTAGAGGCGAGCACGGTCTGCCCGCCATGTGTTCCCGCGATGGCTTTCGAGTACAGGTACGATCCCACGTCGTGAATGTGGCCGCTGCCGGTGAACAGCGCGGAGGGTAGATGTGATGCGTCCCCGGTGGGCACAATCGCGGATATGTGGTTGCGGATGGACTGTATGATGGTCCTGACATTCGAGACCGCGGCGATTCCGGCCGCGTTGCACAGTGCCCACCCAGATAACTCGATGTGGCATCGCTCGACCGTGGTCGCCGTCGGCCCGCCGGTCACGTACACGCCGTACTCGCGAGCCGTCATCTGCACGCGGCGGATGTTCGCCCGCTCGCACGCTTGTAACGTAATGGCGTCAGCGACCGCGTCGATCCGCGTGTCCTCAATGCGAATATCATCTTTGCCGTTGGCATAGATGGCGGTATCGTAGCTGTCGGTGTCGGTGTTCTGGACCAGCCCCGGCCCGTGCAGATACGCCCGATGCCCCAGAGTCAACGTCACATCCCCGTCGTGCGTGATCGTGCCGAGATTGAGCAGCTCCAGGTCGGTCAACGCCGACACGTCCACCGCGCCAGCGTACGTGCCCGGCAGAACGATGATCCGGCCGTAGTGGGTGCTCGCGGCTATCGCGGCGGCGATGGTCAAGAAGGGCGAACTGGCCGACCCGCTGTTGGTGTCGCTGCCAGAGGCCGAGACATACTTGGTCACCCGGTCCCGCCGGATGTAGTTTGATTCGCCGTACAGGTATCCGTGGTTGCTGATCATCACCCGCCCCCCCCAAGTGCGGCCGTCCCGAGCATCGAGATCGTCGCGTCGGCCCCGGCCGTCTTCGCCTGAAACTTCACAGCCCAGAGCGGCCCGAGCAGCAGGCGAATGCCGATGTCCACTTCGGCCGCAAGCGTTTTCGGGATAGCGTCGGCCGCGTCCTCGGCTGTGACCGCCTTGATGTCCTCGATCGCCCCGCTGGTCCAGTCGTCGTCGGCCCAGCGCGGAATCCACTCGCCGTCCTCATGGGCCTTGGCAACCATGCGAAACGACGTGAGGGCCGCACTCGCCGCGGCGGAAGACAGCTGCAGCTCCATTTCGCTGTGCTGGCCCTGGAGCGGAACTTCCAGCACGTCGGTGTACTCCCCGTCCACGGTGATCGCGCCGTTTCCGAGGGGTTGGGTAACGCGGTTTGACATGATGCACTCCTTTGCATTGCGTGAGAAGCTCTCTGTCAGGAGCATTGTCAGCGTGCAGTAGGCAAGAAAACAAGTATTTTCTTACTTTAATTGCCCTCAACCGAGCCAGTGGCACTCGCGTTGCAAGCACTCGCGCACCCGAACAGTTCCCCCTGTTCATCCTCGGCCGCCTCGACCAGCACCCATGCACAGGGTGCGGAATCCTTTGCAGCCCAACGCCTTATAAGGTGCGGCTCGAACACAATGCAGTCATCGGTCCAGAACAGCCCCGCATCGTTGATGCCGTCCTGCACCAGTTTCAGGATATTGTCGGCATCTGGCTTGGTCAGCTTCGGGAATGGCCCGTCGGGGTACTTCGGACCCATCATGGACTTCGGCCGCGTGAAGTACGCCCACACGGTCAGCTTCACCGCACAGCTCAGCGGCGCCGGCTCGGCGGCCAACATGAACGCGGTCTTGACGGCCTGGCGGAAGTGGTATGCGGGACGGTACTCGCCCTTGTGCGGCCCATCGCGGAACTTCCAATCCATCACCATCCGGGCGAAGTTTCCGGCCCTGACCGGCATCGCTCTCGGCTGCCCGGCCGGCTCGCAGTGGATCTGGATGTAGGCGACGCGGCGGAAGGTCATTTGAGCGACTCCAAGTAGGCCATCACGTCAGATTTCCAAAACCGCAGCGATGACCCCCATGTCTTGAGCTTCGGTAGCTCCACCACACGCAACGGGAGCATCCCGCGCTTGACGAGAGTTCTTACGTGGTCCCATCGCATACACAAGAGCTCCGCAACTGCCAGCTCGTCCATCAATGTGTCGGGCTCAGGATCTTCGACAACACGCAGCTTTCCGTGAGCAACACGTACGGCCGCGGCGTAGTTGCCAAATCCGCCAGCGGTAAGCATCTCTGCTGCACCAATCAGGTGGCCAAATATGCCCGGGCACTCCATCGACTCGTGTCCAGCCTGTTGGCAAATCTCGCATTCCTTGCTCATATCCTCAACTCCAATTCCCCCTGCCGTGGTTCCTTGACCCGCTCCTTCAGCCGCTCGTTCTCCGCTTCAAGCCGCTTGCACTTGCGGCGAGAGGATCTGAGGCACTGAAGCAGCACGTTGATACAGCCGCGAAGGTCGGCCTTGGTGTTGGCTGTGCGGCTCACTTGAGCAGCCTCCTGGTGGCATCTTTCAGGACATCGGCCACCTGTGTTTTCCAGGCGTCGGACAGTTGCGTAAATGCCCTCTCGATGATGATGGTGTGGAAGTCCTGCCCGAGTTGCCGAATCAGGTCGATGTCAACGGGGAATGCGACGCTGACCCTTGGGATATCGACGAACAACTCTCCCCATAGTTCTTCTAGCATGTCCTCTGGGTAGACCTTCAGCGAGACAGGCAGCCGGTGCGGCACAATGTTGGCGTATCGGTCTTCAAGCTTGCGAATGTGCGAAGCCATCGCCCTCGTCTGCCTGCGGAGTTCTCGGTTCTCGGCTCTCACGACGTTCCAATCCCGCCGGGTCTGGGTCTGTGGCTTCCATCTCATGGTGCGTCTCCTGTGTGGGTGTTCATGTCGCCACCTCCGTCAGCAGCGGCGGCTGCACCATCGCCAGCCGCTCCTTGATCTGCTCGACGTACTCGGGGTTCAATTCGACCAGCAGGTAGTCCCGGCCGTGCTCCCGCGCCACTTGGCCGACTGTGCCGCTGCCGGCGAAGGGGTCCAAGACTACAGCCGGAACGGGGTCGGCTTCGTGGTCACAGGTGGGGGTCCAGCCGGTGGTGAC
>DATKUK010000116.1:0-27309 GCA_035530655.1 Phycisphaerae bacterium
CCCGCAGCGGCGTGTGCCTGGTGCACCAGGTCTTGCTTCGCCTCTCGCAGACCTGGCGGCGCCTGAAGTCGGCCCACCTGTGCTCGACGGTACCGCTGCCGGGCAAGTCGAAGCCGGCGAAGTCGCGAGCTGCATGAGGCACGAAGATTGAAGGGGTGCCCCAGATGAATTTACACAGGACTTGAAACTACCTCCTGCAAACAAGCCATCGAGAGCCATCCTGTCAGCAGTGCTGAGGTTCAAGAATGGTGTAACGATGATGTTTCCAAAGACAAGAGCATCTGACTTATTCAGACGGCATTGAAGTGAGATCATCATTTTTTCCCTTTTCTCGCGAACAATGTTTAGACCGATCCGCCTAACACGGCGAACCGGGCTCACCGTGCCGCATAAGACGCCCGCGAAAACGGACCCATTCACTCCCAAGTTCTTCAGCCATAGCATGTTGCGCCGCAGGGGTGCCTTTATCGTGGCGTCTTATACGGATCGGCATAAGAACCTTCACCTCAAACCCCGTCCGCCGGGCTGCGGACGCCCGCGGGACCCCCGTTGAGAACATGGGTGTAGATCACCGTCGTGTTCACATCCCGGTGGCCCGGGAGCTCTTGCACGGTCCGGATGTCGTGTCCGCTTTCCAGCAGATGCGTCGCAAAGCAGTGGCGAAACGTGTGGCACGTCGCCCGCTTGGTCAATCCTGCCCTCGCGACCGCGCGACCAAAAGCCCGTCGGCCTATAGACGTGGTCAAATGTTATCAAAGGCACATCTTAAGGACAACACCGATCTTGAAAAACCCTCGCAAGACCTACCGTGCAAGATCTACCTCCTTAACACGTTTGTTAACAAGGTTTTATCGCACGCCAGAGAGCCTATGGGTCGCCAAGCGCTTCGCGTACGGCCCACCCCTCGCCCTGCGCGGGCAGCGATGATCGGTATGAGCGCCGGCCGAACCGACGAGTCACCCACCGCGACCACGGCCGCGTGCCCGTCCCCGTCACGCTCCGCCGTCGGTCGCGTTACTCACGCCTGCAGATCCGACGCATGGCGACCGGCCCATCACGAGTCGGTCGCTGGCGCTTGCCCATCCGTCATTCAGCTTGCCGCCGCGCGCCAGCAAGCTGAAACACCGGGACAACCAGAGGCGGAAGCCCCATCCGCGCGATCGTGCTTTGCACGAACTCGCGCCAGTATGGCCAAGCATTGTAGATACCATTGAGCCGGGCGAATTGGGCGAAGTTGTCCGCCCCAAGACCCTCCAACGATGTCAGCTTATATTTCAGCATCAGCTTGCATTCGATCGTCACCGACGGTCGCCTGACCTTTTTCGTGATCCGGTAACCCGTCATCTTGAAGGTGGCGATCACGCAAACTGTGTCTGTTGCGGCGTTCGCAGAACTCTCAACCTGATGCGCGAACTCCACCTCGTGTTCCCCGCGCGCAGCGTCCCCATTCAGGCGGCAGTGGGACTCCAGAATGCGGATATCTTCAATGCCCGATACTCGATCAGAAACGGCGACCGCACGCGAAAGGGCCGTTCGCTTCTGCGGGGGTTTCCCTGTCGTAGTCACGCTGGTCACCTATTAACTCGCCAGCTTCAGGCGATTAGCCACTGGCGGTACGCCCGTTCTGTCAACCATCCGTGAGTCTTGCCAACCGGCTCTCATGCCGCCCCGCGGCCATGAGCACACTATGGTTTCGTACTGGTGGCTGGATTGCTCTTCATCAGTATCCAGTGGTTGTGCGCTCACATGCAGAGTCGCCCGTAATGCGCACAAAACATCCGAGATCGTTCGGAGCGTCATGTTGGCGCGCCCGTCAAGCAACTGCGTGACATAACCCTTGGACCTTCCCAGCCGCTCGGCTAATTCGCTCTTCTTCGTGCCGTCCTTCTGCATTAACTCACAGACCAGTTCGGTGACCTCTAGAATGACGCGCTCCTGTTGAAGAAGCTTACGTCGTTCTTCGGTTGACTCAAACTCTTCCATCTCGCTACGTTCCATGGTCTTTCCACTCCTAATGGTCTATCTCGTGGGCCAAGTGTTCATTCATTATCCGTTCTGCCCGTTGGAACTCGCGACGGTCCCACCGTTGGCGTTTCTTCGTGAATACGTGTGTCAGCATTACACGGTGCCCTCGCAGGAAGCACGGAACCCGATTCTGGTCGCGCTTGAACGACCAAATTTCTCCTTCTTCCTTCTTGAACTGATCGGGGTTAAAGATTCTCCCCTCACGCGCGTATCTCTCGAAGAGCGCAAAGAGCCTTGCCCGCTCTCGGTCCGACAATCGCCCGAGCCCTTCCTTTGCCGGCATCCTGCCGTTCGTTTGAACCGCGTATTCAATGGTGGCCCGTGGGCCCCGTACCACGATGTTATCGCCATCCATGCGCATCTAAGTTTAGTTATAACTAAACAATAAGGCAACGGCAATTTGGCTCTGCAACTCAACTCGTCGAAAACCACGTAAAGTCTTTATGAGAAATAACTTATACATCCACAGTTCCGTCAACGCATGAGACAAACAAACTTCCCGGCAGTTGCTTGACCGCCCCTTTCAGTTGGAGCATGGTCAACGCGCTGGCCGTCTGGGCCGGGTCGAGTCGGGCAAGTTCGCAGATCGCGTCGATGCCGATCGCCTCGTCGCGGGTCAGCACGGCCAGCACCTTCTTCTCGGTGTCGCTCAGGTTTGGCGGGGGCGGGCGGAGCGGTGCTTCGGTGGCGTCGCGAACCTCCTTGCCGGCCAACACCTCGCCGGCCTCGCCCAGCTCGTCCAGGATGTCCTCCAACCCGACCACCAGCTTCGCCTGCCCGTCGCGGATCAGGGCATTGACGCCCAGTGAGTTGGGCAGATCGACCCGACCCGGCAGGGCGAACACCTCGCGGTTGTACTCCGTAGCCAGCCGGGCTGTGATCAGCGCCCCGCTGTTCTTGGCGCCCTCGATCACCAGCACCCCCAGCCCCATCCCGGCAATGATGCGATTTCGCCGCGGGAAGTGACCCGCCTCGGGCGCGGTGGCCATCGGCAGTTCCGAAACGACCGCGCCGCTGGCGGCGATTTGTTCGGCGAGTTCGGCGTGCTCGGGCGGGTAGATCGTCGACAGGCCGTTGCCCAACACGGCGATCGTGCGGCCATCCACGTCGAGCGCGCCGCGGTGAGCGGCCGAATCGATGCCCCGGGCCAAGCCACTTACCACCGTAAGTCCTGCCTGGCCAAGCAATTGACCGAACCGGCGAGCTTGCTCCAGCCCGTAATGCGACCCTCGGCGCGAGCCCACCACCGCTAGGCTTACCGCGTCGGCCC
This sequence comes from Phycisphaerae bacterium, assembly GCA_035530655.1. Lineage (GTDB taxonomy): Bacteria > Planctomycetota > Phycisphaerae > UBA1845 > DATKUK01 > DATKUK01. The sequence goes on from DATKUK010000116.1 coordinate 3,296, forward strand.
GATCCAGCGACCCCTTCACATACAGGCAGATTGGCGGGTCGGCGATGTGTCGAAGCCCCAGCGGATACCCCTCGTCCTCGCGGCAGAGGACCTGTACGCCGTGCTTGTCCGCCAGCGCTAGTTCCTCGTGGACCGCATCGCTATCGTGGGCGCGGGCGATCGCCTCAGCCGTTTTGGTGCCGACCCCCTCGATTTCCCGCAGCGCCGCAGCCGGGGCGCCGAGCATTCGATCGACGCTGCCGAAGTAGTCCATCATACGGGTGAAGGTAATCGGCCCGACACCGTCAGCCAGATGGAATCGCAAATGCTTGGCCGCTTTTTCCGAAGTGCTTTTGCTGCACACAGTTACCTCCCCACTGCGTGCAGCCAATCCTAATCTATCAGATGAAATGAGTCAACAACCAACGGCACGGCCTCCAGCCAGCCCGGTCAGCCCGAGACACGAACCAGCGTGGCCGGCCCGTTGTTGACCTCTACGGTAATCAGGGGGAACAGCCACAGCACCACATCGGTGGTGACGTTGCCCTCCATCCGATCCACTGCGTCGTTGACGGTGCCCACAAATTCCGACGACGCCCAGGCCGACTCGAACCGTATGGTCACGTCGTCGCCGTTCACATTCACTTCCAGCAGACGGAAAGTGTTGACGACGAGGGTCGCGCTGCGGCCGTCCACCTCGAATTCGTACCGCACTTCGGTGAGCCGACCACGGGCATCGAACTCATAGAACACCTCGATGTCATCCGACCCATCGTCCTCGAGCTGCCACGTGCCTGCCAGGACGGCCTCGGGCGGAGGGGCGATCACGATATTGCATCCCCCGAGCGCACCTGCGCACGCCAGCATGGCGACCGACACGGGGGTGAGCTTCCGACATATTGGGGATGAAAGCATATCCTGTCCTCCTCTTGCCAGGGTTAGACGCATCAGATTGCGTCCTGCTGGCGGCAGAAAGTCAAGCCCGTCTGCCATTCTCGGCGTATTGCCCACCACAAATTCACAGGTTCTTTAATACCATAACGTTGCCTCTGGCCGATAGTGGTCTATACTAGTATCCTAGAACGGCTGCCGGATTCTGCGGTTCCGGTGGTTGAAGTCAGACCCAACGGCCGAGGTGGGCGGTTACCGCCCGGGTGTTTATGTCAGGAAGTATCAGGTCGGCGGCAAGCGTCGGCCTGGAGCTTGGGACGACACGCTAGTCGTTCACCTCGTCTTTCCCCCGTTCAGACAAGTAAAGCTTGCCGTTCGAGGGCGTGGGCTTTGCCCCGTGCGGAGGAAGGCACAGCCATTGGGCGTGGAAAGTGGAAGGCTGGGAAAGCCATAAGTGATTGTCATGCCTGGTGTTGCAGAGAAACTTGGAACGCTGTACGACTACCTGCTTCCGTATCGCCGCCGACTGATCCAGGCGGTGGTGTTGGCTGTGGTGGTCACCCTGATCGGCCTGCTGCCACCGCTGGTGATCAAGGTCATTGTGGATCACCTGCTGGTAGGGGGGATCACTTGGCTGTTCTGGCCGATGGTGATCGCGTTGGCGGCAGTGCCGGTGATCAACCAATTGGTGGGCAAGGCGTTTCGGCTGTTAACGCAAAACACGGCTGCCAAGCTGACCTTCGACGTGAGGTTCGGCCTGTATCGGCACGTCACCAGCCTGCCTCTGGGCTACTTTGACAAGCATTCGACCGGCATGGTGCTGGAGCGGTTGATGGGCGACGTCAACAAGTTCCAGCAATTGGTGACCGGGCAGGTGCTGACCCTGGCCACCGACGTAGTCATGGCGGCGTTCTCGATCTACGTCATGCTGGCGATCAACTGGCATCTTGCCTTGGTGCTGCTGGCAGTCGTCCCGCTGTACGTGCTGAATCATCGGTTTTTCGTCCGCCGGATCCGGGCGAGCAATGAGCAATTCCGCGCCAAGATGGATGACGTGAGCGGTCACCTCGAGGAGCGGCTGACGGGCACGGCACTGGTAAAAAGCTATGGTATGGAGCGTGCCGAGACGCGCAATTTTACCGTCGAGACGCACGCAGCGTTACAGCACTCCAGCCGGGCTCGTGGGCTGATGGTAGCATTCAGCAACACGGCCGAACTGGTGCACTGGGCGGGTCATCGCGGCATCTTCCTGCTGGGGTGCTACCTGGTGGTCGACGGGACGATGAGCTACGGCGACGTGCTGGCGTTCACCAGCTATGCCATGTTCCTGCTGGGCCCGGCCGTGCGATTCAGCCAGTTGGTCAACCAGATCGAACAGACGATGGTGTCGGTCCGGCGGGTGAAGGAACTGCTGGGCGAGCAGCCCGAGCCCGACCGCGGGTGGGTGGTGGGCAAGCCGGACGTGAGCTTCCGAGGCCGGGTGCAACTGGACAATGTCTCGTTCGCCTACGAGCCCGACAACCCGGTGCTGAAAGAGGTCAACCTGGACGTCCCGGCAGGCAAGACGGTAGCGCTGGTCGGGCGCACCGGCTGCGGCAAGACGACCCTCACCTCGCTGCTGTACCGGTTTTACAACCCGACGCAGGGGCGCATCCTGTTGGACGGGCATGAGATTGCCGAGCTGGACCTGGGCACGCTGCGCAAGCAACTGGCAGTCGTACCGCAGGATGCCGTCCTGTTTGAGGGGACGGCCGCCGAGAACATCGCCTACGGTCGGCCGCATGCGACGCGGGAGCAGATTGTCGCGGCGGCCAAGCTGGCGGAGATCCACGACGTACTGGAGAACCTTCCGAACGGCTACGACACGCCGCTCGGTCAGGCCGGCGCGAAGTTGTCGGGCGGGCAGAAGCAAAGGCTGGTGATCGCCCGCGCGGTGCTGGTCGACCCGGTGGTGCTGATCCTGGACGAGGCAACCAGCTCGCTGGACACGGAATCGGAGCGGCTGATTCAACGCGCCCTCAGGAAAGTGATGCGAAACCGCACGTGCTTTGTGATCGCGCACCGGCTGAGCACGATTCAGCATGCGGATCTGATCGTCGTGATGGACGAGGGACACATTCTCGAGACCGGCACGCACGCGGAGCTGTTGGCCACACCCGATAGCCACTATGGACGTATGTATCGGCGTCAGTTCGCCAAGATCGGCCGCGAGCATGAGCAAGCGGCGGCTGTCGCCTGATCGGATGCAGAGGTCATGACGGCGTTACTGGAAATCTACAGGCGTTTCTTCCGCATGTATCGCGGTCGGCTGCTGGCGGCGGCTACGGTGTTGACCATCGTCTCACTCGAACCGTACGCCTGGGGTGCGTTCACGCAGTATCTGGTGGACGACGTACTCCAGATCCGCGCCGAGACGGTCGTGGCTGACGTCGAGGCGTCTGTGCGAGCGACCTCGCTGACGGACAGTCAGAAGATTCACCGGCTGCTGGCGGTGGCTGGGGCGGTGCTGGGCCTGCATCTACTTTACATGCTGGGCAAGTGGTGGAGCTGGTATCGGGTGGCCATGATCAGCGAGCAGACGGTGTTCCGCATGCGCCGTCAGTTGTTCGAGCGCCTTCAGCGACTTCAGATGCTCTTTCACGACCAGCGGGAGACCGGGCGTCTGATGGCCCGCGTGATCGATGACGTGTCGGTCATGCAGTACCGCTTCTCGCCCACGCTCATGCAGACGGCGACGGCCGCTACGAGCATCGTGGTCGGTCTGTCGCTGGCGGTGTGGATTCAGCCGTTGTTGGGCGCCATCGCCCTGCTGACGGTGCCCGCCTATGCCGTGCTGATGTTTCGGTATCTTCCGGTGTTGAAGCAACAGGTGCGCGAGATACGTAAGGAGAACTCGTCCTTGTATGGCTTGGCACGCGACCGTCTGGCGGCTCCGCGTGTGATCAAGTCGTTCCGGCAGGAGCGGCGAGAGCAGTTGCGCGTGCATCGACGCTCCTCAAGCATGCTCCGCAAAACGGTCCGACACAACGTTTCGAGTTCATGGCTGTGGGCGCTGGCGGGCTTGATCGCGGCGGTGGGCACGGCCGCGGCGATGGGGCTGGGCATTCGCATGGTCATGCACGGCGAGTTGACTCCCGGTCGCCTTCTTTTCTTCCACGCGACCGTGACCATGCTGTTCATGCCCGTGGTGATGTTGGCGGACATTGTCGGGCAGGGACAGTGGCTGGCGGTCGTGTCGGAGCGGCTCTGTGACATTCTCAACGAGCCGATCACGATTCTGGACGGCGAAGACGCCTGCCAGATCGAGTATCCGCGGGGGGCGATCCGGTTCGAGGGCGTCGACTTGCGCTACGGCGAATCGCCTCATCAAGCGCTGAGTGACATCTCGATGAAGATCCCGGCGGGGGCGAAGGTCTGCATCATGGGCCACAGCGGCGCGGGCAAGACGAGCCTGGCGAGCCTGGTGCTTCGATTGTACGACCCGACGGATGGGAGCCTGCTGGTCGACGGGGTGCCGTTAACGCGGATCAAGCGGTCGCAGTTACGCAAGCTCGTCTCCTATGTCCCACAGGAGGCGATCATCTTCGGCGGGACGCTCGCAGACAACATCGCCTACGGTGCTGCCGACGCCACCCAAGACCAGATTATCGCCGCGGCCAAGGCGGCCGAAATCCACGAGTTCATCGATTCGCTGCCGGCTGGGTACGACACCTTCGTGGGCGAGCGAGGTCTGACGCTCTCGGGCGGGCAGAAGCAGCGCATCAGTCTGGCGCGTGCGTTGCTGCACGATCCACGGATCCTGGTGCTGGACGACGTGACCAGCGCGCTGGATGCCCATACCGAGGCGCGAATCCAACGGACCATTCAGTTCGCCCTTGCCGATCGAACGGCGCTGATCATTACGCACCGTGTGAGCATGTCGGCCCGCGCCGACTGGACCGTGGTGCTCGATCACGGGCGGATTGTCGAACAGGGGACGCACGAGGATCTGTTGGCGCTGAAGGGCCACTACTGGGCCTTGGCGCGCGATCAGCTTTCCGAGAACGATCGGGTCCGCTTGAGCTTTGACGCGGCGGCGCCGGGTTCGTAACGGGGGCTTTGCGGTGCGGCTGGCGTAAGGGGGTCGCGGGTCAACCGGCCGGCAGCTTGGCCAGCGCATCGTCCGAGCCAATCAGAATCAACACGTCAGAGGGCAGGATTTTCGTCTCGGCCGTGGGCACCGACAGGATCTCCGATTCGACCTCTTTGCCGTCCTGCTCGACGGTGACGGTGCGACGGATGGCTACCAGATTGACCTGGTACTTCTGTCGCAGGGCAAGCTGCCCGGGGGTCTTGTTGGCAAACTCGTGCGGCGCGCGGACCTGGACCAGAGCGTGGCCCTCGCCCAGCTCGATGTACTCTCTCAGATGGGGCAGCATGAGGCGATTGGACCACCGAATGGCCGACTCGCGCTCGGGGAAGACGATGGCGTCGGCCCCGATCTGCCGCAGGATTCTTCCGCGGCGCTCGCTGCCGGCCCGTGCGATGACCCGCGGCACGCCGATGGCCTTCAGTGTGGCGACGGTGAGGGCGTTGGCCTCAAAGTCGGTGCCGATGCCCACGATGGCCACATCAGCCTTATCCACGCCTTGGGCCAGCAGGGCATCGCGCTCGGTGGCGTCCATGCGCACGGCCAGGGCCACGTCGTCGCGAATGTCATTAATCAGGTCACGGTTGACATCGACGGCGATCACTTCGGCGCCGGCCTGCGTAAGGGCCTGCGCGAGTTTCATGCCGAAGCGTCCCAATCCGATTACGGCGAAAGTTCGCGTAGCCACGTTTCTACCCCATGATGACGTTTTCGGCTGGATAGTCGTATCGTGCGGCGCGCTCTCTTCCTGCCAGAGCGATCAGCAAGGTCAATGGACCAATCCTGCCAGCGAACATCAGCACGATGATGACGCACCGACCCAACTCGGTCAAATGGCGGGTGAGCCCCGTCGACAGCCCGACGGTGCCAAACGCCGAGACGCTCTCGAACAGCACATCCAGAAGCGGGGCCGATTCGCTGTAACACAGCAGCAGCACGCCGGCGCTCAGCAGGGCGAATCCAAGGGTAATGATCGCGGCAGCGCGGCGAACCAGTTGGGGCACGATGGTCCGCCCGAAAGACTCCACATTCTCGCGGCGCTTGAGCGTAGCCAGGACAGCCAACACCATGACGGTGACGGTGACGGTCTTGACGCCGCCTGCCGTCGAGCCGGGCGACCCGCCGATAAACATCAGCAGGCACAAGAGGAAATGACTGCCGGGCGACAGGCTGCCGGGATCGAGCAGAACGGTGTTGAAGCCCGTCGTCCGCGCGGTGACCGACTGGAACACAGCCGCCAAGGCACGTGAGCCGGCGGTCATGGAGGCCATCTGGTCTTCGCGCCAGGCCTCGCCGGCCGACGACGCACGCACCGTCTCTCCCACCCACAACAGCGCCGCACCGGCTACCAGCAGAGTCGCCGAGCTGACCAACACGATGCGACTGTGCAGACTCAGCCCACGGCGTCCGAGAGCCGGGCGATGCGGGCTTTCGTGGTTGGCGGGCCAGAGCATGCGAAGGCGCGCGACGAATCTCTGCCCCAGATCGTACAGCACCGGAAAGCCCAGCCCGCCGAGCACGATCAGCGGCATGACCACGCCGTAGACCTGCCACACGCCGCGATAACGAATCAACGAATCCGAGTGCAGGGCGAAGCCGGCGTTGCAGAATGCGCTGACCGAATGAAACATGGCGTAGAACCACGGGTACGGATGGTCGCCCAGCTGACGGGCAAACATCGGATAGAGCACCACCGCACCGAGCGCCTCGATCGCCAACGTCGCCACCAAAATGAACCGTACGAGGCGTCCGATCTCGCCAAGCGTCTGGTGACTGAGCACGTCCTGCATCACCACGGACTGCCGGACCGACAAGTGCTGGCCGAGCAGCAGACCGAACACGCTGCCGAAGATCATGATGCCCAGGCCGCCGAGTTGGATCAACACCAGGATGACGACCTGTCCGAACAGGGAGAAGTCCGTGCCCGTGTCGTAGACCACCAACCCGGTCACGCAGGTGGCGCTGGTCGCGGTAAACAGGCAGTTCAGCGCGTGCTTGTAGGGCATGCGGCCATAGACATTGTCGAAGGTAGTGGCCGTCGGCAGCATCAGCAACGCAGTTCCGGCCACAATCAGGATCAGGAAGCTGGCCACCAGCAGCCTCGGCGGTGGCAAGGCGGCGGCGGAGACTGCGATGTGGAAGCGAAAGGCCTCAACGATCAGTTGGACGCCCAGGAAAAGCTGAATCGTCGCCACGTAAATCGTGCCGGCCGCCAGAAATAGTTCCCTGGCCGCCACCAGCACACCGAGTCCGACGACGATCAGGACGAAGTCCAACCAGTAGTCCCGCAGGTACCGTTTTCGATCGGCCGCGGTCCAGAGCTGCTCGATGCGCCACACCACGAACAGGCCGACAGCCACAGCCTGGACGGCGTGCAGCAGCCGGATGGAGACATACCGTTGGGGATGATGGAAGCCCCGTTCGACGGCCAAAGAGAGGACGGCGGCAGCCGCGGCGACCATGGTGGCCCGCTGCAACAACCTGGTTGCGCGGTGTGCAAAGCGGTGTTGCGTAATCAGACTCCTATGCCGTACCGGGTTCCTGATCGGACCGAACCTGGCCGCCGGCGCGTCAAGGCTTCTTGTACACTTGCTGAGGATCGAAAACCTTTTCCGCGATCACGCGCCAGGACCCGTCCCCGCCGAGCTGCCGGAAGAAGCAACTGCGGTAGCCCTCGTGACAGGCGGCGCCGCCGACCTGTTCGACTTTGATCAGCACGGTGTCCGAGTCGCAGTCGGTGTACACGCTCTTGACGTGCTGCACGTGCCCCGATTCCTCGCCCTTCATCCAGTACTTCTGTCGGCTACGAGACCAAAAATGCGTCTTGCCGGTTTCGATCGTCTTTTCCAGCGACGTGCGATTCATGTAGGCGACCATGAGCACCTCACCCGTCTGCTCGTCCTGGATGATCGCCGGGATCAAGCCGTTGTCGTCGTATCGAAGCCGGTCCGCACACTCCATGATTGCATACCTCCGGGAAAAACGCAGAGCGAGCCGCTCGGTGGAGCGACTCGCTCTCGTGGCAAATTAGCCGTGGCGTCGATAGGACTATACATGATCATGCAACGTCAATCAACAAAAATTTTTCCCCGAGTCGGCGAATCATTGCCCGCCTGAGCGATGCGTGTTCGCGTCGTTCCAGGCGGCCGTCCACCTCGGCGACGTGTCGCGCCTCGGCGCGCGCCGCCGCCAACAAGTCCTGATCGCGAACGAGATCGGCCACCCTCAACTCGGGCAACCCGTGCTGCCGGGCGCCGATCAACTCGCCCGGGCCCCGCAAACGTAGGTCTTCCTCCGCGATGAGGAAGCCGTCGTTCGTGCGAGCCAGCACCGACAGGCGATCGCACTGTGCGCGCTCGGTCGAGCCGGCCACCAGCAGGCAGCACGATTCTCGCGAGCCCCGGCCGATGCGTCCGCGAAGCTGATGAAGCTGCGACAACCCAAACCGCTCGGCATGGTGGACCATCATCACGGTTGCGTTGGGCACGTCCAGCCCCACTTCCACCACCGTCGTGGCGACAAGTACGTCGATGTGGCCGCGAGCAAACTCATCCATTACCCGCTGTTTGTCAAGCGGTTTGAGCTGGCCGTGCACCAGGCCTACGCGCCGGTCGGCGAACGGGCCTTGCGCCAAACGCTCGGCTTCGGCGGCGGCGGCGGGCAGGTCGCTCTGATCGTCCTGCTCCAGTCGGGGATAGACGATATAGGCCTGCTCGCCTGCGGATAATCGGCTGAGGATCATCTCGTAGCCCAGGTCGTGCTGATCGGGCGTGAGGACGCGCGTCTCGACCGGACGGCGCCCGGGCGGCAGCTCGTCGACGACCGACACATCCAGATCGCCGAACACCGTCATGGCCAGCGTGCGCGGTATGGGCGTGGCGGTCATCACCAGGTAGTGAGGCCAAACCCCCTTGCCGCGAATCAGCGCGCGCTGGGCGACCCCGAAGCGATGTTGTTCGTCGACGACGACCAAGCCCAGTCGTGCAAAGCGCACATCGCGCTGAATCAGGGCGTGTGTGCCTACAACGATGTCCAACTGGCCTTTAGCGAGCTGGGCTCGCAGTTCGTTCCGCCGGCGCTCGGCGAGCCCGCCGCACAGCAGGGCCCAGCGAACGCGGCTGTCCCGAAGGTAGCGGGAAAGTTTTTGATGATGCTGTTCGGCGAGTATCTCGGTCGGCGCCATGATGGCCACTTGCCGTCGGTGGGCGACGGTCGCCAGTGCGGCATAGACGGCCACAGCCGTCTTGCCCGACCCGACGTCGCCTTGAAGAAGTCTGTTCATCGGCTTGGAGCTGTCCAGATCCCTCTGAATTTGCTTGACCACGCGCTGCTGCGCCGCGGTGAGCGAGAACGGCAGGCGGGCGCGAATCCTCGCGTCCAGCTTCTCGTTGACATGAATCGGTTGGGCGCGGGCCGATTCGTTTATGCGCCGTCTACGCAGCGCGACGGCCAATTGGATCATCAACAACTCGTCGAACGCCAGACGCCGACGCGCCCGCTCGAACTGCGCATCGTCGTCGGGACGATGCATCTGCCGGATCGCCCAGCGCCGAGTCGGCGTGGGTTGCTCGGGTCGGGCCTGCGTGGGCGCCCACTCCTCCACCTGGTCCAGCGCGGCGGCCAACGCCGAGTCGACGAGGCGCGCGATCTGCCGACTCGACAGCTCGGCCGTCGCCGCATACACAGGCTGGTACCGTTGATCGGCGACGCCCGGCTCGTCGTCGTTGAGCCATTCCATCCGCGGGTTCACCAGTTGGGGCGTCCCCTGGTGGTTGCTCACCTTGCCGTAAAGCCGCAAACGCTGCCCGGTCTGCAGCTTGCCCAGAAGAAACCGAGCGTTGAACCACCTGACGTAGCACTCGCCCGTATCGTCCCGCACGACCCCCAACAGAGACGGCCTGACGCGTCCCCATCGCGGCTGAAGCTCAACCAACTCGCCGATTACCGTGGCAACGTCGTCCTCGCAAAGTTGGGCGATGGCGCCCGCCGCAGGTTGGTGGTCGATGCGCACAGGCACATACTCCAGCAGGTCCTCAACGGTCTGGATCCCTAAGCGGGCCAGACACTCGGCCCGTGCCGGACCAACGCCCCGCAGAAACCGTACCGGACTGTCCAAACCGATGCGTGCCATGATCCGGGATGCGGCAAGACGCGAGAACACGCGTATGCCTGTCTTCGCCGATGTCTTTATAGTGGTTTGCGTCTTGCCGGGCAAAGGCCGTCCGGCCGAGGCCGGTTTGCCGCCTGCGTGCACCGGCCCGCGCTTCGGCAGAGCGCAGCTCATCCGGGACGACGAGGCGTGCGTTACGTGCAGGGCTTCTGGTCCGACTCGCTATGCTCGACGTCGGTGATCATGCCGATGCGTCTCGTGTGTCGTCCACCATCGAAGGGTGTGCCCAGCCATACTTCCACGATCCGCTGGAGCAGCGATTCGCCGGTCAGATCGGCAGCCAGGCAGAGCACGTTGGCGTCGTTGTGGCGGCGCGCCATCTCCGCGGTCAACTCGTCGTGACACAGGGCCGCTCGGATGCCCTGAACCTTGTTGGCGACGATGCTCGTGCCGATGCCCGTCCCGCAAAGCATGATTCCCTTTTCGGCTTCGCCCAGGCGCACGCTTCGCGCGGCGCGATAGGTGACGTCCGGATAGTCACAGCTCGTGGTGCTGTCGGTTCCGAAATCGGCGACTTCGTGGCCCTGCTGGGTCAAGAAGGCCTTAAGATGCTCCTTGGCCATGTATCCTCGATGGTCGCTGGCAAGTGCTATCTTCATACGGGCAACTCCTCTAGCCGTTTCTGCAACGCGTCGGCGATCCTCGCGGCGCATCTATTGTACGCGTCCTCTTCCCCGCCCATAGGGTCGGCGATGTCGCCTCCCGGGTCAAGCCGATCGGTCTTCGCCCTCGCACCGAGCTGGATGGTGAGAACCGTTTCGGTGTGGTGGTCACACATGGTGAAGATGTGGTCGGCCTGATTGATCAGTTCGGCCGTTAGCGGCTGGCTTGCGTGATGGGAGATATCGACACCCCGTCCGCGACAGGCGTGAACGGCATTGTGCGAGGCCGGCCCGCCGGCACTGGCCATCGATCCGGCGGAGAAAACCTCAACGCCGCGCTCCGCCAGTTCGCCAGGCGGGCAGCCGAGTCGCTCGGCCAACATCTTTCGGCAGAGACCTTCGGCCATGGGCGAGCGGCACGAATTGCCCGTGCAGACGAACAGGACGGCCAGGGCGGCCAGCCGCCGAATCGTCCGTTCGTCGTAGACGCCGGGCCTCAATATCTGGTAGTCGCTCTGGTTTACGCGGACGATCGTCGAGGGGCGGGCATACCTGGTCATCCCCGCATCGATCACCAGATCCACCTTGCCGTCCAGGTCCGCCAACGCCTCAGACGCGTCACGTGGTGGGGGCTGGCCCGCCAGATTCGCGCTGGCTGCCACCACGGGAACGCCCGCCTGGGTGAGCAAGTCCTGCGCCAACCGGTCGTCGGGGCATCGCAGGCCGATGGTGCCCTCGTGGTAGATCGTGTGGTGCTGGCTGGAGGCCAACTGCTTGGCGGCCTCGGTCTTGCCGGGGTCGCTCACGCTGAGGATCAGAGTCAGCGGCCCGGGCCAACCCTTGCAGATCATGCGCCGCGCCACCGGGCTCAACTTGGGCACGAACACGTCGGCATCCTGTGGCCGGCCGATGTGAACAGTGAACGGCTTGCCGGGCGGACGCTGCTTGATCTGCCGTAGACGCGCCACTGCATCGGGCTGGGCCGCGCTGGCGCCGACGCCATAGACAGTCTCGGTGGGAAAGGCAACCAGGGCGCCCTCCGCGAGGAGACGAGCCCCCTGTGCGACTGTGTCGCGGTAGCTCTTACCAGGTTCGGCTTTTATGACCTGCGTATCCATGGCCCAATGCAATGCCCTGGCCCGGCTCAACAGAGCGTCGCGTATTCTCCGCTATCACCGACGCTCTGTCAAGCGGAACAGCGAGCGCCTATTAGCCTAAGGTCATGAATATAAGTAACTTATGCGCTGAGATGGCGTGGCGGTCGACGCCTGTTGAGCGTCTTACTCGCCTGGGGCAAGCCGCACCGGCTGGCCGATTCTAGCTGAGTGCGCCCAACGGCAGCTCCAAAGCGGTCAATCGCCGCCAGACAAGGGCCTCACCTCTCGCTCTACCCCGGGGCGCGTCGCGACGACACTCGGCCGGCTGGTGCCCGGCGCGGAAAGGCCCAGGCGCCGGAAGACTGCCTCATGGCGAGAGCCGGCGGGAGGGGCGGACGAACTTACGTCGACTGGCAGCGACAGTGTGTGCGTCTGGGGGGCAAGACAGCGATGGTCGTCGCACGGCTGGGTCACGACCTCGAAGACGAGCTGGGTCGGGCCGCCGGGTGCTTCGCGAGCGATCTCAAAGGCTAGGTGAAACCAGACCGTCCCCTGATAGACCGACATCGCCTCCTGGCTGAAGGGCAAGGCCACCGATTCGCCCTCGGGGTACGTGACCGAGTCGGCGATGGCCGGGCCAGCCTTCAGACTGACCGTGGTTGGGATCAGGTAGTCCTGCCTGGGCCGATGGGAGTTGACGTGCCAGCCACGGTCGATGCGGACCCGGAACCCAGCGTGCAGGCGTTGGCCCAGAGCGACCTGCCGATGCGTGATGAAGGCTTCGACGGCCACCGGCCCCTCTTGCGACCGAGCGTCGGCCTGGGGCTCGCCGGACGAGGTGGCGGGCACAGGGGCGCTGGTCGGGCGTGACGGCTGATCGAGGTGCCAGGCCGCGGCCAGCGCGAAACTGGCGGCGGCGTTGGGGGCGTGCCGTACAACAGACTGAAACGCCCGAAGCGTGACAGCCGCTTGCTCGCTGTAGCGCGCTCGGTCGGTAAGGCGGCCCAGCGTCGTCAGGACGCCGGCCGCAACGCTGTTGCCCGACGGGATTGCCCGGTCCAACGGATCCTTGCTGCGGAGCAGCAGGTCTTCGTGGCCGTCAGCGGTGAAGAAAAAGCCGCCGCCGGACGGATCGCGAAACCGCGTCAGCAGCACATCGGTCAATCGTTCGGCCTCGCGGAGATAGCGCGGCTGGCCGGTCGCTTGGTGAAGTTCGAGCAAGCCCTCAGCAAAAAAGGCGTAGTCGTCGAGGTAGGCATTCAGCTTGGCCTGGCCATCGCGGTAGCTCCGCAGGAGGCTTCCGTCGGCCATCATGTTGTCGAGTATGAAGTCCGCGGCACGTTGTGCGGCTTGGGTGTATCGGGGCAGGCTCAGCGCGTGTTCGGCATAGGCAAGACTGCCGATCATCAGACCGTTCCAGCTTGTCAGCACCTTGTCGTCCAGGTGGGGCCAGACGCGCTGATTGCGCCGCGCAAGCAGCTTGCCGCGAGCGACAGCCAACCGCTCGCGGAGCTGCTGAGGGTCGATCCGTTCGGCCTGGGCGATCTGCTCGAGCGGACGCGTCAGGTGAAGGATGTTTGCACAGGGAGTGTGGCCAGTGGCCTCGTCACGGAAGTTGCCGTCGGGCTGGACGTAGTAAACACGGCAGAAGAGTTCTCCCTCGTCGGGTCCGAGGATGTCGAGGATCTCGTCGCGGGTCCACAGGTAGAACTTACCCTCCTCGCCCTCGCTATCGGCGTCGAGGGCCGATCGGAACCCGCCGGACGGGTCGGTCATCTCGCGCAGCACCCAATCGCAGATGCCGACGGCCACGCGTCGATACTCGCGGTCGCCGGTGATCAAAAAGGCCTCGGTGTAGATGCGCGCCAGTTGCGCGTTGTCGTAGAGCATTTTCTCGAAGTGCGGCAGGAACCATCGCGCGTCCGTCGAGTATCGATGGAACCCGCCGCCGACGTGGTCATGGATGCCGCCGAGGGCCATGGCGTCGAGCGTGCGGGTGACCATGTTCAGGATCGACTCATCGCCGGTTCGTCGGGCTTCGTACAGCAGGAGTCTCAGGCTGCTGTGTGGTGGGAACTTGGGCGCGCCGCCGAAGCCGCCGTGGTCCTCATCGAACGACGCGCGGAGGGCGTTCACGGCAATGCTTACCAGGTCACGGCTGAGCGCGTCGCCCTCGGCGCTGGGGACGGCCGAGACCTGTCTCATGGCGGCAACGAGTTGATCGGCCCGGGTTTCGACGTCCTGGCGGCGGTCCCTCCATATCTCGGCGAGCCGGGTGAGTACGGTCTTGAAGCCGGGCATCCCCGTGCGGTCCTCGGGTGGAAAGTAGGTGCCGGCGTACCAGGGCTTGCGGTCGGGAGTGAGCCAGACCGAGTTGGGCCAGCCACCGCGCCCGGTGAGCAGTTGCGTGGCCGACATGTAGATCTCGTCGACGTCGGGCCGCTCTTCGCGGTCGACCTTGATAGCGATGAAATGCTCGTTGATCAGGCGGGCCACCTCGTCGTTCTCGAACGACTCGCGCTCCATCACGTGGCACCAGTGACAGGTGGAATAGCCGACCGACAGGAAGACCGGCTTGTCCTCGCGCTTGGCGCGCTCAAAGGCCTCGTGGCCCCAGGGATACCAGTCGACAGGGTTGCGGGCGTGCTGGAGAAGATAGGGGCTCTTTTCGTGAATGAGACGATTGAATTCGGCTCCGCCATCGGCCGGCAGCATGGCAATCTCCTCTGGCGAGGGCAGGGGTGGGCGCTGATACGGCCCGCTCGTCGGTGCGCTCGTGGTGGTGTGAAGCTGTGTCGCCGCTGCGGCAAGTACAGCCAGCAATCCCGTCAGCACCCAACGCACGCCTCTGCCCATCCGTGACTTCGACATGGTGACACGCAACTGAGACGGACTGCTTATCGGCGCGTAGGTACGGTGGGTTCGTCCACGGCCGACTTGACCGTTCTGTACGCTGATTGTAGGCGCCGCAGTGTGGCGAGGCGGCGGGTCCGGATCCGCTGCGGCCAATCACGCGGACGGATGTCGGTGGGCGAAGCGAGCGGGTGAGACTCCGATGTTGTACAGCATGATCGTGATCTGGTTCAGCAGCGTGGTTCGCCACACACCGAGGGCAAGCCATCGACGGGCTGACGTGGTGGCCGCCGCGCGAGCGATGACGATGCGGCCGAGGGACCGAACGCGACGCACCAGTTCGTAGTCTTCCATGACAGGCAGGTCGGGGTAGCCGCCGACGCGCCGAAACGCGTCGGCGTGGATGAAGATGGCCTGATCGCCGTAGGGCATGCACAGCCGACGGGATCGCCAATTGGCCAGGCGTTCGATGACCCTCAGGCTCGGCTGCGATCCGTCGATGGCCAACTCGAAGGCGCCCGCGACGGCGTTGGGTGCCGCGAGGAGCCGCCGGACGTGCCGGTCGAACCCGTCGGGCAGGCGGGTGTCGGCGTGCAGAAACAACAGGATGTCGCCGCTGGCGACAGAGGCACCGAGGTTCATCTGTCTGCCGCGACCGGGCCGGCAGGTCACGACCCTCGCGCCGCGTGAGCGGGCGAGGGCGGCCGTGCCGTCGTGGCTGTGCGCATCGACGACGATTACCTCGACGCCGCTTGCGCGCCGGATGCTGCTGAGGGCACCGTCGATGTTGGAGGCTTCGTTGAGCGTCGGGATGACTACGGATATGCGCCGAGGCGGCTGGAGCGCGGCGTGTGAGGCGGAAACGCGCTGCCAATGCGGCAGGTCTTCGGGCCGATCGAGGTCGGGCAGTTGTCGCAGCAGGGCGACCTTCAGCCGAAGCTTGTCGGCCTTGCGCAACGTCTCGCTGAGGACGCGGTCGGTGCCCCAGGGCATGTCCTCAAAGACCGATCGCACCGGGCGCCGCAGGCCGATCAGGTAGTAGCCGCCGTCGTAGGCCGGGCCGAGCACAAGGTCGCTGCGGTCGAGCGATTCGAAGGCTTGCAGCGTGAGTCGCCCATCGAGGGCGGGACAGTCGGTGCCGATGATGACGACCCGGTTGACGCCTTCGTCAGAAGTCCGACAGAACGCCTGAAACATGCGCCGGCCGAGATCGCCGCGTGGCTGAGGCGTGCAGGTCAGGTCGTGGCCGAGCCATTGTGTGATCCGCGCGGCGCTGCCGCCTTCGAAGCGTATCTCGAGGTCGACGTGGCCGGCCCGCACGAGGCGCCGCGCCCACGAGACGGCGTGCTCGGTCATACGCTTGTGCAGCTCGGCGGCGCCGTCGGGGCCGAGTGTGGGAATCAGCCGCGTCTTGGTCCTGCCCCGCTCGGGGTAGCGTGTGAAGACGATCAGTCGATCGCGCACGTGGCGGCCGGCCGGGCACAGCCAGGACTTGATCGCCGCGGCCAAGATGGTCCAGAGGATTTTGCTGCCCGCGCCGAGCACTCCTTTCATCGTGCCCGACACCTTCGAAATGCCGATGCGACGACGGTAGCTGACCGGCACCTCATGTACGGCGAGTTTCTGCCGGGCGGCCTTGGTCTGCATCTCGACGGTCCAGCCGTAGCTGCGGTCGGCCATGGCCAAACGTCGCAGAGCGGCATGACGGATCGCGCGGAACGGCCCCAGATCGGTGTAACGGACCCGCCAGAACAGCCGGATCAGCAAGCACGCGAGCGAGTTGCCCAACTCCTGCTGGATCGTCAGCGCGCCGGGCTCGCGGCGCCCGAGCACGCGCGAACCGATGACCATGTCGGCTTGGCCAACGACGATGGGGTCGACCAACTGCGGCATCTCTTGCGGCGAGTCACTGAAATCGCCATCGAGGAAAACCACCACGTCGGCGCTGTGCAGCGACGCAATGCCGGCCAGGCAGGCCGACCCGTAGCCGCGTTGGGGCTGCTGCACGACGCGGGCGCCGGCGGCGCGGGCGACGTCGGCGGTGCGGTCGGTCGAGCCGTTGTCGACCACCACGATGTCGTCGACCCAGTCGGGAATGGCGACGATCACCTTGCCGATGGCCTCGGCCTCGTTGAGGGCGGGGATGACGACGGCGATGGTGGCGTGCTCTCGCATGCTACACGGCGGCGCTGGTGGCAGGCAGCAACGCTCACTTGTGTCTACGTTCGGAAGTCCGGGATGGTCGCCCGTCGGCCGTTGAGCATGGCTGACTGATGCGCGCAGATGCCGGCGGCTGTCCAATCGCCGGCGCGGACTTCGTCGATCCAGGGCTTGCGGCCTTCAACGATACTGCGGACGAATTCGTGGACCAGGTGCGGATGAGATCCGTGATGACCGCCGCCGGCTTCGAAGGCCTTCTGCGGATTGGTATCGTCGTATCGGCCTCGGACGGTAAAGCGGGCGATCTCGGGCGGCAGCAGGTCTTGCCGGTCGGGCGCGACGACGCGCCGACAGTCGATGTGGCGGCCCCGTCCGAGCGTGTCGGCGTCTCGGTCCGACTCGACCACGGTGAACACCACGGGGTCATCCTCGTGTTCGATCTGCGGCCACTCGAACGTCATCTTCTCACCGTAGACGTTGAAGCTCTCGGTGTAGCCGCGGCCCGTGTGGAACAGCGAACGCGTGATTTCCATCGCCAGGCCCGGCCGGTCCAACTGGAAAATGGCCGTCTCGATGGGGTGAGAGTTGTGGTACCGGGCCTGTAGTTCGTCCCGCATGGCGCCGGAGCCAAAGCAGTGTACAGACGTCGCTCGCGTCTCGGTGATCGCCAGGCAGGGCGAGACGGCGTGGGTGGCGTACCACATCGGCGGCAGACCCATCCAGTAGTCGGGCCAGTGCTCCATGTCCTGGTAGTGGGCTCCGCGAACGAACTGAATGCGTCCCAGTCGGCCACTGGCCACCAGGTGGCGGGCATAGAGAAACTGCCGCGTGTAGACGGCGGTCTCCATCATCATGTAGTTCCGGCCGGTGCGGCGCTGGGCATCGATGATGGCCTGGATGTCGTCGAGGCTGGTGGCCATCGGCACGGTGCACGCGCAGTGCTTGTTCGCCTCCAGCACGGCGACAGTCTGGTCGGCGTGCTGCGGGATGGGTGTGACCAGATGGATCGCGTCGTAGTCGGCCTCGAGTGCATCGGCCAGGTCGGTATGCCGTCGAGTGACGTCGAACATGTCGCCTACTTGCGTCAATCGGTCGGAGTCGGGATCGACGATACCCGCGCACTCAACGTCGGGATGATGGCAATAGATGGGAACAAACGCCGCCCCGAAGCGAAGGCCGGCCACGGCGACGCGCAATCTACCTGTCCGGGCCACCAAGACATCCTTTCATGCTGAAACCTCGTTGCCGGCGCAATTGAGTGTAAGCAGACGTTCCCGCGTTGTCGACGTCGCCGGGCCCCCACGTCATCAGTCGCGCCGTCGGCGCCGCGGATGCCCGAATCTCGCCATTAACATGGGGACCAGATGCCGTCGGCGCAAGCCCACACGGTTAAGACTGCGTAACGTGCCCTGCGGGATCCTGGACTTCGTGGGGCTGGTGTGGTATAAGATTCCTCAAGTTCATTGTCGGACCAATCGCCCGGCAGCTGTACGCACACAGCCCACAGGCGACGCGGGGATGGGCTAATGTATTCACTCGCTGCAATACAGTGGAGCTTTTCGGATCCGGTCGTGTTCGCGGGCGTCTGCACCATTGTTGCTGCGGTCATTGCTGGGTTATCTGCGCTGGCGGGGGCCAGGATAGGCCGAGCGGCAACGCAGAAACAGGCCCAGCGACAGCGCCAGAGTCAGTCGCAGGCGCAGCAGCAATCGCAACAAGTCTACGTCAATACTGGCCTTGCCTTCGAGACCATAAAGAAGGCGGTCCGTGAGGTGCAACAGGAACAGCCGGCGCTGGTCAACCTCCAGTTGGAGGTAAAGCCTGGCCTGACTGGTGTGGCTGTCGAGTTGTTTCAACGCGGTGTTGCGGCGGCAAACTCAGGAGATGCCCGCGCCGCGATGCGTGCTTGGGTTGCGGCCGCAGAAATTGATGAAACATGCTTCCCAGCCCGCCACAACGTAGGGGTCCTCCTCGCTCAGCAACATGACGTCGATGGGGCGATTGAGCAGTTGCGCGAAGCCGTGAAGATCGCAGGGGACGATTCGACGTGCCACAGCAGTCTCGGCAGCGCGCTGGCGACAAAGGGTTGTTTGGACGAGGCCATCGCTGAATACCGGCGCGCGATCCAGCTAGACAGTACCAACTGGATAGCTTACTTGAATCTCGGCTTGGCTCTGGGAAAGAAAGCGGAACTGGCTCGGACAAACGATTACGCCGAGGCGATGACATGCTGGGATCGTGTCCTGGAGTTGCAGCCCGGTAACGGCTTGGCCCATTACTTCCGTGGTCAAGTCCACGTCTCTCAAAACCGGTTGGACGATGCAATTGTCGAATTCGAGGAGGCAACCCGGCTCGAACCGGGCGTGTCGCGCTACTACAGCAACCTCGGTGCTGCACTGGAGGATCGGGGCACCCCAGGGGACAAAGAAGCTGGGCGCCAGAGTGATGCCGATCGCGCACTTAGTGCGTACCAGACAGCAGTGGAGTTGGATCCGAAAAACGCGCCAGCGCAGCACAACTTGGGTAGTGCGTTGGCTCGGCGAGGGCAACTTGATGGGGCGGCGCGGGCGCTGCGTCTCGCAGTTGCCAGGGATCCCAGTATGGGAGTGACCCACTACAACTTGGGGATTGTGGAGAGCAAACGCAAAGACCTCAAGGCGGCGAGTGGTGCGTTTCTGGCGGCGGTTCACTGCGACCCCCGCAACGCCTCCTATCATCACAATCTCGCCACGCTTTTGGCGATGCAGCGCCAGCCGTGGCTGGCTGCCGACGCATACAGACAGGCGATCGAGCTTGACCCTCAAGGCGCGGACAGCCGCTTTGGGCTCGCCCTCGCGCTGCTGACGACCGACCCGCTCGACGAAGCAGTCAAACAGCTTAAGCGAGTAGTGGAGCTCGAACCAAAGAAGGCGCGTGGCTACGCCGTGCTCGGGCGAGCCCTCTTGAGCAAGAGGCAACTCCGTGAGGCTCGTGAGGCATGTGAGCGGGCCATCGAACTCGAAGACGAGCGTTGGGATGCCCATTACAATCTGGCCTGTGCGTACGCCTTGGAGGGGGAGGCAAAAAGGGCCATAGCTCCCCTCCAAAGGGCCATTGACCTGAACAGCGATGCTCGCAGGCAAGCCCAGGGCGATAGCGATTTCGACGCGATCCGCGATGATCGTGAGTTTAGGAGACTGATTGAGTGCGAAGGGCAGTAGCGCTACAGCACGCGAAGCCTGCCTCAAGCGAAGGGATTGCGATTGGACTCAGGTCAGTAACTTAATTCAAGCATGCCAATATCAAAGCAAGGTGTGAGTTGTGCCGCTTTGGTATGTGGGGGTCGGGCTCGGTGTTGAGCCCGTCTACCGCATAGCCTTTCACACACCTCGGGCTGGGGTCAATCAAGACAAGCTTCAGCAGCACTTTGGGCAATCGGCGTCTGAGGTTGACTCGTAAGGCAAGCCGTGGGGCGCGGCAGTTGACGTGGCGGTGAAGGCACTGGCGGGCAAGTCCCGGGGCGCCGGGATCCCACCCCTCGGGGCATCGTTTCAAGTAATCATACAAAATATCGCGTGCAAACGAGTTGCACGCCCTACCCTCCCGGGTGGCATGCCCACGCCCCTGGTCCGGGAATGGTCATCGCTGCCTGGTGTGATGCGTGTGCGCAGTCGGGACACACGCGCCTGGTCTCTGCGTGGGCATGGTTGTTTTCCATCGATCCCCGGCGTGTCCGGAGCATGGGGCAGCCGGGCAACATCAATTGAATGGCGATATTCGAAGTCCCTCGCCCTCCGAAGGGACGGGGCGCCCGTGCTGCCTGCAAGAGGGGCCGTGGACCCTTACGCAGCCGGCTATTATCCTGATGGATGGTTCCAGGAGAGTCTCTGGATGGTTTTGGGGCGAAGAACTGTTCGACACGTCGATCGCTGCTGCACCGTGGGACGAACGAGCACGCCCGCTGAACGGATCTCGTTGACGAAAGTCTATGCCGCCTGGAGTAGCCCGTGAGGTTCATCCGTCACCCCAGCGATAACACGCCCCGCGGTCACACGCGCGACGCCATCAAGCGCATGATTCTCACGCGCGGGTACAGGGTGGGTCAGAAGCTACCGACCTATCGCGATCTGGCTGCGCACTTCGGCATCGCCGTCCGCACCGTCGAGCGGGTGATGCGGCAGCTCGCCGAAGAGGGGATCGTCCAACTGCTGCACGGTAAGGGCGCCTTCGTCAAAAAGCTGCCGCCGGGCAGGGGACAATTGGCTGAGGTGGGGCTGGTCTATCCCGCGTCACGGATGCTCCTGGTCCAGACCGACTACCTCAACCAGATCCTGACCGGCGTGATCGTGCAATGTGAACTCGCCCACACCGATCTTCAGATCGTCGCCTTCCGCGAGGCGGGCAGGCCCGAGCCCGTGCCGGTACCGCCTCGGGACATTGCCCTGAAGGTGGACGGCGTGCTGCTGCTGGGCGTGCTCAACGATCGTTACATCGCCGAGTTTGCCCGCGAGGCCATTCCGCTGGTGCTGGTCGACGCTCAGACGCAGGCGGCCCCCATTCCCTGCATCTGTGTCGATAATACCCAGGCTGTCGATCAGGTTGTGGACCACTTGTATCAACTGGGCCATCGGCGGATCGCCTATGTCGATGCCCGTTCGCAGGACCCGCTGGTCCACGCCGGTCGAGTCGAGTGGGTGGATTCGGGCGACACCCGCGAGCGACGCGAAGCCTATTTGGCAGCCATGGCTCGCCTGGGCCTGGCGGGCCAACAGCGGATCTACAGGCTTGCCGACGACAACCCGACTGCCCTGGTCGAGCCGGTGATATCGAGTTTGCGGCGAGAGAGATCGGCCCCTACAGCCATCCTGGTGTATGACGCACCGTGGGGGGCTCAACTGTGCGAGGGACTGTCAGCCGCCGGCTTGCGCGTGCCGCAAGAGATTTCCATCGCCGGTGCGGTCGGGGCGGGTTTCCACCGGGCGGGTGCCCATTCGCTCACGTGCGGGGTTGTCGATTTCAGGGCGATGGGCGAGCAGGCCATGCAGATCTTGCAGGCCCAGGCGACGGGGGGCTCGGCGGCCGAGCCCATGGTGCATCGCCTCGCCAGCACCCTGGCGGTCGGAACCACCACCGCGGCTCCGCAGACGTCCTAGCTGCAAGCTTGCCTGGCCAGTATCCCTTCGGATGCCGGCGAAGTTTTATCGCATAGTTCTCAGTTTTTCGTTGACGCCCACTGAGTCACAGATTACTCTTTTCGTCGTGTAGCAAGTGTAGACATATGTCTACACTTTCCTGTCTTGCTTGGCGCGGCTTCGGTTTACAGGGCTTCTGGCCAATTCACCACCTCACCGTAGTCGCCGTAGCTGTTCTGGGTGGAGAAAGGATTTGAGATGAGAGTCGCAGATTCCTGGAGAAGCAGTGTCTGCCTGCTGGTCGTGGGCTGCGCGGTTGCGGCTTCGACGACACAGGCGGCAGTGATTGCGTTGAAGCGAGACGCCGGGCTGAACACCGGCGGTGCCATTGACGCACGGTTCACCAGCGCAACGGTTGCGCTGACGACGGTAAGCGACGCGCCGCTGTGGAGTCCCGGCGAATCGCGCTGGGCCAACGGCGGGCGCATCGCCCTGCCCAACGCGAACTTCTTCCTCTACAAGTTCGACCTGACCAGCGTGCCGGACTTGGCGAATACGACGATCAACCTGGCCGAGTTGCGGCTCTACCACACCGCCGGCAACGGAGGCCAGGGGCTCGGCGGTGTGGCGCCGGTGGTCACGCACGACTGGATTGAAGGCCTGGGCGAAGTGGAGTGGACCTACTATCCCGGCGCGGCCGGTGGTGTGAGCTACGCGCACCCGATCGGCTACAACACGGGACCCTACCAGAACGCCAGCGGCGGCACCGAGGCGCCCACCCAATCGTGGGGCAGCGCTTCGGACAGCTTCTTCGACATCGCGGTCGACGCGGGAACCGCGCAGGACCCGCATGACGGGCAGTGGAGCCCGACCGACTTTCACGTATTCGACGTGACGTCGCACGTGCAGGCATGGGTAAGCGGCACGAGCCCGAACTACGGATGGGCGCAGGCGCCGGGGTACTGGAACTTCCACCACAGCGAGATCGGCTGGGAGTTTCAGCCCGTGCTCTTTGTCGACTACACGCCCGATATGCCGACGGTGGCGTTCGATGTAACGTCCTCCAGCGGTGGCGAGTCGGTGACACCGGTGTATCTGAGCGTATCGCTGAGTGAGTCGTCGGCCCAGACGGTGACGGTGGACTTCGCGGTGACGGGCGGGTCGGCTGTCAATCCGAATGATTACACGATTGCGGCCTCACCGTTGACGTTCAATCCGGGTGTGACGCAGCAGGACGTGGTGATCACAGTGGTCGACGATGGTCTGGTCGAATCGGACGAGACCATCGAGGTGACGCTCAGCAACCCCAATAACGCTACGCTGGGCGCCAACACCGTCCACACCTATACGATCAACGATGACGACGTGTATCCGACGGTGGCGTTCGATTTGACGGCTTCCAGCGGTGACGAGCCGGTCACGCCGGCCTCTCTGGCGGTGTCACTGAGTGCCGTCTACCCGGCCACGGTGACGGTGGACTATGCCGTTACCGGCGGGGACGCCACGGGCGGCGGGGTGGACTACACCCTGGCGGCGGGCACGCTGACGTTCGATCCCAACGATGTGAGCAAGACCATCGACATCACCATCGTGGACGACGGTCTGGTCGAGTCGGATGAGACCATCGAGGTAACCTTGAGTAATCCGACCAACGCCACGCTGGGTACCAACACGGTCCACACGTATACCATCCTGGACAACGATGAGCCCAGCGACACGACCCCGCCGGACGACGTAACGGATCTGTCCGTCAGCAACGTGGCCTCCACCACCGTCTGGCTGACATGGACCGCGTCGGGTGACGACGGCAGCACGGGTACGGCCACCAGCTACGACGTGCGTTACTCGACCTCGCCGATCGACGCGGGCAATTGGGCCAGCGCGAGCCAAGCCACGGGTGAGCCGGCGCCGCAGGTGGCGGGGTCGACGGAGACCTTCGTCCTCTCCGGTCTGTCGGAGACGACCACGTATTACTTCGCGGTCAAGACGTCCGACGAAGTGCCGAACGAGTCGGGCCTGTCC
>DATKUK010000117.1:0-57118 GCA_035530655.1 Phycisphaerae bacterium
CGTGCGGTTGCTGCTGGCGTCGTTGGTGCCCAGCAGGATGGTGGCCATCACCGAATCGAGGTACTGCTTGCCGTCGGGGTTGGTGAAGCCGGGGGTGTACATCTGGTCCATGCTCGGCAGGTCCATGCTGCCGACCAGGTATTGGTCGGTCTGAATGCCGCTCTCGGCGGTGAAGCTCCGCCCGCCGGGCATGTCGTACGCGGCCAGGTACCAGCCGTTGGCACTGTTGTTGGTGCCGTCGCCCCAGACGTCCGAGTGCATCCAGTTGCAGATGTCGATGTCGGACTGGGTCTTGCCCGAGCCGTAACGGGCCCATTGGCCGAAGGGGTTGGCGTAGGTGATCGAGTCGCCCAGGTGCACCACGAATCCTGTGGTGCCCGACCAGGCGCCGTACAGACCCTGACAGTACGCCACCCAACCGCTCGGCCCGCTCTCCCAGGCGTCGTCGTAACTGTTGGCCGTGGTGATATTGGCGTCCTGCTCGCCTCCTGCGGCCGGATTGACCGTTATCTGCACGGTGTCGGTCGTTTGCAGCAGCGAGTCGTCGGCCTCGAGCTGGAGCACGTAGGTTCCACTGGTGCTGAAGGTGGCCGTCGTATCCACGGCGCTGGCGTTGCCGAAGGTAACCGTGCCCGGTCCGGAGAACTTAGTCCAGGTAGTGGTGACGGTGGCCGGCGGATCGGGCAGCCCGTCATCGCCGACCGTGCCGTCGAGGTTGACGGTGTCGGTCGGCAGGGTGATGGTCTGGTTGCTGCCCGCGTCGACGGTGGGCGCCTGGTTGCCGCCGGCCGGGTTGACGGTGATTGTGACGGTGTCGGTGGCCTGCAACTCGGAGTCGTCGGCTTCGAGCTGGAGCACGTAGACCCCGTCGATGCTGAAGGTGGCCGTCGTATCCACGGCGCTGGCGTTGCCGAAGTTGACCGTGCCCGGTCCGGTATCCTTGGTCCATAGGACGGTGTAGGCCGCAGGCGGGTCGGGGAGGCCGTCATCGCTGACCGTGCCATCGAGGTTGACGGTGTCGGTCGGCAGGGTGATGGACTGGTTGCTGCCGGCATCGACGGTAGGCGCCTGGTTGGTGGGTCCGGCGCCGAACTGGAAGACGTATCCCTTGGGCGTGCTCTCATACTGGCCGGCGGGGTAGGCGCCCTCGTGTAGCAGGATCAGTCGCCCGTCGCGATAGGTCATCTCAACATTGACCCTCGTTCTTCCCGCGTCGATCGTGCTGTAGTAGGTTTCCTGGGCTGACCCCGGCAGGCGCTCGATGAGCAGGACGGCCTCGACGGGGCTCAGGCTCCAGGGGTCGCGCTGGCCATTGTAGACGGCCATCAGATCATCGGGATCGTAGATCCAAGCCTCCAGCGTCCAGCCTTCGGCGTGGTAACCGGACCCTCCCCCGTACGGATCGTGCAGGTCGCCGACATCGGGGAGGCCGTACCACTTCTCCCCGAGTCCACGCACGACCAGGGCCACGACCCCGTGACGCGTGTCGGTCTCGATCCATTCCATGTCAACGACCTTGTTGGCGATCCACCACTGCTTGTTGCTGTCGCCATTGGCGACCCACCACGGGCTGGTGGCGTTGGACGGCAGCACGTCGGGCGCCTGGCGGGCCTGGTCGGGATGACAGATCAGGACCGCGCCGCCAACGGCGTTCGGATCGCCCCCGCTGCCCGGGGTGGGATCGATGGCGAACAGGTTCGGGCCCCATCGCCCCGCCGCACTGCCGGAGGTTCCTTCGAGCCCGGCCAGGTAGGTATACCCATCGTCCCGGATATCCGTCGGCGCATAGCTCATGTATCCGGCAACGCGTTGGTGATGGCCGAGCGGATGGTTTACGGTCCACATCCCCATGGCGTCTCCCGCTGGGCCGTACGTCCCGCCGGTGTATTCAATTTCGCGGTAGCCCTGGTTCTGCCAGTCCGTGCCCGCGCCGTTGTACCACTGGTTCTTGGTGAAATGTATCCGCGTGCCGACCTCCAGCAACCCCGCCAACCCATACTCCGGACCGCCGGACCAACCGTCCGGGAGCAACCCGCCGGTGACGTCCATCCAGTCACCCACGCGCGTGGCCAGCCGACCGTCGAGAACCGCCGGCAGCTCGATCTCCGCCTGCACGGGGTAGTATGGGTGACCGATAACCAGCAGATGTCCGTTGCTCAACTGGGCATGAACGCCGCTGGAGTAACCGAAACGGTAGTCCCCGTCCGTGCCCATCGGGACGGCGAACGTCCCGGCGAAGGCATTCTCGATGTCCGACCAGGTGATCAGCTCTTGTCCGGCGGCCCGGGGAACTACCGACACAAGAGACACCACGACGGCGCAGACGCTTGCGAATCGTTTCATGATACTGTACTCCTGTAAAAGATAGTGGGTCGGCTCCTGGAGCCGGTTCGT
The DNA here is from genome assembly GCA_035530655.1 of Phycisphaerae bacterium. Taxonomy (GTDB): domain Bacteria; phylum Planctomycetota; class Phycisphaerae; order UBA1845; family DATKUK01; genus DATKUK01. The sequence continues at coordinate 2,395 of DATKUK010000117.1, forward strand.
TGGACCTGCGCAGGTCCAGTCCAGTGACGTATCGACGCCCGCACCGCGCAGGGATGCGGTGTCGGCGTCGTGTTCCCTACGCGTACGCGCAACGGACCAGAAGGTTTGTGCAACCCCATACGTTACCTACGACCGCGCCGTTGGCACGGTGATTTACCCGTGCCGGTCCTGGCCCCTTTAGGACGTACACGCTACGTACGACATGCGCGCAACAGTATTACCCATGCGCTCACCACCGTATACCGCAAACCTCATGCCGTGAAGTTGAGACAATAAGTCAAACGGTGCGTCCGTTGGGCAAGAGTCAATGCAACGTCGCCTTTGGCGCGAATGCCAACGTCGGCGGATGGTCGGGTGTGGCGATCCGAAACGATCGTAGATGATGCCGATTCGCCACACCGCTTGCGCACACAGCGCAACCCGTTTTGCGACAGCCGGTTATGTGATGAGCCCAGGCAACACTGCCCAGTACCAAGCCGGGCTGAAACGACTCGGAAAACGTTTGTTGAGACGATTTGCCCGGCGCGGTAGTATCCCCATGCTGTCAAGTCTCCGACGCGTTGTGGGAAGTAAAGTGTGATGCCCAGGCCTGCCGTCTACAAGGAACTGGCCGAGAGGATTCGTACGGTGCTGGATCCCTACGAGGACTCGTGGGAGATTCCGTCGGTTCGCAGTCTGGCCAGGCAATACGGCACGTCGGTCAATACCGTCCTGCGCGCGCTGGAGGTGCTGACCGAACAGGGCCAGGTGCTTCGGCGAGGTGCGGGCCGACGGTACGTTCGCCACAGGCCGGCGGAGACGGCGGGTTTCTGCAAGCCCTATCCGGCCGTCGTGCTGGTCACGCCCATCACCATCGACCTGGGATCGCACGACTATTTGAATCTGCTGCTTGGCGGCTTCGTCAGCGTGTTGGTCCGGCACGTGCCCGTCACGATCTCGCGGCTGGACAGGAACTTTTCGGTCAGGCCGATTCCCGGCGGAGTGAGTGTCGGGTCGTCGGCGTTTCGGGCCAGCGCGGTAGCGCTTCACTCCGGCGGGCCGAATGTGTTGCTGGCCGAACTGGTGGCAGGCGGCGCGGTCGTCATGACGCTGGACACGTTGTCGGGGGTGGACGGCGTGGACTGCGTGGCGGTTGACTGCGAGAGAGAGGCAGAGGTCGCCGTTGAGTATCTGCACAGGCTGGGACATTGCCATATCGGCTACATCGCCGAGCGCTGGTATGGTCCGCCGCCGCATTGGACCGAACGCGTGGACCCGGACTGCAAGCGATTCGAACGAGCCCTGCTTCGAGCCAAGCAGCGGTTGGGGCTGAACGCTTCGGATAGCTACCACACGGTGTGCGAGATCGACCCGGGCCTGACCGAAGGGCCCGCCCAGGCGGTTGCGGCTCGACTTTGGCGGTTGGACCCGCCTCCGACGGCGGTGATCTGCTTCAATCGGATGATTGCCGAGCAGCTTCGCGCGGTGCTGCGCCGGCGCGGTGTACGGTGTCCTGCGGACGTCAGCATCCTGACACGCCACTTCAGCAAAGGCGAGCCCGGGTTCTTTACCACGCTGGCCTCCGATCCGGGTCGCATCGGCACGTCGGCGGCCGAGCACATGGTCAGCCGCCTGACCGATCGCCACGTCGCGCCCAGTCATCTGCTGATCCGGTCGGTGTTGGTCGAGGGTCGTTCGACCGGCCCGGCGCCGCGGTGAGTGTCTCCCATACCCGGGCCGAGGACACCGGCTCTACGATCGGTGCAGCAGTCACCTCCTCATACCGTCGCACGGTTACCTCTCTGGCAGCGCCTTATGCATGGCCCTACACTGCATACGCCGGCATCCTGGCGAGTAGCTAGACAGACTGGTTCCGTTGTGGATTGTGGTTGCTTATGTCATGGACGGCAAAAGACGAATCGATCGTTCGCGACCTGGCCCGGCGGGTGGGCCAGGTGGCTGCGCTGCCCGAGCAGGGCGAAAAGGCCGAGTTGTGGCGGCGGCACAATCGGCTCGACTCAGCCAGACCTCTGGTGCTGATCTTCCCCGAGGGCTCGTGGCGCGAGGTGATCGGGACTGAGGATTTGCAGACGTCCGACCCGACCTGCCGGGCGCACGAGATGGACCTGCGCCGCCGACTGTACTATCACGAGCATCTGAGGGACGACAACGTGGTCACCGACGTGGTCCGTTCGCCCATCGTGGTGCGAAGCAGCGGCTACGGGGTGGCGGCCGACGTGGTGCGGCCTGACGACCCGACGGGCACGGCGAGGTTCGAGCCGGTGATCAAGACCGAAGACGACTTCGCCGCCAAGGTCCGTCGGCCCGAGATTACCATCGACTGGGTCGAAACCGAACGAATCTACCAGCAGACCTGCGATCTGTTCGACGGCATCCTTCGCGTCGAGAAGCAGGCCCGCCCGCGCCCGGGCTCGTTCAGCATGATTGACACCTTCTCGCAGTGGCGGGGGCTGGAGCAGCTCATGTTCGATATGGTCGATCGGCCCGAGTGGCTGGACAGATGCCTTCAGTTTCTGACCGACTGCGAGTTGAACCTCCTCGACGTGCTCGAACGCGAAGGCGCGCTGACGCTCAACAACCGCGACGACTACGTCGGCTCGGGCGGCGTGGGCTATAGCGACGAGCTGCCGCAGGCGGACTTCGACGGACGATGCGTGCGGACCATCGACCTGTGGGGCTTCGCCACCACGCAGATCTTCTCGGAGGTGTCGCCGGCCATGCACGAGCAGTTCGCCCTGCGCTACGAGATGCAGTTCCTCTCGCGCTTCGGACTGAACTGCTACGGCTGCTGCGAGCCGCTGCACTTGAAGATGGACGCGGTGAGCAAGATCCCGCGACTACGCCGAATCTCGATGAGCCCGTGGGTGGATATGGATCGAGCGGCCGAGTTGCTGGGCGATCGCTACATCTTCTCGCGCAAGCCCAACCCGGCGCTATTGGCGGCGCCCACGTGGAACGTGGACGCGGTTCGGCGTTCGCTTCGCGACGATCTGGAGCGGACCCGTGGCTGCGTGGTCGAGCTGATCATGAAGGACACGCACACCGTTGCGCATCAGCCGCACCGCCTGGCCGACTGGGTGCGCATCGCCGAGGAAGAAGTCGACCGCTTCGCAGGGTGAGTGCCCGGCAACAGGGAAGAAAGAACATGCCCGCGCTCGCGCTTGGGCATGCCGCCGGCCGACGTGATGCGGCATTCGACACCCACAAAGCGCACTGGCGGGTCCCGGCGTGCCGGGACCAGTGGCACCCGCCGTTGCCGCTTGGGCAAGAGACTATGAAGCAAGCCTCCTTGCGGATAGGTTCGGGGTACTGGAATCGGGTTGCGTAGCCAGGATCACCAAGCCACCCGACGGCGACGTGCTTCCGTGCCGGCGATCATAACGGCGTTGTGTTCGCCAAGTCACCGGGGACTTGAATGATCTTACGGGCAGGCGTAGCATGCCTGCCCCCTTTGGCGGCAAGGCGCTACCAGGGACACAAGGAGACGGCGGCGGTGAGCACCGGCACGAAGCAGCACAAATCGACGATCGACCTGCCGCGGATCGAGCGGGCGGTTCGCGAGATTCTGATCGCCGTCGGCGAGGACCCGGAGCGAGAGGGCCTCCAGGGCACGCCCACCCGCGTAGCGCGGATGTACGCTGAGATGCTGGGCGGCCTGCACCAAGACCCGACGATGCACCTTCAGAAGAGCTTCACCCAGAAGTACGACGAGATGGTCGTGCTGCGCGACGTCCCCTTTTACTCGATGTGCGAGCATCACCTGCTGCCGTTCGAAGGCAGGGTGCACATCGGCTACCTACCCGATGGCAAGGTGGTGGGCATCTCCAAGCTGGCCCGCGTCGTCGAGACCTTCGCCCGCCGCCCGCAGCTTCAGGAGCGACTGACCACGCAGATCGCCGACCTGCTCATGCAGCAGCTCCAGGCCAAGGGCGTGGCCGTCATCATGGAGGCTACGCATTCGTGCATGACCTGTCGCGGCGTCCGCAAGCCCGGCAGCGAGATGGTGACCTCGGCCATCCGCGGGCTGATCCGCAGCAACCAGGCCACCCGCAGCGAGATGCTCAGCCTGCTGCGCCGGTGATACCCCACCTTTTGCATCGCAGATGATGAGCCAACCGCGCAGCGCCCGCGCGCTATCTAGCATCTTGGGTGGCATGCCCACGCCGCTGTCGCGTGGGCATGTCTTTTTGGCGCCGCGGGTAGTATCCCGGCGCAGGCAGGCCGCGTACGCAACGAGGCCCGCTTCTGAATTGCATTTCCAATCAGGCGACCACTGCCGTAAGTCCAGCCTGTGTGGCCAGGCCGGTCAGTTCGGCGAGTCGATCTGCGTCTTGACCTTCCGCGCCGAACTCAAAGGGCAGGTCCAGCCACTCATACTTGGCGGCGGCTGAGGTGTTGTAAGGCAGCAAAGCCAGGTCGCGCAGGCCTGCATCGCGCATGAACACGGCGATGGCCTGGAGGTTCTCGTCGGTATCGGTGATGCCCGGGATAAGAGGCACGCGGATCTGGACCTGACGCCCCGCTAGCCGTCGCGCGTTCTCGAGGATCTGGGCGTTGTCGCACCCGACCCACCGCTTGTGCTGCTCGGGATCCATCAGCTTCAAGTCGTACAGCACCAGGTCGGCTGCGTCTACGAGCGGCGCCAACTGCGGCCAGGCGCACGCGCCGCTGGTCTCGATGGCCGTGTGGATGCCTTCATCGCGACATCCGGCCAGAACGGCGTCCGCGAACTCGGTTTGTTGGGTGACCTCGCCGCCCGTAAGCGTCACGCCGCCGCCAGAGTGGTCGAAAAAAGGCTTGAGTCGCCATGCCTTCGCCACGATCTGCGATGCGGGAACCAGATACCCCTTGATGCCTAGCGCCTGAGTGGGACACGCTTCGACGCATCTGCGGCAGGCCACGCAGCGGTCGCGACGAATCAGGTGCGTGTGATCCTGCACCTCGTGGACGGTGTTGGGGCAAACAGCCACGCACGCGCCGCAGTACGTGCAGCGCCGGCGGACACAAATCAGCTCGGGCTTATCGCGGCGCGACTCGGGGCTGTGGCACCACCGACAATTAAGTGCACAGCCCTTCAGGTAGACGGCCATTCGGATGCCCGGGCCGTCGTGCACGGCGAAGGTGTCGACGTCGAAGACGAGCCCCTCGCAGTCGCCGGCGCCGTCGCGTGCGGTCACGAACGCGCCTCCTGCCGACGGATGTGGTGTTCCTGCTGCTCGGGACTGAGCATGGTGAAGTAGGCGCACCATCCGCCCATCCGCACGCGTAGCGACTTGTACTTTTCGGGCTCGTTCTGGGCCGCGCGCAGCTCGGCTGTGTCGGCGACGGTGAGGGTCATCATGGTGCCGCCGGTCTGTACGAAGCTGCGGAGCAGGCCGATCATCCGGGCGATCCCGTCGTCGCCCTCGACCAGCCGGCGAGCCAGCCGCAAGTCCAGCGGACCGCCCGCCGGCAGGTTGGCGTGGCCCATGTTGGCGTAGGAGAGAATGGCGGCGGGAATGCCCTCCATGTCGCGCCCCAGCGCGGGCGAGAAGTTGCTCGACACCGGTTCGCCGGCCAAGCGGCCGTCGGGCGACGCCCCGAGCCCCTGTCCGATGCCGACGTACCAGGAGAACGTGCCCACCCCGCAGGGGAACTTGACCTTGGGCTCGGCCTGCTTGGCGTGCTTGGCGACGGTGCGGGTAAAGGCGTCGATCAGCTCCCGCCCGACGGCGTCGGCGGTCTCGTCGTCGTTGCCGTACTTGGGGGCAGCCAGCAGTCTGCTCCGCAGCGCGCCGTATCCTTCGAAGTCGGCGTCGAGAGCATCGCACAGTTGGCCCATGGTGGCGTGCTTTTGCTCGAAGACGACGGTCTTGATAGCGGTCAGCGAGTCGATGGCGTGGGCCGCACTCTCAGCCAGCAAGGCGAATGTGCGAAACTTGGCGCCGCCGGCTGTCATGTCGCGCCGCGAACGAATCGCCCCGTCCACCAGTGCGCTGAGCAAGGGCACGGGGGCGATCGTGCTGCGGGCGTCGAGCGAATCGATAACCTGTCGGACGACCCGGGCGACCATCGCATCAAGCTGTGTGAGGAAGGCCTCCCAGAGCTGCTCGTAACTGGTGAACGTCCGCGGGTCGGCGGTGTCGACGCCGTGTAGCGATCCCTCGATGCGCGGTTGGCCGCGATTCAGCGCCCACTCCAGACAGAGCATCACACTGAGTCGCTGAAATCGAAAATCCGTGCGACCGGGGATGATGATCTCCCAGCACCCGTCGTTGGTGTAGTCGCGGGCGTCGGCTGTGGGAATGCCGATCCGCTCCAGGGCCGGCACGATCGCCTCGTCATTGAAAAGAGCCGGCATGCCGCCGCCCTCCCGAATCGCCTCGCACGTCAGGGACAACAGCGCCTGGGGCGATCGGCTGTGCAGGCGGACGGTCATCAGCGGATTGGTCATCTTGTTGCGGTGGAAGCTGCGCAGCAGCATCAGCGTCAGCGGGTTCGTGCCGTCGCCGCCGTCGGGCGTCAGGCCGCCGACGACGATGTTCTGGAGCCAATGGTTGGTGGCGTCGAGCCGATCGCGGGCTGTACCCACCTGGCTCGACGTGCCGTGTCGAGTGCGATCGGCAGGTGCGTTCTGCTCGGCCTTACGGGCTTCGGGCCGCTGGTCGTCGGTGGTTTTGGCCCGCTCGTTGAATTTCAGGCAGAAGCAGTCCACCAGTTCGGCGGCGTCGGCAAGACTCAGACGGCCCGAGGTCAGGTCGTCGGACAGATACGGCCAGGCATACTGGTCCAGACGCCCGGCTGCGTTGCCGTTCATGGTCGAGTGAAAGATCATGTGCAGCAGCCAGACGGATTGCAGCGCCTGCCGGAACGTGCGGGCCGGCCCGGCGGGCACATGGCGCAGGTTGGCTGCCATCTGGCTGAGCTGCTCGGCGCGAGCGGGGTCGTCACAGGCCTGCGCTTCGGCATCGCAGCGGGCGGCCAGGCGATCGGCGAAAGCCATCACGGCGTCGACGGCGATGACCACCGAATCCAGGAAGGCGATCTCAGCGGGAGTAGTTGCGTTTGGCCGCTGCGCCTCGGCGTCGGACCGGATGCCTCGCAGGCCCTTGGCCAGCAGCGTCGGGTAGTCGGGCACGATGTGGCCGAAGACCGAGTGGATGCTCAGGCCTTGTTTCTGTGCCGTGCAGCGTTCGGCCTCGGTTGCGTAATCGGGGAAGCCCCGCTCGGCATGCACCCGCGGGTGTTCCAGCGTCATCGATCCGGCAAACAACTGCCCCGCCCACAGATCCATGGGCATGGCGGACAGCTTCAGCGCGATGGCGCGGGCCTTGCGGACGGCCAGCGGCTCGGCCATGAGCCGATCGTCGATTCGCGTGGGACAGTCCCAGTTTGCCGGCGGCGCTTCCATGGCGTCGCGCACGCGCCGGCGAAGATCGGCGACTCTGTCGGTGTCCGGCAGAATCCAGATCTCGCGAAACGTGATATCATTCACGATCGGTTCTTGAAGCGTTGTGTCCGACACTGCTTGATCCCGCCTCCGCAATCATGTGCCACACGTTACGATTATAGCATGATGGCTTGGTAGCTGGCAGTCGTGCTGCGCACCTATACGGCCTCTTGATCGCCGCTATAGATCGGCCAATACGTGCCGCATCGCGGTCAGCAGCGAGTCGACGTGGCGGGTGGTGGCGCTTTCGCCCATCAGGCCGATGCGCCAGGCCTTGCCCTTGAATGCACCCAGGCCGCCGCCGATTTCGATCCCGTGCTCGTTCAGCAGGCGCGTGCGGACGACGGCTTCGTCCACGCCGTCCGGTGCGGCTACGGCATTGAGCATGGGAAGCTGATGGTTCGCGTCGGCCAGGTATCGCAGGCCCATTTTCGTCAGACCGTCCTTCAGAGTCTCGTGGTGTCGAGCATGCCGTGCCCACCGTTGCGGCAGGCCTTCTTCCAGAACGATGCGAAGGGCCTCGTGCAGCGCGTAGTTCATGTTGATCGGGGCGGTGTGGTGGTACAGCCGCTCGGAGCCCCAGTACTGCCGCACCATGTTCATGTCGAGATACCAGCTTTGCACCTTGGCGTGTCGGCTGGTAATGACCTCAGCCGCACGGTCGCTGAACGTGACCGGTGCCAGCCCGGGCGGGCAGGACAGACATTTCTGCGTGCCGCTGTAACAAGCGTCGATCCGCCAGCCGTCCACGTCGACCTCCATCCCGCCGAGGCTGGTGACGGTGTCGACCAGCAGTAAGGCACTGGCCTCGTGCACGACGGGACTGATCGGCGCGATCGGCTGGGCCGCACCGGTGCTGGTCTCGGCGTGTACGATGCCGACGACCTTGACGGGTCCGTGCCTGCGTAGGGCCGCTTCGATCTGCTCCGGCGAGAATACCTGTCCCCAGGGCACCTCGACCGACACCACGTGGGCACCGGCCCGTTCAGCCACGTCCTTCATGCGCTGACCGAAGACGCCGGCGATGCAGACCAGCATCGTGTCGCCCGGTTCGATAAGGTTGACCACGCACGTTTCCATGCCGGCCGAGCCCGTGCCGCTGACCGCCAGCGTCAGTTCGTTGCGCGTCTGGAACACGCGCTGCAACATATCGCGGATCTCGTTGAGGATCGCGAGAAACTGACCGTCCAGGTGGCCGATCGTCGGACGGCTCATCGCCTCGAGCACCGTCGGATTCACATCCGACGGGCCCGGCCCCATCAACATACGCGGCTGAATCTCGGCAAGATCGATCATTTTGGTGACTCCCGGCGCGGACACGTGGCGGCCTATGGCGCCTTTGCGGCCCGCGAGCACTCACCATACAGGCGGCCCTTGGCTATGTGCAATGGCCGGTGGACACAGGGGGCGCCCGCCCCAGCACTCGGTGGGTGGGTCGGCTAGTCCGGCTCGGATGCCGCCGACGGTGGCGCCGAGCGGGTGGCGCGTTCGATCTCGGTAATCATTTGCCCCCGTCGCCAGACGCGGACCGTGCCGTTGGACTCGCTGATGGTGATGGCGATGCTCTTGGTGATGGCCGTGATGCCGGCTGCGGCGCTATGGCGCGAGCCCAGCCCACGGGGCAGTTCCTCGCCCACCAGACCCGGACGCACCGTCGTACCGGCCGACATGATCGCCCCGTTGCCCTTGAGGATGAACGCGCCGTCGATGCTGCAAAACTCCTTGACCGTCTCGGCCATGCCGTGGTCGAGGATGTTGCGCTCGCGCTCGAGGTATCCTTTGAACGGGTTGATGATGTTCTGCTGGCAGTGCTTCTGCACCTCGCGATAGTCGCCGAGCACAAACATCGCCCCCACCGGTTTGCCCTCGCGCCCTTCGCTGGCCAGCTCGATGGCCAGGCCGAACACCCGCTCGAACACGGCGCGGCGGATGTGCTCGGTGAGCTTCGGCTGATCGACCGACTGGAACATTTCGTACTCGGCCCCCACGCTCATGACCATCAGGGTGTCGGCCGGTTCAGCCGGCAGCCCGCATAGGAACACGAAGGTTTCTCCCGGCTGGAGCACGCGTTGGCTGAAGGCGATGACCACCGCGGTCTTGATGCGGCCAATGCGTGTCAGGTTCACAGCCGGCACGGTCAGCACCTTCGCGCCGAGACGTCGGGCGCGACTCTGCTCGTTCTGGTTACGGGCGATCAGGATCAACTCGGTCGCGGCGTTCTTCAGGTCGCGAAGGGGCTTGTCCTCCTCGAACTCGTCGATGTAGGCAAATACCGATCGCGCTTTCAGACTGGTGGCCACAGCGGCTGTGGCGCCGATCATGGTGGACGTGATTTCCTTGCGAGACTTAGCCATACGCCAACCGTAAGAAGAGCAGCCCAGGTCACTTGACTATATTTTCGACGCGTCGGTTGGGCAAGTTGAGGCCGGTGGGCGCCCCAACTTCTCGAACACGTAGACGAATACCCCATCGTGTCGTGTCGACGGCGACCGATAGAGCAGCTTGTACTTGCTGGGGTGGTCTTGCAAAGCCGACAGCGGCAGCCCGCTGCCGACCTGCGGGCCATAGCGCTTGTCCCAGGCGATGATGGCCCCCGGCGGGGCCTTGGCTACATCATGACAGAACAGCCTCAACTTCGGCGAGCGGGCCCGTCCCAGGAAATGCTCAAACCACAGATTGGCCACGACGATCGGGCGACGGGTAAGCCCCTGCTCGTGCAGCCATTGGGTCGTTTTGTACATGGCCAACTGATCGCGCTTGAGGTGCATGGGGCGAATCTGCCCGCCCAACTGCACCGTCATCATGATCGCCGCCGTCGCCGGCACCAGCCAGCGCCACCAGGGTGTCTGTCCGCGGCGCGCCAGCGCCAACGCCGTGCCGCACAGAAGCACAACACCCAAAGTCGTGAAGCGCAACACCCAGGTTTCACGGCCCAGCCAGTACACGTCGGCGGCCCGCAGCTCCCATTCGGCCGAGCCTTCCAGCACCAGCATGGTCAGGCCGAAGGTCAGCACAGCCATCGCCGCTCGGCGCCGCGGGGCGGCAAGTAGCTCGCCGAGCCCGGCGCACGCCAAGATGCCGACCAGTGGCGAGATCGGCACGAGGAAGCGCGCGTACCCGCCCGAGCCGTAGCTGCCGCTGGCCCGCAGGATCGTCTGCGTGGCCAGGTACCCCAGGCAGCATGCGACGGTCAGGCGACCGAGCGGCCGCCGCCACACCGACCGCGCGCCGGCTACAGCCAGGCACATCACCGCCGGGCCGAAGGCGATCAGCGTCTTGACCAGAAACGTGGTCCAATAGCCGCGCCCGTAGCCCACCAGCGGCTTCGGTTCGAGGAACTTCATCACGGGCGACTGCTCCAGCAGGGAGGGGGCTAGCGCGTTCTGGATCAAAGGAGCCCACAAGAGCAGCGCCAGCGCCAGCCATCGCCGCTTACACCGCCACAGCACAACCAGCCAGATGGGTAGTAGCACCACCGCCTCGTACCGCGCCGTCAGCCCCAGCGACAGCACCGCCGCCGACGCCACCGGTGAGCCGACCAGCAGCAGGTACGCCGCTGCGGCAATGTAGAACGCCAGCGCCGTCTCAGTGAGCGTCGTGTACGAAAGGGTCAAAAACATCGGCTGGGCGAACACCAGCACGGGTACCAGCCACGGATAGGGCAGCTTCTGTCGTCGCGCGATGCAGTAGGCCAGCCACGCCGTCGCCGCCGACAGCACGCCTGACATGCAGCGGCTCGCCAGCCAGCCGAACCGTGCGGGCAAAAAGTGCAGGATGGTGAATCCCGGGCGGCCCCATTCGTGGAGCAGGTATTGTGGCCAGATCCACGCCCAGCGAGCAAAGAGATAATGCGTCAGGTCGTCGTCGTGATGGCATCCGCGCGACACGGCCGCCAGTGTCATCGAGACGGCCAGCGCAGCCAGCACGATCGCAGCGGCCAGCCACGGCCGGTCGCGCTCGGTCTCGTCAGCCTGTAGGTTGCTCTGAACGTCCGAGTTCACCACGCCTCGCCGTTGGTGCACGGTACCTATTGTGCTGCACAGTCGATCGGCCGCGCCCATCCACAACCGTGCGGTGGGCAACTGATACCGCCGCCCGTCGAGTTGTGCAAGGCTGCGTCGTCTCGTGATGATGACAGACACGTGCAGCGCAAGTATGCTTACATCGCGCTGCATCCGGAGGGTCTTTCCATGGACGTGGAATGTGTTGAGTTACGCGGCAGCCCGCGCGAGATGGGCCGACAGCACGGCGAGCAGTTTGCCGAGCCGATCAAGCAGTTTGCCCAGTTGCGGCTCGAGAAGTGTATCGCCGACGCGGCCGAGAGCGGCGTGACCGTCACATCCGAGCAGGTGCTCGATTTCTGTCGATCGCTGCTGGGCGTGCACGAGCAATACGCCCCGCTCGTATATGAGGAGCTTTGCGGCATCGCCGAGGGCGCGGGCGTTTCGCTGCCGGCTCTGATGATGTGCAACGGGCTGACCGACATCCGCGACGCGGTCGTGGCGCAACACGGGCCGTCACGTCGCGCCGATGTGGGCGGGTGCAGCGCGTGGATGGTCGCCCCCGAAGCCACCACCGACGGTCACGTTCTGGCCGGCCAGACCTGGGACATGCATCGTTCAGCCCAGCGATACGCCGTGGTCTTCCATCGCAGGCCATCCGACGGCCCACCCACGTTAGGGATTACAACGGTTGGCTGCCTGTGTTTGGTGGGCATCAACGAGGCGGGAGTCGCCGTCGGCAACAACAACCTCAAACCCGACGACGCCGGCGTCGGTGTGATGTACCTGGCCATGATCACCCATGCGCTGGCACAGACCTCGCTGGCCGCCGCCGTCAACGCCATCACGCTCGCCCCGCGATGCGGCGGGCACAATTACTATCTCGCCCACGCCGATGGCACGCTGGTGAACATCGAGACCACAGCCAAGCAGTTCGAGATCATCGATCCGACCGGCGGCTTCTACGCCCACACCAATCACTATCTTGTTCCCACCCTTCAGACGCGACAAAAGGAGGAGCCGAGCGAGTCGACGCTGTGGCGCCTCAATCGTCTCGAAGCGTTGCTGTATGAGCACGCCGGACGATTCGATCCGCCTACCATGATGCGCATCATGTCCGATCAGGCCGGCCAGGGTGACTGCAACATCTGCCGCACCGATCCAAGCGACGAGGGACCCACCTGTGCGTCGATCGTCATGAGCCCGGCCACCGGGCAGATTTGGGCCACCCAAGGCCCGCCCAGCGCTCATCGACCTGTCGAATTCAACCTCGTCTGACGCCGACGGGTTTGCCCTCGTCTGCGTGGGATGATACACTTTTGCTTCGGGCTTTGGGGATCGTGTGTGGGTTGCCGGCTTGGCTGCGGTACCCCTCGGCGTTTGAGGTGAGCGCGATGAGTATGGTTTCGGCTGACCGCCAGGAACAGACATGGGTCGTCAGCTTTACGCATAGCGAGCTCGACGCCCTGGTCAGCCGGCAGTTGGCCGAGGAGCTTCAGAGCCTGGCCGATAAGGTGGGCGGCGAGCCCGTGGTGCTCGACATGGCCCGGGTCAGCTTCGTGCAAAGCGAGGCCCTCGGTGCGCTGGTGGCGTTCCGCAACCAGCTTAAGGACCGAGGGGCCACCGTGGCTGTGGCGGGTCCCACCCCCCCCATCCGGCGGGCGCTGCACATCACGCGGCTGGATGTCATTTTCGACGTGTACCCCAACCTGGACGAGGCGTTGGCGAATCTGCGGGGTCGTTAGAATGTCACGCGGACCGTGCGTTGCGCGAAACGGCCGGCGCGGCGCGCAAGATTTGCGTCTTCGGTTGTGAGCTGCGCGACACCGGCGTATCATCCCTTCGTGAAGATCGTCGCCGACGAGAACATTCCGTTTGTCCGACAGGCCTTTGAACGGCTGGGCGATGTGGTTACCGCCTCCGGTCGGCAGATAACCCCCGAGCAGGTCGCCGACGCCGACGCGCTGCTGGTTCGCTCGGTAACCAAGGTCAACGCCGAGCTGCTTGATGGCAGCACGGTCCGGTTTGTGGGCACCGCCACCATCGGGACGGATCATCTGGATACGGCGTACCTCGACCGACGCGGCATCACGTGGGCGGCTGCCGCCGGGTGCAACGCCAACTCGGTTGCCGAGTACGTCGTCGCCGCCCTGCTGGTGCTGGCGCGCCGCGGCAGCTTCCGACTGGCGGATAAAACGCTTGGCGTGGTCGGTGTGGGCAATGTGGGCAGCCTCGTCGTCCGCGATGCCCGGGCGCTGGGGATGAACGTCTTGGAGAACGACCCGCCGCTGCAGCGACAGACGCATGATCGTCGCTTCGTTGCCATCGAGCGCATCTTCGAAGCCGACCTGGTCACGCTGCACGTTCCGCTTATGCGACAAGGGCCGGACGCCACGTGGCATATGGTCGACGCCGGCTTTGTGAGCAAGCTGAGGGCCGACTCGTACCTCGTCAACACATCGCGCGGGGCCGTAGTCGACGGCTCGGCCCTGCGACAAGCCTTGCAGCGGCAACGCCTGGCCGGCGCTGTTCTGGATGTCTGGGAGAACGAGCCCGATATCGACGTGGAATTGCTCGAGCTTGCCGCGTTGGGCACGGCTCACATCGCTGGGTATTCGTTTGACGGCAAGGTCACGGGCACGAAGATGATCCACGACGCAGCATGCCGCTGCTTCGGCCTGTCGACCGAGTGGGACCCGCGGCCGCTCATGCCCCCGCCCGCCACGCCGCAGCTTCAGATTGAACCACGCGGCAAGCACCCCCAGGACGTTGTCGCATCGGTTGTGGCGGCGATTTACGACATCGAGCGGGACGACGCAGACCTTCGTGGTGTCAGAGGGCTGCCGCTCGATCAGCGTGGCTATCACTTCGATCGGCTGCGCCGCGATTATCCCATCCGTCGCGAGTTCGGCAATACACGTGTGATCGTGCCGACAGATCAGCCCGACGTAGCGCCCACGTTCGAGAAACTGGGATTCCTCGTCGGATAAAGCGTCCCCAAAGCGGTCCCGTCGCTACGTTGGTCGCTGCCCCTTCATTACGGCAAGTCCAACGACCACGGCACGCTGGACACGTCGGCCAGGGGCGCCGCCCGCACAACCTCGCTGGTAACAGCGTACACATCCGAGTCGACGAAGACGCTTCGTGTCCAGTCCTGCCCGTCGCTCCACCACCCGCAGTACACCGGTGCCTCATCCTGCGTGGCGAGGCGCCCGAGCAGTTCGAAGCCGTCGCCCGGCGTGACGCGGTATACATACAGGCCGCGAAACGTGGGCTCTCCCAACGTGGGCCCGCCCTGGCCGCCTTCGCTCAGGCAGATAGGCACCGCCAGGGTGTCCTGGTCGGCAAAGTAGTTGAACGCATGATGATCGTTCAGCGCTTCGCTCTCGGTTCCCCGCGTGCCCAGCACGACCCGGTCGAGAAGCTGCGGGTCGTTCGGGTCAGACACGTCGAACAGGCACAACTGCACGCCCTGGTACCAGACGATTTCGCCGTCGACGTCTGCATCCTTGCCGAGCGTAATCAGATGATTCTCACCCATCGGATGGATGTACTCGCCGTAGCCGGGCACCTCCAACTCACCCGCGACGCGCGGTTCGCCTGGATTGGACAGGTCGAGCACGAACAGCGGGTCGACCTTGACGAACGTGATCAGGAATCCGCGATTGCCCATGAACCGCGCGGCATACAGGTCCTCGCCCGGCGCGAGCCCGTCGAGCACGCCGACCTGCTTGAGCGAGCTGCCCCTCTCGCCGAGCACGTGCACCTGGGTGCGAAGCGCGTTGGCGCCCTCGCCGCCCATCCAGCCGACGGTCGTAGCCACCCGCAGGTAGCCTTCGTGTTCGCCCAATGAGAACGAGTTGAGCACCCGGCCGGTCACGCTGCCGCTGCCGGCGTAGACCACCTGGTCGCCCGATAGATCGAACTTGTGGAAGACGGTCGTTTCTCGAGGCGTGCTGCCATACCCGTACCTGCTGTCACTAAGGTACAGCGCCTCGCGTGAGGCATAGACCACCTCCGCGTCGCCAAGCACCGACACGCTCTGTGGGTCGGCCCCCAGGTCGTCCAGGTCCACACTCACGATGCACGTGATGCCCACGCCGTCTGGGGTGACGGGGTGATAGAAGTCGTCGTACTGGCCCATCGTCTCAAAGCGACCGCCATCGTCGTCGACGTACTGCTTGGGCAGCCACGCCTCGGGGTCCTGTGGCGCGACGTCGTAGACGTACATATTCAGAATCAGACGCAGTCGGCCCTCGATGCGACGCGACGTATTCAGCCACCCGTCGAAGACCATCGATCTGATGATCGTCGGCGCGGTGACCTCGCTGACGTCAAACACCGTCACCGCCGTCTGACCGTCCGCGGCGAATGCAAGCTGCTCGCCCGGTATACCGCTCACCGATGACAGCACCACGGCCTTGCCGTCGTAGAGGTACATAGCCTCGACCCGGCCCGGCACGTCGGCCTGACCCACGACCGCCAGGTCCTCCGGTGGGCGGGCCTTGACGATTCTCAGCCGACCTTCGGCGGCGATGAAGAAGTGCACGCCGTCGGTCTTAACCACGTCGGCTTCGTCGACGCCTGCTTCCTGGATGTTGGTCTGCGAGAAGGAGTCCGGCGTGTCCTGTCGCCCCCCGTCGGCGCCGGATTCAGAGGAGGCGGGCATAGCCAGAAACAGGCCGATCCCATCCATGGGTCCGCCGCCTCGACACCGTTGGGCCATCTGGCCCTGCTGGAGAAAGTAGCGTTGAAGCTCATCGGCCGAGGCGAATTGAACCAGTCCCGCAACCGATTCCTCCGTGGGCGGGCAGCACCCGCCGCCCAGTTGGCCGTTGCACGCCAGCGGCACAAACGCCATCACGCAGAGCACCACCATCCGACGCATACGCCACCTCCGCCATTCTGAACGGCATCTGGGCAGGAACGGGCACCGGGCGGACCGGCCTCACTACGACAAGGCACCGCCATCGTATCCGCTTCTCGTAAGCTTAGACGTCTGGACGGTCAAGTTGCTGAGGAGAGCTTTGGTGGATGCATGCGATGGCTGGCGGCCGAGACGGGCAGGTACCCGCCGTCTACAGCTCGCTGGCCAGCCGTCGATCGATGTCGTGGAGGATGGAGCGGGCTTCGGCCAGTCGGCGGGCCTTCATCCGATTGTCGCTGCGAACCCGCCGCAGCTCGCTGCTGACCTGTTGCACGCAGGCGGCGGCTCGCTGGCGGTAGGCCACCAACTCCTCGACCTGGCGCTCGAGGTTGGCATTGGTCTGCTGGGCGGCCCGGATCTGGCCCTTCAGCACCGAGACACGTGCGCTGCGTTCGCGACCGACGGCTCGCAGCTGCCGCTGGATCTCGTCTGACCGCTGCTGATGCTGCCGGAGTTCCTGCTCCTTGAGGCGGATGTGCTCCCGAATCTCGCTGATGGTCGCGTCACGCCGATCCACCTGCTGCTGGAGTTCCAGCAACTGCATCCGCTCGGCCTCGAGCCGGGCAATCTGCTGGTCGAGCTGGAGGTTGACCTCCTCGAATTCCGCCGCCCGCTTGTGGGCCGAGGCCAACTCGTCGCGAAGGCGATCCCGCTCGGCGATCAGCTGGAGGTTCTGGAGGTGGATCTGCTCGATGCGTTCGAGGCTTCGCATCCCCAGCATCTGCACGTCGCGCCGGACGTGCCGCTGCCCGGCTGCGGTGGGTTCGTCGAATACGGGATCGTTCGGTTGCTCGCCCGGACCGTCGTCTTGCTGATCGCCAGGCGGCGTCGCGCCGAGAAGCTCACGCTGCTCGGTCAGCTCCCGCAGCTTGGCCACCTCAGGATCGGGCGGAACCCGCGAAGCGGTCTGAGGTTCAGACATGGATCGCTGCCTCACGTGCCATGCCGTCGGCGCCCTGGCCGACATGGCCAGCGGCGCACTAGGACGGCCGCGTCTTCCCATGGATTCTCGGCACTTTGTAGCGGTTAGTTGAAGGTGGCTGATTGTTTCGGCCCCGGGCTATCGGGCAGCGTGACAGCCGGCTGGCCGCCCCCGCCTGTCAAAATGACAGCATTACGCACCTACAAAGAGTGCCGCAAACCCTATATCCTTCCTTAATAGATACTTATGCTGTCTCGCGGCTTGGCACGAACCTTGCGTGTGGTTTGGGGTAGAATAGGAAAAGACCCGATAATTCCTCCAAGGAGAGATCGCCATGCTCGGCTTCTTCTACATCGATCCGCTGTACCTGCTGCTGTTGGCCCCGACGATGATCCTGGCGATCTGGGCTCAGGCGAAGGTGAAGTCGGCCTATGCGCGGGCTAGCCGCATGCCGGCTGCATCGGGGCTGACCGGGGCGCAGGCCGCGTCGCAAATACTTGAATCGGCAGGGGCTTATGATGTTTCGATCGAGCCGACGCGAGGCTTCCTGTCGGACCATTACGACCCGACGCGGAAGGTGCTGCGGCTCAGCCCGGACGTATACCAGGGCCGGTCGGTGGCTTCGCTGGGCATCGCCGCCCATGAGGCCGGCCACGCCATACAGCACCGCCACCATTACGCCCCGCTGGCGATCCGCAACGGCCTGGTGCCGATGGCCTCGATCGGCAGCAACATGGCGCTGTTTATCTTCATGGCCGGCCTGATGATGTCGTACATGGGGGTGGTGTTCGGGCGAGGCCTGATGATTGCAGCCATCGTGCTCTTTACGGCGGTGGTACTCTTCCAGTTGATCAACCTGCCGGTCGAGTTCAACGCCAGCCGTCGCGCCAAGCAGGAACTGCTGCGTCTGGGTCTGGTGGGCCAGCGTGAGGCTGGCGCGGTGTCCCAGGTGCTCAACGCGGCGGCCCTGACGTACGTGGCGGCCACGGTCGGGGCGATTATGACGCTGCTGTACTTCCTGCTGCGTTCCGGCCTGCTGGGTGGGCGACGCGGCTAGCACGACGATCGCGCGATTGACGGCACCGGTCGCGGGCCGGATCATCGGCGGCGATGGGCCTGATCCACGAGCCAATTGAGCTGTCCGACGGCTACCGAGCGCATGCCCGGTGGTGGCTGCCCGACTCGCCGCTCGGGGCGGTGTTGTATCTTCACGGCATCGAGTCGCACGGAGGTTGGTTTGAGGCGTCGGCGTCGCGGCTGGCGGGTGCGGGGTTTGCCGTGTTGCTGCCCGACCGTCGCGGCAGCGGCGCGAACCGGCAGGACCGGGGGCACGCGCGGTCGGCCGGCCGGCTGCTTGCCGACGTGGAAGAGCAACTGGCGATAGTGCAGTCACGCGCGTCGGTTAAGCGCGTGCACTTGGCAGGTGTCAGTTGGGGAGGCAAGCTGGCGGCGGCGTATGCCGCCCGCGGCTCGGGGCAGATCGCTTCCTTGACGTTGATCGCGCCGGGACTGTTCCCCCAAGTCGACCTGCCTGCCGCCCAGAAATTGCGGGTTGGACTGGCGGCGGTGTTCGCCAGCCAAACCACGTTCGCCATCCCGCTGGAGGACCCGAGTCTGTTCACCGGCAACCCGGAGCGGATCACGTTCATTGGAACCGATCCATTACGGCTGCGATCGGCCACGGCGGGTCTGCTGCTGGCCTCGTGGAAGTTGGACCGCCTGGCCCGGCGGCTGGCGTGGCGGCGCGTGGACGTGCCGGTACATCTGTTTCTGGCCGAGCACGACCGCATCATCCATAACGAGCCGACTCGTATGTTTGTTCGGAGCTTGTCCGACGCCGACCGCGTCATTACCGAGTACCGCCGAGCCAGTCATACCCTCGAGTTCGAGGCGGCCCCGGAGCCGTTTCTGGCGGACCTGGTGCGATGGCTAGAGCACGCAGAGCAAGCCTGTGGGAGCCCTCAGGCAGGAGCACGCCCATGTTGTCAGAAACCTTGATGTCCCTCGGGTCCTTAGCGACACGAGCCGAACGTGCGGCACGTGCAGGTGCGGTCGTTATCGCCGCAATGGCGGTGACGTTGGCCGGGTGCCAGAGCCCACCGGTCAGGCCTCTGGCCCTGTTCGGCCCGCAGCCGGCGCCGGAGAGTCTGTTCGTGAGCACCCAGGACGGCTGGTCGTTGAACGTGCTGCGTTTCGCGCCATCGTCCCCACTGCAAGATGCCGACCCGGTCATCTGCTGTCACGGGCTCAGCTACAACGCGGGCTTCTGGGACATCATCGAGAAGACGTCGCTTCCGCGGTACTTGCAGAAGCGGGGCTACGACGTGTGGTGCCCGTCGCTTCGCGGCAGCGGGCAGTCGACCAAGCCGACGGTGGCCCAGTTGCGGCGGCTGTTTCGCCTGAACTTGTCGGCGCTGGAGCCCGGGGCAATCGCGCAGCGCAAGAGCGGACTGCTCAAGGCCGACTGGAGTGTCGACGATCACGTGCGTTACGACGTGCCGACTGTGCTGGATTTTGTCGCCCAGACCACGGGTCGACAGCGGATGCATTGGATCGGCCACAGCATGGGCGGCATGGTCATGTTCGCGCACCTGTCGGGCGGCGGTGGCGAGAAAATCAACACGTTCGTGGCGGCGGCGGTTCCGATGGTCATGCTCGGTCCGCTCAACGACGTATTCCAGACCATGGTCGACAACATGCAGGTTATCCAGATCGGCAACGCCGTGGTCTCAACGTCGCTGCCGGCGATCATGGGCACGCTGGTGGGCCCGGCCCTGCAATCGCCCATCGATCGGCTGTTCTACAACGCTGACAACGTCGACTATCTCGTCGGGCACCGGCTCGGTTACCAGGTGCTGGAGGAGATCTCGGCCGGTCAGTTTGGCCAGCTCATGGACATGGTGCGTAACGAGCACTTCCGTTCGACCGACGGCAGCGTCGACTACGCCGAACAGGTCGATCGCATCCAGACCCCCACGCTCTTTCTGGTCGGTGCGCTGGACAACATGGCGAGCGTCGGCGCGGTCAAGTGGACCTATAACCGCGTCGGGTCGAGCGACAAGCAGTTCATGATGTTCGGGCGAATCAACGGGAAGCTGGCGGACTACGGGCACGACGATCTGATTATCGGGCGGCACGCGCAGGAGGATGTGTATCCGCACATCGTCCGCTGGCTTCAGCGCCATCCGGGGCAGGCGCAGCCGTCCACCCAGCCTTCGTAGATCGTTTTCGTCCTGGGATTTTGCCCGCGGGGGAATCTGAATCGTATATTCTGTCGGCTGGGGACAGACAGCGGCTCGGCGCGACCGAGTAGGTTGCGGTCGAGTCACTCGCCTGGCAGGGATAACCCCGGCAACACTGGGAATCGGTTTCGAGGGGACAGAGCACAATGTCTCTGCGTGTAGACTGTCCATACTGTGGGCAGTGGATCGTGCTGCCGCTTTGGGCGGCGGGCCGTCGGGCGCGATGCCTGCGATGCCAGGGAACCTTTCGCGTCCAGTTCGACCCGTCGAAGCTGCCCGGTCACCCGCGGCGCGCCAAGCTGCCCGACCCGCCCGCTCACACTCAGCAAACGCCGACCGCCGACGAGGACGAAATTCTCGGCGTCCTGTTATCGGAGCAGGAGATACCCACCGAACAGCTCGAATCCCTGCGAGACGAGTTGGACCAACTCTTTCTGGCCGAGGCCATCCCCGAAAGCACCGACCTGGGTGACACGTCGCTCGGTCTGGTGGACTCGCCGACGTCCAACGGCGACGAGAATCCGCTGGCCGAATACACCGATCGTCTGCAAGCCGAGCGCAGGAAGCTGCTGCGGCAGCTCGGCGTGGAGGCTCACGAACAGATGCTGCCTCGAAGCTGCATCGGACTTCAGGCGGCGATCAAAGAGGCCCAGAAACAGATCGAACATATCGAGGCCCGATTGGCTCAATTATACGAGATGGCCGAAGCCAGCTACGGGGTGGAACAGAAGGCGGCGGCGATGGGGACGATTCACACCTGTCGCCAGCAACTCGAGCTCCTGCGGGAGCGTCTTGACCGACGGTATCGTCGACTCGGACGAGTCATCGTCGAAACGCCGGAACTGTCCGGCGTGGCACCGGCGACTTGTCGGCAGCTTCGCCGCATTCAGGAGCGCATCGAGGCGCTCATCACACCGCCCGGACGGGACCGCTCGGTCCGCAGCCCGTTCCGAAGGCACAAGCAAACCTAGCGGCGTCAGCCCAGGTGGTCTTCGATCAGACGTCGGCTGCGGGGGTCCAGGCGCGACAGATCGCGCACCTCAAACTTGCCACCGGCGTGATCCTTGATGATCACACGCCCGTCGTCGAGTTGCCGGATATCGTCGTTGCTCTTAATCTGGAGCTCGATCGGCCCGCGATCGGTTCGGACCTTCCAAGCCATCACCTCGTAGTCGTCGTCGACGTCGTCAACGGCGGTGATCTGCGGGATGAACTCCTGTTGGTCCAGCTCCTGCTCGATCAGGGCACGCGTCTCGGGCTCGACGCCGTCGAGCGATTCCAGCAGGACCAGTTCCTGCCCTTCCTTGTCGCGGATCGATATGTAGCGGTCGCGCAGCGACCACGGAAAGCACCTGGCAAGGCGGACCGGGGCGATCGGGTCGGCGTCCGGACCGCGACGGAGTTCGAGCTGACCGCGCTCGTCTCGCCACAGTCGTACGGCCGCTGGCTCGGTGCATTCGACGGAGTCGAGATTCTCTTTCTTGTTTGACATGCTCAGTTTCCGGTGCAGGGATCAGACGGCAAACATCGATTGCAGATCCGTCTGGGTTGTGTGCAGCTTGGCATACAGTCCGTCCTCCTTGCCCAGCAGCTCCTCGTGCGTGCCCTGCTCGACGATCTTGCCCTTGTCGAGAATGATCAGCCGGTCGGCCTTGCGCAGCGTGCTGAGCCGGTGGGCAATGGCAAAGGTCGTCCGCCCTTCGACCAGTCGATCGATCGCCTCCTGGATCTTCATCTCGGTCTTGCTGTCGACGCTGCTGGTGGCCTCGTCGAGGATCAGGATGCGCGGGTTGCTGAGGATCGCCCGGGCGATGCTGATCCGCTGGCGCTCGCCGCCCGAGAGCGTCTGACCTCGCTCGCCCACCATCGTGTCGTATCCGTCGGAAAAGCCGACGATGAAGTCATGGGCGTTGGCCGCCTTCGACGCGGTGATGATCGTAGCCATGTCGACTTGCTCGTTGCCGTAGGCGATGTTCTCGGCGATGGTGCCGCGGAACAGGTATGGCTCCTGAAGCACCACGCCGATCTGGCTTCGCAGCTCGTACAGGTCGAGATCGCGAACGTCGGTCCCGTCGATGAGGATGCGGCCTTCGATTACGTCGTAGAAGCGGCAGATCAGGTTGACCATCGTCGTCTTGCCGCCGCCGGACGGACCGGCCAGCCCGATCATCTGTCCGGCGTCGACGTGGAAGCTGACGTCTTCCAGCACGCGCTTCACCCCGTCATAGCTGAAGCACACATCCTCGAACGTGACCGATCCGGCCATCCGGGGCTTCTTCACCGCGCTGCTCTTGGTGTAGATCGTCGGCTGGGTATCGAGCACCTCGAAGACGCGTTGTGCGCTGGTAGCCGCCCGCTGGAACATGCGGTTCATCATGCCGAGCTGTTCGATCGGTCCGTAGAACATCCACACGTAGCCCAGGAACATCACAAAGGTGCCCAGCGTCAGGTGATCGCTGCCCTTGATGATCTTCCGGCCGGCATAGGCCCAGATGATCAGGGTGCCCAGGTTCAGCAGGAACATCACCTTGGGCCAGTAACTGGTCCACTCGGCATGCAGGTCCATCGCATCGCCCACGAAGGCTTGGCTGCGCCCGGTGAAGCGAGCAACCTCGCGATCTTCCTGCCTGAAGGCCTTGACCACCCGCACGCCGGGAATGGCGTCGCTGAGGACGCTGGTCATCCGCGACCACTTGGTCCACAGCCGGTGGAAGAACCGCCGGATCGCTACCGTGTGGAAGTAGGTCAGCACCACGCCGATGGGGATGGGAATCATGGTCAAGGTGGCCAGGATCGGCTCTTCCAGGAACAGGATCACCGCGATTCCGACCACCACGACGCTCGACATGACCAGCTCGACGATGCCGAAGGCCACGAAGTCCCACAGCCGATCGGTGTCGTGGGTGATGCGGCTGATCAGGTGCCCGGTGGGCTTCTTGTTGAAAAAGGCCAGCGACAGCTTCTGGAGGTGGGCGAACGCCGCGGTCCGCAGGTCGTGCGTCATCAGCTCGCTGAGCCTGGCCAGGCGGTTTAGCCGCAGATACTGAAACCCCACGCGCAGGACCACGATGCAGCCCAGCCCTCCGATCAGCGGCCAGAGCAGATCGGGTCTGTGCGCGCTGCCCTGCTTACCGCTCAGTGCTCCGATCAACGTCCAGAGCAGACCTTGTTCAGGCGGGGTGCCGTCCTTCGGCTTCTGCAATACGTAATCGATCAGAAACTGGGTAAGCTTGGGCGGCACCAATTGCAGCAGCGTCACCGCCAACGCGCTGCCCATGCCGATGATCAGCCACCGCTTGTACGGCCAGGCGAACGAGAGCAGGCGCCAGAGGATCCGCCGCTTCTGAAGGCAGCGGGGGCAGGCTTCGGCCCAGTCCGGGATGAGCCGCCCACACTTGTCGCAGAACTTCTCCTCCTGCTCCGGGCCGCCGGGGCTTGCGGGCTGCTCGCCCTGCTCTTGGCCGCGAATGTGGGTCTGCCCGCGGCGCAGAAGCTGGCTGAATCGCTTGGCCTGCCGCTGGCTGAAGCGAAGCTCCTCGGCGAGCTTACCGTCGCGAACCACACGGAACCGGCTCGAGCCGACGCCTTCGAGAATCTCCAACTCGACGTTGGACTCCAAAGGCGTGAAGCGCAGCTCCGGGCCATCGGCACGATTTAGGTCGGCGACGGCCAGGTGCCCGTTGCCCAGCACCACCCATGCCTGACCGAATTGGCCCGACGGCGCGACGTCGGCCAGGGCGAATGCGGTCGGCTCGGTTTGCTCGCCCAGGCGGTCCTCAAGCAGCACCTTAATCGAGCCGGGCAGCACGGCGCCGGGCTCGGTGTGTTCGATCTGATTGTCGACTGCTACAGACATGCAGCACCTCGTAACGGTACGTGGGGAAGACCACAGGCCACGGGTCGGTCAGCCAGCCCATGTCGGGCACGCAAGGCGCTGTTCCCTGTTCGTCTGGTTCTGTTAGCGAAGGTACTGAAGGTCGCGGCGCCCTGCCCCGTCAGCGGGCTCGCCCTGTCCCGCGCGCATCAACGTTGCCGTTGTGTGCGCCGGCGGCAGGCTATTCAGTTGGACGGTTTCATCCGGGTCACCGCTCTACCCCTGGTCAGTGGCACCCACGGCTGTCCCACCGCGGTGAGAGACCAGGATAACGATTCCGATACACAAGTCAACGATCCTGGCTGAGAAAGACAGGAAACCTGCATCTTGGTGAGAGTTGCTCGGCCGCGGCTTGCTCACGCCGGATCAGCGTGCGGCTGGGTGAGGCGCTTGCGGAACGCCAGGCGGTGGATGTCGCGCCCCTCGCGAAGGTATTTGACCTCGAAATTGGTCTCGGTCCGCGTGTCGGGCGTGCCGTATTCGGGATCGGCGAAATCGGTCGGCTCCAATTCGGGCCGATCGGCCAGCAGCGAGCGAATGGTCTGGAAGTAGTCGGCGTGGTCGGTCTGGATCGCCCACCGGGCACCGGGCTGAAGGGCCCGCACAGCCGCGACCACGAATTCGGGCTTGAAGAGCCTGCGCTTGTGGTGTCGCTTTTTAGGCCAGGGATCGGGGTGGTAGATGTGCAACGCGCCAAGCGAGTCGGGCGGCAGCCTGTGACCGACCAGATAGCCCGCGTCGGCGCGGATCAGCCGCACGTTGGCCACGCCCCAGCGCCGCATGCGATCGGCTGCGTAGCGGAAATACTTGTTGGCCCACTCGACGCCGAAGTAATTGCGGTCGGGATGGGCGCGGGCTTGATCGAGCAGGAAGCCCCCCTTACCGCAGCCGATCTCCATTTCCACCGGATGATCGTTGCTGAACAGGGCGGCGAAATCGACCGTCGGCTCGATCTGCTCGAGCGTGACGATAATGTCCTCCAGCGTCACCATTGCCGGCCATGATGCGATTCTGTGGAACCGCGTCAAGACGGCGGCACGACGGCTCGGCTGCACCAAGGTATGATGGGTGGGCCGCTGTGGTCGCGACAGACCAACGCGTTTCGACGAAGGGGTAAGCATGGGAACGATCACGATCGGTACCAGTGCGCTGGATGGGGCCGACACCGAGCGGATGCGAGAGGCGGGCATCGAGTGGGTGCGCCAGGGCTTTCCGCTGCCGTTCGAGGATCGCCTCGGCGGCAAGCCGACCGAGGCATACGAGCAGGCCAAAGCCCGCACACGAGACTGGGCACGCAAGGGTTTCGGGGTGATGGGTGTCACGCCGCTGCCGGGCATCTGCCGCATGGAGCCCGACGAGCGCGGCAAGCTTAAGATTGTCTGGCACAGCCGCATGCCCGACTGGATGGGCCCGGTCGGCGGCGAGCAGTACGTGGCGAACTACCGGGCGGTGTGTCACTGGTTGGGCGAGGACCTGGCGGAACTGGTCTCGCTGTGGCAGATCGCCAACGAGCTGGACATCGTCGAGTTTGCCGGGCCGCTGAACCCCCGTCAGGCCTGCGACCTGATCGCCGCCGCGGCCCGGGGCCTGAAGGCGGGCAACGCGGCTGCCCCGGTGGGGACCAACACCGCCAGCAGCGACAAGGCCTACTACCTCTACGGTCGACTGTTTGCCCAGCCGGACTGCCCGCTGGACTACTGCGGGGTGGACGCCTACTACGGCACGTGGCTGCCCGGAGGCCCGGACGACTGGGGTGCCCGCATCGAAGAGTTGCACGCGCTGACCGGGGTGCCGGTGCTGATCAACGAGTGGGGGTTCTCCTCGGCCGGTGAGGCCATGAGCCTCGAGGAGCGAACCAGCGGCGTCTACTGCTGCCAGATCCGCAAATGGCGATACACCTGGGCTGGCGGGCACAACCCCGAGGGACAGGCCGACTACGTCCGCACGGCGTTCGAGGCCTTCAGCCGACATCGTGACATCCTGCTGGGATCGTTCTTCTACCGCTGGGAGGATCAGCAACAGTGCTGGCAGTGCGGCTCGCCGGACTGTCCGGTCGAGACGGCGTGGGGGCTTGTCGATCGCGAAGGGCGACCGAAGCCGTCGTTCCATGCGTTCCAGGAGGGTGTGGTCGCGCTGGCGGGGTAAGCCATGGTAAGTCGAGAGGGCAGTCCTGCCTGCAAGTTCGCGCTGACCGATGCCGCGGGCCACGTCCATCGACTCGAAGACTACGCCGGGAGCTGGCTGCTGCTGGTGTTTCACCGGCATCTTGGGTGTCTTCCCTGCCGCGAGCACATTACGCAGTTGCGCGAGCATGAGGACGAATTGGCCGGCTTGGGCGTGAAGGTGCTGGTGATCGCGTTCGAAGCGGGCCCGGTTACGCAGGCGTATGTCGGCGAGACGAACCTTCGTTGGCCGCTGCTGGTGGACGAATCGCGCGAGCTTTACGTGCACTACGGCATGTTGCGGGCGAGCTGGTGGCGAATCTGGGGCCCGGCCACCCTGTGGGCGTATGCCAAGCTGTTTCTGCGCGGGCGCCGGCCGAGAAAGTCCGGCGGTGATGTCAGCCAGCTCGGCGGCGACGTGCTGATCGACCCGAACGGCGTTGTGGCGCTTCAACACGTGGAGGTGGGCCCGGCCGATCGACCGGCTGTCGAGGCCATCTTGGACGTTGTCCGCGCCCGCAACGGGACTGACTGAGCGACTCAAACCGGTCGCTGCGGGGTGCAGGAATGGATCCTGATTCTTTGGTTCAGATTTACTGGCCTGTCGACCATCTGGAGGCTGACGCCATTCGACAGGCGCTTGAGGCTGAGGACATTCCCTGTCACATCGATGGGGAGAACCTAGCCGGCCTGGCGAGCAACGGCTTCTTCGGCAGCGCCGGTCGCATGCGCTTGCTGGTGCGGTCGCGAGACGCCGACGAGGCGCGGTCGATCATCGAGAGTGGCGATTGGCCGCGGTATTCCTGACATACGCGTAGCCGGCTCAGCAGGGGCAGACCGACCGAAACTGGGGGACACACACAGGTGATAGGCCGGCGGCAGGTGGAACCTGCCCTACGTTCTCAGGGGCTGCGTGCCCCGCAGGCTGCTGGAGGTGCGACGGCTGAAAAGCTACAATAATGGTTGGCGGAGTGGGTCAGACGGCCGCTGGTCCGCTTCGGCGGGCTGGAGGAAAGTCCGAACTGGGTAGGGCACGGTGGTCGCTAACGGCGACCCGGGGTAACTCGAGGGAAAGTGCCACAGAAATCACACCGCCGATGGCCCGTCTTCGGGCGGGATCAGGCAAGGGTGAAATGGTGCGGTAAGAGCGCACCGCGTCGCTGGTGACAGCGGCGGCAGGGCAAACCCCACCGCCAGCAAGCCCAAATAGGCGGCGAGCAGCGGCCTTCGGGCGGCTGCACGGGCCGGCCCGGTCCGTCCGAGTCGCGGGTAGGGTGCTTGAGCCGACGGGCAACCGATCGGCCCAGATGAATGGCCGTCGCCGGTCGATCGACCGGTTACAGAATTCGGCTTACCGACCCACTCCGCCGTTTTTTGTTATGACCGTGGCGCGACCCGTTGGCGCGCTTGTCGACTTCTCGATACCGCTTCGGGACGCCGCTGGATGGTGAAGTTTGCCCAAGTCGTTTTCGTGGTAGAATGGGTTCATGATTGCGGCACGGCAGGCTGAACCTCGAATCGTTTCCGATCTGATCAAGGACAGCCGTCTGACGCGCGAGAACCTCGACCGCTTCCGGCGCGAGGCCCGCATCGAGGGTGTGCCGTTGGTGGAGGTGCTGCTGACGGAGGACGTAATCAGTGACGAGGAGGTCGCCCGCGTCTACGCCGAGCAGCAGGGGCTGCGATTTCTGGATTTGACACGTCGTTCTATAGCGGAAGCATGGTCGTTGACGCTGCCGGAGAACGTCTCGCGGCGCAAGATGGTGCTGCCCTTGGGCGAGTCGAGCGGCGAGCTGGTGGTGGCGATTGCCGATCCGGCCGATCGGACGGCCATCAACGCCGTGCAGAGGCGGTACGACCGGCCCGTGCACCTGGTGGTCAGCCCTCGCTATCAGATTCAACAGCATCAGAAGCAGGTGTACGGCGACGCCCGCCGGCGCGGCACGCAGACGGTCGACATGGGTCCGGCGCGTCCGACCATGGTGGAGGTGGCGCCCGGCGGCATCAACATCGTCGAACTGGTCGACAGCATCATCGACGAAGCCGTCGACCGGCGGGCGAGCGACATCCA
Source organism: Phycisphaerae bacterium (assembly GCA_035530655.1). Classification (GTDB taxonomy): domain Bacteria; phylum Planctomycetota; class Phycisphaerae; order UBA1845; family DATKUK01; genus DATKUK01. The sequence continues at coordinate 31,023 of DATKUK010000117.1, forward strand.
TCTCGAGCCGGAGGAGGATCGCATCCGTGTGCGGCTCCGCGTCGACGGGCGGATGCTCGAATCGCGCTCGCTGCCGCGGGAGATCGTGCAGCCGTTGGTCAGTCGCGTGAAGGTGATGGCCACGCTGGATATAACCGAGCGTCGGGCGCCGCAGGACGGCCGATTCCAGCACCGCAGCTTCGAAAGCGAGATCGACGTCCGTGTGGCGACCATCCCGACCGTGCTGGGCGAGCGTGTGACGCTTCGCTTGCTGGGCGTGGATCGGGCGCGGCTGGGTCTGGGTGAGATGGGCATGGACGCCGAGGTCGAGCAGGCATTCGACCGGCTGATCCGCCGCCCGTACGGCATCATCCTGCTGACCGGCCCGACAGGCAGCGGAAAAACCACCACGATGTATGCCGCGCTACAGGTGATCAACACCATCGACAAGCACATCATCACCGTCGAGAACCCCGTCGAGTACCACATTCCGGGAGTCAACCAGATCCAGGTCGATCCACAGAACAACATCACCTTTGCCTCGGCGCTGCGGAGCATCGTGCGTCACGACCCCGATATCATCATGGTCGGTGAAATTCGTGACCGTGAGACGGCGCACCTGGCGCTGGAGGCGTCGCTGACCGGGCATTTGGTGTTCGCCACGCTGCACACCAACAGCGCCGCCGGGGCCATCACCCGCCTGCTGGACATGGGCTGCGAGCCGTACCTGGTGGCCAGCGGCATCATCGGGGCCATCGCCCAGCGACTGGTTCGGCGAGTCTGTGAAAACTGCAAAGCCGATTACCAGGCCGGTGCGGCCGAACGCGACCTGCTCGACGTGCCGGCTGAGCGGTCGGAGGTGAAGCTCTACCGCGGGCGAGGGTGCGCGCGCTGTCTGCGGACGGGTTACTACGACCGGATCGGCATCTTCGAGCTGATGCGGATGGACCCCGGGCTGGCCGATCTGACCATGGAGAAGGCCCCCACCGAGACGATTCAAAAGCACGCCGTCGAGCATGGCACGCGAACGCTGCGTATGGACGCCCTGGCCAAGGCCCAGGCGGGCGTGACCACCCTCGAAGAGGCCATCCGCGTCACGACAGCCGATATTCTGTGATATGAAGGTTTGTTTTTGGCTCCGTATCTGCCGCGTGCGGGCAACTGCTCACACTGCGCCGGGGCCTCAGACGCAGGATGAATCGGTGAATGTGTCATTGCCCGGCCTGGTGGGCCGAGCGACAATAACCCTTGGTGGCCCATGGCGTGCGTGAGCCAAACGAACGCAAGCCATCTCGTGCGATGCCTGACGAAACGATGCCGAACGGACGCGCGATGTGGGGGTGAGCGTCAATCGTCAGGTTAGGCTGTAGGCGTTGGATGATCGATCGCATACAACACAAACTCCGAAGACTACGCGCGCACTGTTCTATGCTGGGCGCTGCCAGAGCAATCAAGTTTGAGGTCGCGTGGAGTCTGCGCCGGCCAATGATTCCTATTGACTTGCCGGGCTTCCCGAATCCGTTCCTGATCCGTCGTTTCTCGTCAGATGTGATGGTTTTTAATCAGGTGTTCGTAGCCCGGGAGCTTGAGGTGTTTCTGCCGGCGTCGCCCCGGTTGATCGTCGACGGCGGGGCCAATGTGGGCTTCAGCACGGCCTTCTACGCCGAGCAGTTCCCCCAGGCAAAGGTGGTGGCCGTCGAGCCTTCAGTCTCAAATTGCGAAATGATTACTCGGAATTGCAGGGGATTCGGTAACGTAATCGTGGTACACGGCGCCTTATGGCCACGACGGACTTACTTGCGTATCGCAAACCCCGACGCCCAGGCATGGTCGTACAGGGTGGAGGAATGCGGTCAGAACGGCACGGGTGCGACACGCGCTTGGACTGTTGGCGATCTCCTGGAGGCCACCGGTTGTTCGAAGATCGATCTGCTGAAGCTTGATATCGAGGGAGCCGAACAGTACCTCTTCTCCGAGGGTTACGAGCAATGGTTACGTCAGGTTGACGCAATGGTAATCGAGATTCACAGTCTGGAGGCAGAGGAAGCGATTGAATCGGCGATTGATGGTGCGGGCTTTGGTCGCGTCGCGAAGGGGGAAAGGACCGTGATCTTTCGCTAGCGTCTTCTTGGTGCCTCACCGTCCAGCGCAGGATGCATCCGCAACGAGGTGCTGGCGGTATGGCTGCTGAGTCGAGCTGGAACGGACACAGACGATGAGAATCACGTTTATCCTTCCGGGACGGAGCCTGTCGGGCGGGGCGAAGGTTGTAGCCACGTACGCCGAGCGTCTTTTACGGCGCGGTCATGACGTGCGCGTGGCCTATCGGAAGCGTGGCTGGCCCGAGCCGTGGCACGTGCGTGGCTTTGCGGCTAGGTGCGGCGAGCAGGTGCGAAGCTGGCTGGCGGCCGAGAAGGACCATCTGTCGTGTCTGTCGGGCGATCGGCTGATTGCCGCGTCGGCTGGTCGGCCGATTGCTGCTGACGACTTGCCGGACGGCGAAGCAGTGGTGGCTACGTGGTGGGAGACCGCTGAGTGGGTCGCAAGTCTGCCGCCTTCGAAGGGCAGGCCGTTTTATCTGATCCAGGGCTACGAGGTGTGGGGCGACCACCCGGAGCGTGTGGACGCGACCTGGCGTTATCCCATGCAGAAGATCGTCGTCAGCCGTTGGCTGGCCTATCTGGCGCGTGGCCGCTTTGGCGATTCGCGTGCCGTGTTGATACCCAATGGTGTGGATTCAGAGCAGTTTTTCGCACCACCGCGCGATCCGCACAGCCCGCCGGCGATCGGATTTGCGTACTCGACCACAGAGCTGAAGGGCATCGATGTGGTGTTGGAGGTAGTGCGGCAGGTCCGGCAGAGCCTACCTGAACTGCGGGTGATTAGCTTTGGCACCCAGCGTCCCGACGCCGCGCTGCCCCTGCCGCGAGACACCATTTTCCATCGTCGGCCCCCGCAGGATTCGCTGCGGCATATCTACTCAAGCTGTGACGTATGGCTGCTTACCAGCCGTCGCGAGGGTTTCGGACTGCCGGCGCTGGAGGCGATGGCCTGTCGATGTCCGGTGGTGGCCACTCGATGCGGCGGCCCCGAGGACTTCGTGCGCGACGGCGTCAACGGGTTCCTGGTCGACGTCGACGACGTCCGGGGCGCGGCCGACCGACTGGTCGAGTTGCTGCGAAACAGCGATCAACTGCGGCGGTTCTCGGAGGCGGCGCAGCAGACCGCGGCCCAGTTCGACTGGGATCGGTCTACGGGTTTGCTGGAGGGCGTTCTGACCGGTGATCCACACCAGGCGGCACGGAAGCGATGAGTGAGACGCTGATCGATCCGGGTCAAGGGCGCTGGTGCCCAACACGCGACTTAGTACTACAACGCTAAAACGGGCCTCGGTTTCTCTGTAACACCTTGTCGTGTAAGGTGTTACCTCCGCTCAACAGTGTCGGCCAAGCCAGCAGCAAGTGCCCGACACCTCTGCATCGCCGCAAAGCACCCTCCGAACGCTTCTTTGGCCGGCTTCCCGAGAATCGATCTGTGTCCCAGGCCGACGGATCTAGCGTTGTAGTATTAGCGTCAAGGTTTTTAGTATGATGTCGGGCGGTCACACGGCGCGAATGCTGCGGGCCGACCTGATCGATGCGGATGTGGATGCCGCCGCCGCTACGGACCGGTTCGCCCCGGTACCAAGCCGTGCCATCGCGTCTTCTTGTTCCGTCACAGCGTAAAGAGGGCGACATCATCACTGAAGTGGATGACACGATTCACATGAACACGGCGAGTTTCCCCTCCGCGCGCCATGGTCACACAAATTGGGCCCAGACAATGCCGTTCACCAAGAGGAGCATCCTGGCTTTTCTGTTACCATCACTTCTCTCATCATTCGTGTATCTTGCCACACTGGTTCCTGAAGTCGACCGAGGAGATTGCGCAGAGCTCTCCTTGCAGGCGTATCAGCTGGGCGTCACGCATCCGCCGGGCTATCCACTTCACACCGTTCTCGGCAAGGCCCTGGCCCTGTTGTCTGCAGAACCGGCCGTTGCGACCAATTTGCTGAGCGCTGCGTGTACAAGCCTGACGGTTGGGCTCATGGGCCTGCTGATTCTTCATTCGACCAGCGACTTGCTCGCGAGCGTTCTTGTACCACTGTTGTTTGCCTTATCGCCTCGTATATGGTCCATGGCCGTGACGACAGAGGTATACAACGTCAATTTGTTGTTTCTTTCGCTCGCTGTATGTCTTCTCCTGCTCTGGTACGAGACATCATCAACACGTGCTTTGATCAGTTCGGCGATCGTGCTGGGTCTTTCGCTGGGAACATATCCGGCCAATATACTCTTGCTTCCAGCGTTCGGTTTTCTGCTGTGCAAAAGTAAAGCGAATCGTTGTGCCGAAATCCAGTTATTCGCACTCGTATTCGGACTGATCGGTGCATTGACACTCAGCTTTTCCTATTGGCGATCACATGCCGTGACTCCTCTAGGCACTCAATATGTGCCCAGCTCGCCGCTCGATGCACTACGGTACTTCACAGGAGAACAGTACGGGACTCTGGCGCTTCATGATGCCTGGTTTTATCTGACTCGGCCCATCGAGCATGCTGCGATATTCGGGCGGAATTTCCTTTGGGTAGGTATAGGATTCGGCTTGTTGGGTTTCCTCTACCAGTGGCGCACTCGGCGGGATTGGTGCGTCTTTTTCCTGTTGATATTCGCGATGAATCTGGTGTATTTCACGTACTATCATGCAGACGACTATCACTATATGGTTAATCCTTCCTATTTCATATTCTCTCTCTGGATCGCCTATGGTGTTCGGTACCGTTTTCTGGGTTACACAAAAGCGAGAGTGATGGTTGCTGTGACCTTCATTCTGCTCTGCGCCGGCTTGCTGTTCATTCAGCTTCCGGGCAAACTCGACCGTGCACGCAGTTACGCCGTAACGAAGTTCGCCCTGTCTTCGCTAAGCAAGATGCCGGAAAATGCCGTAGTGATCAGCTACTGGGACGAATTCACGGCTCTGCTCTATTTCCAGAGGACCAGACGGCTTCGAGAAGATGTCGTCTTGATCGAGCGGCAAACGCAAACACGTCACTACGAACATGGGAGGGTCGATGGGTATCTGAGCTATATCGATTCCAAGATATCCTCAAGACCCATAATAATCGACTATGTGGAGCCTGTTTTGCTCGAGCGGTTTACGGTGAAGCCCCTTGATCCGACCTGGTTTGAGATTGAACGGCCAGAGCCGTAGCTGGAGAACAGACGATGGTGTGCGACGCACCGCACGTAGCGGTGACGCGGCGCTGGGGGCTAAGGTACGGAGTTGTCCAACAGCCAGGGGTACACTACAAGGACGGCGACCGACCCTCAGTTGAGCCGGCCGCCGTCGCACACTGTCACCTTCGGCGGCCTAAGCCGTCATCATCCAACGAAGCGGCGCCGTCACACCGTGCTAGCCGTGCCTGCGATAGCCTCCGAACCTGGCCATCAGCAGCAGACCGACCGCCAAGCCCAGTACGGAAACGCTCCCGGTCTCGCCACAGCAGCAGCGAAGCTCGTCGGGGATCTCCTGTGGCGGCGGCTCGCATCCGTCAATGACATCGTCGCCGTTCGCGTCGATCCCGCAGCCATCGTCATCGACCGCCGTGGCACACGTCGGCGTGTCCGGACATTCGTCATCGTCGTTGGTCACGCCGTCGCCGTCATCGTCGGCCGTCGAACAGCCGTCGGCGTCGACGGGGTCGTCTGCCGCCGTCTGGGGGCACTGGTCGCAGCCGTCGACGACACCGTCACCATCGGAGTCGCTTGGGCAGCCGTTTGCATCGACCGGGTCGGCGCAGCCAGGCGTGCCGGGACAATCGTCACAGCCATCGACCACACCGTCGCCGTCCGAATCTGTCGGGCAGCCGTTGGGGTCGACCGGGTCAGCGCAGTCAGGCGTGCCGGGACACTGGTCGCAGCCGTTCGGCAGGCCGTCACCGTCCGAGTCGATCGGACAGCCGTTGGGATCGACCACGGCACACTCGGGCGTGTCGGGGCACTGGTCGCAACCGTTCGCCACGCCGTCACCGTCCGAGTCGATCGGACAGCCGTTCGGATCGACCACGGCGCATTCGGGCGTGTCGGGACACAGATCGTTGGGGTCGCACACGCCGTCGCCGTCGGCATCCAGTACGACGATGGCAGCAGGGATAACCACCTCGGTGAAGGGTTCATTGTCGTCGCAGCTTGGCTCGTCGAACTCCTCGGCTGGGTAGGCCCGAATCACCAGGTCGAGTGGCCCGGTCTGATCGGTCCAGAATTCGAACCAGAAATCGACGGGCTGAGTGTCACCCGAGTCGTAGTTGTCATGATTGTGACAGACCCAATCTCCATCGCCGACCTTGTAAGCCGTGCTGCCCCACTCGTCCTCACCGGTAAGGGAGACCACAACCTGAACCTGTATGCGTTCCCCAGGACAGATGATCGTTTGCCACGGGTCGTCGTTGATCGACACCTGGTCGACCGTCCTAGCAGCGTCGGCCGCGCCCGGCCACGCCGCCAGGATCGACACCGCCGCGCATGCGGCGACTACCGTTGCTACACGTTCCATAAGTCGTACCTCCTTTTTTGTGTGGTGGGCATTTCGGTTTTTCCTGTGCGCACGCTGAGACACAACGTCGCCCCCGGGCCCCCATCCCTGGCGGCCACGCCAAGCCGCTCACCTTAGCGCACGCACGACGCCCTGTAACGTGAGAGACTTCTGACGGGGTCGATCGTGACAGGAGACGCCCGTGAACAAAGGAAGTGGGAACCGTCTCCGGCCACGAGGTTCCACCTTGGCTCCGAACCTAAGGCATTGTAGCCGTATCGATGGTGACGGGCAACCGGATTGGGTGAAGGGCGCTTGATGAAGCAGGGCGTCGGGAATGGTGAGTTGCACCGCCGTCGCCCGCGACAGCGTGGGTGGGCGTGTGCGAGGCTGCGTTTTGGGATGCGAGAGTCGCAGGAGACGACGTTCGCCCGGCATGGGGGCGGGTGGTGCGTACGGGTGAGGCGGGCCGAGTTGCACCATCTGTGTCGACGTTTTATCGGACTCAAGAGGGCGCCCCGTGAGCCGGCTACACAGGCGGTGCCTGCCTGGGGGGCGTCAGGGTGGGTATCCCCCCGGGCGGGTGCGACCGGCCAGGGCGGTGTCGGGGCCTGAGGGTTGCCGGACGAATGGGGCTTGCTCGGCGCCGGCGGGGCGGTTATGATCTCGTGTGATATTGAGTCTGTGTATCAATAGCGCCGAGGGGCGACCGTCGGGACATCGGCGACGTCGTGCCAGGCGGACGCAGGCGGGAGCGGGGCAGCGGGCCGGTCGGAGCCCTTGACGAACCCGTCGCGGCGGCGTGGGCGATGGCTGTATCGAAGCCGTGGCCAATAGGGACGAGACAGCGTGGTTTGGCGGCCGGGTTTGATCGCAGCATGCGGCGCGGTGCCGAAGCGTCGCACGTTGCGGCCGTCGCGTTGTGGTGACCACGTGCGGAACGCAGGTTTGCCGAGAGGATGGCCCGGCAAATGAGTGCTGATTTGATGCTTCTTTCGATGGTTCAACCGGGTCGGAAGGTCCGCCTGGTGACGGTCCAGGCCGGGCGGGGTCTGAAGGCACGACTGGCTGAGATGGGACTTGTGCCGGGGGTCGAGTTGGAGGTTATCAACCGCAATTCGGCCGGCCCGTTGATCGTGGTTGTCAAACAGAGCCGTATCATGCTGGGTCGGGGGATGGCCCACAGGATCGTCGTAAGCTGACCTCCTGCCATCTTGCTGTTGCGGCTGGTCTTCAGGCGGGCGAGGCCGCACCGAAACTGAGTTGCAGCATTGAATAACCACAGCACCATCACGATCGCGCTGACCGGCAATCCGAACTCGGGCAAGACGACGATCTTCAACAACCTCACCGGCCAGCACCAGCACGTGGGCAACTACCCCGGTGTGACCGTCGAGTTGAAGGAGGGGCGGGCGCGTTGCGATGCGAGGGACGTACGCGTTGTGGATCTGCCGGGCACGTACAGCCTGACGGCCCATACGCTTGACGAGCGCGTGGCGCGCGACTTCATCATTGAACGGCAGCCTGACGTCGTGGTCGACATCGTCGATGCCTCGAACATTGAACGGAACCTGTATCTGACCACACAACTGATCGAGCTGGGTGTTCCCCTGGTGGTCGCGCTGAACATGAGCGACGTGGCCAGGGCTACGGGCATCGAGTTCGACCTGGAGAAGCTGTCGCAACTTCTGGGCGTGCCGATTGTGCCCACAGTGGCTCACAAGAACCAGGGCACACAGGAGTTGCTGGCGGCGGCGGTAACGACGGCCGAAAAGCGCGACAGCTATCACCCCGTGCCCGTGCACTATGGGCCCGAGATCGACAGCGAAATCGAGAAGATCGAGACGCTTGTCCGGCAGACGCGGCCCGACCTGGTCGAGCAGGCGCCAGGACGATGGCTGGCGACCAGGTTGTTGGAGAACGATCAGGACGTTCGACAGAAGGTGGAGGCGGATGGGATTCTGTCGGCCGTCGATGAGAGTACCACGCATCTGGAGCGGATGCTGGGGGATCATCCTGAGATCGTCATGGCTGACCGGCGCTACGGGTTCATTTCCGGCGCGTGTCAGGAGTCCATCCGCAGCACGATCGAGTGGCGGCACAACCTCTCGGACCAGATCGACGCGATTCTGACGCACCGCGTGCTCGGGCTGCCCATTTTTCTGGTGCTGATGTATGGGGTGTTCGAGTTCACGTTCACGCTGGGTGACCCGCCGATGCGTTGGATTGAGCTGGGCGCGTCCTGGCTGGGCGGTCTTGTGAGCGGCTGGTGGCCTGCGGGCGCGGAGAATCCGCTGAAGTCGCTACTGGTCGATGGGATCATCGGTGGGGTGGGTGGGGTGATCGTCTTCCTGCCGAACATTCTGTTGCTGTTTCTGGCCATTGCCGTGCTGGAAGACACCGGCTACATGGCGCGTGGGGCGTTCATCATGGACCGGCTCATGCACCGCATCGGGCTGCACGGTAAGAGCTTTGTTCCAATGCTGATCGGCTTTGGGTGTTCGGTGCCGGCGATTATGGCAACGCGAACGCTCGAAAGCCGGCGGGACCGCTTGACCACGATGCTGGTGATTCCGCTTATCAGTTGTGGCGCGCGGCTACCGATCTATGCGCTGATCATCCCGGCGTTTTTTCCCAGTCGATGGCACGGGCCGATGCTGTGGATCATCTATGTAATCGGCATTGCGATGGCGATCGGCGGGGCCAGGCTCTTGCGGGTGACGTTGTTTCGGGGTCCGTCCACACCATTCGTGATGGAGTTGCCGCCTTACCGCATGCCGCCGCTTAGAAGTGTGCTGACTCACATGTGGCAGCGAGGCTGGCTGTACGTGAGGAAGGCGGGCACGATCATCCTGGCCGTCTCGATCGTCATGTGGTTCATAACCAGCTATCCAAAGAAGTATGGCCCCGATTCGCACTACGCCGCTGCCGAGAGACACCGAGAGCAGACCGCCACCTCGCCTGCGCAGCCGACCGCCCGGGCCGAGCAGTCGAGGCAAGGCGAACAACTGGCCTATTCGGTTGCCGGACGCGTGGGCCACGCGATCGAACCCGCGCTGAAGCTGATGGGTTTTGACTGGCGGATCGGCACGGCGTTGATCGGGGCATTTGCCGCTAAGGAGGTCTTCGTCGCCCAGATGGGAATCGTCTATTCGCTCGGTGACGCGGATCAAACGTCGGCGGCCCTTCGCGACAAGCTCCAGGCGAACTACTCGCCCCTGACCGCTTTCTGCATCATGTTGTTCTGCCTGATCGGGGCGCCCTGCATGGCGACGGTGGCCGTTACCAGGAGCGAGAGTGATTCCTGGGGTTGGGCGTTGCTGCAATGGGGCGGACTGACGCTGTTGGCCTTTGTGGTGACTACAATGGTGTATCAGGTTGGACGCCTGGTCGGGATCGGCGTGGGGTAGGCGGGCCGGAGATGATGGAAGAGGTTGTGGTCGGGGTGATCGTTGCGGGGGTTGCGGCTCTATCGCTGCGCTCGGCGTATCGGTCGTTCAAGCGAGGTCAGCCGGGGTGTGGCTGCGGGCCTGGCGGCTGCCCGATCGATCGCCCGATCGGGCGCACGGCTGATCCGTGGGGGCAGGAGAAATCGGGGCCGGCGAGCACGGTTGCCCCAGGCGAGCAAGAGTAGGCCTGTCCGCAAAGCCGCGCAGTCGATTCGGAGGGATTCCTGCGATCGGGTATACTCTCGTCAGGCAAGTGCAAGTCTGCGGGAGTAGACCGTCATGTCTTCGAAGCAACAGAGCGTCCCCACAGCCGAGCAGGTTCTGGCGGGGCTGTTTGACGGCAGCGATAGTCGGGCGTTCGTGGTCGACCGGCGAATGCGTGTGGTGCAGGGCGGGTCGGCAGCACCTCAGCCGCCGGGCGACGGGCAGCAGCCTGAGGGTCGGTCGCGGCCGGCGACCTGTCACCGGCGGTGGGCCGGGAGTGACGCCCCGTGCGCAGGATGTCCGGTGGAACAGGTACTGCGTACGGGTCGGGCGCGGACCGCCGAAGTGTACATGGCGCCCGAAGAGCGTTGGCGGCGGGTAAGTGTCTTTCCTATCGTGTCGGCGGATGGGGCAACCATCCACGCCCTGATTATCCCTTCTGATATCACGAAGCGCAAACGCGCCGAGGATGCGCTGCGCCACGGTGAAGAGAACGAGCGCCGGCTGAACGAGAGGCTGCGAGTACTGCATCAAGTCAGTAACGAGCTGACCAAGGCGACTTCGGTCGATGAGTTGTGTCGTCGGGCGGTGGAACTGGGCCGCGAACGACTTGGCTTTGATCGCCTATCGGTCTGGCTGGTAGCCGACGATGGGGAATACGTCAATGGGATGTTCGGCACGGATGAACGAGGGCGGCTGCGCGACGAGCGTGGACGGCGTCTGGCGGCGGACGACCAGATGAGGAAATTCCTGGGCAGGGTCCGATTCGACGGGTTCATCAAATCGGCCGACGTGGATCTGCACGATGATCGAAGCTGCGTGGTTGGAAGCGGCACAAGCGTGCGGGTCCCCATGTGGGACGGCGAGAAGACGGTGGGGTTTCTAGGGGCGGACAATCTTCTGCGAGGCGAGGCGGTTAGCCGGCAGGACTGCGAGCTGCTGGCCTTGTACGCATCGAGCGTAGGCCATCTATGTCTGCGCAAGCAAGTCGAGCAAAGGCTCCGCGACAGCGAGCAGAAGCTTGAGTTGATCCTCCGTTACACGAACGACGGAATCAGCATGACGGAGTACGCCCCGCCGACTCATGGAAGACGTCTGGTCCTGTGCAACGATCGGTATGTGGCGATGGCGGGTCGTTCGCGCGAGGAGCTGATGGCCGCCGACGACTTGAACGCCTTTGTGAGGGCGAGCGAGTCCCACGAGCAGCTTGAGCGCCAGCATGAAGCGCGTCTGCGCGGCGAGCCGACCGAGGGCATTTCTTGGTGGGTGCGTCCGGATGGGGCGGAGAATTACTTTGAGTGGAAGGCGGTTCCGATACGGGTCGAGGACAAGATCTATCATGTGGGCGTCGATCGGGACATCACCGAACGCCGGCGGGCCGAGGCGGCCCTGCGCGAATCGGAGCATCGTTACCGTACTCTGTTCGAGCAGGCGGCGGACTCGATTCTCCTGATCGATCCGCACACGGGGGGCCTGGTAGACTTCAACGAGCGGGCCTATCAGCTTCTGGGCTACACGCGGGACGAGTTTGCCCGGTTGATCGTTTCTGACCTCGAGGGTTCCGATACGGTCGATCAAGTCCGCCGCCATGCCGCAATGCTGCTGCGCGAGGGGGAAGAAGTCTTCGAAACGACGCACAAGACCAAGAGCGGTGAGATCCGAGACGTGCTGGTCAGCGCCCGGATGCTGACAATCCGTGGGCGGCAGTTGATCCAGGCCATCTTCCGCGACGTCACCGAGCGCAAACGAGTCGAGCGGGAGTTGCGGAGTGCGGAGCGTCGATACCGGCACATCGTCGAAACCGTGCCGGTGATGCTCTGGAGCCAGGATATGGTCAACGATCGCATCCTGTTCGTCAGCTCGTCGTGTAAGGCGTTCCTGGGGTACAGCCCCCGGCAGATCTACGACGACATATCGCTCTGGCTGGGCGCCCTGCACCCGGAGGATCGAGATCGGTTGCGTGCCGCCGTGGAGGCATTCCGTCGCCAGCCCGGTGTGTTGTCGGGTGAATACCGGATGGTGCACCGCAACGGGAAGGTGCTGCGTATATTGCAGTCGGTCACAGGCGAGGTGGACGAGGACGGTGCCCTGGTGCGCGTGCACGGCGTGTCGGTGGATATTACCGACCGATGGTACATGGAACGGACCACGCGTCTGCGGCTGCGCATCTCGCAGGCGAGCGTATCCGCCACCAGCGAGGGCGAGTTGATCGATCGGTGCATTCAGGCCGTGTGCGAAGAGCTGGCGGCCAGCGGCGTGGTGTTCTACCACTATGACGCGCCGTCGAACCGACTGGTCATCCGATCGTACAGCGGCGACTTCGATCCCGGGGCCGCGGAGTTGATTGGGTCGCCAGAGGTCACAGCCGATGCGGCTCGCGTGTGCGCCCGGGCGGCATTCGAGCGTCGTATGGTGTTCGTGCCCGATGCGCGCGAGGAGCCGCTGTTGGCGTACGCGCGCGACAAGATCGATCAATGGGACATGCAAGGTCTAGCCGTGATCCCGCTTGTGGCCGACGGCAGGCTGTTGGGAGTTCTCGAAGCGGTCAGCCGGCAGCGCTGGGACCTGGGCGAGCCGGGCGTGCGGATGCTCGAAAGCATCGGGCACGAGTTGGCTGTGGGGCTGGCCGGTCGCCGAGCGCAGGCGGCCGTGGCCGAATCGCAGCGCCTCAGGACGTTGGGCGCGTTGGCGGCGGGCATCGCCCACGATTTCAACAACATGCTGGTCTCGATTCTGGGTGGGGCCTCCTACGTCAAGGCGCGTGTTGCAGATGACAGACATCTTTTCGAGGCGATGGAACGTCTCGAACAGGGCGCCAGCCGGGCGGCCGAACTGGTGCAGCGTTTGCTGGCGTTCGGACAACACCGGACCGAGCCGGATGCCCTGGTGGACCTCAATGACGCCGCGCGCAACGCTTTGCGGCTTATCGAGCCCGGCGTCCCCAAAGGGATTCGTTTGGCTATACATCTCGAATCGCCGCTTGCGGCCATCCGCGCCGACGTCCACCAAATCGAGCAAATGGTGATCGACCTGTGCCTCAACGCCTGCGAGGCCATGCCGGACGGTGGTCGTTTGGACATCACCACCGGGTCCGCTGACGTGGATGAGCGCCTGACGGAGCGGTGCGAGTTGCACAGTGGTCACTTGGGACGGCATGTGGTGCTGACCGTCAGTGACAGCGGCATCGGTATGGATCGCCAGCGTCTGCACCGCGCGTTCGAACCGTTTCACACGACCAAGCCCGAGGGACACGGGTTGGGGCTCTCAGCCGTACACGGCATGGTGTCGGCGCATCGCGGCGCTATCGAGGTGATCACCGCGCCGGGCGAGGGCACGACGTTCCGCATCTATCTTCCGGTCGCCGAACAAGCAGAGGCGTAGCCAGACGGTCAACTCTGTGTGGCTTGGAGTTGATCGAGAACCCGCTTGTGTGTCTGGTGGGCTTGCGATCCGAATAGGACGAATCGGACCAGGTCGATCCGGCTTTCCTCCTGGAGAAATGTAGCCGTGGTTAGCAGGGCGATCCGCGCCGCCTCGGCCATCGGGTAGCCGTACACGCCGGTGCTGATGGCCGGCATCGCCACGGTGCGGCAGTTGTTCTCGACGGCCAACCGCAACGACTGCCTGTAGCAGGACGCCAGCAACTCGGGCTCGCCGCTGCGTCCGTCGTGATAGACCGGACCCACGGTGTGGATCACATGGCTGGCCGGCAGGTTGTAGCCCTTGGTGATTCTGGCCTGCCCGGTGGGGCAGCTACCGAGCGTGCGGCACTCAGCCAGCAACTCGGGCCCGGCGGCCCGGTGGATGGCGCCGTCAACGCCCCCGCCGCCCAGAAGCGACTGATTGGCAGCGTTGACGATGGCGTCGACCCGCTGCGCGGTGATGTCGCCTTCGACCAACTCGATCCGGTCAAACGGCCCTGCCGCCATGAGCTGCTCCCGCTGCCCGGCCGTCTGACGTTACCTCAGCCCGGCCGGCTCAACAAGCCCTTGGCAGGCCGGCCCTGCGGGCAGAGATCGCGGGCTGGCCGCGTCAATCGTCGGAGTCGAACAGGTCGTCGAGGTAGTCCTCCAGGTCGCCGAAGAACCCCTCGGATGCATAGCCGACGATGCCGGCCGGCGTAAGCTGACACGTCGCCGACCGCAACGACACGGCCACCACCATCGCCGACAGAATGGCAAGGACAATGGATTGCCTCAATCTAGACGCGGTCATGATTCTACCTCCTGGCTGCCATGATCGCATACACCACGTTATTGTATGCATATGGTAACTGTTGGCAACTGTGAAATAGGGTGCCCGGCGGCGGTTGTTTGGCGGCACCTTGGTCAGGAGGGATGGATCGGGCTGGCGAACCGTTCTGCCAGAGGCTGGGGGATATGGGCAGCCTTGCGTCGGCGGCGGGTCCGCCCGCATGACAGGCATGCTACGATTGCGTGACGGCGTCGGGCAGCAGCGGTGTCTGCCATGCTGCCACGCCGCCAGGCGTGCTCCAGCGTTGGCGAGCCGGCTGGGGCGGTCGGCGTATGATAGACGATATAGGACATGTTCCGCGATACCCAGGCGCTGCAAGCCACGGGGCGAGGGCCGGGCGCGCGACGAAAGGAGAACATCATGAAGCGGCGCAGGCGTGCACGTGCGTGGACCTGTTTGGCGGGGCTGTGTGGTGGGGGCGTGCTGCTTCTCAGCGGGTGCACGATGCTGTGGGTCGAGCAGGGCCTGTCACTCGTGGAGTTCCTCGTTCAGGCTTTGGTGCTCGGTGCGGTAAACCAGTAGTTCACGTGCCTGTGGCGCACGGGAGCGCTTGTTCGCGCATGCAGAAGCCGGTGCGAAGTCACAGTGCCCGGCCGGCAGGAGTCTAACACTACAACGCTAAGACGGATCCCGGCGTGCCCGTAACATCTTGTCGTATAGAGTGTTAGATCCGCTCAGCGATGTCGGCCAAGCCAGCAGAAGGTGCCCGACGCCTCTGCATCGACGCAAAACACCCTCTGAACGCTTCTCTGGCCGGCTTCTTGAGGATCGACCAGTGTCCCAGGCCGACGTATCATCTAGCGTTGTAGTACTAAGGGGTTTGGGTGAGTCTGATGGCGCGATGATAGAGCAACGTGTTCTGATAGGCTTGGAACTGCTCGACAATCTGCCGGAACAGCGGGCGGGCGCGTTCGTCCAGCCCTTGTTGCCTGAGCAAATCGGCTTGCTGGTAGATCGACACCAGTTGCTCGAATGAGCCGGCCATGGCGTGCCTTTCGCCCATCCGGGCGGCGTGGCGGGCGGCTTCGAAGTCAAAAAACACCTGCGATTGAATGTGGCAGGCGAGGATTCCAGCCGCCCAGCCGGTCTGGCTGTCGGCGTCCGGCGCCTGGGCTACGTTGTCGAGCAGTTCGACCACTCGCTTGAGCCCTTCCGCGTCGACCCTCCCTGCCGGCCGCCACCGCACATAGTACATGCCCAACGCGCGTGCGAACGCTGCGCGGGTCGACGTGAGCGACTCGGGTGGCTCTTTGTCGATGCTGGTGGTGTCGAGAAGGGGAACGAATTCGCCGGCAGCAGCCCAGGCGGTGCGATCCTGAAAGACGAGGTAGGGCAGGTCTTCCCCGCCACCTCCGATGCACGGATAGAGGATTTCCAGGACGCGGGCAGCGGGTTGGGCCGGCGCGTGGGCCAGGTGGAATTGCTTGATCTCGCCCGGTGAAACCGTCTGCCCCGGCTCGTTGAGCAGGTGAATCTGATAGAGCCCATACTGCGTTTGCGCGGGTTCTGCCGGCCCATATGAGGGTTCGGTCAGTTGGGGGCGCGTTGCGGGTGGCGGGGGATTCTGTGCTGGCTGGATGGCTTGGCTTGGCCGTCGCCACCAATTGCGCTCCCATCGCCAGTCGACGTCCTGGCATCCAGCAAGCAGGACTGCAATCAGCAGCAATATCCATGCCCAGATAGGCTGGCGGGGCTTGGCGACGGTTCTGGTCATGGGCTCCCTACAAGCTGGGGGGGCATTGGTCGGTTACGACGACGGCGGCTTGGGCGCATCGTCGGACGTTGTGAGCAGCCTCAGCAGCTTGCCCACATCGAAGGCCGCACCGATCGCGACGGCCACGGCGATGACGAAGTACAGACCGATCGAGCCGTAGAGCAGATACCGCCAGAAGGCTATCCAATGGTCAGTTGTCACGGTGAGGCTCCTGCTCGGTGTCGGTATCATGTGTGAGCACGTCGCGTTCGGCCGGGCGCAGTGAGTCGCCTTGGGTTGTGGGCGTGGACTCCAGCGGGATGGTTTGGAGGCTCTCGGCGTCGGCCTCGCCGGGCCGAGGCGTCTGAGGCGGCATGCCCGTGGGCACGGCTGGTGCCACCGGCTCGCCGCGATGAGGCCAGACGAGCGAGCCGACGATCATGCCTGCCAAGGCCAACGGATAGCTGACCAAGCCGGCCCACGCTCCTGCATTGTGGGGAAGCTGGGACACCTTTCCGGTGGTGACCAGAATTCCAAGTATGATATAGACCATCCCGGGCACGCACCCGAGGATCAGCGCGGCGTACGCCCCGCCGACGCTGGCCCGCCGCCAGTAAAGCCCGAACGCCAGGACCATCATCGCCCCGGCGATGTACATGGTTCCGGTGATGGCCAGGTAGTCCCATATTGTGGCGGTGGGCTGATACCAAAGGCTCCACCAGAGCACGAACAGACCGATGGCGAGTATCAGGGCGCGGGTGATGACGATGCGCGCGCGGTCGCTGAGATCGCGCCCAAACAGACTGGCGACCGGAGCGATGATGTCTTGGCAGATGACGGCGCTCCAGGCCAGCAGATAGCTGTCATGCGTGCTCATGAAGGCGGCGATCATACCGGCGGTGAGCAGGCCCAGCGCCCCCCAGGGCAGCACCTCGGCGAGGAAGGTGGGCATGGCGGCCAGACGGTTACTCTCGAACGACTCGAGTCCACCGGCGTGGGCGAAGTAGGCCAGTGCCGCCAAACCCCAGAGCATGGGTATGGCTGCCCGTCCGAAGAAGGCCAGCCCGGTGAAAACGTACATCTGGCGTGCCACACCCGATGTGGTGACGGAGGTGGTTCGCAGGGCATACGTCTGCCAGTTGCTGGTGCCCAGCCAGTGCATGGCCTGCCAGATGATGAAGACGATGCCGAGGCCGACGAAGCTTTCTCCGACAATGTCAGTCGAAAACGGATTGAATCCCGGTTCGCCGCGAAACTCGGCCACGGCACGCACGATGCCGTCAAAGCCGTCGACGGTGTGGTTGGTCAGCGCGTAGAAGGTACCAATCGCGATTCCTGCCGAGAGCACGACGAACTGGAGGTAGTCGGTAATCACGACCGAGACCATGCCGCCGACGAACGTATACGCCAGCACCAGTATCAGCAGCGCGGTCATAATCAGGTTGATCACGGGCAGCGAGACGATCAGGTCGCCACTGGTCGGGTCGATGAGGTTTATGATCTCCGGCATGGCCGTGATCTTCTGGAGGAACAGGGCCCCCACCTTCAGGAAGACCCCCATATTCAGAATGCCGGCACCGGCGATGATGATCCCGCCCAGCAGTCGTACGCCGCGCCTGTAGCGAATCTGGTAATACTCGGCGAGGGTCATGGCGCCGGATCGTCTCAGGCCGGCGATCATGAAGCCGCTCGCGCCGACGAAGACCATCGACACCCCCGCAAGGACAGCTACCGACAGCGCCGAGAAGCCCTTCGCGAAGCCGAACTCGGCGAAATACATGACCGTGACCAGACCGATCTCGGTCCCCGAGAGCGTGGCTACTCCGAGGAAGGTACTGACGCCGCGGCCGGCGACGACGAAATCGGCCAGGCTGTGGATGTAACGGCGGCACAGCAGGCCGATCACCGAGGCGGCGACCACGTACGCCAGAACGATTGTCCAGTCGAGCCAGCAGAAAGATGCGAGCATGGTCTAGCGTCCGCGATACGAGGGCGACGGGCCGCATTGTGCAGTCAAGAGCCGTTCGTGTCCAGTTGGTGCGGGCGAGCCGGGCGGCGAGGGTCTGGGTGGCTGCGCAAGGGTGTCAGTACTGGCGGCGGAGCTTCGGTCCGAGGGCGCGTTCGATCGGGTCGGCCAAGACGCTCCTGGACGGGCGCTAACGGGGGGCAAATGGCTCAAGCCGGGCTGATTTCGTGGTCGATATGAGGTGTAGTTATCGGACAGGGATGGCCGGCCATCTTTTGCTTGCTAACTGGCTGGGCCCCTCCAAAGAGCCGATAAAGCTCCCGGTAAGCGGGGGTCGGCGGGGCATTTTGTCCCTATGGCCTCTCTCGCCAGGGAGGATCGAGCCAAGCATGTCCGACGGACGCTGGATGCAAGTGGTTCTGGTGGCGGCGTTGATCGTCGTGGGGTCTGCGTGCGGGGGGTGTCAGAGCGGGCCTCCCCTTGCGGAGCAGACCGATCAGGTCCAGTCGAGCGGGAGACCGGCCGAGCAGGAGCCGGTCGCGTCGGTGGAAGGGATCACGCTGTTCGGGGAGGTCGACGGTCAGGGCGCTGTGCCTTTTGTGGCCCGGCCGGCGCGGTCGCTTGAGCAGCATACCTTTGCCACCGAGGGGAGGGACTTTGATCCGGACATCTTGCGAAGCGGGGAGCTGATGGTCTTTGCCTCGACGCGTCACAGCGTCAAGCCGGACATCTACCTCAAAATGGTGGCCGGTTCGACGATCACGCAGTTGACGGCAGATCCAGCCAGCGACGTCCAGCCGCGGTTCAGCCCGGACGGCGGGAAGATCGCCTTCGCCAGCGACCGATCGGGCAACTGGGACATCTGGGTTATGGATATAGACAGTCGTCATCTGACGCAGGTGACGACGGCTCGAGCGCAGGAGGTACACCCGTCGTGGTCGTCGGATGGGACGCGGTTGGTGTACTGCTCGCTGCCGGGTGCGGGCAGGCAATGGGAGCTTTGGGTGGCTGCATTGTCGGCCCCGGGGACGAAGAAGTTTGTTGGCTATGGGCTGTTTCCGGACTGGTCGCCGGTGGGCGATAAGATTCTGTTCCAGCGGGCGCGGCAGCGGGGCAGCCACTGGTTCAGTCTGTGGACGGTGGATCTGGTGGACGGCGAGGCGAGGTATCCGACGGAGATCGCCTCGAGTGCGGCATACGCGTTGGTGTTGCCGAGTTGGTCGTCCGACGGGTTGCGGGTCGCCTACTGCGCATTGAAGCCTTCCCAGGCCGATCCGACAGACCAGGGGAGTTCGCTATCGGACCTGTGGATGGTCGATGCGGATGGCCAGGCGAGGGTGCAGTTGAGTGAGGGCCGGGGCGCGAACTACTCGCCGACATGGGCTCCGGACGGGCGGGTGTACTTCACGAGCACGCGAGAGGGCAGCGAGACGGTCTGGAGCCTGCTTCCGCTGCAAGGTCCGAGCGTAGCCCGGACAGCGGGTACGGTGCAGGTGGGGATGCGAAGTCGTTAGTTTGGATAATTTTGGGCTTATTTAGCCCAACGTCAGCCCGTTATGGGCCGATGAACAAGAGGCATGGAAGCCGGGTGGATCAGGGATGATCGGTGCCAAGATCTGTTGTCGGTCGAGGCTTTGTGTCGCGGCCGGCGTTTCGGTGGGGTTGTTAGCGGGTTGCACGACTTCGCCGCATCGGACTCGGCTGACCAGTCCATATGACCGGACAGTGGCGATTGCGGTAGCCCCGGCGATGAACCTGAGCGGGTCGACGGACTTCGACCCGGTGGTGGCGGCTGACCTGTTCGCCAGCGAGTTGGGTCATGTGGACGACGTGATGGTGATCCCGGTCAGTCGGGTTCTGGCGGTTTTGGCAGGTCAGGGTCGGCGTCAGATTGGGTCGCCGTCGCATGCCCTGGAGGTGTGCGAGGCGCTGGGGGCCGACGCCATCGTGGTGATGGCGGTAACCGAGTACGACCCGTACGACCCGCCGGTCGTGGGCATGGCGGCCCAGTTGTATGCCCTGCCATCGGTGCCGGGATCGGGCTTCGATCCGGTGGTGGCCAGTCGGCAGGCATCGCCGCCGGGGGTGAATGAAGCGAGCGATTCGCCGCTTCGGCCTAAGGCGCAGTCGCAGAGGGTGTTCAACGCGGCTCACGACGAGGTGGCCGAAGCCGTCAAGGAGTACGCACGGGACCGGGATGCGGACGACAGCCCCATGGCCTGGCGGAAGTACATCAAGAGCCAGCAGATGTTTCTGCGGTTCTGCTGCTGGGCGACCGTGCGGGAGTTGATCAGACAGGAGTGGCATCGTCAGACCGGCCAAGTGGTTTCGTAGGAGGCGCAGGCCGGCAAGTTTCAGGGAGAACGACGATGCATACGCTACGGCAACTGTCGCTGGTCAAAGGCGAGCACCGGTTTGTGTTCCGTTACGCAGCCGGTCGGGAAGCGGACGTAGTCAGTGCCTTCGCGAGCATGGCCAGCGAGCCGGATTTGGGGTTTGACTGGTTCGACGCAGCCGTACTGAGCTACCAGATGGGCCGACGACTGGAGACTGAGCTGGACGAGCTAGCCGAGCAACGCAAACGGCAGACAACGGAGTGATCGCCTTTAGAGTGGGTCACGGACGGCGGTCGAGCGTCCTAAAGCCAGGTTCGTGTAGTGTAGGGCATCGCCGGTGAGCCTATACGAAGATGGATGAGAATCCCTTGATCAGCGAGTTTCTGGATTACCTGCGTTACGAGCGACACTTCTCGCCGCACACGGCGAAGTGCTACGCGGCCGACCTGCACCAGTTCTGCGAGTACCTGGGCAACGGCTTAACCGTCAGTGAGGGGCCGACGTTCGTCGAGCATCAGACGTATCCGGACGCTGCCCATCCCGCTGCGACGGCGACGGCCACCGCGGCGCCGCCTGACGCGCGGACCGTTCTTCTGAAGGTGGACACCAGCACGGTCCGGGGGTTCCTGGCGATGCTGCGGGATCGGGAGTACTCCAAGAGCACGACGGCCCGCAAGCTGGCCACGCTTCGCAGCTTCTATAAGTTCTGCATGCGACGGAGCTATGTGCAGGAGAATCCGCTAGCCAGCATTCGCACGCCCAAGCAGGACAAGCGGCTGCCGAAGTATCTGGACATCGATCAGGTCAGCAAGCTGCTGAACACCCCGGACGACACCACGCTGCTGGGGCTGCGGGATCGCGCGATCCTGGAGGTGCTCTACGCAACGGGTATGCGGGTGAGCGAGCTGGTAGGTCTGGATTTTGCCGATCTGGATCTGACCGGCCAGATCGTGCACGTGCGAGGCAAGGGCAGGAAGGAACGGATCACACCGTTGGGTCCGACGTCGTCTGCGGCGATGCAGCGGTATTTCCAGACGCGGCAGGCGGATCCCAAGTCGGGCAGCTTCGATCCGGTGGCGGTGTTCGTCAACAAACACGGACAGCGGTTGAGCACCCGAAGCGTGCGGCGGAAACTGGATAAGTATCTACTGCAATGCGGGCTGGATCCGTCGATCAGTCCCCATACGCTGCGGCATACCTTCGCGACGCACCTTTTGAACTCGGGCGCCGACTTGCGGAGCGTGCAGGAGCTTCTGGGGCATCAGTCCATTTCGACGACGCAGGTGTACACGCACCTGACGACGACGAGGCTGAAAGAGAGCTACGACGAGGCCCACCCGCGGGCGTAGCGCCAAACACGATTATTCCCTGCCTGGGATGGAGAAGGCCATGGGCGGCTGACGAGAAGTCAGTCGCCCGCGTTTTTTTCCGCCGGCTGGATCGGGCGTCTGGCGTTGTGGCGGAGCGGCGACGCTCGGACCGCACCAATGCCGTTTTCGGCGGGGGCTTGGCCCTGTTTGACAGGCGCAACGGCCGCTCTTAAACTGCCCGATCTGTATGCCATCCGACCATGGGGCCTGCCAGGGCAACCGACAGTGCTACCGTGGATGACGGTATTTAGGTTCGAAGAGTCTGGCGAGGTGTAGCAATGGGTAAGAAGTACGTCTACAGCTTTGGCGAGGGCGTTTCGGAGGGGATGGGTGTTTCCGAGTCGGTCAGCCGGCGCAAGGAGATTCTCGGCGGCAAGGGCAACGGCCTGGCCGAGATGACCCACCTGGCGATTCCCGTGCCGCCCGGGTTCACCCTCAGCACCGACTGCTGTGATGCCTACTACAAGAGCGGCGGCACGTGGCCCGATGGACTGAACGATCAGGTCGAGCAGGGGATCGCGCGGATCGAGCAGGAGTTGGGCGCGACGTTCGGCGGGTCGGACAATCCGCTGCTGGTGTCGGTGCGCAGCGGGGCGGCCGTCTCGATGCCCGGCATGATGGACACGGTGTTGAACCTGGGCCTGACGCCCGAGACGCGCGACGCGATGGTTCGCCGGACCGGCAACGAGCGATTCGTGTGGGACGCGTACCGCCGGTTCGTCCAGATGTTCGGCGACGTGGTGATGGGGCTCGACCACGAGCAGTTCGGCCACGTTCTGGAGAAGGTCAAGAAGAAGATCGCCCGACGCAACAAGATCGCCAACGCCGCCAAGCTGGTGGGCGAGGCGCTGAACCGGGCCGTGCCCGACGTGGCGCTGGATGTGGACGATCTGAAAGAGGTGGTGGCGGGCTATCTCGCCTACTACAAGAAGGCGCTGAAGCAGGACTTCCCCACCGACGCCCGCGAGCAGCTCAGGCTGTCGATCAACGCGGTGTTTGGCTCGTGGAACAACCCGCGGGCCATCCGGTATCGCGAGTTGAACGAGATCCGCGGCCTGCTGGGCACGGCGGTGAACGTGCAGGCGATGGTGTTCGGCAACATGGGTGAGAACAGCGGAACGGGGGTGTGTTTCAGCCGCGACCCGTCGTCGGGCGAGAACGTGTTCTACGGCGAGTACCTGATGAACGCCCAGGGCGAGGACGTGGTGGCCGGCGTGCGGACGCCCGAGCCGATCGCGCGTCTGGCCGAGCAGATGCCCGACTGCTACGAAGAGCTGGTGGGCATCAAGAACCGCCTCGAGCAGCACTTCAAAGATATGCAGGATATGGAATTTACGATCCAGCAGGGCCGGCTGTTCATGCTCCAGACGCGGACGGGCAAGCGTACGATCTTTGCTCAGCTTCGCATGGCGGTGGAGATGGTCAAGGAGGGGCTGATCGACGAGGCCGAGGCCCTGCGGCGGGTCAATGCCGATCAGCTAGGTCAGCTTTTCGCGCCGCTGCTGGACGAGAAGTGGACCCGATCGGCCAAGAAGCTGGCGCAAGGGCTCAACGCGAGTCCGGGCGGGGCCACCGGCAAGGTGGTGTTCGACGCCGACACAGCCGAGGCCTGGGCCAAGAAGGGCGAGAAGGTGCTGCTGGCGCGGATGGAGACCAGCCCGGAGGACATCGGCGGCATGGCGGTGTCGCAGGGGATTCTGACCAGTCGCGGCGGCATGACAAGTCACGCGGCCGTGGTGGCTCGCGGCATGGGCACGCCGTGCGTGGCCGGTGCGGGCGACGTGTATATCGACAGCCGCACGAGGCGTCTCAGCGTCGACAAGACGACGCTGAAGCAGGGCGACTGGATCAGCATCGACGGGTTCACCGGCGCGGTGTACGCGGGCGAGGGCAAGGTGGTGCCCAGCGAGATCGTTCGCGTGATGGACGGCAAGATGAAGTCCGGCAAGTCGCTGCTGTATAAGCAGTACGCCAAGTTCATGGGCTGGGTCGACAAGACGCGGAAGCTGAAGGTTCGCACCAACGCCGACACGCCGACCGATTCGAAGGTGGCGGTGACGATGGGGGCCGAGGGCATCGGCCTGTGTCGCACCGAGCACATGTTCTTTGCGGGCGATCGGATCGTGCCGGTTCGGCAGATGATTTTGGCGAGCGAGCCGGTCAAGCAGCTTCGCGACCAGCTCAGTGTGGCCGAGGTGGCTGAGAACAAGGCTGAGATCGCGCGGATCAAGAAAGAGCTGAAAGGGCCCGAGAAGCTGTACCTCGACGCCCTCAAGAAGCTGCTGCCGCTCCAGCGGCGCGACTTTGAGGGCATCTTCAAGGCGATGGCCGGCCGACCGGTGACGATTCGCCTGCTCGACCCGCCGCTGCACGAGTTTTTGCCGCAGGACGAGAAAGGCCAGCGCGAGGTGGCGCGGGCGCTGAAGATCAAGGCGGCCGAGGTCAAGGCGATGGTCGAGTCGCTGCACGAGTTCAACCCGATGCTGGGGCACCGCGGCTGTCGCCTGGCGATTACCTATCCCGAGATCTACCAGATGCAGGTGCGGGCCATCGTCGAAGCCGCACTGAACTGTAAGAAGAAGGGCATCAAGGTCGAGCCGGAGATCATGATTCCGCTGATCGGTGCGGCCAAGGAGTTCGATATCTGTGCCGAGTCGGCCAAGCGGGTCATCGACGAGGTGTTCAAGCAGCGCGGCGACAGCGTGGCCTATCTGATCGGCACGATGATCGAAGTGCCTCGCGCGGCGCTGACGGCCGACGAGGTGGCGCGCTCGGCCGAGTTCTTCAGCTTCGGCACGAACGACCTGACGCAGTTGGCGTGCGGCTTCAGCCGGGACGACGCGGGCAAGTTCTTGGGCGATTACGTGCGGCAGGAGATTTACGACCGAGATCCGTTCCAGTCGCTCGATCAGGCCGGCGTGGGCCTGCTGGTGCAGATGGGCATCGAGAAGGGCCGCGGCGCTCGCGGCAATTTGAAGGTCGGCATCTGCGGCGAGCACGGCGGCGATCCGCAGTCGGTAGCGTTCTGTCACCAGGTGGGTATGGACTACGTAAGTTGCAGTCCGTATCGCGTGCCGGTGGCGCGATTGGCGGCCGCCCAGGCGGCGCTGGCGGACGGCAAGGACGGTCTGCCGGCCGACGCGACGGTCTGATTGGGGCGGCGACTGATCGCTGTGTAGGACAGTTCAAGCGGCCCATCCGGATGCGGGTGGGCCGCTTCATTGCGCGCGGGGTGGGCGATGGGTCGGCAGGGGCGTTTTGCCCGGCAAAGGCGTGTTGGCCTATGGAGTCGTGTTCCATCGGGGTCGTCAGCGGGGATGCTGGCGAACCCGTCTGGTGCCTCCAGCCGGCCCGAACGAGGTCCGCCTGCCCGGGAATGTGCCCCCACCCCCGTCTTGACGGCCTTGCGATTGTGTTTGCGATGGGTCATAATGACGATGTCCGTCGAGGTTCATGGCGCAGTTCGGGACAGGGGCGGCGGCGATGGGTCGAGCTTGAGGGGCGCTATGCGTCCACTTTGTCGCGCATGCGTGTTGACGAGAGGACTGAGCAAAACGTAGTTAGCCGGAACAGGCAGGAATGAACGACACAAGCGCCGCCCCGAGCTTTGACTTCGCAATCTCCTACGCGGGAAGCGACCGAGCGCTCGCCCAACAGCTCGCCTCTCTCCTATCCAATCGGGGCGCCAAGGTCTTCGTAGACACCCCATACCGTGCTCATTTAGTCGGGAGACGACTCGACCGAGAGTTCGAATGGTTGTTTGGCCCTGGTACGAGGTTCTTCGTGGCGATCGTGTTTCAGTCATACGTTGACCGACCGTGGCCCCAACACGAATGGAGTATCGCCATCAGAGAGGCAGAGATGCGATCAGAGGAGTTCATCTTGCCGTTACGCCTCGATGATTCGTTACTTGTGGGACTACCGAGTACGGTGGGATACATCGACCTGCGGGAGGATTCTGTCGAAGCCGCGGCGGATCTACTGCTCGGCAAGTTAAGGGGGGTGCAGAGCCCCGAAGTGACGCAATGGGTAGCGACATTTGGCATCCTGGTCGAGGACGTTCTGAGTTCGGACGATTTTCCGCGGTCTGCACCGACCGATTACGCACATCTGTGCGACTGGCTCGCGCAGGACCTAGTGCCGTTTTCGGTCAGAGAGTTATGGTTTCGTAACTCTTGTTAAAATAGGTAGTTGCGCGATCGGGTTATCCACAATATATAGGGTCTCCAAGTGTTGAGGAACAGCAGTTCTCGTCACAAGGAGACCCGCAATGGA
>DATKUK010000118.1:0-4863 GCA_035530655.1 Phycisphaerae bacterium
CGTGCGGTTGCTGCTGGCGTCGTTGGTGCCCAGCAGGATGGTGGCCATCACCGAATCGAGGTACTGCTTGCCGTCGGGGTTGGTGAAGCCGGGGGTGTACATCTGGTCCATGCTCGGCAGGTCCATGCTGCCGACCAGGTACTGGTCGGTCTGAATACCGCTCTCGGCGGTGAAGCTCCGCCCGCCGGGCATGTCGTACGCCGCCAGGTACCAGCCGTTGGCACTGTTGTTGGTGCCGTCACCCCAGACGTCCGAGTGCATCCAGTTGCAGATGTCGATGTCGGACTGGGTCTTGCCCGAGCCGTACCGGGCCCATTGGCCGAAGGGGTTGGCGTAGGTGATCGAGTCGCCCAGGTGCACCACGAACCCGGTGGTGCCCGACCAAGCGGTGTAGAGGCCCTGGCAGTACTCCACCCAACCGCCCGGTCCGCTCTCCCAGGCGTCGTCGTAGCTATTGGCCGTGGTGATATTGGCGTCCTGCTCGCCTCCTGCGGCCGGGTTGACCGTGATGGTCACGGTGTCGGTCGACTGCAGCAGCGAGTCGTCGGCCAGCAGTTGCAGCACGTAGACCCCGTCGGTGCTGAAGGTGGCGGTGGTGTCGACGGCGTTGGCGTTGCCGAAGGTGACCGTGCCCGGTCCGGAGAACTTGGTCCAGGTAGTCGTGACGGTGGCCGGCGGGTTGGGCAGGCCGTCGTCACTGACCGTGCCGTCGAGGTTGACGGTGTCGGTCGGCAGCGTGATGGACTGGTTGCTGCCGGCGTCGACGATGGGCGCCTGGTTGCTGGGTCCGCCGCCGCCAAGCTGCCAGACATGGATCAGCGCCTGGTCGCCGTTTTCCCCACAGCCATCGATCAGAAAGAGGTAGCCGTTGGTATTGTCTACCGCCAGCGAGAACTCCGGCGGATAGCGGTAATTCTTCGTCGCAATATAGTAATCCTGCACGTCGAAGTAGGCATAGGGCCTGGGCTCGTACTGCTGCATCGACCCGCCCACGACGCGCTCAAGGTCGCTTACGTTGTAGAAACTCAGTAGCGCCCGCTGATCCGTGCTGCACCATCCCTTGCCGCCCCCACCAGTGGGGCTTGTCTCGGGGATGTCAAACATGATCAGTTGATCCATTGCGGCTTCGTGATAGCCGTACCAGATCTGGCCGCGCCCCAGTCGTGACGCCACGATGATGGCACGCTTGCCCCCGTTCTCGAGCCACACCGCGTCGAGATGGTGCGCCTGGGTATTGAAGCTCTCCAGCCACGTGTCCTGGCTCTGGGCCTGCTGGCCGTAGCGCATCAATGTATTCGCACCGACATAGCCGTTATGAGCCGGCAGAGAGCCCGTCTCCCACGGCGCGACCGCAAAGAAGCTCGGCCCGGTCAGGTTGATGTCGCCGTGACCGGCAATCAGTTGCCCGCCGGAACCGTAGACCAGACTGCGGCCATTGGCGTACACGTCGGCCCAGGCCTGCGGAATCTGGAAGCAGAACCGCGAGGTCAGTGCCCACGGTATATGGTTGGCATCGCCATAGGGGCCGCCTACAAACCAGGCGCCCACGCCCGTCTGCGAGAGGTTCATGTACAGCGCGCCGTGAGCCGGCTCGTCCAGGGGGCCGTTGTAGAAGCGGTAATACGAGTAGTAGACGTGGTCACCCACGCCGTTGCCGCCCGGGTGATAACCGATATGCGCATAGGTTTGGGTCGAGCCCGACTGCGTGAACGGATAGGGCCTGGCAAAGCCCTGTAATTCGTTCGCCCGAGGAAGATCGTTGATGTTGGTGCTGTTGACCGGAATGGGAATGCTCAGCTCGCCGACCATGTTGTCGATGGTGAACCCCATGCCGTACAACGAGCCGGGCAGTTCGGTGGCGGGGTTGTAGCCTGGATTGCCGCCCGGGTAGTACGTAAGCCCCTGGCCGGCATAGCCCCACTTGCTCGGCGTGGTGGTCGCCGGCAGTCTGACGGCACCGACATAGGTCAGATCGTTGACCGGATCGATCAGCGCG
Organism: Phycisphaerae bacterium; assembly: GCA_035530655.1. GTDB lineage: Bacteria > Planctomycetota > Phycisphaerae > UBA1845 > DATKUK01 > DATKUK01. Next base: position 1,997 of record DATKUK010000118.1, read on the forward strand.
GCGCCATAGCTGAAGTTCGGCACGTTGATCGAAACCGTAGCCGAACTGCTCTCGTTACCCGACCGCGTCGAATTGGTGTTGCCCGGCCAGAACGGCCAACCGCGGGTGGCCCCGTCGACGGCCACAACTTCGTAGCTATACGAAGCGTTTGCCCGCACTTCATAGTCGCGCCAAAAGACATTGGTGCCGAAATAAGAGGCCCATTCGCTCGTCACCGAGCCGTGCAGCTCCATACCCGTGCCGTCGTTGCGGTAGACGTAGTAGCGATTGACGCCCGACGATACGCCGTTGCTGCCGCCCGGATCGGACGGCTCGGTCCATGTCAGTTCCACGACCGACTGGCCCGCCTCGGTAGAGACCTGAACCATGTTGGCCTGGAGGTTGACCGGCGGATTCGGTGCTGTGATATCTGCTTCGTTGGTCAGCTCGATCTTCGTGAGAACGAAATCCGGATCAAAGGCACCCAGGCCGATGTTGATCAGGTAGTGTTGCCCGGCCGTTGGCAACGCCAGCGGCGAGAGCTGGGCGCCTTCGACGGTAACGTTAATGGCCATTTCCACCATTGAGTAGGGCCAGACCGACCGGCTCCCGGACGCGGGGAACATGGTGTTCCACGGCGTGTTCCACCCGGCGCCGTTGGCGCTGTCCGGATCGCTGAGACTGCAACGTGCGTAGATGCTCTTGAGGGCGCCGCTGCGATTGTAGAAAGTTGCAATGATCCGATGCGGCGGCTGGAAGTTGATCGGCGCCGTGCCCTGGATCCCATAGTACGTCACACCGTTGCCGGGCGACGAGCCCGAATCGGCAATGCCCTCGTGATCCGGGTTGCCGTCCGGGTCGACGTAGGCTGTATTGCCCGAGTGGCGAATAATCTGGTTCCACGTTGGGAACTGCGTTCCGAACGTTGATTGTGAATCGCCATCATGGAAATCCACCAGCAACCATCGCGTCGCATGCGCCGGCGTCGCCACCAACGCACACACAATAATCACGCCCAGCGCTACTTGTCTGACCGGATTCATCGTAAGGTCTCCAGCTGTAAGCAATTAGCCTCCCGGCATCCGTACCGGAATTTCTAGTTCTGACACCGGCCCGCTCGACTGAACTACAATGGCGGAGCAAGCCGAATCTCAAGCGAAAATGGCTCGACATATCCACGCCGGTCGAGCGGCAGACCTGCCAGCCGCTCACCGACCGAGGACGCCACGCGATCGAAGCGACCTGCTACAGGGGAGTGCGCCGCGCAACACTCCTAATCAAGTGGAGACTTGCGCAAGCAATAGGCGTACCATAAACGTGGTCAGGTTTTTGACCCAGGCTCAAGTATGCCACGAAATCATTCTGAAAGACGGTTACAGAAAACGCCGTTCCCCGCAGCCAGCTTGGGGCCCCTGTCCCGTGTGTTGACGAGCCGCAACATCCGGGCGGATTGCGAGCGTAAGGCACGTTCACCAAAAGCGATATAGCGATGCCTTATGGAAACACCGGCGAGCAACGCCGCCGCCACAAACCCAATCAGGGCCGGTTATTGACCCAGCGGGCCGGGTTGCTATGCTGTGCGGTGTGGGGCCATGTCTGAGTCGTGTAAGCTGCGAGACCGTGCGCGATGGCCAGACCCGCGGTGTACATAAGGCTAGCCGAGGCCATTCAACAGGCCGTGGCGCCCTACGAAGACGGCTGGGAGATCCCGTCGGTTCGGAGCCTGGCGAGGCACCATGCCGTCTCGCGAAACACCGTGCGGCGCGCTTTGGCTATCCTTTCCGAGCAAGGCGAAATCGCCCTCAACGGCGGAGGCCGACCGTATGTTCGCCGTCGATCGGCCCAGATGCCGGCCTTCTGCAAGCCATATCCCGCCGCCGCCCTGATTTCTCAGGCCACCGTAGACCTGGCAGGCGATGACTATACGCCACGACTGTTGGCAAGCTTCCTGTCCATTCTATCGCAGCGCATCAGGACCGGTATTGTGCCCATCACAAAATGGATGCACGTCAGGCCGATCCCGGGAGGCGTGGCCATCGGACCGCCTGAGTCACGCTTCAGCGCGGTCGCCTTTAGGTCGGGTGCGCCCGAGCCGCTCCTGGCCGAGTTGATTTCCGGCGGCGCGATTGTCATGACGCTCGACGGACTGTCCGACGTCGTGGGCGTGGATTGTGTCGCCGTCGATTGCGAAAACGAGGCCGATATGGCCGCTGAGTACTTGGGCGGCCTGGGGCATCGACATATAGGATTCGTTGGCGTGCGATGGCATGTAGCCATGAGTCATTGGGCAGACGGCGTGGACCCGGATGGCCGACGGTTCAGCCACGCCCTGCTGCGCGCCAAGCAGCGACTGGGCCTGAACCGGTCGCCTGCATATCACGTCGAGTATCAGGTCGACTTGGCCCAGTCCGACTCGGCGCTTCGGGCAACGATGGACCGGCTGTGTCGGCTCGAGCCGCGCCCGACGGCACTGGTCTTCTTTTACGACCAGACGGCCATCCAAGCCGCAAGGGCCCTTCGCGAACGTCGGCTCAAGTGCCCCGCCGACATCAGCATCATCGGACGTGCTGCATGTCCCGCCGGCCAACTGCAAATGACGGCGCTGGTATCCGATCCCATCCGCATTGGCAGCTCGGCCGCAGAACATCTGCTCAACCGGCTCAGCCACGCCGACATGGGGCCAGGACGTCTGCTGATCCGATCACGTCTGGTCACAGGGCCGACCACCGGTCCGGCGCCAGTCTAGGCCCAGAATAAGCGAGCGCGGCTTGCTTTTCGAGGGGTACCGGCAAGATTGGGTAGAGAACTGGCCGACGAGAGGCTGGCTTGTGTGTCTGCTGCAGTCGGATCCGACTACGCCGGGCCTGTAAGGGGCGAAAACGACGTTT
>DATKUK010000119.1:0-79739 GCA_035530655.1 Phycisphaerae bacterium
TGAGTTGCGCGGACTGGGCCTCATCAGCCTGATGGAAGAGCATCGACGTCTTGCGTGTTCCTCGTGAACCGCCGTATACGGAACCGTACGTACGGTGGTGTGGGAGCCGGGTCAGGGCAACCGACCCGGCTACCCGATCGCAACACGAAGTCGGTGCCGGGTGTGTGGGCGAGACGACTCGTCCGGCAGTGATAGAGCGGCCCGCAACGGCTGCTCACATGTTAAAGCAAACCGGTGAACGCAGCCGCGAGATCGACGTAGTCGTCCAGGTCGCAGTCACCGTCGCCGTCGAGGTCGGCCTTGGGGTCGCCGGGCGCGACATTCGGTCCGTTCATGGCTGCCACAAACGCGGCCAGGTCGCTTAGGTCGACGTCGTCGTCGCCGTCCAGATCGCCCGCCAGCATGATGTGCAGTTGGGCAAAATCCCAATCGTCGATCGTGCCGTATGGCGTCGTCACCAGGACCTTCAGTTCGATGGTGTGCCAGCCGACAGTCAGCCCACGGTGATTGCCCGGCCGATTGCCCACCCAAACGATCTGCCCATTCTTCCGCCATCCAGACAAGCCCTGTCTGAAAAACAAGCTCTCCGACGGCTTGCCGTCCGGCGCACTGCTCAAGAGCAGTGGCACACGTCGGCGTCATTCTACCACAAAACGGCCGGTTTTTGTGCAGGAGCCGGGCGAGCGACCGCGTCACAGGTGATGGGGGGGGAATGGCCGGTCCGGACCGGTCATTGTGCAGGGCGGAGAGTCTGGCGTCTGCTCAAGCCAGCGAGGCGAGTCTGATTATTCTTCCTCTTGATCCTGACTTGGCAGGAGCGGCGCCAACGTCGACGGGTCGGCCAGGCCCGCGAGGATGGTTGCGATGATGATAGAGTCTTTCGAGTCCAGACCCTCGCAGAGGGCGTCTTCGTCGCGTTCACCATTGAGAATGCGGTGTATGGCCCCGATCATCTCTTTCCAGCTCGGGTCATCGTAGTCCCGCAAGATTTCCTTGAGTCGAGGGCGCTGCTCTGGTTGGTGGACGGCCACGACGACGCCAAGAATCAAAGGAGCGTGGCGCTTGAGTTCCTGTTGCGTGCCGGGGAACGCGCGTTTGGCGTCGCGGGCGAGGCGGCGGTACTCGCGGGCCTCGGCTTGCAGTTCCGTCCTCCGCCTGTCGTCAGAACTGGCGGCGGCTTCCTTGTTCGCGATGTTGCCCAGTATGTTGTAGGTGTTCCAGATCTCGGCCGCGCCGGGGTCCAGTGTTTTCTTGACGACCAAGGCTTCTTCCGCCAGTCCCCTGGCCTCGCTCAGCCGCCCCGGCTGCGTTCGCAGGAGAGCGGCGAGGTTGCTCAGCGACCCGCACAGACTCACGTTGTCGCCGACACCCCGAAAAGCCTCAATGACCTTGCGAAACCACATCTCCGCGGCGTCCGCCTTGCCGGCCATGCCGCTCACAATGGCCAACTGGTTCCAGGTCTGCGCCGCTGCGCCCAGATTGCGGTGCTCTTCCTGAATTCTCGCCGACTCCCGAAAGTGCCTCTCGGCTTGGTCCCACTGCCGCGCTTCCTCGAAGACTATGCCTAGCTGATGCCAAGCGCCCGCTTCCATCGCCGGCTCGCCCAACTGCTGGAACAGGGCGAGGGCGGCGCGGTAACGCTGCTCCGCGTCTCTCAACTCGCCCTCCCGTAGCGCGAGTGTCCCGAGTTGGCCGAGCGTTACGCCCTGTGCTCGCAGATGGCGCGAGTCCTTGGCTACATCAAGACCATCTTCGTATGCCTTCCGCGCCTCGGCATACCGCCCTTGGTCCCGCAGCGCGTCGGCTAGATCGGTCAGGCATACGCTCCGTAGTTGTTTCACGTCGTTCGTCTGTTCCAGCTTGTCGAGCACGGCGATGGCGTCGCGGAGGTGCTTTTCAGCCAGTTTTGGGCGTCCGCCTGCACCCAAGCACCGGCCCAAGCGGCCCAGGGTCACCGCTCGCCAATGACTGGACTTGTCGCCCAACTGCGCCAGGACGGTCTGGAATACCTCCACCGCCTCGGGCACTTGGCCGGCTTCAAACAACTGCTCGCCCCGGTTGGACTGTGCCAGATACCATGCGTCCGAGCCCACCTCGCCGGCCGTCGCGTGTGTCTTGGCGAGCAGGGCTTCGCCCTCCTGCGTGAGCCCGAAACATCCCAGGAAGAGGTTCACACTGTTGGCGAAGTCCACCGCCTCGGGCTCGCCCGCGGCGAGCGCGGCATGCACGGCGTGCAGCAGGTTGGGCAGCTCTCGCAGGGCGATGGCCCGCGCCTGGTGCGGCGTGGTGCTGTCTTCACGGTAAAGGTAATTGGCCAGGGCGTAATACCGCTTGCGATGGGCGGCGCTCAATAGGGCCCGCTCGTCGGCGCCCAGTTGCGCCCAGAGCATGGGCGCCAGTGTGGGATGGAACCGCAGGAACGGCACGGTTACCCCGGGCAGGCTCTCGGCCTCGATCAGCGCAGCAGCCTCCAACTGAGCCCGCAGCGCGGGCCACACGTTACCCTCGCCCAGGGCGGTGATGGCAAGCAAGTCGGGCTCCATCGCCCCGCCCTGAAACACGCCCAGGCGCGGCAGCACCTTGCGGGCCGCCTCGTCCACCCGGTCAAGCGACAGCCTTACCGAGGCGAGCAGAGTAACGGGCGTGTCCTCATCCGGCGCGGCCGCGGCCGAGCCGTCGGCGCCCGCGGCGGTCAATAACTGCTCCAAGCGCTTGCCGAGTTCGCCAGGCTCGCGCGTCTTGAGCTGCTGGGCCAGAACGCGGATCGAGAGGGGGTGGAACCGCACCTTGTCGAACAGGTCGATAAGCTCCTCGCGCTGCGGGGTGGGCACGGTGGGCGCGGGGGGCAGCTTGGTCAGCTCGGCGAACCATTCCAGCGGGTCGTCGGGCGAAGTGCGGGTGCCCAGACCGTCCAGTTGAATGCGCCGGTGGATGAGCGTGCCTTGCACGCGATACTGCGGATGGCCGAAGTCGGGCCGGCGGGTCGTGCAGAGCACGCGCGAGCCGCCTGCCTGCGACCAACCCACCGCCGCGTCCAACAGCTCGCGCAAGGGCTCGGGGGCGAGGGCTTCGAGGTTGTCGAGGATCACCAGCGCAGGGGTGCGCTCGAACGCTTCGGTGGCCGCGTCGGCGTCGATCAGGGTCTCGTCCAGTACCGATCCGATGTTGGTCACGGCCACCGCGACGGCGTCGCGACTCTGCACGCGCGAGTAATCGACAACCACGGCGGTGTGGAACATCCCGGTGCGGACGAGCCAGCGGCCAGCCTCCTCGGCCAGTGCCGTCTTGCCCTGCCCGCCAAAGCCGGTGATGGTGATGCGGCGCGTCTTGTCGGCAAACCACCGCTCGATGTGCCATAGCTCGCGCCGACGGCCGAAAAAGCCGCCTTCGGGCGCTTCGCTCAGCCTGCCGTCGGGCGGTTCGCCATGCCGCCGCCAGGGCGGGCGGGCAGGTTCAGCCGCGGCGGATTCCGACGGAGTCGGCGTGAGCAATGCCGCGTCGGCTGCGGTCTCATAGAGCGTGGGGATGAACCAGTCGTAGAGCTTCAGCGGCACGCGATCGGGACCGCGCTGAACCTCGTACTTCTCGGGGTGGTTGGCCAGGTGGCGACGGGCGTTGTCGAGCGCTTCGGCCACGCCTTTGTGGTGGGCGAGGTCTTTGTAAAACTCGCCGAACAGCGCCCGCGTGGTGTGGACCAGCACACTGTGGCTCATCGCCAGCACCGCCGGGATGCCGGTGGCCGTCAGCCGGGCGGCCACGCCGCCCATGGGGCGCTCGGCGGCATCGTCGTCGCCCACGGCGGCCGACTGACAGGCGGAAAGGATCACCAGCGGAACCTTGTGGCGATGGAGATTGGCGCCGATCCTGTCGGCCGAGACGAAATCGGACTCACCGTCGGCGCTCTCGAACAGCAGGTAGCCCGTATTGGGTGGGTAGTTCGCGTCGTCAGGCGGTTCGGCCTTCTTCTCGCGAACGAACTGCTCGACGGGGCCGGTGCGATGGTCTTTTGCTTCCTTCGCGCGTTTGGGCAGACCACCACGGCGATCGAACACGCCGTGGCCGTCGAAGTGCAGGATGTCCACAGCCGGCTGCGTCGTATCCTCGAGTCGCTCAACGAGCGCGTCGAGCGTGGGTGGGTGGAGGAACTCCCAGGTGACGCGGCCCGGGGCGTGTTCTTCCAGCGCGTCGAGCACGGCGCCGGGGTCGGCCCGGGGGTCGACAAATCCCGCGTCGGCAGGCCGACTGACGACGAACAGCAGGTGCAGTTGATCCTTGGGCACGATCTTGAACGGCGCCCGCCCGCCCGTAGCGCCCGCCACGCGGCGGCGGATGCTGATGCGCGGGTGTTCGTAGAACAGGTGGACCCCGCCGGGCGCCGAGTCATGGAGCAGTTCCCACGGCAGGGCGAGTATCGCCGGGTGCTCGGCGGTGATCGTCAGGAGGCGGGTGTCGTGCTCGGCGTCCTGAAAGCGATTGAACAGGCGCGCCGCGTCGCGCTGACCGAACACCGCGTCGAACAGCGCCTTGCCCCACTCGGATAGCCTGGCGGCGATGCGGGCGGCCTCCGTGTCGTCCGGATCGCCCAGCGAGTGGGCGCCATACAACTCGACGTACCATTGAATGTCGCCGCGGTCCTTGTCGGTGAGGGGATCGACGAACGGAAGTGAGCCGCCTTTGACGTTGTCGAGGGTGACGATGACGTGGTCGGCGTCCGGAAAACGAAGGTTCAGTTCTGTGCTCACGGTAAGTCCTCGCGACATAAGCTCGCCCCTTTGGGCGGCACAAGCCCCGCAGGCGGCTATCGCCCCGCCTTGGCAGGGCATGGCGAAGCCCGTCGAATAGTCCTGGGGGGGTCCGCTGCCGACGGGCCGCTATCGGTCCCCGACCCACCTGCATTGTCATGGCTTCCCGCAATGGCGAAGCTCGCGCCGGGAAATGCGTTTCCCGCCCCAGAGACGTCCGGACGAGTCTAACCTGGAGGCGGCGCTACCACAATCGTGCGACTCCGGATTCCGTCTGCTGTCCCATCTCTGCCCAGGCGAATGTTATCCTAACATGCTCTCTGGGTCCGCTTGTCGCGGCACGTAGGCTCCGATCTGCCCGCTTCGGGTGCCCGGCGACACAGGGACTTGACCCGGGGCATGCTGCTCGGTACAGGCCTGATGTCGTTTGGGGAGTATGCGGATGGCCAAAGACAAGCTGGCTGTGCTCGGCGGGCGGCGCGAGGTGCCGGAAAGAATGGTGCGGCGCTGGCCGCCGATCGACGATCGAGACCAGCAAATGGTCCTCGAATCGTTGCTGGGCGGTAAGCATGCGTTCGGGCCGAACTGCGAGGCCTTCCAGAGGGAGTTCGCCGCGTGGAACGGAAACCGCTTCGCGATCACCACCAACTCGGGCACGGCGGCGCTGCACATGTGTCTGGCGGCGAGCGGATGCGGGGCAGGTGATGAGGTGATCGTGCCGGCCTATAGCTGGTCTAGCTCGGCCACCTGCGTGCTGCATCACAACGCCATTCCAGTTTTTGTGGACATCGACTGGGACACCATGAATCTCGACGCGGACGCGATCGAGCAGGCCATTACCGAAAAGACCAGGGCCATCATCGTGGTACACCTTCACGGCCTGCCGGCGGATATGGAGAAGATCCTGCCCATTGCGGCGAAGCGCGGCCTGAAGGTCATCGAAGACGCCTGCCAGGCGCACGGTGCGACTTTCGCCGGCCGCAAAGTGGGTACGCTGGGCCACTGCGGCGCGTTCAGTTTCAACCAGAACAAGTGCCTGTGTGCGGGCGAAGGCGGTATGTTCGTCACAGATGACGAGCAGATGCTGGGGGCGGCTCAATCGCTGTGGTCGTTCGGCGAGACTCGCACGCCACTGGAAGACCGCGACTATCACGCGTACGCCCTGGGTTGGATGTATCGCAACAGCGATCTGCCGGCCGCCTTCGGGCGAGCCCAGCTACAGAAGTTAGACGGCTATCTGGCTCAACAAAGGATCAACGCGACCCGCTTGACCGAGTGCTTGGTCGACGCGTGGGGGCTGATTCTGCCGGCCGAGCCCGAAGGACGAACACACTGTTGGTACAACTACACGATCCGTTTTGACATGGAGGCGCTGGGCCACTCACATGATGCGTCGGCATTCCGCGACCGCCTCATCCGGGCGATGCGGGCTGAGGGCGTTTTGACGGAGGTGTGGCAGAAGACAATTCTGCCGGCCATGACGGTGTTCCGGGCGAAAAACGCCTATGGGAAAGGTTGCCCGTGGCAGTGCCCTCACTCTCGTCCGGTCGAGTACAGGCAGGACCAATACCCGGTCGCACAGAAACACGCCGACTGGCACACGGGCATGACGACGCCCCTTCGATCACCTAATGGCCCGGAAGTGGCCGAGGCCACCGCACGAGGGATTCGCAAGGTAATGGGAAACCTGGACCAGCTTGAACGGCTGGAGTGAGAAGGCCCATGTCCGTGCAGGCAGGATTTGCCGAGATCGATATCACGCCGCCGGTAGGGGTGCAAAAGGTCGGGTGGCCCCGGACCATCGTAACCGACCATGTGCTGGACCTGCTGTATGCCCGTGCAGCCGTGTTCGAAACGAGCGACGAGCGGATCGCGTTCATCCAGCTCGACACGCTCTTTGTCCCTGCCGAGCTTGTCGAGCGGCTTCGGGCTGCAATCTCTGCCGAGCACGGTTTTCCCGGCGAGAAGGTGATGGTATGCGCCACTCACAATCACGCAGGCCCGGCTATCTATGACGTGGGGTTTGTTCGGCAGGATCCCCGCTACGTAGATACTTTGGCCGACAAGGTGGTTGCCGTTTTCGGGTCGGCTCTGGGCAATCGGCGCCAGGCAGAGATCGGTTTCGGGCGATGTTTTGAGTTTCGGGTGGCCCACAACCGCCGCGTCGTCATGCGCGACGGCACGGTACGAACGCATGGCAGCTTCTCCGACCCTCAGGCCCTGTACGTAGAAGGCCCCATCGATCCGGAGGTGGCGGTGCTGGCCGCCCGGTCGTTGGACGGGAAGCTGCTGGGCGTGCTGGTCAACTTCACGTGCCATCCGACCCATCATGGCGGCGACACCGCGCTGTCGGCGGGATACCCCGGCGCCCTGGCGGACGAGCTGAAGTCGCGTGGCTGTGGAGTGCCCCTCTTTCTGCAAGGGGCGTCGGGCAACGTTCACTTTGACGACCCGACCGATGTGCGAACAGGACAGTCGTTGGAAGGCATCGGGCAGATTCTCGCCGAAGATGTTATGGCCGTTCTGGCAGAGATGCGGTTCTCGCAGCGCGCACAGCTTGCCGGGCGGGCTTCCACCGTTCTCCTGCCGTGCCGAACGCTGACCGACCAGCAAATCCATGCCAGCGGGCCCGGCGCGCAGCGGTTCGTCGAGCCGGAGCTGCACGACTGCGGGATCCCGGAGTTGGTGGACCGGATCAATCAGATGAAGGGCGAACCGGCCGAGGTGCAGGTGCTGCGCGTTAACGACGTCGTGTTTGCCGCCAATGGGGGCGAGTGTTTCGTGGAGCTGGGCTTGGCGATCAAGCAACGATCGCAGCCACTGAACGCGCTGGTGGTCTGCTATGCCAACGGTCGGCTGGGTTACATACCGACGCAAGACGCCTTTAGGCGAGGCGGATACGAGACGACGTTCAGCCTGGCGAGTTGGTTGGCGCCCGAGGCCGGCGACATCCTGGTAGACGCCACTGTCGATCTGATCGGGCAGGAGGGCTGACGTAGCCTCCGCAGGGCCGGGCCGCCACAAGAGCACAGCGAGCAGCCGTTGAAGTTGCCAAGGGGCTTTTCGGTGCTCTGGCTTTGGACCAGCAGAAGTAGTGCTTCCCCCACCAGGGACGGAGATGTACACAAGATGTATGCGGACTATCGCCGCGCGAGCTCTTCGCGACGGGCGGGACACGTCGGCTCTGTTTCAAAGCCCCGCCTGGTCGAGACGGTGAATGAAGTTCTGCTTCCTGCCGTGCCGGCTTCGGATTTCTTGCGTGTAGTCGGCAAACGGGCTCGTTGGCTTCGCCACTTCCGCCAGGTCGGTCAACAGCTCGACGGCGCGCTGCTGGTCGGGCGACATACTTGCCGGCTGAGTGGCGTGGGCGCCAGGGGCTGACCGCATGACCGGGTTGGCTGTTAGCCACCGGCGGCTGCGTCGGGGCGAACTGGGTTATGTCGACCGGCGACATCGCGTGCCCACGCCAGCCAGTGGCCCGGTTCGGAGTCAGGATGGATCGGTCCCGTCCACACGGCAATCCAGAGGGCATGGCCGGGCTGAGGTGGCAGTTCAGCATACAGGCCGCGACTGGGGCGGCCCAATAGCCGACCGGCGGCCCGGGGGATGTCAAACCGCTTGCAGACTTTCGCCAGTCCCACATCCGAAAGGCCGTACTGAGGGGCGAGCTTGCCTATGGGGGTCGTCCAGACCTGCTGGGCCAGAGCCCGGGGCCGCAAACAACGTAGCGGCGAGCGATACCCTGCGGCGCGGTTGGCGGGCAGCTTGACGGCTGCCCGACGACACCCTACTATCACATTGTGATATTCTAGAGGCAGGGACATGCCTGTGGGCCCGGGTGCATTTCAACTGGATATCGCTCGACTCCGTCGCGAGATGGGAATGACTCAGCAGCAGTTCTCAGCGGCGCTGGGCATCTCATTGCGGGCTTTGCACAGCTATGAGCAGGGGTGGCGGGCCGTGCCGAGCTCGGTCGAGCGGTTGCTGCTGCTGCACTGGATAATTCACCACAACGGGCGGCGTCTGAACTCCATACGTTGTTGGGAATTGAAAGAATGCAACGCCGAATGCCGTCAGTGGTGCTATGCTCACATAGCGGGCCAAGGCCACCTATGTTGGCTGTTGACGGGCACCATGTGCGGGGGGGAGCCAACCGGCAGTTGGGTGGCGAAGCGAGAGCGTTGCAGTCGTTGTGAGGTCATGGAGACGTTGCTGGCAGGTAGCCGGGCGCGTGAGTCCTAGGACACGCGTTTGGTGTGTCGGGTCGGCGATGATGGGAGCGGGTTCATGCTGAGCCTTTTGTGACCGGTCGGAGGGCAAGGCCGCTTCGAGTTACGGGGCCGGACGGTGTTGCAGAGGACCAATCATAGTGCTGCTAACGCGGGCGCCGGCGTCGCCCTGCTGCCAGTGGGCGGAGAGGCTGGTGCGGGTGGCGAGAGAGCGGAGCTTGCCGGTGCCAGGGGGCGAACCGAGTCGGACTCCCGGGTCGGAATCTGCATCGCCGATCCCGGTGGTGCCGGCGAAGCAGTGGTGGCGAGGCTTTCGGGAAGTCATGCCAATGGGGGAGGCCACGGCACGAGCGTGGTACTGCGGTCTGGTCACTGGTGGTGGTCGGGGGCAGGGGTGTGCTTTCTGGCCGTAGTCGTGGCCACGGTGGCCTGGGGTCTGTGGGCCGGCCCGCTGACGGTTTCCATGTCGGTGGGGTCGTTCGCGGTGGCCGGTGTCGCGGGGATACTGGCGGGCACAGCCGGGCGGTTCGTCGCGACGCGGCGTATCGCTCGCGCACGGCGTACGGCGGAGGACTTGGCCAGGTTGATTCGGGCGGCGCAGGATCCTTCCGAGCCGGAGTATCAGTTCGACAACCCGCACTTGGTGACCTGTTGGCAGGTGCTGGGGTGTCGCAACGATCAGTGTATCACTGCCGGTTGGCGAGGCGTGCGCTGCTGGCAACTGCAACGGGCGCTGCAAGAGGATCATCCGCGGGCCTGTGATCGACGGGGGGAACTGGGCGACTGTCGAGCGTGCAAGGTGTTTCAGCTTAGCTGTCCGGACGACGCGACGGAGGCAGCCGAGGAGCTGAACAACATGCTGTTTCTCGTGCGTCGGGAGGCCGAGCAGCAAAGGGCCAACCAGCAGCAGATGGCTGAAAGCGAGAAGATGGCCGCCATTGGCCAGATGGCTGCCGGCGTGGCCCACGAGATCGGCAATCCGCTGGCGTCCATTTCCGCGTTGGTGCAGCTACTCCATCGGCGGGTCGACGGTGAATGGCCGCGCGACAAGCTCGCGTTGATTCACAGGCACGTCGATCGCATCAGCAGGATCGTGCGAGGGATGTCCGACTTCAGTCGCCCTGGACCACGGCTGCAGGAACTGTTCGGCCTGGATGAAGTAATCGACGAAGTAGCCAAGCTGGCCCGGTTCGATCGGCGCAGCCGTGGCGTGCAGCTTGAATGGGGCGATGAGCCCACCGGCCTGCACATCTTCGGGATCAAGGAGGAGCTTCTACAGGTCTTCTTGAACATCGTATACAACGCGTTCGATGCGATGAACGGAGACGGTCGTCTGACGATAACGACAAGCATCGATGTGGATCACCTGACGGTCAGCTTCCGAGATACGGGCTCGGGCGTTCCGCCTGATGCGTTGCCGCACGTATTCGAGCCTTTCTTCACCACCAAGGAAATCGGCAAAGGGACGGGACTGGGCCTGGCGGTGAGCGCGCGGATCATGCACGAGCATGGGGGTCGTATTGTCATCGAACGCAACGATCCGACCGGCACTACGGTGCACGTCCGCTTGCCGATCGATCGCGTTCAAAGCGGCCCGGCACGGGCAGAGCGCCGATATGCCGTACGTTCGTTGGGGGCAGGATCATGACTCCTACTATTCTCGTTGCCGACGATGAGACGTCGCTGCGTGAATCGCTGGCCCAAGTTTTGTCGGACGAGGGCTGGCGCGTGGTGGCATGCGCTGACGGTTGCAGCGCGCTGGAGCATCTCCAGACTCAGGATATCGACGTTCTTGTCACCGACATCATGATGCCGGGGCTTAGCGGTTTGGACTTGCTCCGACAGGCGGGTCAGGTAAGTCCGCAGACGCTGGTGCTGCTGATCACCGCTTTTGGGAGCACCGAGTCTGCCGTGCAGGCTCTCCAACTCGGCGCGTGTGATTACGTCGTCAAACCTCTCATGCTGGACGATGTCATCGCTCGGGTTCGGCGGCTGCTGGAGCAGCGGCAACTCATTCTCCGGAATCAGCAGCTCCGCCGGGCGATCGAGCTGCGTAACGACCACGAGTCGATCGTCGGCGACACGCCCACGATGCGGCAGGTCAAGGAAATGATCAAGAAGGTGGCGGGCACGCCGTCCAACGTCCTGATCGCCGGAGAGAGCGGGACGGGCAAGGAACTCGTGGCCCGCGCCATTCACCAACAGAGCCTGGTCGAGAGTGGCAGCTTCGTTCCGGTCAACTGTGGGGGGATTCCCGAAAGTCTGGCGGAGGCTGAGTTTTTCGGTCATCGCAAAGGCGCATTCACCGGAGCCCATGAGGACCGGATAGGGTTTTTCCAGGCTGCCGACGGCGGCACGTTGTTTCTGGATGAGGTATGCTCGCTGTCCATGTCGGCCCAGGCCTGCATTCTTCGAGCGATCGAGGACCGGTCGGTGGTTCCGGTAGGACAGAGCCGACCGATCTCGGTGGATGTGCGACTGGTGGCGGCGACCAACCGCGATCTTTCCGAGGCTGTAGCCGAGGGCGAGTTTCGTGAGGACTTGTACTACCGGATCAACGTGGTGGAGCTTCGGCTCCCGCCGTTGCGGGATCGGCGCGAGGACATTCCGCGTCTGGCCCAGCATTTCGTGCACAAGTTCAACCGACAGATGAGGCGACGCTGCCCGGGGCTGACGGCGTCGGCTGTGCGGCTTCTCATGCAGCACGAATGGAAAGGCAATGTCCGCGAGTTACAGAACGTAATCGAACGCGCGTTGATTTTTGCAGAAGATCGGCTCATCGAGCCGCGCGACTTGCCCTTCGGTCTGCTCGACGAATGGGAAGATGGAAACGGCTTCGCCCTGCGGATCGCTATGCAAACCTACGAGCGACAGCACATTATGACCGTGCTGGAACAGTGTGATTTCGACAAGCAGCGAGCGGCTCAGCTACTGGGCATCGGGCTGTCGAGCCTCTACCGCAAGATTGACCAATTGCATCTCTCGCCCGCACTGAACAAAGACAACTAGGTTTACGCGGCATCGTTGAACGCGTGTTGTTCATTCCTCAAGGGGTGTGCGACGGAAAAGGAGGGTGCGACGGAAGGGTCGCGCCGCTCTCGTAGGATAAGACAAGAAGCAAAAAAGGGGGCGACGACTTGTGTCGCCGCCCCCTTTCGGTGCACGATTTGTCCCGCGAGCCTGGCTACAGCCCCTCGTCGTCCAATAGGTCTTCCACCTTGTCGAGAATAGCGTCGACGTACTGCGGATTGTGCACGCCGAGGCTCCCGTCGTTCAGAACGTAGTAATACAGGAAGCGAATCTGCTTGATCTCATCAGACAGGGCAGCCTGATCGATCTCCAAGGGGCCGCCTTCCTCGGAGTATTCCCACGTGGACGGATCGCCCAGTCTAGCTTCGATCGCGTCGAGGCGGGCCTGTACAGAGGCATGCAGCGCGTCGGTAACGCCCTCGGCGTCGGCCGGTGACGGGTGGCACGTCGCGGCGCTGCAACCGTCGAAGCTCACCTCGAAGGTGTGTCCGCTGATGGCAGGCGCCAGCTCGCTCTCGAAGTCTTTGCGGAACATGTGGCAGGTTGAACACTGTTCCGGTACGAAGGCATGGATCGAACGCTGAGTCGGCACCAGGGCCGCGGTGCCGTCGGGCACCGGCATCTCGCCCGTGTAGACGTTGGCCTGCAGACTGTGGTGCGGAGGGCGCTCGAGTTCCTCCCAAGTTTTTCCGCGGCTGTGGTGGCACTGACCGCAGATGTTGTACCGATCGGGATTGGTGTTGGCCGCCTCGGTGCTGGACGGAGTTGGGTTGGCTACCTGGGGATACCGCAACTGGAAGTCGCGGCCGGGATCGGGGTTGGCGGCGTTGCCTGTGCGACCGTGCGGATAGTGGCAGATAGCACAGGTGACGCCGTTCATCTGGCCGGGGTCCACTCCCTCCAGATGATCATCTCCGACGACCTCGTCGCCGATCACGGCCAGGAGGCGGAAATCTCCCGAGTGACATACGCCACAGCGATTGAATGACCCTCCCTCATTGAAGTACTCGGCGACGTGCTCAGTGACCTCAGCGTGGCCGGATTCCTCCCACTGCTCAAAAGTGGGATGGTGGACGTCTTCGTGGCAACGTCCGCAGAGTTCAGCACTGATGTCCTTGGGCGGACGGAGCGACTCGTCGCTGACGTTCTGAATGTGATCTTTGCCCGGGCCGTGACAGGACTCACAGCCAACTCCGGCCAGGTCGTTGGTTGTGGCACGGTCGACGAAACCGCCGGGCTCGCCGAATCCCACGGTATGGCAGGCCAGACACGACGTACCCTCGTCCTGCCCGATGGCTTCCAGGGTTTCCAGGGCCTCGGCGTGAAGGGTGTCCTCCCAATCCTCATGAATTCGGGTATGGCAGAGGCGGCACGCCTCGGAGCCGACGTATTTGCCGGTGAGTCCGCTGTTGCCGACGCCTCCATCGTCCAGCCCGGGGGGCTGCACGCATCCTACGATGGCTGCTGCCACAGCGACTACGGAAAGCGCACAGAGAAGCGCCCCTACGAGGTGGTGCGGTTGGGTCCAGAACTTACGCATCGTTTACGCCTCCAAAAACATCTCTCGGTCTGCCGGCTGGGGTCCGCGTTTCATCCCCTCCGGGCATGCATGCAGACCACACTCATAGCGTGTTTTGTCCTTACCGATCAGAATGCATCTCCAAAGCGATGCTGCTGGCCGAGCGCACCGTCAAGGCGAAGGCATTGCCGGTATCGTTGTGGCATCGCAGACACACGAAATCCACGGTTACAGCAGCTCGGCCCGCGGAATCTTTTTTCACACGCGTCCCGTCCGCAGTGAACATGGCGCTGAAGTCGACCTCGTCGGTGTTGATCCACCAGATGTGCGTCTTGACGTCGCCGATCCTGCCAAGCGGACCGGCCACCGCGGGCGGGGCGGCCGAAGCCGACTTCGTCGCGAACGGCATATGACAGCTTTCGCAGGAGAGGAACTCGGCGTAGTCGCCCCGCGCGTAGACTCTGCCCTCGTGCAGTGCCATATTCATCTCGGGATGGCAGTCCTGACACGTGTTGATGATTGCGTTTTCCGTATCGTACACGCTCGACGTGTGGGCTTCGTGACACGTCACGCAGCGCAGGCGAGCGTGGGGGCTGGCAAGCAGTTCCTGGTACTGCTCGTAATGCCGGATGAACCCCCCGCCGGCGGGAATCACATCCGTGTCGTTGCCTCGAGCATGGCACGACCCGCAGAAGGCGGCCTCGGAGTTTACGTAGATCGTGCCGCCTGTCGGGTTGGATGGATGCCTACTGCCCGGTCCGTGACAGGCCTCACACTGGACGCCCGGTTCGGCCCACGTGCCTTGTATGCCGCCGAGACTGTCTTGCTGTCCGCTGCGGCTGGGCCCGGTGGTGTGGCAAGCGAAGCAGTCGTAGGCATAGGGCTTGGGGCTGGTTCGATCGGACTCGTAGCTAACGAAGCTCGGGGCGGTCCCGTTCGGCAGAAACTCCAGGTTCCACTGGGTGTTCACGCCGTCGACCCCGTCGGTCATGAGGTAGCCGTCACTGTCGAGGAAATAGGCCTTCCAGTGGAAGCCGCCGAGCACGTAGGTGATATCTGCCCAGTCTTTGCCGTCGGGCGGGTCGGGGACACCTGCTTGCCTGGCGGCGGAAGGGAACACCGGCCCGGTTCCTGCGAGTTTGTTAAGCATGTGACTGTGCCCATGCAGCCTATGCACTGCGTCTACTCCAGGGTGACACGCTCGGCAGGCAGCGGATCCAATGTAGGTCGCTCCTCCATTGGTCGGGTCGGTCATATTGGCTTGGGGAGGCACCGGGATCAGGCCGTCGACACAACCGGGCAAACCGAGGCTCAAAGCCACCAGGGCTAGTCCCAACCGGCGCAACCACAGGCTGTAGACTTTCATGCTTCACGGACACTTTCGGGCGGTAGTGCAGCCCGAACAACACTTCCACATCCTTGTCTACTTAGCAAAGGTCGTGCCACGCCATCATCACCGCTCGTCGCGGCTTTAAGAGGCTCTTTATGGTCCTCATTGGATGCGGAAAGCGGTCTATCGGCGCTGCCATATCCCGTGTCCGGCGTTCAAGAAGCGGGGCGGTGGCCATAGTCTCGCCGGGTGGGCGTGGCCCGACCGAACGGCGCGGTACGATGGCTTGCAGGGCCCGAACTGGTGATGGCCGGCCCGTTTCCCATATGTGAGAGAACCGCGCGCATGTCGTGCCCAACAATGGGAACAGAGGTGGCTGACGGTTCGGCTGGCTCAAGGCGGACCGTATCGGAAATCCAGGTGAGTCACCCCATGGCAGAGAAGGGTGCAACTGCCTTGGAATCGTCCCAGGTCGCGGAACCGTACGCCGCCGGCAGGTGCGACGACGGGCCTGACGATCGAGCGATCAAAGTTGATCAAATGGCTGTGTTCGATGGCGCTGCCCGGGACGCCGTGGGGGGCGTGGCAGGCGCTGCAAGGCGAGCTGCTATTGACGACGTGACGCCGGTGAAAGCTGAAGCTCTCGTCGTTGAGGATGCTGTTCCGATCGTGACAACGGTAGCAGAGGGCGTAGGTCTGCGGGCTTTCGGAGGTGAAATCGCGCGTGCTGTATTCGGCAGCCAGAAGAAACGCGTTGTTCGACCCGTGCGGGCCGTTTGCGGTGCCGAGGCCGCCGGTGGCGGCGCCGTCGGCGTTATGACAGTCCTGACAACTGATTCGGCGTCCTCGGAAGCCCGGAAGCAGACTGGGCACACCAGTGCTGCGGCTGGGGGCGGCGATCGGGTGATGGCTGGCTGCAACAGGCGAGATCTGTCTTCGTATGTTGGGGCGGTCTACGCTCCGGACAATCGACCCACGGATACGAACGGGTCTGTCACCATGACACCGCAGACAGATCTGGTAGTAGAACGTCGGTCTGTCGACAGGTCTGCCGGCGATGTTCACACCAGGCACACCTTCCATGGGGCCGGGCACCGCGACCGTACTCTGCCGCGTCAGCAGATGCGGGCGGCCTGGCTGCACCGCATGGGGGTTATGACAGTCGACGCATTCAACGTGTGGCCGGATTGGCTCGACCGGTTCGGCGGGGTCATGGACACTGAAGAGGCGCGTGCCGCCGTGGTTCGAACGGCGACCGATGACGGCGGTGACGTCGGTGGCCACCGAGCCATCGTGGCATGTGAGGCAGTTGTCCTGGAGTCGGGCGAACCGCAGCAGACGCTCTCGGCCTTCGGCTCCGTGGATCTGATGGCAGGCCAAGCAGGCGTTGTCGCGCATGCTTTGGTAAGGCAGGTCCTGCCGCGGGTCGTTCAGTCGGCCACGAAGGCTGCGTGGGCTGCGGGCATGCGTGCTGAGTGGCCAGCCGTCGAGGCTGTGACAACTGGTGCACATCGCGCCGCCGCGGTCGGTGACGGTCAGGAAGTTACCGAGGCCGTTGTCGTGGGGATCGTGGCAAGTCGTGCACTGCACTTCGCTGTGCGGGCCGAGCTTCAAGCGACGACTGATTGTCTGCGGGTCGCGCAACTGTTGGTCGGTGTTGGACAGGGCGCGATCGTATCGGAAGCCGATCGGGTGGTCGTCGGACAAGTCATTGGTGAGATTGCTGGCTCCAGGGGGCATGACGTCGACGTTGACGCGGATCGGGTCGGTGGCGGGGCGGCTGCGGACCAATCCGATTGCCAGGGATCCGTCGTGACAGCTCAGGCACATCTTGCTGGGCCCGGTAGGCTGATCGATTCGGGCGTCGGTCGTGCTGGAGCGGTAAATGCGGTAGTGCGTGGTTGGATTATGGCGGTTCCACAGCGGTGTGGCTGCTTGGGCGTTGTGCGGCGCGTGGCAGAAGATGCAGATTCGGTCCTCATCGATCGCGCGGACCGGCCCGGGGCCCTGCGATGACAGGTCGTGCGGACCGTTGGCGATGTGCTGCTGCGCCGTCGCACCGGTCGCAATGGCAAGCACGGCCAGGACTGAAATCCGTTGGTTCATCCAGCCTGCTCCCCAATCAGGTCAAACACCTGGACGCGACGGTTGTAGGTGTCGGCCACCCAGATGCGGTCGGCCGAATCAATGTGGATTCCGGCAGGCAGCCAGAACTGACCGGGCGCCTGCCCTTCGGTGCCCAGGGCCATCAGCAATCGTCCTGCATCGTCGAAAGTCTGGAAGTTCTCGAAATGCGCATCCACGACGAAGATGTGGCCTTGGCGGTCACAGGCCACACCTTTCGGCAGAGCGAAGTCGCCGGCCGCATCGCCCTTGCGCCCGAATGCAGCGAGGAAGCGCCCGTCGGTGTCGAACCGCTGCACACGGAAGTTCATCGTGTCGGCTACGAGCAGCCCCAGGCGGTTGTGCCAGCACAGCGACGTTGGGAAGTTCAGCTCACCGGGATTGGAGCCACGGTGCCCGAACGCCTGAAGCACCTCACCTTGAGGCGAGAAGCTGATGATTCGGTGTCTCGTGACGTCGGCGACGTAGAGCCGGTCGTTAGCCGGACAATAGGTTAAACCCGCGGGTCGACCGATCCGTCCGGCGCCCCAGGTGTGGCGGTAGAGACCGGTTCGATCGAAGACGTGGATGCAGCCCGCTCCGGCGTCACTGACGAACAGCACGCCTGGTCCCAGCGCTACGTGCGTGGGTCTGTCGAGGCGGGAGGTACCCGCCTGGGCGATCGCGGTCACGCGGCGACTGGCGAAATCAAACAGGACGACGGCAGCCAAGCCCGGGTCGGCCACGTAGAGCCGTCCCCCCTCGTGGGCCACATCTGACGGGGCAACCAGGGCGGCGGTTGGGGGCCTGCCGGTCAGCGCGAACCCGAACTGTTGCCACCCGCTCTCGGACGGCTTGAGGTCGTCGGCCGACGACAACTGGCCGACGTATCGGATTCGCGGCGGGTCGGGCGGCGCGGGCCATGCTCGATGCGGCGTGACGGGGGGGAAGATCACACCGGCCGGCCGGCCGCAGCCGACAGCCAGCAGGACCAGAACCGTTGCCGCGATGCTGTTGAAAGCTCTGCTCATCACCGACGCCTCAACAGATCGGGGAATTCTCGTCGCACTTTGAACCATATTGACACGCCGTCGTCGTCGGACGAAGCGATCCGCAGCGCATCGTATTCAACGGCCATGCTGAGTGTAAGCTGACCGATGCGGTACGCCAGCTCGCTCTGGACGTCCACGCCGTGTGTATCCCCGTTCGTGGTGTCATGTTCGAAGCGGTAGGCGACGGCCGTGCGAAAGCTCGCCTGGGAATTGAACTCGTGACGGTAATCGAGTCCGACGTCAAAGAGCGATGCGTCGCGATCCACAAACTGCCGGAAACAGAACTGGGAAAAACGAACTCTCAGGTCTAACTGGTGGGGTGGCTGCTTGAGGGCCTGCCAATCGGCCGAGAAATGTCCGGCCGTGTACGGCTCGATTGTCTCGTCGTTGATTTCGAACTCGGTACCGGCGGACCAGGTCGGCCTGCGATACGTCAGGCCAAGGCGATGACGGTTGAGGCGATTCGGCTCGAATCCCAGCGGATCCGACTCACTCAGTCGCTGCTCGCGGAACGTAACGGCGTAGTAGGGCGTCAGGCCGTTCTTGAAATCCTGCTGGATGCGGGCGCTGATCTCGTGCGTTTGTGTGTTGCGTCCGTCGTTGGCCGCGTAGAGATAGTGTGCGAGCACGGAATCGCCATCTGCGATCCGCCCAAAAGGCAGGCGCATCAAAGCCGTCCGGCCATGGCGCCGCACGATGACGTAGTCGCTGCCACGAATGAATACGCGGCGCCGATCCACGCTGGTGACGACCACGCTGGCCGGGATCACGTTGGGCCGGTTCAGAAACGCCGGCAACGGATCCCGCAGGCGGTGCGATTCATTGACCACGACTTGCGTGCCCCGGTCCTGCCGGAATCGTTCATAGTCGTACCAGTATCCCAGGTTAGCCGAGAAACGGCCCCATCGGTTGGGGCGTCGGTAGTTCCAGTGCACCGAGCCGCCCGCGTTCCAGATCTCATCGTTCTCGTCGCTTTCCTGGTGCTGGCCGAAAAGCTCGACTGTAGTGGTCAACGCGTCGCGCCAGTCGTGCTGCACGTCGAAGTCGCCACGATGCGTCCTGACGGTGACGCCCTCGAAGCTGTAGCGGTTGAACTGATATTTGTATTGCGTCTGGAGCGAGTCACTGTGCGTCAGTTTCAACTGAGGTCCGACCTCCAACAGGTCGAACGCCAGGTCGCCCTGCTCCTCCTGGTAGTAGAGCATCGTCTCGAGGCGATGTTGCTGGGTGGATCCGAACAGGATCACGTCGGACACATCCAGGTGGCTTCGTGTGGCCGCAAACTCGCGGGCACTGCCGGCATAGTTCTCGCGCAGTCGCCCGTATTCGGCGTCGATGCGAAGCTCGTGGTGTTCACCTAATTCGAATTCCGATTCAACCCGAGCGATTCGTTCGCGGAGATCTTCATTGTCGAAGGTGTCGGCCCTTCCATCGTAGTCGTCACGGGTTTCCTCGAGTGTGAGCCGCATGGTCGTTCGGTCGGTGACCCACTGCCCCATCACGCCGACGCGTGTGCGATCATGACGCAGGCTCGGCAGGAACAGCCGGCTGATCCGGTCATCTTCACGCTCGGCATAGAAGGCGGCGGAGAACGGCTTGTTACTGAACAGGTCCACACGCACGTCGTATTCGGCGAGCCATCCAGCGTCGTTGTCCCGACGGTCCATTCCATCGCGTTGCTCGACGGCGCGCTGCTGGTCGAGACCGAAGCGCAACCCAACGTCGAAGCGCAGGAAGCCGGGGTCGACCACGTCGCCTTCGAGCCGCAGGCCCAGTGTTTCTTCGAATCCAAGGAGGGTGTTTCGCTGTCGGTACCCCGGGCGCCCATAGGCGGGACCGCGCGGCCGATCCTTGACCCGCCGCCAGTCGTACCGCGACTCGATTTGTACATCGCCCTGGAAATAGTCCAGATGCAGGTAGTTGGCAGTCGCAGGGGCCGTGGCGGGCTGGGATGTGGCTGCGGCATCACCCAGGGATGCCGCCAGCGCACAGACGACTGTACAGGCCACGCCCAGGCGCCAAACGCGCGGTCGGCCGACCCCGGGTCGGCAGGCCTTTGCACGCCGCCCTTGTTGCTGTCGCGCGCCATCTCGACAGGCGCGTAATCGGGGCCGGTAATGCAAGAAAGTCACACGTTCCGCCGTCGGCGCTCCCACCTGCCAGGACAAGCCGGAAACATCGTTCCAAGCCCGCACCCGTGACCTCGCCACATACAGCACGTCACCGCTGACGGCGGGTACAAACGCCGTGCCAGTCGTACTACCGCCTTTGCCGGGCGCCATCAATCAACGTGGACAGGCTGCAACTGCGTCGGGCCCTCCAGGAACCGCTGTGAGCGGGGTCCTCCACGCGCGGCCTCGGCTCCCGCCGGCATGTGAGGCCGATCCTCCGGGGACCGAGAGCGGTTGGGTCCGTGTTTTCTCAATTGTAAGAGGCCAGGCCGTCCGCTCGGCGGTCGCGAGGAGGTGTGTGCGTGGTAACTTGCGTATTTACAGCCCGTAACGCGGCGTACCGGGATCTGGGGAGCCTGCAATGTCGGAGCGGCAACCCGTGGCACGCCCGTTGCAGGTTGGCCCTTGAGCGGATTAAGGTGGTGGCCGGCCGACCGCCTGCGCCCGGACGCGCAGTGTGGACCGCTGGCGCCAAGAACCATCCGCGGGCTCGAAACGGACGCTCATGGGCTTCTGGCGAACGCTTCTTCGATTCCTCGGCTCAGCCCGCCTGGCCGTCATATTGATGGCGGTCTTGATGTGCGCTTTGATTGCCGGCACGTTGTGGGAGAGCGCTCGAGGGACAGCGGCCGCCCAAGCGGGGGTCTACTACGCGCCGTGGTTCATCGGGCTGTTGGGGCTCCTGGCGGTCAACGTGCTGGCCGCGATGCTGCTGAGGGTGCCTTTCCGGCGCAGTCAAACGGGGTTTGTTATCACGCATGTGGGCATCCTCGTGACGCTGGGCGGCTCCTTGACCACGTATCACTGGGGTGAGCGGGGCTGGCTAAACCTCGCCCAGGGCGACAGCAGCAACCAGATGGTGACTTCGCGGCAGGTCTTGTCTGTCGCGTCAGGCGGGTCGATTCGAGAACTTCTGGTCAAAGTCCATCCGACCGCACCGGGTCGCGGCCTGCCCCGCCGACTTGCTGTGGCTCACGGTGCCGAGTTGGTTCTCCATCGCTATCTGCCCAACTCTCGCTGGCAAGAGGGTTACGAGCCGGCAGAGCCCCCCGCACCACCGGCGGTGAGACTCGTGCTGTCTCACGAGGGCGCACAGGTGACGCGCTGGCTGTCCACCGCGTCCGAATCGAGCCGGGTCACGCAGGTCGGGAGTGTGCCGGTCAGCCTCCGGCTTGGCGATGCTGCCGACTTGAAGGCCGCGCAACCTGCGGCCGATTCCGGATCTCCGTTGGACCGCGGCGAGGTATCGACTTCCGGGCCCTCTGCTCTACCTGACAAAGGTCGGTTGCTGGTGGAACTCGAGGGCGCGAGTTGGACGTTCGCCGTCGCCGACGGGGCGAACGAGGCCGTTGCGCTGGGCGATACGGGTTTGTCTATCAGGATCGTCGAGTATATGTCGCACGCGGTGGTCGGACCTGGCGGGAGCGTTCAGAATGAGTCGGACCGGCCGGTGAATCCGATGGTCGTGTACGAGGCGGTCGGTCCTGACGGGGCCGAACGAGGCATGGTGTTTGCGCGATTTCCAGGCTTTTCCAAGATGCATCAGCGGCAGTCGAAGTATCCCGCGCTGGACGTTTGCTTCGAGGCACCAGCGGTGCAGAATATGGCGGGCGGACTCGAATTCATATGGATGCCCGGCGGCCAGATGCGGTTCGTCCTGCGGGCGCCCGGTGTGCCGGACGTTTCGGGCACCGTTGTCGTCGGCGAGCCGTTGGCGTCGGACGAGTTGGGCGTGGACCTTCGTGTGGAACAGATCCTGCCGCACGCACGCGTCGTATCCGAGCCGCAGCCCCTACCCTACGACCCGAAGCGCGACGGGGAAGGCGCCTCGCCTTCGATCCAGGTGCTGTTACGGCGCGATGGCGCCCAGCAGTCAGTCTGGCTGCCTTTCGGGCGCAGTCGGCGGGTGGAGTTGGGCGATGACTCGCTGGAACTGACGTTTGGTCAGCAGCGCAAGATGCTGCCGTTTCGAGTTCGCCTGGAGGAGTTCGCGATCGATCGCTATCCCGGTACGCAGCAGCCGGCCATGTTTCGCAGTCGGGTTGTGCTGACTGATGCGCAGCGCGGCGTCGAGGTGCGCAAGGCCATTGAGATGAACGACCCGCTGGCCTACCGCGACTTCGACCTTTATCAGAGCAGCTATCGCACCGACGGTATGCAAACTGTGTCGGTGTTGGGCGTCTCTCGCGATCCTGGTTGGTCGATCGTACTGGTCGGCTATGTGATGTTGATGCTTGGCATGGCTGTGACCCTCGGCACGCGTGTGCGCCAGCGAGGCCGACGTGCCGATGGCGAGTCGGACGGGCAGGCGATATGAGTGCACTGGCCTCAATGTTGCTGTGCGTGATGACGGCGGCGCCGCCAAAGCCGGCGTTGCTGCACGTGGAGCCGGCCAGAACACTGCCCATCCAATTCGACGGGCGCGTTATGCCGCTGGACACTTATGCGCACCGCGCGCTCGAGAAGGTCAGCGGCGGTCGCTACGGTCGACCGGCCGATCCGGTGACTATCGTGTTGTCGTGGGTGTTCGAGCCGAAAAAGTGGCTCGATGAGCCGCTGATCAAGATGGGATCGGACAGATTGGCTCGCGCCCTCGGGACGGCGACCGGCGGCGGGCTCGCGTCGTACCGTGAACTGGCCGGCAATGCCGAACTGGGGCACATCGTAGCGCGCGCGGGGTCGTCGTTGCAGCAAGACAAGCCTTTGACGGATTTGGAGGAGCAAGCCCTCCAGGTGCGGGAGCGGGTCGAGACGTTCGCGAACATCGTGGCGGGTGTTGGGCTTGCCTTGATTCCTCACCCGGAGAGCATGGCGGGCGGCTGGATGTCGCCCCAGAACCTCCACGGGTATCCGCAAGAGCCTTCCGAACGAGTGAAGGACGCATGGCAGGCGGTGGCGGATGCGTTTCTCGCCGGTGAACCGGAGGGCTTTGCGGCAGCGGTGGCGGACTTCAGGCAGAACGTGGCCCATCTTCCGGGCAGCGAGTATCCGACGGCGGCATCGCTTCGCCGAGAGGTGTTCTACAACCATCTGATGCCCGTGCGGCTGGCATGGATGCTGATGCTGGCGGCTGCGATGGTGGGACTGATCAGTCGTGCCGTGCGGCAGCGTTGGTTCGATGTGTTATCCATCCTGGTGCAGATGGCGGCCTTCGTCATACTGACCGTGGGGCTGACGCTTCGGTGGGATATTGCCGGTCGGATTCCCGCCGCCAACTTCTACGAATCGCTGGTGCTGCTGGGCTGGAGCGTCGGGGCGTTCTCCCTGATCTCCCTGGCGGTCTTGCGCGATCGCACGATCCCGCTCAACGCGGCGTTCCTGGCGGGAGTGTTTCTGGCGATGGCCGATCTGCTGCCCATCGACCCGTGGATCCGTCCGATCACTCCGGTATTGCGCAATACGGTCTGGATGTCGATCCATGTACCGATCATCATGTTGAGCTACGCGGTTGTTGCTCAGGCGGTCATTTTGGCGCACATCCAGGTCGGCCTGCTGGCGTTCGGTCGTGCTAACAAGCCGTTCAGCACAAAGCTCGACTGGCAGATCTACTGGTGCCTGCTGGCCGGCTCGCTGCTGTTGCTGGTGGGCATTCTTACCGGCTCGATGTGGGCCAACGGTTCCTGGGGTCGCTACTGGGGGTGGGACCCCAAGGAAGTGTGGTCGCTGGCCGCGTTTATGGGGTACATAGCGTTGCTGCACGCCCGCCAGATGCGCTGGGTGGGGGCGTTCGGCACGGCGGTTGGGTCGATCGCGGCGATCTGGCTGGTGGTGGGCACGTACCTGGTTGTGAACTTCGTGTTGCCGGTCGGGCTGCACAGCTACGCGTTCGGTGCGGGCAACATCGTGTCGTGGATGCTGGTAGTGGCCGCCGTCGAAGCCCTGTACGTAGGCGTGGGCTATTTGCGGTACGGCAGTCGACGTCTGGCCGTCCAACCGGCATGAGATGGTGGAGGAAATCGGGAGGAGCTGCATGTCATGCAACCCGTCTTTGTTTTCCTGATCGCCGGAGCCATCGCCGTGGCCGCATTGAGCAGCGGAGGTATCGTCGGCAGCAAGCATGACTTCAGTGACCAGACGTGGAGTCACGGCCAGATCTGTCAGCCGTGCCACCACCCGCATACGCCGTCGGGCGACGTTCCGCTTTGGGCGCCGTCGGACGAGTTGTCGCAGGCTCTGCCGCTTTACGAGAGTCCCGATCGGCGGTTGAGTTCGGGCGACGTGATGTGTCTGAGCTGCCACGACGGTGCCGTCGCCGGCGACATCTACGGCGGCGCGAATGACGTAATCGTCAGCCAGATCGGTGTGTCGCGGGCCACCTACACTCCGGGCCTGGGCCCGGCCAGTGGGAACCATCCCATCGGCGTGCGTTATCCGATTCACGATCCTCGATATCACCCTCGTGCGGCCGTCACGGCCGACCAGAGGATCAAGCTGCCGGAAGGTCGCGTTAGCTGTCTATCGTGCCACGATCCGCACGGGACTGCCGGGCACGATGCCATGCTGGTATGCAGTAACGCACGGAGCAGCCTGTGTCTTTCGTGTCATGATCTTTGAGAGTGCACATGCCGTTGCCGTGGCGCGTCGTCCCACCGGTAGGAGTTTTCTGTATGCGGCAGCGTGGTTGGGACTGACGAGTCTGTTGGGCTGTCACGGGGCGCACCTGTCCGGCGCGCCAGACGAATCTCCGGGCGTGTACCCGCCCAGCCCATACCCGACGAGGATCGTGGCGCTGGGCCCGCTCAGCACGCGCTATCGGTTGAACCCCGAGCTTGGTTCCTTCATGCGATTCGTCACCGGGCAGGAGGAACCGCCTCCTGGCCGTTTACCGAGACCGTTGGCGGTTACGGTCGCCGACCAATCGGTCATCGCTTGCGACGCCGTGTGGCATGCAGTGGTGACGATCGACCTTGATGCGGGGACGGTGCGACCTCTGATCCGTGCCGATCAGCCCACGCCCGAGAGACCGGTTGCGGTGGCGATCGACGCAAACCGGCGCGCATACGTGGCCGACGCGGCCGGCGGATCGGTTTTCGTCGTGGAGCCCGAGGGTGTTGTCGGCGAACAGCTTCGTTTGCCGTCTGGGCTCCGGCGCTTCCGACCGGTGGGGCTGACCTGCGGCGAGGACGAACTGTTCGTGGTCAACGCAGGCGAGCACTGCATCGAGGTGTTTGCGTTGGACACGGGCAAGTGGATCAAGACGATCGGCGTTCGGGGCGCTCACGAGGGTCAGTTTCACTTCCCCGTGGCCGCAGCTACCGGTCCCGACGGTCGACTGTATGTGGTGGATATGCTCAACGGCCGCGTCCAGGTGTTGGACTCGAAAGGTGGATACGTCGGCCAGATCGGCCGGCCCGGGAACCGCCCGGGCCAACTGGCACGTCCCCGCGGTGTGGCGGTCGGCCCGGACGGTATCGTGTACGTCACCGATGCGGCCACCCAGGTCGTGCAGATGTTCGACTCGCAGGGTCGCGTACTCATGCACTTCGGCGGCGCCGGCTCGGGGCGAGGAAGCATGGGAGTGCCTGCCGGCATTTGTGTGGACCGATCTCTGCTCGAACGGTTCAGCGACGGTCTCCCGGAAGGCTTCAAGGCAGATTACCTGGTCCTGGTTGCCAACCAGTTCGGTGACCAGGGCATTGAAGTGTATGCCTTCGGCCTGTTCGAGAAGGACCGGTCGCGTGTAGCGTCTACAGAAACCCTGAGATGACGGCACAGCGATACAACCTGGCTACGACGGCGGCATTCATGGCCGTGGCGGCTTGGGCCGTCACAAGGATCGTGCTTGCTGCCGGAGCCGACGGGTCCGCGACGGTGGCGGCGAATCCGCATTGGTCGGCTGACGGCTGTAGGGAGTGTCACGACGCCGGCCAGGGCGAGACGAAGTCGATACCGCCGCGGGATATCGACGGCCTCTGCCTGACGTGCCACGATGGCCGGCGCGCGCGGCAGGAAGCGCACCCAGTCGGTCGGACCTTCGACGGCAAGCAGGTCACGCGGCCGGAGGGCTGGCCGGTGTATGAGGGCAAGATGGGCTGCGCCACGTGCCACGACATCCTTCAGGCGTGCCGTCGCGACCGCGCAAGGCCGTTGGACAATCCGACGTTTCTGCGGGGCTTTGAAGCGGGCGAGCTGTTGAGTTTCTGCGCGCGGTGCCATCTCGATCTTCGCGAACAGCAGGCCTACAACGTCCACATTATGCTCGACGAGTCCAACGGAACGATCCGCCGTGCATGTCAGTTCTGCCATCACGCCCTGCTGGATGAGCGAGATCGCCGCGTGCGCGAGGGCAATCCCGAACTACGTTATGAACCGGTCACACTTTGTCGCAGCTGCCACACGCAACACGTGGACTACTTCGATCCGGGGCACATCGGCGCGACGGTCTCACCAGAAATGAAGGCGTATATGGCGGCCTTCGAGCGAGCGGCGCCAGGAACACGACCAAGCGGTGCCGAGATCGAGCGTGCGTTGCGCGAGACACTCGAACCGGAGCGATTGCCGCTCCGGGGCGCCGCCGTGGTGTGCTCGACATGCCACAACCCGCATCAAGAAGGAGTGTTTCGGTCCGACAGCACATTGGCATATGGAGCGATTCAACCCGGCCAGGAGCGCGCGAGACTACGACTTCGCGGATTGGGTAAGGAATTCTGTCTTGCTTGCCACAATAAATAAAAGGTGTGTGCCGGCCCTGATCGTTCTTGGGCTGTTGGGCGTGCCTGACGCCGCAGTGGCTGCCGATCCCGAGAACTGTCTGAGCTGCCATCGATACCGTGGCCTGGCGCGCGTCGAGGATGACGGAGCCATCCGGCTCTGCTACGTGAATCCGGAGTATTACGACAAGGCTTTGGGGCCGCACGCCAGATTGCGCTGCACCGACTGTCACGAAGGCAGTGAGGTGTCGGTTGTCCCGCACAAGACGGTCAGCCCGGTGGATTGCACGCGTGTGTGCCATCTGGCGCCGGAGACCAAGACCGAAGTGGTGTTTGCCCACGACCGCGTGGCCGACATGCTGACCGGCTCGGTCCACGACCAGGCCGTCCTCGACGCGAGCAATGAGGCGCTGGGCAGCCCTCTCTCGCCGGGTCAGGCCCGTTGTCTGCTGTGCCATGACGAGCCCACGTTCCAACGGAGGTCAGATACGTGGGCCGAGCAAGAGGCGCCGATTGCCCGATGCAACGTCTGCCACGGTGAGGAACTGCCCATCGATACGCGCTACTACTATTGGCACGTCCACGCCCGCAGTCGACCGGCGCGCAGCAGTGAAAGCCTTGTGCGCGTTTGCGCGCTGTGCCACAGCAATCCAATGATTCTTGATAATGCGGAGCTGCGGGATGCCACCGCGAGTTATCTGGCCAGCTTTCACGGGAAGGGGATGTTGCTGGGAAGCGCCGAGACGGCCGTCTGCCTCGACTGTCATACCGGACCGATGCAGAACGTTCACATGATACAGTCCGAGGAGCAGGCCGATTCGCCCACGAATGCGAAGCAGTTGGCGAACACCTGCCGCAGCCCACGCTGCCATCCGACAGCCGGGCATGCCGTCGGCAGCGCCGCGGTCCATCTGGAGTTGGCCAGCGGCGGCGGCATTGAGTACTTCATTGCGTCGATGTTTATCGTGTTGATCGTATTCACGTTCGGCCCGTCGGCGCTGCTTACGGCGTTGGAGATGGTGCAGGTGGTTGTGGGCCGACACGATCCCGAACATCATCGGCGCCGCGCGCTGGCCGAACGTCTGATGGCGGATGTCCAGGGACGCGAGAGACTGAAGCGGTTCACGCCGCATCAGCGGGTCCAGCACTGGATTCTGTTTACCTGTTTCACCGCCTTGGTTCTGACGGGCTACCCGATCAAATTCGCTGATCACCGCTGGGCCGAGTGGGTCGTGGCGCAGATGGGAGGGCTCTCTATCGCCCGGATGATCCATCGGTGGGCCGGTGTGGTGCTGATTGTGGGCTGCTGCTATCACATCGTCTACGTCGGGGTGCACACACGGTGCGAACGACGCCGTACAGGTAAGAGCTGGCTTCGCACGATCGCCGATCTGCCCATGGTCATGCGATGGGACGACTGGAAAGATTTGATCCACTTACTGGGCTTCTTGCTGTTTCTGCGTCGGACGCGTCCGAAGGCCGGGCGGTTTAGCCTGGAGGAGAAGTTCGAGTATTTCGGGGTGTTCTGGGGTATCGCCCTGCTGGGTGTCACGGGTGTACTGATGTGGGCGAACGCCTGGACGAGCCGCTACCTGCCCGGACGGGTGTTAACGGTGATCTATGTGGTGCACACGTTCGAGGCCTTTCTGGCGCTGCTGCACGTGGGCATCGTACATCTGATAAGCGTAATCTTCGCACCAAGTGTCTTCCCGATGTCGCCCGCTATGTTCACCGGGATGACCTCGCCCGAGGAGATGGCTGAAGGTCACGCGGCCATGCTGACCGAGGTGAGCGAGACGCTACAGCCCGCTCGGGTCAGGGAGGCAGATCATGGCTAGTCGGTTCGGCACCGCAGCAGGCCAGATCGTCGTGCGTCTTTACGCCCTGGCCATTGCGCTCGTGGTGGCCTGGGCAGTGTACGCGTCGGTCGCGTACCTGTTCCGATCCGTGTTTACGCCCACACATGTTCCGCAACGGTTCCTCGATTGGGCTGCTCGGCTTGACGCCGACGCGCTGCTCCGGGGCGATGTGGCCGGCGTCAGTCGAGAGGCGCCCCGCGCACCGCTGGGGCACTACCACGGCGTGGACCGGTGGTTCCAGCCGGATCCTCACAACGGCTGCACGATCGCCGGCTGCCACAGCGCCCTGCCGCACGCCAAGCGAAAGGAACTGCGGGCGTTTGCCAACTTTCACGCCACGTTCCTGACGTGCCAGATGTGTCATGAAGAGCGAGCCGCCGGGCCGTTGGCGGCACGATGGGCAAGCACGTCGACGGGGACCTGGACCCAGCCGCCGGCCGTCTTGCAGGTTATGCGCTACCTCGAGGTGGAGGCCGGGCAGATCCAGGACGCGCCGAATGCCGCCCAGGACACCGTGGTCAGCCTGCTGAGCGAAGCGGTGGAGGTGACGGGCAGCGCCGTATTGGAGTACCTGACGCAGCGCATCGATGCCGCCGAGCCGGGCAGTCCCTTGTGGCGACACACGTTAGCCCGGGTGAAGGAGGAGTTACCGGCCCACGTCCGCGGAGAGTACGGCGAGAAACTCTCGCCCGCCGACCCCGGCAACGAACCGCGCAAGCTGGTGCGACAGATGGCCGAAGCGGAGCGGGCGATGCGCAACGCACTCAAGACAAGCAAGCCGTACGAAGCCGCCTACGAGCGCGCCCATGCGGGCCTCGTCGCGAGACCCAGTGGCTGCATCGGGTGCCACGGGGGCGAGCCGCCGTGGCTTGACTTTGAATCACTGGGTTACTCACCTGGGCGGGCCTCCTACCTTCGCAGCACCCCGATCGCCAAACAGATTCAACACGTCCAGCAAGGGCATGAATTCTACATTCCCCGCATTCTGGAGGGGGCGAATGGGCGTTAGGTTGGTGCTTGCCAGTGTCTGCGCGATCGCCTCGAGTGGCTCGGCGTCGGCCGGCGTGGCCATCCCACCGTCCTTACGGATCGAGGCCGAAGTGACGGCAGTGTTCGAGGCCCCTGCCGAGCGACCGCTACGTATGCCGACTGATGTCGCCGTCGACGCAACCGGTCGAGTGTACGTGGCCGACGGCACAAACGACCGGATCGTACGCTTCGCGCCCACCGGTCAGGCAGACGGGTTCATCACAGAAGGTGGGGGTCGCGAATTGAGGCAGCCTGTCGGGGTGAGTGTGGATGCACAGGGCCGCGTGTGGATTGCCGACACCGGCAACGGTCGTATCCTCATCATTGCATCGAACGGGCAGTCGACAGAGACCGTTTCGTTGCCGGTGCCCAGCGGCGCCGACCGGACGGATCCCACCGACGTGGCGGTCACCCCTGACGGCACGCGGGCCTATGTCGTCGACAACGACAACCACCGCCTCGTTTTGCGGGACAACGCGACTGGGCAGTGGACGGTTCTCGGCAGCAAGGGCCGCGGGCTGGGGCGTTTCCAGTGGCCGTTCATGATCTGTATCGGTGCCGAAGGTTACGTCTACGTCTCCGAGGCCATCAACACGCGCGTGCAGCGTATTACGGCGGACGATCGATGGGCGGGCGCGATCGGGCGATGGGGCGTCCAGGCGGGACAACTGTATCGACCCAAAGGCGTGGCGGCGGACAGGCAGGGTAGGCTATACGTCAGCGATTCGACGCTGGGCGTCGTCCAGGCTTTCAACGCTCGCGGGGCCGTGGAAGGCGTCTTGACCGACGCGCTAGGCGCCCCGTTGCGGTTCGACCATCCGATGGGCATGTGTTTTGGCGACGACGGCCGACTCTTCGTTGTCGAACTCGGAGCCAACCGTGTCGCCGTGGTGACGATTCGAACGGCGGCACCTGTCGAGAAGCAGTTGGGGCGCAACGAGCAAAGAGGCGGACCGTGACGTTGTGGCGCGTAATGGTGTTGCTGACGCTCGGGTTGGGCGCCAGTCATAGTGCGGCTCAACCGCCCACGATGCAGCGCGACAGCCGCCGCGACTGCGCGGTCTGCCATTTGAGTTGGATGGATGCGTTCGACCGAGCGCAGGCCGATGTGTTGATCGCTCGGCCGGATGCGGCGGTGGCCGCCGACGGTGCGACGTGCCTGGGCTGTCATGATGGCTCGGTAGCGGATTCGCGGCGCGAGGTCTGGCTGGAGCATGGGCATCAAACGGGTATCCGTCCGCCGGAGGACATGCGGGTACCTGAGTTCCTCCCGCTGGAAGATGGGAAGATCGCCTGCCGCACCTGTCACAGTGCGCATTCGGCAGGAGGCGCGGAGACCCTGGCGACGGCCGTCTTTGTTCGCGTACCCAACGAAGCCAGCCAGCTCTGCCAGATGTGTCATCCGGAGAAGACCAAAGGCCCCGAGCTTGGCACCCATCCGGTGGGCGGCATGCCCTGGCCCGTGCCGGAGCAACTGCTGACCGCGGGCGCGCGCGTCGGCCCCGGTGAGTATCGACTGATCTGCCAAACGTGCCACACGCCTCACGGGGCGCGGGAAGAGCATCTCCTGGTCATGGGCACCGAGAGCAGTCAGCTTTGCCTGACGTGCCACGAGAAGTTGCGACCCGGCCTGTGGCGTCCCGATTTGCAGCGCGAACACCCACAGAATCCACCTTTGCGTTCCGACGCGCAGCGCCAAGCCGTGCGGGATATGGGAACCAAGACCGGACCGAACGACACGTTGATATGCCTCTCTTGCCACAAGCTGCACCAGGGCCTCGCCGGCCGCGACATGCTCGCCGACACGCTGAAAGACAGTCGTTTGTGCGTTCGATGTCACCCGGAGCGGCTGGACGTTCTCGATTCAGACCACGATCTGCGTCGCAGCGCCCCGGACGAGCGGAATCGTCTCGGTCTCACTGCCCAGCAATCCGGGCTCTGTGGTGCCTGTCACAGCTTCCACCAGTTCGCCCGGCGGCCTGAGGCGCGTCCGTTCGACCCAACAGGCCTCTGCTTCACGTGCCATCAGTCCGGACAGTGCGCCGCGCAGTCTTCGGGCCAGCCGCTCAGCCATCCGGTCGATGTGCCAGCCGGGTCGCTCCCCGCCGACACGGGGTTGGAGTTGTACCCTGTTGTCGACGGCGGATCCACAAAGGTTCTGGCGTGCCTGACGTGTCACGATCCGCACGAGACGCAACAAGCCCACTTCTTGCGGCTGGAACCGGACACTCTATGCGCTCGCTGCCACGTGGCCCAGTCGAAGGCCCTGGCCGGCGGTCACGACTTCACGAATAAGCCGGCGGCTCGCAATGCCCGAAATCTCACCGCAGCCCAGACAGGCCGATGCGGGTTCTGCCACATCGTCCATGGCGCCAACGGGCCGCCTATGTGGGCCGCTACCGCAACGCCGCCATCCGGCCCGGACGACTTGTGCGTGCAGTGCCATCAGCCGGACGGTTTGGCATCCGCCAAGCCCAGGACGAAGTTCCGGCACCCAACCGGACCCCGCAAAGACACTTTCGATGTAGCCGCGAGTCCGGACCTTCCGTTGTTCGCCGCCGACGGTCGCCGCAGCCAAGACGGCTCTGTTGCGTGTTCGTCCTGTCACGATCCGCACGCCGATCCGATCGAGCGCCCGGGGTTGCTTCGCGCGGCGGCGCCGATTTCGCGATTGTGCTCCACCTGTCACAGGCCTCAGGCGCTGCTTGCCGGCGGGTTGCACGACCCGACGCAGGTGCCGGCTGCTTGGCCGGAATCATCCCGCCAGAAGCTTGACTTGTGCATGTCTTGTCATCTGGCGCACGGAGACGATCCGTCCCGACGACTCTGGACGGTGGCGCCGCAGCCCAAGTTCACGGTATCCGATGGTGCATGCCTCGCGTGCCACCAGCATGCGGAGTGGGCCGGCCATGGTGCTGAACTTGAGCCGGGCGCGGCGTTGCATCCTCGAACGGTGACCGACGAGTTTCGCGTTCGCGACCTGCCTCTGGTGCCGAGCGGCGAGGGCCGGGTGCCCGATGTCATAGGATGCAAGACGTGCCACGATCCGCACGCGCCGCCCACGGGCCCGGCCCACATCCTGCGTGCAGGCACTTCGCCGGATCCGGCGAGCATGTGCATGCGCTGCCACCAGGACGTCCAGTACATTGGGGTGAGTCTGCACAGCCAGGAGATATTGAACGGCCGGGGCGATACGACCCAGATCTGTGGCCCGTGCCACGTCGTGCACGCCAAACCGGGAACGTCGGACTCTGCGATGTGGGCGGGACCCGTTGGACCTATATCGGAACCGCCTGATGTGCAGCGCTGCATGGGCTGTCACGGCGGGCAGGGCGTGGCCACACGTGTCGCCACGATTCAACACCCAGCGGCTGCGCTCCAGAACGTCGACCCGCCCGGATCCGTCAGCTTCATGCCACTGGTCAATGAACAGGGGGCAATCAGCAATCACGGCCGCATCGCCTGTATTACATGTCATATGACGCACGGCCGCCCGCCGGCCGGCGGCTTCCCCGCGATCGATCCGGGCAGTGTCACGAAAGAAAGGCTTCACGTGATGATGCCGATGCTGCGTCCCTACGTCGCGCCCAATTTGTGCAGTAGTTGCCATGGATTCGACGGTTTGCGGCGATTCCTTTATTTCCATCACCCCGATAAACGCCGCGGCCCGATGACCCTGCCGAGTCTGCGCACACCGTCAGCAAACTCGTCGAGCGCCGACGGAAGTGGACCGCCGATGGTGAGGGCCAACGGTCTTCGCTGCCCGGCAGCCGTTCACTGCCGAGGAGGGTAATGCCATGAACCAACCTACTGACAAGCAAGAGGAAAGCCCCACGCCGCGGAAAGTTCCTGCTGCCTGGACGGGGCGCCTTCTTAAGCTGGGCATCGTCGTGGGTATCCTCGTCGCTGTCGCGGCGATGGTTGTGGTCGGGGCCGAGTACTACACCTCTCAACCAACTTTTTGCGGCTCCTGTCACATCATGGATCCGTACTACGAGAGCTGGAAAAACGACGTTCATTCGTCCACCGATCAGGAAGAGGCCTATTGCGTCGACTGCCACTATGCGCCGGGGCAACAACATACGTTTGAGGCCAAGTTCCGGGGTCTCAGCCAGGCCGCCAGTTACTTTTCCGGTCGGTCGGGAGCCGGTCGGCCGAAAGCTCACGTGCGGGATACCAGTTGCCTTCGCAGCGGGTGCCATGATGACCTGGCGTATATGGCCGAGGAGTACCAACTGGGGACAGTGAAATTCAGTCACGCCAAGCATCTCGATACCCACGGCGAAAACCTCCGCGGCAAACAGAACCAGCTTGCCGAACTCCGCGCGAAGCTCCTTGAAGCTCTGGGCGCGGCCCGGCTCGACGCCATCGATGCGACCGCCAAAACCGTCATGCATGCCGACCAGCGCAGGCGGCGGTTGACGGCTTGGCTTGGCGATGAGGCATTGTCGGCCTGGCAGGACGACGTGTTAGAGTACGCCGAATTGATCCATATGGAGGTCCGCGTGGACCAGCTCGGCGGCTTGAAGTGCGCGAGTTGCCACCAGTTCGACGCGTCGCTCGAACACCACTTCACCGCTGCGAAGACCGTTTGCTACACTTGTCATTTCATCAACCAGCCATTCAATCGCAATACCGCCACCTGCTTGAATTGCCACGAGCCGCCCGCCGGGCCCGTGCCTGTTCACTACGGGCAGCACGCCGGAGGCCGGTCCGATCAGGCGGTGGAGGACGTCACCATGGACCATGCCATGATCATCGCCCACAACGTCACCTGCAGCAGTTGCCACACGGATCTGATTCACGGCGTCGGTCAGGTCACGCGGCGTGACTGCGAGAACTGCCACGACCAGCAGCGATATCTGGCCGACTTCGATCAACTCAACACCGACATCGTCCGTGAATATCATCGAGTCCATGCCGCCGCGCAATACGCCCGCTGCAGTGACTGCCACGAGCTGATCGACCATAAGCTCACGCCTCTCGTTGACCCGCAAAGCGCGGTGGCTCTGCTCGTTCCGGTACGGCAGGACTGCGATCATTGCCACCCGGAGCATCACCGCGAGGTGGTCGACCTGCTGCTGGGCCAAGGGGGATTCGTAGAGGGCGCCCAGGGCGTCGCCAACCCCATGACCGGCTCACGGGCAAACTGTCGCGCTTGCCACACGCAGGCCGGCGCCGATCCGAAGGGCGAAATGGTGTTGACCAGCGCCCGAGAAGCCTGCCAAGGCTGTCACGGCGAGGACTACGAGGAACTGTTCGCCCGATGGCAGCACGCCGTGCAGGCGCGCCTGGAAGAGGCCCGCGAGTTGCTGACGTCCGTCGAAACGAGACTGTCCGCCGCCGCCAGCCAGCCGCAACAGCGAGACCTGGACGAGGCAAGGCGGTTGCTGAACCGGGCCCGACGGAACGTACAGTTGGTGGCGACTGCAAACGGTCTGCACAACAAGAATTACGCTCTCATGCTTCTCGATCAAGCCGTGATCGATTTGGAGCGGGTCGCTGGAAAGCTTTCGCGATAAGTGCATAGCTCGAAGGCGATGCACAGACCCGCGCAGTCGAGCGGACTCGGTGTCGGACAATCTGGGCGAGCCCGTGCACGGCCAAGAACCGGACTGCTGAAGGCGCCGTAACGTTTGCCAAGGCGCCGAGCAGCAGATCTGCAGTCACGACCAGAAGCCGCTCGTCCGGCGAATTGCGGCCGGCGGAGACTCTCCGAGCCGAGCACTGTACGAAGCCAGGTGTGGACTGCCCACGCCGACGGCAGCACGTGCACCCACACGACGGGCGGGGCTATGACGACTTTTTTCTGCCTGCCACGCGAGACACAAACAGCCCCGCGAGACAGCCAAGCACCGTCCAATGGACCAGGAACATCAGGGCTGCGGAACGAAGGTACGGCGGCTCGTGCCCCAACGCCTGTTTGACAATCAGTCCGATCATAGAAGTCGGAAAAGAAAAGGCAACCAGCGGATACATGATCTCGGGCCGGCCCATCCCGCCCCCGTGCACGTATGTGTCTCGCGTTGTCCAAAAGGAAACGGCGAGCACCACGGCAAGCGCCAGGCTGCCCACGACAAGCCCGGCTACCACACCGGTGAGCACGAGCCGAGGCGTCGCCAGGATGCGACCAAGGATCCAAACAACGGCGACCACCAACAGCCAGCTCAGAACCAGGCAGCCTAACAGCAGGCCGATCATCAAGGGCACAGGCACTGTACCACGCTCCTTTAATGACCTCAGCAGTGCGCAGCCCGAGCCGCCATTATCGTCCTGGAAACCAGTTAATGCAAACGTGAATTGAGAGGACGAGGGGCTCAGCCGAACGGCTTGCCCGCCAGTGCCCGAATGGCGCACAGTCGAGGGAGCCACCCGATTGGGACGGTACAGTTTTGCTATTCCGACTGTGCGACGCCCGTTGGCTGCGGCCGAACGACGAAAAGCTTCCTGCCGTAGGGCTCGCCCGAGCAACCAGCGCGACCCGACAAATGAGAAACGCAGGTGTCCCGCATGGGAAATGAACAACGCGCCGGGCAGGACTCGAACCTGCGACTTCCGGATTAGAAATCCGGTGCTCTGTCCACCTGAGCTACCGGCGCGACGAACACCCGACCTCGGGCAACTAACGATACCATCGGCCCAAAGGCCCTTCAAGCTGCGGCCACCCGCGCAAATCAAAGCCACAAAGCAAGTTGCACAGAGCAACCCGGGCGGGGCAGCCCGCGTGGCAGGTACGTACGCACCGAGCGGGCTTGATCTACCAGCCGCCCGGCGTGGACCCAGGACCAACCGCTTCACGAACCACCAGGCACACCCGCCGGCTTGATTCGGCCCGACGCTTCTGCGATAAGCTTTCCCGGCGTGTGCGGCCAACCGC
Source organism: Phycisphaerae bacterium (assembly GCA_035530655.1). Taxonomy (GTDB): domain Bacteria; phylum Planctomycetota; class Phycisphaerae; order UBA1845; family DATKUK01; genus DATKUK01. Next base: position 36,592 of record DATKUK010000119.1, read on the forward strand.
GAGGCGCGCTGTCCAGCGCGCAGGTGCGTGAAACCGTTGGCTGGCGCGAAGCCTCGGGTGTCATGCTGTGCGCAGGAGGTGAATCGATGACCTGGCTACGACTTGCTCTCGTTACGGCTGCGATGGTCGGACTGGCGGTGGCGACTACGTCGGCCCCGGCCCAGGACGTCGACGCCGACGTCGCCAAGGCCAACAGCTACGACGACGCCTGGCAGAACGGGCCCGACGGCTGGGTGGCGAACCTGCGCAAGGTCCGCAGCAAGTTCGCCGGCACGCCCGGCTTCGCCCTGCACCTGGGTGACTCGATCACCTACGCCAATGGCTACGGCCAATGGGCTCGCCACGGCGCCGGCAAGACGCCCGAGGACGAGGCCATCTGCCGCTACGTCAAGGCGTCGCTTTGGGGCGACCGGGCCAACGACGTCAAGAGCGGCTTCTACCTGGCTGCTTACGACCATCCGGTCGGCGGGCGCAGCTTCACAGCCGTGGGTGGCATCACCACCGCCCAATGGCTCAAGCATCACGCCAACCACCAAAACCCCAGCATCGACGAGATGTTCACCGCCGGCTTCACCAACCCCGACGGCGTGCAGTACCGCGACGCCGAGATGTGCCTGATCATGCTCGGCAGCAACGACGCCCACCAGAAACGACCGACCCAGGACATGATCGCCGACCTGACCACCATCATCGACAAGATCATGGCCAGCAACACCATGGTCGTCCTGTCGACCATCTCGCCGCTGCGAGGCAGCATGGAGATCGTACAAGGATATAACCAGGCCATCCGCCAACTGGCCCGCAAAAAGAAGCTGCCCCTGGTCGACTTCTGCGCCGAGATCATCCGCCGCCGTCCAGGCAACGCCTGGGACGGCACGCTCATCAGCCAGGACGGCGTCCACCCCACAGCCAAAGGCGCCGACTATCATGCCGCCGGCAATCCCTACGCCGACAAGGGCAAATCCCTCAGCGAGGTGGGACTACTGCTCCGCGGCTGGCTCACCATTCAGAAGTTCAAACAGATCAAGGAGTTGGTGATCGACCCGGTGGCTGCGTCTGGCGAGGCCAGTCGTCCCGTCGGCAAGTGATATACCGAATTCGGCGCGAGGCCGTGCCCTCGCCGGCGCGAGTTGCCTGCCCCGCGCAGCAAAAAAAAGAGGTAGCCTTTCCCCTCCGAAAGGCTACCTCCGCCCGGGCTTGTGGCACCGGGGCAAACTCTCCCTCCGGACAGCACCAAACTGCAAAGGCGCTGACTCACGGTTGCACGCAGTGTCGGTCGTAGCGCACCGCCGATGTCGCACCCCCTGTGTCCCGCATCCCCTATTCTCTGGAAGCCGGCGGCCCAAACCTGCTCGCCGTGGCATGCGCTGGCGCGCCTGGGCAGCACTCGAAACCTAAGATACAGATGTCCCCTGGTCAAATCGGGGCGGCAAGAAAATCCTCAGAAGTGTTCTTCAACCTGAAGACCCACCCCCTGCCGTTCTATTCGACTCGATTATCAGTCTTGCGAACGAGCACGAATCAACATCATTCAGCCGCATCGCCAATGTGCACCCGCTGCTCTGCGAACCGGCCACTACGTGCCTGCTAGGATGATGCGTCAAGAGGCACCACCTGACCCGTCCGGGCCGATTCGGCAGCCGCCTCGGCGCAGGCGGTCGATCGGGCCGCGGCCAGCCCGCCCGCGCTATCGGGCTGCTTGCGGGCCAGCAGTGCGTCGACCCAATGTTCCATGACTCCCCGTTTTTTCTGCCTCGCGTTTTGCCGCCATTCAGTACATGCAACGCGGCGACTACCCGATGTCGAGCGACAGCAGATACACCGCCAGGCCGTTTTCCTGCTTGCGCAGTTGCTCGCGTGCAGCCGTCAGGTCCTTCTGGAATTTCTCGATCTGATCTTCCTGCTCGTTCATCTTCTGGTAGTAACGTCCCGACAACTCCGAGTTGGACGGGACAGCCCGCAGGTTTTGCCGCAGACGGTCCTGGTCCTTGTCGAGCTGGGCAAGCTGCCGTTCGAGATCGGCTGCCTGATGTTGGGTCTGCGTGATCTGCTGCCGTATGTTTACCACCGTCTGAAGCGCTTCCTTGAGCTGCTGGCTGGCCTGCTTGCTGCGGATGTACAGCTCGATGCGATCGAGCGCCACGTCGGCCAGCACGATGTGCTCCTGCCCGTAGCGCTCCAGCCGGACGGGCAGATTGGCGGTCGAATCGGCCTTGACCTCCAGCCGAAAACGGTATTGCTCGGGTGTCCGCTCAAACGGCTCCTCGGGCTCCACGAGCTTCCAGTTTGAGTCGAACGGCTGCTCGACCACCACGACGCGCGGTTTGGCGTCGCTGTTCTTGATCTGGTAGACGCGCTCGTCCACGTACTTGCGCCGCACGATCAGCGTGCCCTTGGCGATTCGCACGCCGACCACCTCTTCAGGCCGGTCGGGCCGCTGCACTTCGGCCAGGCACTCCAAATCCAGCGCGTAGGAGATCAGTCGCTTCTGCCCCGGAGACACGTCGCCCAGCCTCGCATCGCCTGCGTAGGCCCCGCCGTCCAGCACGGTGACCGGTCCCTGCATCAGGTTCAGACCCGTATTGTTGGTCAGCATGAGGCCGTTGAGCGGATGCTTGGCGTGTACCGACGGGTTGTAGACGCTCAGCTTCTCGACTTCGACCTGCTGGCTGACGATCGGCAGCATGGCCGACCGATGCCGCTCGATGCTCACGGGCACACCCACGTTGTAGGCGAACAGCTCGCCCGTCTCGCGCGCCGTGGCGACTTGCTCAACGCCGACTCCCGCGTATTCCTCCCTTGCCACAAAGCCGAGGCTCACCTCCCCCACGGCATCTCCCGCCATCCTGCCACGGATGCCCTTCCTGAACGCCATAGATGTGCCCGCTGGGGGAGCAGCCGCCATCGGCGCACGCGCGCGACCCTCCAACTCCTCTAACGCTTGCCCGTATTCTTGCGGGCGCAGGCTGGCGTACAGCTCCGGCTTCACCTCCGGCCGGGGGGCATACAGCGGCTGATACAAATCCTGCACGAACGAGATCGGCCGCCCCGATACCAGCGAAAGCTCGACGCCGCTCCAGTCTTCCTCGGTCATGTTCTCGACAATAGCCCAGCCCTGTAGCAGGGCCTCGCCCTCGGCGCCCATCGCCAGCCGATAGCTCGTCTTCCACACCGGCGTCTCGATGACGTACCCCGCCCGGACTTGCCGCTCGCCCTCGCCGGCGAAGTTCAGCACCACCGTCCGGGTCCGCGTGTCGCGGCTGCCGGCCAGCGCGGCTAGCGCCTTGCGAAGCTCGCCGTCGATCCGCTCGTCCAGCACGCGCAGGCTGCGCACCTCGGGCAAAGCCGCACTGCGCAGCCCCTTGTCGGTCAGCACCGTCAAGACGTCGATCTCAACCGTCATCCCGGGTGAGTCGCCGGTGTGCCGCTTCTGACCTTCGACGCTCACGATCCGGCCTGCAAAGCTCTCACCGGCTGCAAGCACCTCGACTTCGGTGCCGCGCAACTGGCGCAGCAGGTCGCCCAGCGTCTTGGCGGCGGTTACATCGACGGCAAACGACTTGAGCGTGCGGTCCAGCGGCTCCTGGGCCGGGTAGGTCACCACGCCCACCTTGCCCCCGCCCAGATCCTCCAGCAGAAGGCTTTTGAGGATGTCGTTGATCTGCTCGGTGCGAAACCGCAGCTCCACCGAATCGGCCCCGCTGACCGCGCCCGACCGCTCGAAGTAGCCCACCCCGCTGCTGAACAGCATGACCCGTTTCGTCGGCAGCTTCGCTCCGCTCGCCGGCCGACACAGACACGCAAGACACATCGCCAACATCCATCCCCATCGCATGGCATAGCTCCTTCCAGGCAGTTATCGGCGCCGGCCGACCGGATGCCCGATCCGCGCGGCGCCGTCTTAGGATTCCTTCCTTTTGATGCGCGCCCTCGCCTGCGGTTCCATCGTCCGTGTCATTCAACGGCTACGCACCAGCAGGCGGCGGTCCACTCTCGCCGCCCGCAACGTCCCGTCGAGGTCTCGTAGGAAGCGCTTACCGTCGGTGTAATATCCCTCCGTCGGTGACAGGCCCGGCTGTTTCGCCTGCCAGTACCGATTCAGCAGACCCATAAACAACTCGCGAATGTACTTGCTCACGATGCTGGCCAGGGCGATCGGCAGATGTTGCTGCTCGCCGCCTTTAAGAAATGCAACGCGCCAGCAGCTCCGCCCTTGGGTCAGCCGATAGGCGCTGCGCTCGGGCGATTCGTCCTCAATCGCCAGGCTCCGGCCGGCGAACGCCAGCATCAGAGGCCTGGCGTATCGGCTGCGCCCGCCCTGCCTGTCGGCCACAATACGAACCTCCGCCGAGTCGCCCACCTCCTGCGTCGCACGCTGCATCAGCCGGGTGGCCAAGCCAAACAGCAACGTCGATTTGTTCCGCGTTCTGTCCACCATGCGGTTGTAGTGGCCGGCCGGCAACACTTCCACCCACGCAGCCAACGGGCGGATGCGATGGCCTGCCAGGTCGCGGCGCAGCGCGTTGGCGTGCGTCTCCACCTGCCCCAAAGAGACGGCCGTCGGCAATTCAACGTCGGTTTGCCAGTACCATGGGTACTCCGCCATCGCCTCGACGGCCTGAGGACATACATAGCGCAACAGCTCTGTCAGGCCCGATACCTTCTGACCGCACGTCGCCAGCCACGCCAGCGATGCCGTCTCCAGTCGATCCAACCCCTGCCCGCTACGGTACAGTTTCTTGCTGTCGGCGATCATCAGGCGGGTCTGAGTGACTCCAACGCGGGCACTTACGCTGGCCCGAAGCATATCCCACAGACTCTCGTCGGCCAGGCGGTCCGGCAGCTCGAGGCCAACCGCGCTGACCACCAGAGGCCCCAGTAGCGGCCCGTAACCGGCTTCGTCGATCCCGACTACGATCATATCCCGACCGCCTCCGCCGCGAGCCTCTCGACCGCCGTAATCTCCCCAGGCCCAAGATCGTACAGGCGATATACGAGCCGGTCGATCAAACCGTCCAGCCGCACCATGAACGCTGCGGTCTCGCGCACCCCGGTCGTGTCACCGGACTTCTGTACAGTCTCGTGCGTTGCTGCCAGGGCGGTCATCATCCTGGCTGCATGTGCCAATGGACGCTGGACGACGACCGTCGGCGCCTTCGCCAGCCCGCACCGCGCAGCCAAGTCGTTCGCGTCGTCACCAGCCGGTCCGGACTGCAAAGATCGTATCATCCGGCGCAGGAGTGGGTTCTGATCCTTCGGCAGGCGATACGCGACGTACGGCGGCAGCCTGAGGCTCTGCAAATGCGACACTTTCACTTGCGGGAACGATCGCTGTGCAGCGTCGCCAAACGCCAACCGATGCAAACACGCGATCAGCTTCGAGTTCAGCAGCGCCAGGACGTAGTCGTCGTCCCAATCGTCTACACCATAAAACGCCAGCGCGCTGTTGCGGAAGTAGGTCGGCTCGCGGTGCGCAGCGGCGATTGGGCGATTGGCCGTCTGCCGCAGCAGCAGTCGCGCCCGGCTGTACGTCGTGGGCGCAGCGATCCGCCAATACCGCCCGTCGACCGACTGCAAGTCGAGTCGCAGCCACATCTTGGCCGGCCCGAGTCGATAACGCGACACGTCGCGCCCCAGCCGGATAGGCGCCCATTGTCCGTCCATAGGTCGATCGGAGATCAACAGTCGAGCGCTGTTGCCCGTGTGCACGCCCGGGTCGCCGAAAGTCTTGGGGGCCAGCGGCTCGAATCGCGTCACCTTCCGCACAACTCCCTGCGGTAACGATGGCGCGACGCGCACGCGCCGCGGGCCACCACGGCGCGGCCAAGGCGGGGCAGGCGACTTGCTGCCTGCTCGCGTGTCCTCGCGTCGAACCAGCACGTAGACCCCTGCCGGCCCGGTCACCCCGCTGAAGCCGTCCTCGCCGACCTCCGTCACAGGCTCAACCAGCGACGCACGTTGCTCGACTGCCCGACGAAGGCGTCCGTATCCGCTGAGGTCGGACACCTGCAGCGGAAGCACCAGACCTACATAAGCACTTGGCCCGACGAGCGTTACGGCTCGCTCCAGGAAGAGCCCGTGCGTCGACCGCCAGCCGGAAAACCCCTGGTAATGCCCCAACCAGTAGTCCACCAGCGCCGTCGGCGCCGCCTGACGTTGCCGCCCCGAAAACGATATCCAGGGCGGGTTGCCGACCACCACATCGAACCCCCGACGCCCATCCCGCCGAAACACAGCGTCGAATGCCGCCGGCCAGTCCAGCGGCGGCGCGCCGGAAAGCCCCAATTCCGGCTGCGACGGTGTGGCCTCCGTGTCGTCTGGGCCGCGCCCCACAACGGAGTCACCCCACTTGAAGTGGTCATCAAGCGTCGGGGCTGCCGCGCCCACCTGTAGAGACAGGCACGTCCTGGCCAGCTCGACGCCGACAGGATCTGAATCGACACCGAACACGCAACGGGCCAGCACCATCCTCCGCAGCCACCCACGACCAGACGTCGTATCCAGCCAACCCAAAGCGTCGCCCACACCACGCTCGATGAGCCACTCGCGTACCGTTTCGGCGATGGCTTCGACTGTGGCCGCGAGAAACTGCCCGCAGCCCATGGCTGGGTCCAGCACCGCAAAGTCAAGCGCGTCGGCCAGCAAGCGCCGCGCGGTTGCCTTCGTTGGCTTTGCGTTCTTCCCTATGCCGTTAGCTACGGCCTCAAGATGCTCGCGCAGCGCCGGCTGGACCGCTTTGGCTACAACTTGTTGCACGATTGCATCGGGTGTGTAGAAGCTCCCCGTGGCTTTTCGCCCCGTTCGTGAGCCTCGCACGGTCAGCCGAACCGGCACGGTGGGCTCACCTGTACGACGTCTCGCAGCGTCCTCCGTCACCGGGTGCAGGCAGACAGCTATCACCCGTTCGTGCAGCCAGCCGAGCCGTTGCGGATCGCTCGGTGCGAGATCGGCAGGTTTGCTCTGATCGGTGGTTTCACGTAGCAGATCGAGCACTTCGGCCAGCACAGCGTCGGAGACCCGGTGGCGGCGCAGGAATCGCACGGCATCGAGCCACACCGGATCCGCACGGCGTCCTGCTTGCCGCAGTCGTCCCGCCAGCAGTGGACCCACGTAGACGCGGCGCTCCGACGCATCGGCAAGGTCACGCAGAGCCCGATCAAGTTGCCTGCCCAGGTTTACGTCCTTACGGGCAGGCCGCGGCGATTCGCCGCCGTCGCTCAGCCCGCCCGCGTTGACCTGCAAGAGCAGGACGACACGGTACAGCAACAGTGCTGCCGCCCGATGCAAGCACCCCAGCCGTTGCGGTTGAAGCGGGATCGTCCAATTGCGTTGGGCGAGCGCACCGGCCAGAAGCCCTTCTGCAAGACACGGCAGCGCCTGCCTGACCGCCCGATCGACCACCCGCGCCGGCGTCACGGATCGGTGTTTGCCCTGCGATCGACTCATAGCCCGAGCACCAAACCCCCGTCGTAAAGAGTCACGTCCGTCGACTGAGCTTCGATTATAATGCGGGGCGGTGACTATCACCCGGACAATCTCGCTGGTGGGCTTGCTGGTGTTGGTCCAGGCCCGCGCCTTGCCGTCGGCCGACCTGACCCGCGACGGCGTGATCATCGGCACGATCGAGCCGCCCGACGTGCTCCAGTCGATCGCCGCCGTGGACCGCGAAAGCAAGCAGACCGTCACCGGCCAAATCGACCGCCGCCACGGGGCCTTCCGGATTGCCGGGCTGATCGTGGGTCGGCGCTACGACCTCGTACTAAAGACCACGCTGGGCCGCATTGAAGGCGCCGACATGTCCGTCGAGCCCGCCAACTCGAGCACCACCGCCAGCCGTCCGGCGACGAAGCCGGCATCCCGTGCGTTCGGCGATTCCGACCGAGACGCGATCGAACGCCTCGTGGCCGGACCGCAGCGTTTTGCCGACGAGGTGCGAATCCTGCTGCTGAACGGCGTGGGCGAACGGGCCGCCGTGCTCGTCGAGAAGCTGCGCACCCGACGCTTCCACCAGAGCAAGCCCGATGAAGTCATCTGGCGTGTCGAGCTGTGGTATTTTGCCTTCTGGTACGGCGGCTGGGCGAGGCAGCCACATGCCGAACGCGTACTCTACCGTCAGCGGATGCCGCGCGGTCAGTTGGATGCGACCACTTGGGTTTTCACGGACAAACTGGGTGGGGTCGTCGCTCGCCGCTCGGATGATGCCCGGCCGCTGTCGTTCCGCATTCCCGACAAGTTGGACCCAGCCAAAGGACGTGTAGCCAAGCCATGAGCGATCCACACCCATCCGGCACTCAACGCTTCGTCCGGGTGCTCCGCGCCAATTCCGGTACGGTTGTCGCCGTGCTGGTACTGGTGGCGGCGTGGGCAGGGCTGTTGGCCTTCCGCACACCGATACGTGTACGGTGGTGGACGTGGAAGCTGCAACGGGCCACCGAGCCGGTGGAGCGGTTATCCTACGCCGGCGCCCTGGCCACCTACGCCGATCGAGCCGTCAATCCCGTCGGAACGCTTCTGGATCACCCGGACCAGGCGTTGCGGCTGCTGGCCGTCGACATCCTCAGCCAGGCCCGCTGCCGACAGGCCCAGCCGTACCTGCTTAAGGCCATGCGCGACCGCGATGAGGATGTCCGCTACACCGCTGCGCTGGGTCTGGCCCGCTGGCAGGGCGAGCGGGCCTTGCCGGTGCTCGCATCGATGCTGAACGATCGTGACGAGCTGACCGTCTGCGCAGCGCTGGTCGCATTGCAGCGTGTCGGTTCGCGCGAGGCCGCCAGCCTTGTGACGGCCAAACTCGCCGACGACGAGTCCGTGGCCGTGCTCGTGCAAGCGATTGAGTGCGTCCACGTGATGGGCAGTACGCAAGCCGTGCCGCGACTGCTGGCGCTCCTTGAGGACGATCGGACCGTCACGGTTCTGCCGGCATTACAGCGGCAGGTGCAGCGGTTCGTTGAGAGCCGTCCCGACAAACTGGCTGAGGCGAATCTGCCCACTTCGCTGCCGGCGACCATCGATTTCGGCGCGACCGTCGCCGACCATGCCGCCCAGGCCTTAAGGGCCGTCACCGGTGAGAGCTTTGGATTCGACTCACGCGATCCGCCCGAACGGCGCCGCCAGGCGATCGACGCGTGGCACCTCTGGTGGGCCGGTCAGCATACGATGTAGCGTAGCGCGGGGTCAGCCGTTCCACTTAATGATGTCTTGTATCGTGATGAAGACGAAGGCCACGATGATCAGCGCCAACCCCACGAGCTGCGTGATGACCTGAAGTCTGAGGCTGACCGGCTTGCCTTTGATCTTCTCGATGATCAGGAACACCATAATCCCGCCATCCACGATCGGCAATGGCAAAAAGTTGATTACCGCCAGACTCACGGAGATGAATGCCAGAAAGTACAGCAGCTTCGTTACGCCGACGCCCGCGATGTCCTTGCCCATCTTCACGATGCCCACCGGCCCGGAGATCCGCTCGATCCCCACCGTGCGACTGATGATGATCCGCTCGATCGTCAGGTAGGTCGAATAGACGAAGTACCCGGTCTTCTTCATGCCGATCCAGAGGGCCCGGACGGGGTTGCTCGCCTGGAGCATGATCGTGTCCGGCTCGGGCCTGATGTCCTCGACCGAGTAACGAACCCGCATGAGCCACGGATCGAGCCGCTCGGGGGTGACGGTGGCCGTTCCGCTCTGACGCTCACCGCTGAGCCGATCGGCCCACTCGACCGTGACCTCTGCCTGTGGTGCATCACCCAGCGCCTCGCGGCATAGCTCCTGCACGGTGAGCCAGTACGGCAGCACCAGCAGCTTGCGTCTGCCCTCGCTCTGCACGTAGATCTGGCTCTTGCCGTTGATGCTCAGGAGGTGGGCCGTGCCCGGCAGGTCGAGCGCAGCCGACAGCGACCACGGCACCGGCAGCGCCGCTTCCGATCGAACGCCGCCGTACTCCCATGCGAGCGTGACGGTTGTACCCGCACGCTCCCGTAACAGAGCGACCAGATCGTGCCAGGTTGCCACGGGCTCGGCATCGACCGACACGATCCTCGCACCGCGTGGAATCCGCAGGTCGTCGTGGACCGGCCAGCCCTCGCGCGTATCGGCAACGATCAGTTCGTCGGCGTCCTGTCCCTCGAAGTTCAGCCCCACCATCGGCTCGCCGCGGCCGAAGATGCTCACGGGGCGATGCGGGCGAACCACCAGCTCCATGCGCTTGCCCCGCCGCTGAATCGTCACGTTCAAATCCTGCCCGTCGTTCTCGTCGATGCTGCGGCGAACCTCGTGGACAGTCGGGGTGTCGAGGTCGGCCCAACGGACGATCACGTCGCCCACCTCGAAGCCGCGATCCCGGGCCTCTTCGGTGACTGGATCACCCGCGCTCACGACAAGCGCCTCTTCGGCAGGGCTGTTCTCCTGGACCTGCGTCACCACACAACGAGGCAGCAACCCCAGCAGCGTGGCGCTGGTTTCGTCGCCTCGTACCTGCTGGACGAAGCTCAGGTTCGCCCGCGCGCGACACGTGACCGGCTTGGTCGGGGAGTCAGCGACGTTGGGATCGACCGGTCGTTCGGCCGACACTTCGATTTCGCGTCCTTGCGCCCGCTGTAAGAGCAGAAAGTAATCGTAGAAACTGTCGATCTTGTGGCCGTCGATCGCCACGATGGTGTCACCGGCCCGAAGCCGGTCCACCACCGGATGAGCCTGATCTTGAAGCGCCGAAAACGCCACGCGCCGCGTCAGACCCGGCCCGATCCCCACCTGAAGCACTTTTCGCTGCTCGTTGTACTCCGGAGGCACTTGCAGCGAGGCGTCCTTGCCCGACCGCTGGACATCGAACTGCAACGTCTCGTCACGGTCCGCCAGGGCGATGGCCATCATCACGTCATTGAAGTCGTCCATCCATCGGCCGTTGATCCGCGTGATGACGTCCCCCGTTTGCAGCCCGTAGCGCTCGGCCGGCGAGTCGGGCACGACATAGCCGACCTTGGCCGGCAGCGATTCCATCCCCACCATGAAGACGACCATGAACGCCAAAGCCGCAAACACCAGGTTCATGATCACCCCGGCGCTGACGATCAGGGCGCGTCTGCCCACCGACTGCGCGGTGAACGATCGGGGATCGGACGCGGCCGTCCACTCCTTCTCCTTGTCGAGCGAGAAGTCCTCCTGCCCCAGCATCTTCACGTACCCGCCCAAAGGCAAAACGTTCAGCGCATAGCGCGTCTCGCCCCGCGTGAAACCCACCACCTCCTTGCCGAAGCCGATCGCCAGCTTGTCCACGCGAACGCCGCAAAGCTTGGCCATCGAGAAATGGCCCAGTTCGTGGAACAGAATTACGATGGAAAAGCCGACCAGGACCTTCACGATGGGCAGGATAGCGCCCACGATGGCCAGCAGCGCCGACAGCACGCCGTCGGCGTTCGGTGCGGAAAGGGTGAGCGATTCGGCTAGCATGAAACCTCCGCGTCACAAGCGACAGCATCAACACAATCAGGAAACGTCGCGGCGGGATTGTACCGGATCGGCCCGGCCCACACAAAGCTGCGCAACGTGCCGACGGGCCCACCCGTCGGCTGACAACAACTGCTCCAGCGATGGGTTGGGCACCACCTCGTGGGCCGACAAGGCCGACGCCGTCAGGGCGGTAATGTCTCCGAAACGGATGCGTCCGGCTCGAAACAGCTCCACCGCCGCTTCGTTGGCCGCGTTCAGCACCGCACCGGCCGTCCCTCGCTTGCGCGCCACCTCGTACCCCAGACGCAACGCGCCGAAGCGCTCATGATCGGGCTGCTCAAACCGCATCGTGCCGATCCCGCCGATCTCGAGACGTCGGCTACAGCACGGGCGGCGCTGTGGATACGTCAGTGCATATTGTATGGGTGTCCGCATGTCCGGCGTGCCCATTTGTGCGATCACCGAGCCGTCACAAAACTCGACCATTGAATGCACGATCGATTCCGGGTGAATAACCACCTCGATCTTGTGGGCTGGTACGCCGAACAGCCAGCACGCCTCCACGATCTCCAGCGCCTTGTTCATCATCGTGGCCGAGTCGATCGTGATCTTCGGACCCATATCCCAGGTGGGATGTTCGAGCGCCTGTTCCAGCGTGGCGGCCGCGATCTGTTCCGCCGACCATGTGTAAAACGGCCCGCCCGACGCGGTCAGGTAGATTCGCCGCACCTCCTCGGGGCGCCCCGCCTGCAAGGCCTGGAAGATGGCCGAGTGTTCGCTGTCCACCGGCACCAGCCGGGCCCCACTGAGCCGCGCCAGCGGAACCAGTAGCGAGCCGGCCACCACCAACGCTTCCTTGTTGGCCAGGGCCACACGCCGCCCCCTCTCCACCGCTGCCAGCGTGGCCGGCAGACCAGCAGCCCCCACAATCGCCGCCAGCACCACGTCACAGTCGAGTTGCTCCACCAGATCCGCCGCCGCCGTCGGTCCGACCAGCACACGACACCGCCGCCCGATCCGGTCGGTCAGCCGGCGCTCGCTCGATTCGTCAGCCAGCGCCACCGCCTCAGGCGCCAAAACCTCCGCCTGCTCGGCCAGCAACGACCACGACGAGCCGGCCGACAGCCCCACCACGCGGTAGTCGGCACCCAGTTCGCGGATGACCTGCACCGCACTGGTTCCAATCGAACCGGTCGAGCCAAGAAGAATGATACGGTTCATCAGACGCTAGCGTCCCTCGGCGTGAATCGGCCCTGGCTGCATCGCCTTCACTATAGAACTGCTGCCAAGGGGTTTCAAGGTGGCCCGCTCGGCGTATCGCGCCGCTGAAAACCCACAGAGTCCGCGCCATATGCTCGCGCCCGATCCAACACCACACCACCGCCCTGCGGCTGTTTTTCGTGTGGGCCTGCGTGGAATGGCATCGTGCACACCGCTCACGGCAGGCCTCGCACCGTTGTCCCCCTGCCGGACCCTGTTTATAATCAGAGCGCCTCAGGCTTGCACTGCCGTTCCAGCGACGGAATTTGATCCGGACCATGGGTTGGCAAGATCGATCATATTCCGGCTATGACCCACCCGGCGGGCCACGCCCCACGACCCATTGGGTCTGGCCGCCGCTGACCAAGTGGGTCCGCAATCTGCTGATCATCAATTTCGGCGTGTTCTTGCTGGACCTGATCCTCCGTAACGGCGGCTCAACGTTTATACCCCGCGAGTTCAGATTTCAGGTATACGAAGCCACGGCGGGCCTGCAAGTGTGGCGGTGGCTGACGTACCAGTTCGTACACGGCAACGCCCGTCACATCATCTGGAACATGGTCGGGCTGTATTTTTTCGGGCCCGAACTCGAACGAACGTTCGGAACCCGAAGATTCCTTGCTTTCTACTTGAGTTGCGGCGCTGTAGGCAGCCTGTTCTACACCGTGCTGGTGCTGACCACGAGGGCGCAGGACTACGGCATGGTGGGTGCCTCCGGCGCGGTGCTGGGTCTGCTGGCCGGCTGTGCCGTCCTGTTCCCGCGTATCATGATCTTCGGGATCATCCCGATCCGGATCGTGGCGGTCATCTTCGGACTGATCTACTTGCTCAGCTCGCTCGACCCCGCCTCGGGTCAGCGCCTCAGCGACGCGTGCCACTTGGGCGGGATGGCTGCGGCGGTGGTCTGGATTCGCTACCTTCGTCGAGGCTCCAGATGGATCACCCGCACGCAGGAACGAATCCGGCAGAGCGCGTGGAAGCGCAAGAGGCGGCTGCTTGAGCTGGAGCGAGAGGAGGTCGATCGCATCCTGGCGAAGGTCCATACGGAAGGCATGCACAGCCTCACCCGGACCGAGAAGAAGATACTCCAGCAGGCCAGCGAGCGGCAGCGCCGCGAGGAGCGCGAAATCGAACGCGGCAGCCGACTGTAGTCGCACCCAGGCGCTTGCCGCCGAATGAGTGAACGGACAACGAGAAGGCAGTCGGCGAGGACACGGACATGAAACGTTGGGCCCGTCAACAATGCATCAATCCAGACTGCGCAGCCACATTCGACATCGGCCAAGTGTTGTTTAACTGCGACAAGTGCGGCGGGCTGCTCGATGTTCTCTACGACTGGGACCGGGTGGAGGTCCCCCGCGATCTGACCTTCTTCGAGACGCGTTGGGGGACGCGCGGGCTGGCCGGCGAAGGCTCGCTCGACTTCTCGGGTGTGTGGCGCTTCCGCGAGCTGCTGCCTTTCGCCGAGCCCGAGCATATCGTCACCATCGGTGAGGGACGCACCAACCTTCAGCGAGCCGACCTGCTCGCCCGCGAGTTGGGGATGAAGCCCGGCATGCTCCGCCTCCAGTACGAAGGGCTGAACCCCTCCGGCAGCTTCAAGGATAACGGTATGACCGCGGCCTTCAGCGTCGCTTGTGCACTCGGTCGGCGACGCGTCGCCTGCGCCTCGACCGGTAACACCAGTGCAGCCGTGGCCATGTTCGCGTCTCTGTCGGTCGGCGTCGATGGCAAACCCATTCAGGGCATCGTCTTCGTCGGCAGCGGCAAGATCGCCTTCGGCAAGCTCTCCCAGGCCCTCGACTACGGTGCCCTCACCTTGCAGATACAAGGCGACTTCGATGCCTGCCTGCGGCGCGTCCGGCAGGTGGCAGACAGCCTCGGCATCTACCTGATGAACTCGGTCAACCCCTTCCGCCTCGAAGGGCAGAAAGCCATCATGTACCGCATCCTCGAGGCCTGCGGTTGGCACGTGCCCGATTGGATCATCGTGCCCGGCGGCAACCTGGGCAACAGCAGCGCCTTCGGCAAGGCCTTCGCTGAACTGCACGAGTTGGGACTGATCGACCGCATCCCACGCCTGGCCATCATCAACGCCACCGGCGCCAACACCCTGTACGACCTGGTCGAGAAGCAGAACGTCCGCTGGAACGCGGGACGTTACGACTGTGGTAAGATCAATGCGCTGTACAAGAAGATGGACACCTCAGGCTACAAACCCCATACCGTCGCCTCGGCGATCGAGATCAGTCGGCCGGTAAACCTGCCCAAGGCGCTGCGGGCGTTGGAGATTACCAACGGTCTGGTCCGCCAGGTGCCCGATGAGCAGATCCTGGAACACAAGGCCATGGTCGGCCGTTTCGGCTTCGGCTGCGAGCCGGCCAGTGGGGCCAGCGTGGCCGGCCTGCACCTGCTGCTCGACGAGCAAATCATCTCGCCCGACGAAACAGTCGTGTGCATCCTCACCGGCCACGAGTTGAAAGATCCCGACGCAACGGTGAAGTATCACACCGGCATCGACACCAAGGCCGTCACGCCCCCGCCGCCCCAACCCACCAGCGGCAGGTACGCCAACCCGCCCATCCAGGTGCCCGACGATCTGGCGGCCATCTGCCGAGCACTCGGCGAGCCGGTCACCGACCGGTTGCTTGCCTTAGCCGAAGGCGACGTGTCGACCGGTCAAGGAGATGACACGGCCACGATGAAAGAGTATTGAATCGCCACCGGCGCACATAACCGCTCGCGGAGGAACTGCACATGATTCGCCTTGCCGTTACAGGAGCTGCCGGAAGGATGGGCCGACGCATCATCGAGTTGGCCCGTGATCGCAAAAACTTGCAGGTCGTCGCCGCCCTCGAAGCACCAGGTCATCCCCAGCTTGGCCGATCCGTGGCCGGCGGCGAACCGACCCTCGCCCACGACTGCAACGTGCCGTTCGACGTGCTGGTCGATTTCTCCCTGGCTTCGGCCACGGAGGTGGTTCTGTCGCTCGCCCGCAATGACGCCGCCGCTATCGTCATGGGCACGACCGGGCACACGCCCGATCAACTCACCGCCATTGACGAAGCCGCCAAGCACATCCCGCTGCTCAAGGCCCCGAACATGAGCGTCGGCGTCAATCTCCTCTTGAGACTCATCGGGCAGGTCGCCCGGGCGCTCGGCCCCGACTACGACGCCGAGATCGTCGAGGCCCACCACCGCTTCAAGGCCGACGCGCCTTCGGGCACGGCCATGGCCCTGCTCGACGCCCTTTGCCGGGCGACGGATCGAAAGCCCGACCGCGACACCGTGTTCGGCCGCAAGGGCCAGACCGGGCAACGACCCGCCGGCCAAATCGGCGTGCATGCCTTGCGTATGGGCGACGTGGTCGGACAGCACGAGGTGTTCTTCTCGACGCTCGGCGAAACCGTCTTGCTTCGCCACACCGCACATACACGAGACACCTTCGTTCAGGGCGCGCTGCGAGCGGCCGAATGGATCGTCGGCAAGCCCCCGGGCCTCTACTCCATGCAGGATGTTTTGTCGGCGGCAAACACCTGATCGGGGGTTGTATCAGGCGCTTGGGCGATTGCCCCCCGCGGCGCGCAGCTTCGACCACCCCAGCAGCGGCAGCCCGACCAGCAGCATGACGCCCGCGAATTCAAAGATGAGCCACAGATAAAACAGCTTCCACGCCAACCCCGGTTGCCACTGGAACCACATCTGCCGCCACATGACCGCAAAGATGCTGTAATTGAACGGGATGTTCACAAACGGGATATACGGCGTGAACCGCCCGACGCAATGCCCGCACTCGCCGCAGTAGTGCTGCATCGGCGAGATAGGCTTCAGGCAGCCGCCGCACACCGGCACGGCACCAGGATCGTCCTCACTCGGGAAGAAGCCGTGCTCAACCAGTGCGTCGCTCATGGCTGCGATCCGAATCGACACACCCAAGGCGATCCCAACAAGCGCCCCAGAACGACTGAGCGGACAGCCACACCGCCGTTGCCTAGCGGCGTTACCGACAATTCATGATACCGCCCCTTCAGGACCTATTCAACGACCGGCCAACAGCGCCCCGCTCACGCCATTGTCCGGTCGTTAACCCGGATTTCCCGGATGGCCACTACAGATGATGTACAATAGAGCATCGTTTGACCGCATGAACACAGGGTTTTCTCGATGCCACGGATGGCGGAAGGCAGGGATGCAATGGGTGAAGCCGGCAAGGACGCTCTTCGGGTGGATTTCGACGGGTCTCTGAAGCTCGAATTCCACGGCTCGAAGGTCACCTCGGACGCCGGGCTCCTGCCGTATCGCGAACTGGCCGATGTGCTCGGAATGATGGCGATGGCCAAGGGTCTTCTTGACGATTGGCGAACCGGCCAGAACACGCGCCACACGATGGTCGGCCTGCTGCGGCAGTCGGCGTTCGGACGTCTGCCCGCCAACGAGGTGTTGCAGCGTGAGATCGAGCCGCTGTTGACGCGGCCGGTGGGCCGTCCGTCCAACAAGCCGATCGTGTGGTATCACGACTTCCTGTACCAGGCCGGCAGTTGGGACAAGCCCCGCCGGGTCGTCGCGAAGATCGAGTGGCATCAGGGTCCCGACGTACGTCGGGATTCCCGCGCGTGGGCTTCATCGTGACCAACCTCCGCCGGCCCTCTTGGCGTGTGGTCAAGTTCTACAACGGTCGTGGCACGGCGGAGCAGTCGATCAAGGAGGGCAAGAACGCCGTCAAGTGGACGCGGCTGAGTTGCCACGACTTCGTAGACAACCAGGTCCGCCTGTCCGCCGAAGGCGGATTCGCCCTCGCGTACAACCTGGGCAACTTCCTCCGTCGGCTGGCCCTCCCGCGGTCGGTGAAGCACTGGTCGCTGACGACGCTGCGGGAGAAATTGATCAAGATCGGGGCGAAGGTCGTTACGCATGCTCGGCACGTGGTCTTCCAGATGGCGGAGGTGGCGATTCCCCGCCGCCTGTTCGCGGCCATCCTCGAACGCATTCGTCGGCTCAGGCCGCGGGAGCCGGTGCCCGGATGACGCCGACGCACGACGAGATAGCGGGAGGACGCAGGGGCGACGGAACCGGTCTGCTCAGATCGGCAACGGACGCCTCTACGGAGGCCGCTTCGGGCAGAATTATGGCCTGGCAACGGCCGGACACCCCCTCCGCCGAGCAGAAAGAGCGTTTGCCAATCTCGCGATCGGCGATAGGCTCATCAGAGAGGCCGACGGCGGTCGTCGGCCGAAGGTCATCCGGGAAATTCCGGATGAAAGGATTCCGCATGATATCCGCACACCACATCGTCTCCCGTCTCGGAACGTTGCTGGCTGTCGCCCTGCTCGCACCGCAGCCGGCAAGATCGCAAGTTGCATCCGCGCCAGGCACCGCTCCGTCCATCCCAGTCGAGTACCTCCAGCCCGACTCCCCGCCGATCTACGGCGTCCCGCGACTGGATAAGCCGGTGACGATCGACGGCAAGCTCGACGAGCCAGCGTGGCAGACGGTCCCACCGATGGGCCGCCTCTACTGCGACTCAGGTGTCGGCCCGATGACCTGTGAGACCGTGGCACGCATGGCCCGTGACGAACGGTTCCTCTACCTGGCGGTTGAGTGCCTCCAGCCCGACATCGCCGGCGTCAAGTTCGACAAGGGCTCGCGCGACAAACCGTCCGCCAAGGGCCAGACCATCGAGCTCTTCCTCCAGGCCGACCGTGCGAGCGACACGTATGTTCAGGTAGTCTTCGACATGAGCGGTGCCTTCCTCGACCAGCGCGTCACCTGCAAGGAGCGCCATTGGCGCCCGTACGACACCTCCGTCCGCCCCGCGCCCGACCTCCAACCCGAGTGGAACGGCGATATCACCGCCGCGGCCGCCATCACCAGCCGGGGCTGGATTGTCGAGGCGCGCCTTCGCCTGGCGGACCTGGCGGCCGGCCAGCACCCCGACCCCCACTTCTGGCGCGGCAATATCGCCCGCAACATCGCCGACGAATGCGCCTCCTGGGCCCGCGTTTTCGTCGATTTCCACCAGCCGGACGCCTTCGGCCTCCTGGGGATGTCCGATGAATCAGCCGCCCTCGCCTCTGCGTCTCCGCCCCCGCCGGCCCCTATAGGCGAGCCCGTCACCCGCGATGCGAAGGTCATGCGCGAGCTGCTTGGCGATGGTACGGTCGACGCGCTGCTGAAGAACCTGAAATGCCCGCACCCCACCGACCCGCGCGACCTCGCCCTGCTCCAACTCCATCTCGACCGTCTCAGGGACAAGATGGGCAAACAGCCCGTCGCTCAGCCCCTCGCCTACGCCTCGCGAGTCGACTTCCACCGCTTCCGCCAAGTCGCCGAAGCCGTCCGCCGCATTGGCCGCTACACCGCCGACCAGCGCGGCTACTTCGAGGCCGCCATCCGCTCCCCCGTCGACGGTAGCCCGCAGCCCTACACCCTCTTCGTCCCGCTCGACTACGAACGCGAGCCTCAGCAACGCTACCCCTTGATCGTCTGCCTTCACGGCGCCAACGGCACCCACAGCGGAGAAAACGGCTTCGGCCCCAGCCGGGGCAAGTACCAGTCCGGCTACCTGTTCATGAGGCCCATGGCCCGCGGCCCGTTCTCCGGCTACGCGGGGGTGCCCGGAAACGATGTCGTCAACCAGGTCCGCGACGTGATCGCCCACTACCGCATCGACCCCGACCGGGTCCATCTTTTCGGTGGCAGCATGGGGGGCCACGGCGCCTACTGCATCGGCTCGACGTATCCGGACCTCTTCGCCACCTGCCTGGTCTACTGCGGCAGCGCCACTGAGATGCCGCTCGAACAGATGTGCAACCTGCCCACCTTCATTCATCATGGCCTCGGCGACCTGTCCGTCACGCCGCGCGGCGCGATGTTCTGCGCCGCCATGCTCCGCCAGGCCCACGCGCCGGTCCAACTCTACCTCTACCCGGTGATCGGCCACGACCCGCGCCTCCAGGTCGCCACGCAGCAGATCATGCCCTGGTCCGCCCGTCGACCGATCCGCCGCGACCGCTGCCCGCGTCGTGTCATCCTCGCCGGCGAGCATCCTTCGCTCAAGAAAGCGTATTGGCTCTCGATCCTCCGCTACGCCGATCTGCATGAGCCCGCGCACCTGGAGGCCACCTTCCTTGGGAAAAACCATCTCGCGCTCGATGCCCGCAACGTCGCCTGGGCCCGAATCGACCTGCCCTGCGATTGGATCGCCCCGGACAGCCCCCTGCTGGTCGCCGAGTCCTCCGGCAACCGCAACACGACGATTACCCCAGGCGATGCCCAGTGCCTCTACCTGGGCTTTACCGGCGAATCGCTCCAGGTCCTCACCTCGCCCCCGATGAACTTCGACGACCCGACCGTCTATACCGGCGGCGGCGCGTGCGACATCTTCTGGACCGGCCGGCCCATTCGCATCGTCTACGGCACCGCTGGCTCCGCCGACCAGACCGATGCCCTGGCTAAGCTAGCCACCGACCTGCGCCGCTGGAATGCCTTCGGCGGCGGCGACTTCGCCTGGGGAGGCTATCCGGTATTCAAGGACACGGACGTGACCGGCACGTTGCTGGACACGTGCGACTTGGTACTCCTGGGCACGCCCGCCGACAATTCCGTGGTGCACCGCGTGATGCCGCAATTGCCCGTGCAACTCGCCGACGGCACCGTTG
The DNA here is from genome assembly GCA_035530655.1 of Phycisphaerae bacterium. Taxonomy (GTDB): domain Bacteria; phylum Planctomycetota; class Phycisphaerae; order UBA1845; family DATKUK01; genus DATKUK01. The sequence goes on from DATKUK010000119.1 coordinate 56,955, forward strand.
TCGTCAACGTCCAGCCGCGCATGCAGTGGCCCGCCGAACAGGTCTCCTTCAGCCTCTTCTACCGCAACCCCCTCGCCCCAGCCCGCCGCATCTGGTGGTTCGCCGGCCCCACCGACCGCCAGACCTTCCAGGACCTCGCCCGGGCGAGCCACGACTACGTCGGCCCCCTCGGCGCCGAACTCATCGTCCAGTCGAAGAAGGAGCACCGCATCCTCGCCACCGCGCAGCTCGACAGCCAGTGGCGCCTCCACCGTCCCACTCCGACGCAGCCGGGCCGCGAGATCTGGCCGACTCCTAACGACCTGAACCAGCGCTTCCGCGACGCCCTCCTGCATGAGTTCGCCCCTGACATCAACCTCGCCATGGGCCTGCCCGACCCGGAGATCCTCGACTGGAACACCGTCACTGTCGGCGAGATCCTGTACGCCCTGCAGCCCGCCCCTATGCTCCTCGCGCCGGTGTATGGTAAGGAACTGATCGACCGCCTGGCCACCAAGCCTCGCGACGACAACCATTGGGATCAGATACAATACCGCGGCCTCCAGCACGCCCTGCGCGATGCCAACCTGCCCGCCGATGACATCGAGCCCGACCGTCTGTACACCGTCCTGTTCGACCAGGCATCGCTCTGGACGCCGAAGGTAACAGGCCGCCGCCTGCCCGACCCCCGCTTCATCCCGGCTGCCCACACGCAGACGGTTCTTGACCGCGTCCTGCGCGCCGCCGGCATCACCCAACCAGCCCCCGCCGCGGTCCGCCTGCACCCATGCCCCGCGTCGCCACCAGCGTAGTCGAAGGCGCGAAGACGCCCGCCCCCGCCGTTTGCCGTTCCCGAAACCCGACTCACGCCCGTCGCGGGCCGGATCAGTCCGTTCAACAAAGAGTAGAACACACGTTACAGCTTCGCTTGGCCTGGCCGCTCGCCGCCCTTACTTCTGCCCCGCCGCCCCCGCGCGGGCCTGCTGAAGCTTTTGTTTAAGCGACGCATCGTCAGGGCTCGCCTTGACCAACTGCTCGAAGTACCTGACGGCCTTGTCGTACCGCTTCTGCTCCAGATAAGTCTCGGCCAATCCCCATGTCCCCGCGTTGGGTCCCGGATATTGCTCGACCATCTTCTCCCACAGGGCAATGGCCTGGTCGACCTTACCCTCGGCCTTGAGGCACCGCGCCAAACCGTTCATCGCCCCGGCGTGCCCGGGCACCAGCGCCAGGCAAACCTCGAAGTGCTTCTTCGCCTGGTCGGCCTTGCCGCTGTTGAGCAGGCAGAAGCCCAACCCATTGTGGGCGTTGGCATCGACGGAGTTCTTCGCAAGGGCCGTGCGAAACTCCGTCATGGCCCGTGGAAGCTCTCCCTGGTTGAAGAACTGCCAGCCCTTCTCGGTCTCGGGCGATTGCTGGGTCGGATCGGGCGGCTCGATGAGTCTGCGCAGCTCGGGGCTGAGCTTTTTCGCCTGCGCAGCCTCCAACATCCTCCTGACTGTCGGGTCGTCCGGCTGCTGGTCGATCACCTTCTTGGCCCACTTCGCCGCCGTATCGAAATCACCTTCCAGCAGGTACGTCTTGGTCAGCCCGTACCACGATGCCGGCGTTCGTTCCGCCACGGGCAGCCAGTGCTTCTTGGCCTTGTCGTACTGCCGGCGGAAGAAGTAAACCTGCCCCAATCCGTTCTGCGCAGCCGGATGGCCGGGGTCCAGCTCCAGGCACCGCTTGAAGGCCTCCTCACCACCCAGCGAGTCACCCCCGTTGAATCGGCTCCACCCCAGGCCACTCCACGCGTTGGTCGATTCCGGATCGAATTTGACAGCCTCTTCGAACTTCGCCTCCGCCTGCGCGTACTGGCGCTTCCGCCACAGGTCCCAGCCTTCGGCTGCCAGTCCCGTCGCCTTCCTAACGTCTCTTGGGGAAGCTGGCATACTCTTAACGCTGCTTGGCGGCGCCGTCCTGACAACTTCCGCCTGGCCCGACTGATTTACCCCAGCCGGTGTCGTACCCCCGGTCAGAATCAATCCCGTCACAACCGCTGCCACCGTGATGGTCATCGCGATACCTCCCAGCGCCCACCGGCGTCGCCGCCGACGGCGCAGTTCTTCCCTTTGTAGCGACGCCACCAGCCACTCATCGGCCTGCTGCATCGCCTCGTCCAGCAACGCCTCTTCGTCGGCCGAAGCCGACCGGACGTCGCTCTCATCGTTGGTTTGCGAACCTAAACCACCACCCATGGGTCTGTTCGATTCGGGTTAGATCCCCTTGATTAGTCGGGCCGCCTGTTCCGCCGTCATCTTCCCTTCACCGGCCGCGTCGAGGATCGTGCCCTTCACCTGGTGCGTCTTGGCGATCTCGTTGCGCAACGCCTCGATCACCTTGTCCAGCCGCGACCGCACCGTCGGATACGACACGCCCGTCTGCAACGCGATCTCCTTCAAACTCCCGCTGGCCAACACGAACATCTCGATAAACCGCTGGTGCTCGATCGGCAAGTTGCCCAGGCGCGGGCTCGGAAACGCCGCCTCGACCGCCACCCCACACTTGTGGCAGCTCATCCGAGTTACCGACATGGCCGAGCCACAGTACGGGCAATTGTTGTCGATCGCTGGTTCGATCATCCCATTAGGATCAACTTTACAGCCCTAATATACACGACTATTTGAATAATGTTAACCTTAGTACGCTAAAAGATCAATTTTATTTATCTTCCCAGCCTGCCTGCTGCGTAGCACGCTCGAGAGCATCGCAACTCCTTGCTCTGTAAAGGCATACGGCCGATACCGACGCCCGCCCCAGGCTGAACTTGAGGTCACAATTTGTGATCTCAAGTTGTCAAACTCCTGCCTATCAAGCTGGAACATGAAATCATCGGGGAAGCGTTCCATATTGCGTTTGACCGCCTGGATTAGGACTTTCGTCGCCACCCCGTACAACTCAGCCAGGTCGGCATCCAACATCACCTTCTCGCCCCGGATCAACAGGATATGACGCTCGATCCGCTCCTGCGGAATCAGGACCTCGGTGGATTGCTTGGCCATGATCCCATGGTAGCTGTGAAGGATTCGGCCTGTCCCGGGCGTAAAAAGCGGCCGAGCGTGCAGACGTCGACTGGGTTCACCGGCGAGTTGATTTCGTCCTCTTGCTCTTTGCCGGTCCCTTCTTGCCTGACGGCCGGCCCTTACCGCCTGCGGGCGAACGAGCCCCGTGGCCCTCCAGCCCGAAGTCGAGCTGACGTGCCGGAATGTTCACCTGCGCGATCCGTACGGTGACCAAATCACCAATCTGGAAGCGCTTTCCCGTCCGCTGACCGATCAGCGCCCCGGTCCGTTCGTTCACCTCCCACCAATCGTCGGGCAAATTGTCGAAACGTACCAGCCCATCGATCATGAATCGCTGACACTGCACGAACAGGCCGAACGTTGTGACGCCGGTTATCACACCTTCGATCACGTCGCCCACCCGCTCGCTGAGCAGTTCGAGAATACGGATCGTCCGCAACTCCTGCTCGGCGTCCTCGGCCCGGCGCTCGGTGTAGCTACAGTGCTTGCCCAGTTCGACCAAGTCCTGATAGTCGGGCGCAACGCTGCGGTCACTCGTCCCTTCCAGCTTGCCGCGAAGATGCGCTTCCAGCAGGCGATGAACGGTCAGGTCCGGGTACCGACGAATCGGCGAGGTGAAGTGACAGTAGTGACTGCTGGCCAGCGCGTAGTGCCCGACGGTCTGGGGCGAGTACTCCGCCGCCATCATGCTGCGAAGCACCGCCAGGTTCACCGCGTAAGACTCCGGCCGACCGCGAACGCTGTCCAGCACCTTCTGGAGGTCCTGCCGCGACATCTTCCGAGGCGGCTTCTGCCCCAGCGCGCGAAGAAACTGCGAAAGGCTCTGCTGATTCAGGCTCTCCGGTTCCGGATGGATCCGCCGCAGGCAGGGAACGTCCAGGCGATTCAGCAGGCGAGCGACCGCCTCGTTCGCCTCCACCATGAACATCTCGATGATGGTGTGACTGAAGCCCGACTCGGCCGGCTGCGCATCGATCACGCGGCCGTCGTCGTCGAACACCAACTCCACCTCAGGCAAATCCAGGCTCAGCATGCCGGCTTCGAACCGCCGCTTCTGAATGATCCGGGCCAACTGCTCCATCCGCCTCATCAGATCCACCACCTGGCGCGGATAGCCCCCCGTCTTGCCGGCGAGGATCTCACCCGCCTGCTCGTACGTCAGGCGCATGGTCGATCGGATCACCGCGCTGGCGACCCGTGTGCCGAGCACCTGCCCGCCCGCGTCGTATCGGATGAAAACAGCCTTGGTAAGCCTGTCCTCGCCCTGCTGAAGGCTGCACAGACCGTTGCTCAGCAGCTCGGGCAGCATCGGCAGCACCTTGTTGGGAAAGTACACGCTGTTGCCACGCTGCTTTGCCTCCACGTCCAGCACCGAGCCGGACCTGACAAAGTGGCTCACGTCGGCGATGTAGACGCCCAACTCGTAGCTGCCGTCCTTATTCTGCGTCAGTTCGATCGCGTCGTCGAAGTCTCGTGCGTCGGTCGGATCGATGGTGATGATCGTCCGATCGCGACAATCCTCGCGCCGCCGCAGTTCCGCATCCAGACTGAAACCGTCTGCCGCACGACGCGCTTCGGCTGTCACCTCGTCGGCGAACTCATCCGGCAAATGGTACAGCCGTATCACCGACAGCAGGTCTACGTCCGGCTGACCGCGCGGACCGAGACGCTCGACGATCACGCCAGTCGCCGGTCGCTCGGATGTGGGATACTCGAGAATCTCCACCACCACCTGATCGCCATCCCGAGCGCCCTTCGCCGTCACGTCGCTCACCACCACGGGCGCGTGCAGCCGGTTGCCGTCGGGCCAGACCAGCCACCGGTCCTGCTCCCTGACCAACTCGCCGACGAAGCGGCTCTGTCCCCGCTCCACGACCTCGAGGATCCGCCCCTCCAGCATCGTCCGCTCGCCCCGTTTGCTCCGTTTGCGCACCTCCGCCAGCACCGTATCGCCCGTGATCGCGTCCAGCGATCCGCCGGACGGAATGAACAGATCGCCGTGCGCCGTCGGGCTGGCCGGCACGACGAACCCGAACCCCCGCGGATTCGCCCGGTACGTTCCCACAACCCGCTTCGACATCGCCGGGAGCGTGACCGCGCTGCGGCTGCCGAGAACGATGCGGCCGGTCTTCATCATCGCCTTCACCGCGTCGCGGAACTGGGCGTAGTCGGCCTGGGCTACACCCATGCTGCGGGCCAGCGCTTGCACCTTCTGGGGACGGTAGCGGCTGTCTGAAACAAACTTCAGAATGCGGTCGGCATAATCGTCTGACATGGTTTAGAATGCAGCCCTGACTGAAGAACAGAGTGACAAGGAGAGTCCCGTGGAAGAAATCCTAAACCAAGCACAGCGACTGGGCAAGTTGATCGCTCAACATTTGCGTACCCAGGCCATGCAACAGGTCTCCGCAGCCGCCCGCGCCGACACCGACGCCCAAAGGCTCCTGGACGACCACCGCAGGCAGGCCGAACACATCCACCGCCTGGAAAACGAAGGCAAACCCATCGAGGTGGCCGATAAGCACAAGCTGGCCGACCTCGAGGCCAAGGTGGCCGGCAATCCGCTCATCATGAAGCTCATGAAAGCCCAGGCCGACTACGTCGAACTCATGCAGGCGGTCAACTCGGCCATCGGCTCCCAGCTCAGCCCCGAGACACCGACCGCGAGCCCGCGACAGCAACAATGACTAAGCGCGCCGGACCATCCTCCCGTTCGCCGGATAGGCGAGTCATACTCTCCTTCCTGAGGGCCGGACCTGTCCTCCTGTTCGTCCTGGCCGCCACCTACGGCGACCTCGAACAGCACCATTCCAATGATACGTGGATCGCCCTGGACGCCGGCCGGCAAATCATCGACGAGCTTGGCTACGTGCCAAAGGTCGATACGTTCAGTTACACCTTCAACGGCAAGCCGTGGTTCAATCAGAACTGGCTCAGCCATGTGATGTACTACTGGCTGTACAGCCGCATCTCGCCCGACGCAGCCGTGTACGGCAAATACTTGATTTGCGCGGCCATGTTTCTCCTCATGCTCGCCGCAGCGCGGGCGCGGTCCCGATCCTGGATGGCCGCCCTGATCGGCACGGCCATTGTATCGGCCGCCTCATTGCGATGGCTTAGTCCCCGCCCGGAAAGCTCCGGCTTTCTATGCATGGCCGGCCTGATGGCCTGCCTCGCCTGGCTGTCTAATCCTGATAAGAAAAAGAGATTGTGGCCGGCCCTGCTGCTGCTGCCGTGGTTCGTCGTCTGGGGCTGCGCGCACGGAAGCTTCATCTTCGGCTACGGTATGGTGGTAGTCTTCCTGGGATGTTGGGCTCTCACGCGCCTCGTTCGCCCAAAGAGTGCGCTAACCTCTGATCGACAAGTCATCGCGATCGTGGCCTGCACGCTCGCCGCAGTCATTATCACAGTCATTGTCAGCCCCTTCGGCGTAGAGAATCTCACACACCCCTTCAAGGTGGCCGAAAGCGAGGTCTTCCGACGGGTCAGCGAATGGCGCCCGCCTTATGTGACGGCCAATTTCCCCCCTGCCCTGCCCTTCTGGGTGGCCCTGGCCACCGGCGTTGCCGCTCTCGGCGCAGCCGTCGCAGTGAGATCCGCTTGGGCCATCGAACCCAAGCAGCGAAACCCCCTCCGTCCTCCAACGCCTTGGGGTCTGTTCGACCTGGCCGCCATAATCATCGGGCTCTACATGGCCATGTGGGCGCGGCGCTTCGCCCCCATTCTGTATATCGTGGCCCTGCCCTCGCTGCTGGTCTTCATCATGCGGCTCCTCTGGCCCATCCCTCGTCGTGTGCGCGACGCCTGGCAGGTGCTCGCGCTGGCATCCTGGGTCGGATCGGTGGTGCTTGCCATCGTGATCGTCCGGCACGTCGACAGATGCTACGTCGCCCCCTACGCAAACCGGCATAGCTTCGATCCCGATCGGGCAAGCTTCAACCTGCTCGAGAGAACCATCCAGTACGACAGGTCGCCGGGAATCGCCATCGAGTTCCTCAAGCGGAACAACTTCCAGGCCAATCTGGTCACCCACTGGGTCTACGCCGGCCCGGTCATGTTTCACGCGCCGGGCGTGAAGGTCTACATCGACGGGCGCAGCCAGCAGGTCTACAGCGAAGAACACTACATCCGCTTTCAGCGATTCTGGACGCAGCTGCCGCCCAATCTCCCTCCGGCCAGATACGAGGCCGCCCGCAAGCGAGTCGTCCAGCGGATCATGCAAGTACTCGACGAGTCCGGCACCGATGCCGTGATGCTCCGCATGACGCCCTCGACGCGCCTGTTCCTGCCCGCCATCGACACCAGCCCACAGTGGGTCCTGACGCTGTACACCGGCACAACGCATCTCTACCTGCGGCGAGGATGCGACATGCTGTCTCGTGTGCGCCAGGCCGAGCAGGAAGGACGCCTCTGGTGGCCCGAGTTGCCCGAAGCGTTGATCGCCCGCGCGCACCTTTGGCTGGCTCGCGGGCCGGACGGCTTTCAGCAATCGTTAACCTACTTCCGTGCCGCCGTCGACGGCAGACTGACCCTCGGGCTTGTTGTCTACCCACGCATGGTCGATCTATGGCTGCGAATGGGCAGGCCCGACTACGCCCGGCAGTACTTGCGCGAGCAGGCCGCCAGAATCAGGGATCCCGCCGTCGGGCTCAGCGACGGCGTCCGCCGCAACCTGCTGGCGCGGATCGAACAGATCCAACAAGCCATGGACCGCCGCGAAGCGCCCGGCACAGCCGCACCCGAAACGTTCGACGCAGAGCAGAAGGAATACTGATGGCGCTGAGCCCTTCCGACGCCGCGTGGCCTGACCCATGCGCACACAACCGATCCTAAAGCAGACTGTGCTGGGCCTGATCCTGCCCCTGGCGGTGCTGACAGCCTACCTCCCCGCAATCCGCGGTGGCTTCGTTTGGGACGACGAACACTACGTCACCGACAATGCCGCGCTCCGCAGTCTCGACGGACTGCGCGCGATCTGGCTCAAACCCCGCGCCACACCGCAGTACTACCCCCTCGTTCACACCTCGTATTGGCTTGAATACCGTCTGTGGGGGCTCAAGCCACTCGGCTACCATTTGGTCAACGTCCTCCTGCACGCGGCAAGCGCCATCCTGCTCTGGCGGCTCCTTCGCCGCCTTGACATGCCCGGCGCCTGGCTGGCGGCAGCCCTCTTCGCCCTGCATCCAGTCCACGTCGAATCCGTGGCATGGATCACCGAGCGAAAAAACACCCTCTCCACCGCGTTCTATCTTTTCGCCGCACTTGCCTACGTGCGCTTCGCCCGTATCGACCACGGCCCACCCGACGCACCGCGCCGATGGGGCTGGTACCCTCCCGCCTTGATCCTGTTCCTCTGTGCCCTGTTGAGCAAGACCGTGACATGCTCCTTCCCGGCCGCAGTCCTGCTGGTGATAGGGTACAAGCGCGGGCGGATTCGCCTCGCTGACCTCACCCCGCTGATTCCCTTCTTCGTGCTCGGTCTGGTGCTGGGCCTCAACACCGCCTGGCTCGAAGAGCAGCATGTCGGCGCTCAAGGGCAGGAGTGGGCTCTCTCCTTCGTCGACCGGGGGCTCATTGCCGCCCGAGCGCTGTGGTTCTATCTCGGCAAGCTCGCCTGGCCGGCGCACCTGACGTTCACCTACCCTCGATGGCACATCGAGTCGTCCGTCTGGTGGCAGTACCTCTACCCGGCTGCCGCCTTGGCCCTGGTAACGTCCCTCTGGCTGCTCCGCAGACGCCTTGGCCCCGGACCCCTGGTGGCGGCCCTGTTCTTCGGCGGCACGCTCCTGCCTGCCCTCGGGTTCGTCGACGTCTATCCCATGCGGTTCTCCTTCGTGGCCGACCATTTCCAGTACCTCGCCAGCATCGGACCGATCACGCTCTTTGCCGCGGCACTGACCGGGCTCGCCCGAAGTGCGCAGAAACGAATCGATGTGTCACACTCGAGGAGCCCAAGCCGCTTGGCCCTTGCTGCCTGCCAACTGGCAGCGCCCTGCCTGATCCTCATCGTCCTCGCCACGCTTACCTGGCGGCAGAGCAGATCCTACAAAGACCTCGAAACCCTCTGGCGAGACACTCTCGCCAAGAACCCGTCTGCCTGGATGGCCCACTACAACCTGGGCAACCTTCTGTCGGCCCGCGGCGACACCGGCGACGCCATCGTCCACTATCGACGAGCCGCTCAGATCAAACCCGACTTCGCCGAGGGCCACTACAACCTGGGTGTCGCTCTTCGTAGTACGGGCAGACTGTCCGAGGCCATCGAGCAGTACCGCAAAGCCCTGCAAATCGATCCCCGCCACGCCGACGCTCATAACAACCTCGGCGCCGTCCTCGGCGAACAGGGCATGCACGAGGAGGCGATCGGGCACCTCACCGCCGCGTTGAAGATCAAGCCCGATGACGTCGTGACCCACAGCAATCTCGCCAGTGTCCTGCTGCGGGTCGGCCGGGCTGACAAGGCCGTCCAGATCTACCGCGCGGCGCTCGTAATCAGTCCCAATGATCACGGCCTGCACGCCGACCTGGCTGGGGCACTCGATCGTCTCGGCGCCTTCGAAGAGGCCGTCGAACAATACGAACTGTCGCTACGGATCGCGCCCGACAGCATCCAGACGCGGCTCGATCTTGCCGTATTGCTGCTGCGGTACCGCCGAGCCGAACAGGCCACGCGGCAGTACCAGGTCATATTGCAGGTCGAGCAGGAGAATGCAGCGGCGCGCAACGGACTAGGTCTGGCCCTCGCTGCACAGGGCAAGTTCCCCCAGGCCATCGAGCAGTACCAACGTGTCCTCCAAGTGCATCCCGACCATGTCGGCGCCCACCACAATCTTGCCAACGCCCTGGTTCAGATCGGCCGCGTCGAAGAAGCAGTGCACCACTACCAGCAGGCCCTGCGGATCATGCCCGATCAGCCCACCGTGCTGGATAACCTCGCCTGGCTGCTGGCCACCTGTCCCGAGCCCGAGGTTCGCGACGGTACCCGGGCTGTTGCCCTGGCCGAACGAGCCTGCGGACTGGTCGACCCCACCCCGCCACAGATGCTCGATACCCTCGCCGCAGCCTACGCCGAGAACGGTCTGTTCGATCAGGCCGTCGACGCCGCTACGCGCGCTATCGAACGGGCCGAATCGCTTGGCCAATCAGCCCTGTCTTCGCAGGTCCGCGCCCGGCTTCGCCTCTATCAGGAGCGCCGGCCGTTCCACGAGCACCCCGCATCAAACACACCTTGACCGGCAACGGCCGCCCACATCCAAACGCCGAATGGGCGGAGGCTTGCCAGACATGCCCCCAATCGCTGCTACGCGTCGTCGTCGGGGTCCGAAACGTCCCGCTTCAGCAGCCGCGTACCCAAAGGCCGCACGTATTGCGTCCAGTCACTGGTGGCATCCGGATCGCTGTCGATGTGCCGAAACACCTGATGCAGTTTGGCATCGAGATTGTCCAGATAGTGCAGCGCAAACGCTTCGGCCACAGCGGGCGACTTGGGGCTGCCAAATTGCTGCTCGCCGTGATGCGCAAGCACGATGTGTTGCAGCACCTCCTTCAAATCCGCAGGAAACGGCTGGCCCGTCTCCGCCTCGACCGCCGCAACACGCTGCTCGATCCAGATCGCACCGCGGACGAGGTGCCCCACCAGCATACCGTCGTCCGTGTAGTTCAGCGCCGCCCCTGCCTCGATTTCCGCAATCTTACCTACATCGTGCAGGAAGGCCCCCGCGATCATCAGGTCCCCGCTCAACTGCGGGTACAACGGACAGATTACCTGCACCAGCCTCACCAGGCTGTGCGTGTGCTCCAACAGGCCTCCCAGGTAGGCATGGTGACGCTCCATCGCCGCTGGCGCCTGCTTGAACTGCTGCACGAATAACTCGTCGGCCACGAACTGCTTGATCAGCGCCAGCAAATCGCGGTTCTTAATGGTTCGCAAGGCCGCCTTGACCTCTTTCCACATCGCCTCGACGTCGCCGGGCGTCCGCGGCACGAAGTCGGCCATGTCCAGGCTGTCCGGATCCGCCGGCCGGAACCCGTCCACGATAAACTGCGGATTCCCCCGGTAGTTCTCGCACCGCCCCGTGAAACGCAGGTAGCCACCTTCCGGGATTTGGTTGAAGTCCGACTCGCTCGCGTCCCATATACGGCCGGGCAGGCGACCCGTTCGGTCGCCCAGCACCAGGTGAATGTACTTCTTGCCGTTTGAGGCCGTTCGCAGGTCCTTCGTACGAACCAGGAACACTTGATCGGTCACTCGCTGCCCGGTTGACAATTGGTCCACGTAAATCCGCGCCATGATGCCTCCCCGTCTGGGCGTGCCCAGCCGCACTATAGACATCCGCTATCCGTCGATCAAGAGCAGGTTGCTCTGTTCAATCGTGCCCGACGGGAAACGCCCCGGCCATGCCCGCCGGCCCCTTGCCACCTGTCGCCCTGTCCGACAAAATGGCCGGCCACAGGAAACACCCAAAAGGGTTCATCGAAAAAGCATCCTAAATCAGGAGCCACAGCATGAAGGTGCTCATTACCACCACGTCGTTTCAAGACACCCCCGGACCCCACCACGACCTGCTCGCCAAGCAAGGATGGCTCCTCACCCGCGAGCGCGGACCCCTGTCCGAGGACACCATGCTCAAGCTCGTCGGCGACTTCGACGGCATCATCTGCGGCGATGATGCCTTCACCATGCCCGTGCTGGCCCAATGCCTGCCCAGGCTCAAGTGCCTCAGCAAGTACGGCATCGGCCTGGATAAGATTGACCTCGACGCCGCCACCGAGCTGAAAATCCCCGTCTGTAACACCCCGGGCGTCAACCACACCACCGTCGCCGAGCACACCATCGGCCTGCTACTGTCTATGGTCCGCAACATCCCCAAGGAGAACGGCTTCGTCCGTCAGGCCCAATGGAAGCGCATCACCGGCCACGAACTGGCCGGCCACACGCTCGGCGTCCTCGGACTCGGGCGTATCGGCAAGGAGGTGGCCAAGCGGGCGATGGCGTTCGGCATGAAGGTGCTGGCCTACGACATCTTCTGGAACGGCGCCAACGACAAGTTCCTCTCCGATCTGAACGCACAGTTCAGCCACGAGGTATTCGCCGAGTTCCCGCCCGCCATCGAGCACGCCCGCTCCGCCGACGCCGTCCTGGCCGCCTGCGACTTCCTCGCCCTGCACATGAACCTCACCGACGACAATCGCGAGTTCCTCAACGCCGATCGCCTAGCCGCCATGAAGGACGGCGTCTACATCGTCAACCCCTCGCGCGGCGGGCTGATCAGCGAGGCCGACATGGCTGCCGCATGCAAGAGCGGCAAAGTGGCCGGCTACGCCGCCGACGTCGTCGAACCCGAGCCCATCCGCAAGGAAAACCCCCTCATCGGCCTGGAAAACGTCGTGTTGACGCCCCACATCGGCAGCCGCACCTACGAAAGCGTCGTCCGACAGGCCACCATGGCCGTGCAGAACCTCACCGCCATGCTCGCCGGCAAACCTCCGCTGCACCAGGCCAACAAGTTCTGAGTGGCCTGCTATCACATAGTCGTTGCTGCTTCGAACGCCGGCAGGGCAACGTCCGATAGAAAGCCCCGGCAACGCCAGCCCTGCCCGCACCTCCAGGGCGAGACGTTCCTTCTGGCCCGTCGTGCTCAAACAGTCCTTGACTCCGGCCCGGGCATAAGGTACACTCCAATAACACTCCCAGCGGAGTGCTATAGGAGTGTTCTCGTGGGTTCCGACAGGAAACAGCAAGGCAAAACGGTCACCCTGAAAATCCCGGCCGAGCTGTACAACAACCTGACGGACATGATCGAGGGCACGGGGTTCCGCAGCGTTACCGAGTTCGCCGTCCACGTGCTTCGTGATCTGGCGGCGGCCGGCAAGCTCGACCACGGCCTGACCGGCTACACGCCCCAGGAGGTCGACGCCGTGCGCCAGCGACTGCGAGCCTTGGGGTACATCGAGTAGAGTTTCCGAACGCTGAGGCCGGAATTTGCTCAGCGAGGGGATGCGCTGTAACCGCGCGCAAATGCGCTCGTTCGATGCCTGGCTCGGACAGGAACCAATGGAGAGGATGCAATGACAACACTGACTCAGAGCAATGTGGCTGTCATAGGCCGGTGGCTTGGGCAACGTCTTGCCGCTCGCCGACTGCGAATCGGTATCTGGCTGCTGGCCGTCGTGGCGGCCACCTTCGGCATAGCCGTATCGTCAAAGGTTGGCCCCATGGCCGGCTTGCTGCCCGGCACGATGGGGGTGCTGGCAATCTTTGGCGCAGCGCTGGTATGCGAATTCATCGATTCCTCCCTGGGTATGGGATACGGCACGACGCTGACGCCCCTACTTCTGCTGGCCGGGTTTCACCCCCTCCAGATCGTCCCGGCTGTCCTGATGTCCGAGTTTGCCACAGGCCTGTTGGCAGCAGTCTTTCATCACCGCGATGGCAATGTCGACTTCGTCAACGACACGCACGTCCGTCGCACAGCCCTGCTCTTGTCGTTGCTCAGTGGTGCCGGCGCCATCCTCGCCGTCTGCGTGGCTCTCAGTCTGCCGAAGACGCTGCTGACGGGCATCATCTCGGGCATCGTCCTGGCAATGGGCGTGATCATTCTGGCAACCACGCATCGCCGCATCCGCTACCGCCCAGCCAACATCGTCGCGCTGGGCGCCGTGGCCGCATTCAACAAGGGACTCAGCGGAGGTGGCTACGGCCCGTTGGTCACCAGCGGCCAGGTGCTCTCCGGCCTGTCGCCCAAGCAGGCTGTGGCGGTCACATCTCTGGCCGAAAGTGTCACCTGTCTGATCGGGTTGCTGGCATACACCGCGGCCCGCACCTTCTTCGGCAGCGGCGAGCAGGATTGGTCCCTGGCCCTGCCGCTAACGTGCGGCGCATGCCTTTCGGTGCCCATGTCCACGCTTGTGGTTCGGGCGATCCCCGGACGCGTGCTCCGGCTCGCCGTGGGCGTAGCAACCTGTCTGCTGGCGTTGCTGGCCTTTGGCAAGCTTCTGCTGATCTGAGCCGCCTGAGCGAGCAACGCCGATCGCCGCGCCCCACAGGCCGCCGAAATGTCGGCAACGATCGTCGGCCAGCGCTTCTTACACCCCGCTGTAGGAGGCAAAACCGCCGTCGATCGGAATCACCGTGCCATGCACGAACGACGCCGACGACGAGAGAAGCCACAGCACCGTCCCCACCAGATCCTTCGGCTCGCCGAAACGCCCCATGGGCGTGTGATCGATGATCTGTTTGCCGCGCGCCGTCAACTCGCCCGTCTTCTCGTCGGTCAATAGGAACCGGTTCTGTTCGGTCAGGAAGAACCCCGGCGCGATCGCGTTGACCCGAATGTCCTTCGCGTACTCCTGAGACATGTGTACCGCCAGCCACGCCGTAAAATTGCTCACCGCCGCCTTCGCCGCCGAATAGGCCGACACCCGCGTCAGCGGCTGAAACGCCGACATGCTCGAGACGTTCAGGATGCTCCCTTCTCCACGCTCGGCCATCGACTTGCCGAATACCTGGCAGGGCATGATGGTGCCCATGATGTTCAGCTCGAACACCCAGCGAATCGCCTCCGGCGGCAGGTCGAAGAAGCTCAGCTCGCCCGTGGTGGCCTCCTTCTTGTTGCCGCCCGCGCCGTTGATCAGGATATCCACTTGCCCGAACGCGTCGGCCGCCGCCCCCTGCGCCTGCTCGATGCTCGTTCGATCCAGGACGTCACACTTCACCGCCAGCGCCCGGCCCCCATCCTTCTCGACTTGGCTGGCCACCTCCCTAGCCTTCTCCTCGAAGATGTCCAGCACCACCACGTTGACCCCCGCCTGTCCCAACGCCCGAGCCAGTTCGCCGCACAGGATCCCGCCGCCGCCCGTGATCGCCGCCGTCTTGCCGCCTAAGCCAAACAGCTCCGTCAGATAGTCCTTGCTCATCAAACCAACCCTTTATGCCAACTTTTCGACTTCACGACTTGCCAAATAAGGCAGATACCGATTCTCGCCAGCGGCCGGTGGGCTGTCAACCGCAACCGATCGCGTCGCCGCCCGTACCCGAGCCGGCCCTTCACCTTGCCCGAACCGGTCGATAGAATGGCGACACCGAAGGGGCGGCGGCACTCGCTTGCGGAGTGGAGGCAAGGACGACCATGGCAGCTTCCCGATCGCGCGGCACGGCCGCAAACAGACTGCTCGATGCGCCCGTGATCAATCCCGCGCAGCTCGGCGGAATCGAAACATCGGTCCTCGACAACGGACCCGGACGCGGCGTTCGCATCGCCTGGGTCAACACCGGCGGAGGTCTGCGCTACAAGGTCGTCATCGACCGCGGGCTCGACGTGGCCGACGCCGAGTTCCTCGGTCAGTCGCTCACCTGGCAGAGCCTCACCGGTGTCACCGCGCCGTCTCACGCATACCATCATGGCCTCGATTGGCTTCGCGGCTTCTACGGCGGACTTCTCGTCTCTTGTGGGCCGCTCAACGCCGGCGCCCCGTGCGAGGACCAGGGCCGGCCCCTCAGCCTCCACGGCACACACTCGAACACCCCGGCGATCCTCGACGCGGTTGTGAATCCCAGCCCCGTCGACGGACGCGACGAAATGAGCATCACCGGGCGGGTCCGCACCGCCCGTGTCTTCGGGCCCAACGTCGAACTCCGCCGCACCATCCGCAGCACGCTGGGCCAACCCGCCCTGACCATCGACGATGAGTTTATCAACCTGGGCAACGAGCCCGTCGAGCACGCCTGGCTGCTGCACATCAACTTCGGCTGGCCGCTGCTCGAGCCCGGCGCCAGCGTCTATTGCTACCGCGGTGCGTTCACGCCACGTGCCGACAGCGCCGCCTTCTTCCGCAATCGTAACGTCCGGCGGGCCCCCAGGCCGCTCAGTCAACATCGCGGCACCGGCGAGGCCTGTGCCTACATCGATCCGGTGGCAGATCGCCGCGGACGTGTGGTCTGCGGCGTAGTCAACGAGAAACGTGGCGTCGGCCTTGTCATCGAGTACAGCAAGAAACACTTTCCGCAAATGGTCAACTGGCAGCACTGGGGCCCGAACGGCTCCTACGTAGGCGCCCTCGAGCCGTGTAACTGCGGTGTGGAAGGTCGCGACGTCGATCGCCGACGGGGATGGCTCGATCGCCTCAAACCCCGCCAGCGCCGTGTCTACCGATGTACCATCACCGCCACGAATGAATCCCGACGGCTCCGTGAACTGCTCGCGCTCAACCGCTAGCTGACGCGATCGGAGCCCGATGGCCCCAGGAACCTACGGCACGCACGAAACTTGAATCACACGAGACGAGCCCGAGGCGCCGAACGGTGAAGTCCCAGCTTATTAATGTTGCCTACTTCCTGGCCGCTCTGATGTTCCTGCCTGTAATGCTCTACCAGCGGCTCGTGCGCAGAAAGCGACGCACAGGCTGGCGCCAGCGACTCGGGCATATCCCCACCCGCCCCAGTCGCGCGCCGTGCGTGTGGATCCACGGTGTATCCGTCGGCGAGATCAACGCGGCACGGCCGCTCGTCCATGAGCTAACCCGTCAGCTTAAGGGCTTCGAAGTCGCCATCTCCGCCACCACCGACACCGGGTTCGCCCGGGCCACCCAGCTCTTCCCGTCGCAAATCGTCTTTCGTTATCCGCTCGACTTCAGTTGGGTCGTCGCGCGCACCATGGAGCGCCTGCGGCCACGGATCATCGTGCTGATGGAGCTGGAAGTCTGGCCCAATCTCGTCGCCCACGCCGCCCGTGCCGGAATCCCTGTGGTGGTCGCCAATGGCAGGATCACCGATCGTCGACGCGTCGGGCTGCTGAACCTCCCGCTTGTCCGCCATCTTACCCGCAGCATGTTCGCTGGCTTGGGCGGCGTCGGCGTACAGGACGAAACGTACGCCGAGCGCTTCCGCCGCATAGGCGTCCCCGCCGACCGAATCCGCATCACCGGCTCGCTCAAATGGGATTCCGCTGTCGTCGCCGACCGCGTCGAACGAGACGAGGCCCTCGCACGGTGCCTCATGATCGACCGCAACCGCCGCCTGTGGGTTGCCGGCAGCACCGGTCCCGGCGAGGAGGCGGCCATCCTCCAAGCCTACAAGCAACTGCTCGATAGCCATCCCCAATGGCAGCTCGCCATCGTGCCGCGGCATCCCGAACGCTTCGGCGCCGTCGCCCATCTCATCGAGGACTACGGCTTTGCCTGTCTTCGCCGCAGCAAGCACCTGGAACGCCCCCCCACCGCCCTGAAGGCACGAACCGTCTTCCTCGGCGATACCATGGGCGAGCTCCGCCGCTTCTACGCCCTGGCCGACCTTGTCTTCGTCGGCCGATCGCTCGCGCCCCTCGGCGGGTCCGACGTAATGGAAGTAGCCGGTTTGGCTAAGCCCATGCTGTTCGGTCCGCACATGGATAACTTCGTCGAAGCGGCCCGAAAGCTGCTGTCGGCCCGTGCCGCCGTCCAGATCGCCGATGCTGAATCGCTCCTCCGTGAAGTCCAGTACCTTATGGCCCACCGGGTCGAGGCTGCACGCATGGGACGCCAGGCCCGACAGGTCCTCCTGCTCAACCAGGGAGCATCACGAAAAACCGCCGAGATGATCCGCGAGCTGCTCGACAGCAAAGGTGGTAAGTAGATGTCCGACCCGAACCAACGAACGCAACTGCTCTCATCCGCCCGATCCATCGTGGTCAAGATCGGCACCAACGTCGTCACACGCCCCGACGGCCGGCTCGATAAACCCATCGTCAGACGACTCGCCGAGCAAGTTGTCTTGCTGTGTCGACGCGGGTTCGATATCACCGTCGTGTCCTCCGGGGCCATCGGCGCCGGCATCGGGCAACTGCGACTCGGCGTCAAACCCAAGAGCATCGCCATGCTCCAGGCGACCGCCGCCGTCGGTCAACCCGCGCTGATCAACCTGTTCAACGAAGCCCTGCGACGCCACGGCCTCCAGGCCGCCCAGATCCTCCTGACTCGCGCTGATTTCGAGGACCGACGGCGATACCTCAGCGTCCGCAGCACCATCGCAGCACTGCATCAGTTCGCCACCGTGCCCATCGTTAACGAGAACGACACCGTCGCCGTCGACGAGATCCGCTACGGCGACAACGATATTCTCGCCGCGCTCATGTGCAATCTCCTGAAAGCCGATCTGCTCATCCTGCTCACCGTCGTCGATGGTCTGATGCAGAACGGCGAAATCGTCCAGACCGTCCATCGAATCGACAGGAACATCCGCCAGGCCGCAACCGCCGTCACCTCCGCCTTGGGTACCGGAGGCATGGCGACCAAACTCCAGGCCGCCAGAACCGTCACCGAGGCCGGTGAAACGGCCCTTATCGCCAACGGTCGCACCAGGAACATCCTGCCCAGACTGCTCGCCGGCGAACCCCTGGGTACTTTCTTCGCCCCCGCCGGTCGCAGAATGGCTTCACGGAAACGATGGCTCGCCCTGGCCGTCAGACCGGCCGGACAACTCGTCGTCGACCACGGCGCCGCCGCCGCACTGTGCGAGTCGGGCAAAAGCCTCCTGCCCGTCGGCGTCGCCCGGGTCAAGGGGCCCTTCGCACGCGGCGACGTCGTACGTGTTCTCGATCCAAAAGGCCGGCTTGTAGGCCAGGGCCTGGTCAACTACAGCTCGCAAGAGCTACAGCGCATTAAAGGCCTGCATACCGACCAGGCAGCCCAGAAGCTTCGCCGTAAACGGGCTGACGAGGTCATCCATTGCGACAACCTCGCCCTGGCCCCCCGGAGGGATTGACCCACCCACACCGCGCAACGTAAGGAAACCAACGTGCCCTCCTCTCGCTACACAGCTCACCCGACAGTTGCAGTGGCGCTGCTCCTGACCGTACTGCCAGCCTGTCGGACTACGCCCGAGCCCGCACCGGCACAACGTCGCTGGCTGCCCGACAGCGTGCCGTTCGAGTCCGATCCTGCCAAACCGGCAACCGACGGCCAGACCCCCGTTCCGCGCACGCAGTTGAGCGTCAGCTTCCAGCTCCTGCGTGTCGAGTTGCCCCTCGGCGCCGTCAGCGATTCACAAAAGCTGTGGAACCACGTGGACGAGGAGGCCCTGGGCTCCGATCAGGCTATGTTCCTGCGGCAGAACGGGTTCCGAATCGGTCTCGGTCAGCCTGCCGCCTGGCCCGCTGTCCAAGCCATCCTTGTCGCCAGTCACCCGACCCTGGCCAAGCGCAAGGCCATCAGCCTTCAGACAGCTTATCCGCTTGCTATCGAAGACGGCCAGCCCAAACGGGATCAGACAATCTTCTACTATCGCCCCGATGGTACGTTGGTCGGCCAGAGCGTCGACCAGTCGCGCAACGTCCTGCGCATCGATCATCAGATCGACCCCCAAGGGGCCGACGCCGTCCTCCTGCACGTCCTGCCGGAGATCCGTCGGCGAGACACCGGCCTCCAAATGCTTCGCACGCAGGACGGGATCAAACAACTGCCCGCCTACGAAGGGGTCTCGATCCGCGATCTCAGCTTCACCATACGCGTGCCCGACGGCTGGTTCCTCGTCATCGCTGCCGGGCCGAGGGTCAGCCAAACGGGCTTGATCGGCCGCGAGTTCATGTCCTGCGCGGGTCATGACGGCCGCTACGAGTTCGTCTACGTGATCTGGCCCACCATAACCCGTTCGCTGCTCGAACCGCCGCCCACGGGCAGCGACATGTGAGACGCACGCGTGCGTCGCGCGCTCCGGTCATCCTTCCCCATTTAGCGGCGACTCATGAGGTGGGACGGGTTCCACCCGCCGTCCTGCTGTTTGGCGGCGACCCGAAGGGGAGCGCGTGAACTTCCAACGTTTAGCGGCGACCCGAAGGGGGGACTCTACCGAATCCAAATGTTTAGCGGCGACCCGAAGGGGAGCGCGTTTAGCCACCAGCAGTCCCGGTGCGCCGACACCTGCCAGTGCGCCGGGCGGCGGGGCCGACGGCCGGAAGGGGCGCAAAGGTGTGTAGTCCGCAGTCTTGGGGTCGCGTGCCTGAAATCTAACCCGATCGCCCGGCGTCCTCGTGCGCGATGCCCAGAATGATCGCTACGCCCGTGCCGATCACCGCCAGCACCACCTCCTCGCCAACCTCCAATCCCGCGTCGACGAGGTACGCAGCCACCACCGTCGCCAGCGCCACGCGAACCTTCCGCGACCCCAATGGTCGGGCGATCCGGCGAAGGAAAGTTTGAAGTGAATTCATGGCTTGACCCCCCATCATCATCCGACGTGTGAATCGTCACGTCGAGAAACCCGACCGTCGGCCCCGCCGCCGATCAGCCCGTATCCCCAGCCGGCACCTAACACCGACACGTAAACCAAGAGCTGCTGCCCATTTCCGATTTCGCATACGCCCCTAGCGATGCCACAGGTAGTACACCGGTCGTGAACCCACCAATTGCCGAAACGTCATCGCCAGAGCCTCCGGCCCCCACCGCAAGACCCGTTTCTCGCCCCCGCCGGTCGTGGCCCGCAGCCAGTCGAACGCCACCTGCCGCACCAGGCGACGTACCGCCGGCCGGCGCTTTACCTGTTCGGCAAAATCTTCAACCAGCGGATCGACCTTCAGACGCGCGAGCTGCTCCCACATCTTCTGCCGACCCGCCGGCAGCGGACACTCGCCGATCCGTTCCATCCCCGCCCGCTCGAACACCGGATTCACCGTCCCCATGTTCGCCAGACACTCCACGTACGGCACGCCCACCATGCCCAGCGTCTCGCGCACCAGCCAGTGTCCCAGCCCACAGCCGCGTACGTCTGGGTGGATCACCAGTCGACGCAGAATCCGCACCTCGCGGTTCAGTCGACCCGGATTGCGCACAAACTGACCGTTCGTCGCCTTGTTGCGAAGCGACAGTTCCATCGGCCCGTGCGCGTACACCACCACGCCCAGCGCCTCGCCTCCCACGCCGTCGCGCAGCGTGAACACCTTGTCGACAAACCCCAGCTCCGCCGTGCAGCGGTAGTGCATCGCCCCGAACGTCTGATAGTCGGCCTTTGTGCCCCGTTCGATCCGCAGCCGCCGGAAGAAGCTGATCGGCCTCTGCCGCGGCGTGCTCTGGGCCACCACGTAGCGCCCGCCGCCCTGTAGTCGCACCGTCACGTCAGGCTGCAAGTCGGCCACGATGTCCTCATGCGTGCAGGCCGTCACCAGCATTAGACCGCGCGAGTTGCCGGCCGGCTCGCTTCGGCCCACCAGCTTCCGCAGGTTGTAGGCAATCGCCTTGGCCGCGCGCCGATGGAGCACTGCGCAGAACTCATCGCACAGCAACACCGCAGGCCCTGGGTGGTTGGCGTTGGCCTCCGCTTGCGACGCACGTTCAGCCTGGCTTAAGGCCCGCGCCAGCCGCGCGCGAAACTGCTCCCCCTCCGATAGCTCCGCGTACGGACGAATCCAAAGCCGCGGTTCGCCGATGCCGCAGGTTGTCAGAATCGCCAGGCTGCGTCCCAGACCCGCCTCGCGCGCCACCAGATCTACAATCGCCCGGCCGGCAGGCATCCTCGTCCGCCCCACGTCGGCCACCCGCGTCGTCCCCGTGATGCACCGGCCGGCCGAGGACCCCAATCGCACGCTACTGCGCCGATTGGGGCCCCGGCCTGCCCCCCCAAGCCGATTAAGTTCTTGCAGCACCGCTGTCTTACCCGATCCGCTGGGGCCCAACAGCAGCACGATCTTGCCGCCCTCGGCCGGCAGATCGAGGTCGCGCACGATCCAGAAAGGCTCCGGCCTCGGCGAGATACCGAACCGCAGACACACCTGCGTCGTGCGTGGACTACACGGCAGCGCCTCAGGCTGTCGCTGCACGCTGAAGCGCCGCCAACTCCGCTGCCCCCCCGCGCGCGTGCCTTGGCCCGTTCGTTGTCGTGCGTTCGCCTCGCCGTTGTGGGCATCCGCCCGAACCGTGCCATTGCGCGCAGCCATGTCGACCCCCGAAAACAACGATCCATCGACCCGCGGTCCGCGGGTCTTCGCCACACCGCGTTCGTACTTGCGTCCAACGGTCGCGCCACCACACCGCCCGTATCGCCGCCGCTCCACCATCGGAAGGGCTGCGGCCACCGGTCAGGCAGGCACAAACCTCACCACGTTATTCTGTTCTGTTTGGGTCTGCAGCAGCCGTCCGAGGCGGTCGGGACCACCCGGCCGGCCGACGCCGCCGACCCACTTGCCCCAGTTAAGAGAATGGTCAGGCGGTTCACTTCAGGCAACTTGATTGGCGACCCATTCCGCCTGAAACCTCTTCCAATATACCTCAATTTGTCGCAATATCAAGCGCAAAGCAATAAAGATATGGCTCAAAGTGATCGTCAGAGTGCCACATAGATGGCACTCCGCTAGGGCTCGATCTCCCCCCGAGTGGCCGGGACCGCCGTGGCAGACCGCCCGGCGTCGCCGTGTAAGAGGCTTCAGCTCGCATTGCTCAGATGGATCGACGGGTTCCAGGCGCGGCCCTGTACAAAGGCGCGTCCAACCACGAGGATGTGGCAGCTCGGTCTTCGTGGAGGCCGCACGCGTGGGCTTCGGCCGTTGAGGATATGCCTCGCCGACGCAATAATACTGGCGAACGGGCCACGGTAGTCGTGGCTGGATATGAGCTTATGGGATATGTCACATGAAACCGGCCGCCAAGCGACGCATGTTCCGGATGGTCATCCCCAAATACCCTGCCTTCAACGTCTACAGCCACATTGCCAAGAAGACCACGGCCCTCGGGCCGCTTTGCGTGGCCACCAGCGTCAGCAAAATGCCCGGCTGGGACGTGG
>DATKUK010000120.1:0-12891 GCA_035530655.1 Phycisphaerae bacterium
CCGGGTAATGCCGTTGAGGACCCCCGCTGGAGCCCGCCAGCCAATTCCGAGCAACTCGGGCCTTGCATAGGAACTTGCCATTAATTCGTAACTCATTGTAGTAGAAGAGGTTAACATTCTACAAAACGGCTAAACTCCACCATTATGTGTCTTGTGGCCTGCGATCGGGAGCGCCAAATTCTCAAAAACCTGCTGCGGGTGCCCGGTCCTCTGCGAAGCAAAGGTGGGGTATTACGCGGGTGCCCCAGCCCGTTCGTCGGGCTGGGGGACAGACTAACGCCGGGCGGCGCGTGCGCCAGACTTCGCAGGGCAAACGGCCGTGTGCCTTGACGCGCCGCGTTTGCCGGTTTGGTGCCTCATGCCCAATCACCATCATCTTGTGCTCCGCGCGAGCAGGCCCCGCAAAGAACTCCAAAACTCATCCTAGCAACTTTTCGCGTGGGCTTCAGGATTGCAGCGTTCCGGACAAGGGCATCGTCCCTCGTCTTGTCGAAGGCGAAGGATGCACCAGGAGGCCCAGCGAGCCGGACGTCTCCGCGAGCATCCTGCATCGGTGCGCCATCAGCCTTACCAACCAGCGCTTGACGTCGGTCCGTTCGCCCAGCAGTCGCACGACCTCATCCCATGCCCTGCCCGTTTCGGACATGCCCTTCCACCAAGCCCCGAGACTTCCCAGGAAGTCCTCCCACCACTGCGCGGCCTCATCCTGTTTGATGTACGTGTCCTCGCACCGGAGGAAGGGCGGAACAGTCTCGGCGTCATTCTTGGGATGATCACGGGTGCGGATCACCGGCTTCTCCTTCCCGATGCTCCACAGCAAACATTCCAGGTGGCGGAACGCCTTCGGAGAGCAAAGCCATCCGTACTCGATTGTGTACAGAAACCACTCCCAGTCCGGGCAGATCTCCTTGAGGCGCGATTCGAGACGAACGACTCGGGGCGACAGATTCTGTCTGATGCCCGGAAGCTTAGCGGCTATATAGCTCCACTCATTGGCCGGATTGTCCGCCGGGACGAAGTCGCCCAAGTACTGATCGCGTCCGAACTGGTCGCACGGGTCGTCGTCCCATGGGGAGAACTTGATCTTCCACCGCTGCGAATGAAGAAGGCGTTCGACGAGCAACTCCTTCATCTCCGTCTTGCCCCCAAGGACGTTCCACAGGGCCTCGCACACATCGCCCCAAGCGATCTTCCTGTACCCCAGCGCCGAAAGCTCGGCGCCCACGGCCTCGGGCCTCGCACCGGCCAGCCAGGCGTCAAGACAGAGACAGTAGTCCTGCATCGACCGCTTGTAATCGGAATCCACGGCATAGCAACCGTGGGCGAACTCAGTCGGCGTCTGGGCCCCGATGTCTCTGAGGCATTCCAGAAAAGCCAGCGGGAAGCGGTGGTGGCCGCAACCCGGGAGCTTACGAATACTTGTCTCAGCAATGCGGTCGGCCCATTCGTGCGGGCCGGCAAGGGACCTCTCCATCGACACGATGGCCTTGAGTTCCTCGTCCTTCGCAATTGCCGCGCAGCCGTCCCAGCCACCGTCGTACGGCGTGTACCGCCAGCAACGACTCGAAACGCTGCTTTCGTACACCCGCTTCGACCAGTCGCTTTCAGATTGCATATCGCCGTCTCCGATAGGAATGCGGTGTTCCCCGCCCTTAAAAGGGCGGGCCACCCGTCCTTCGCTCATCTGCTAACTCTGCGCCGGATACCCCACCGTCTGGGCGTAGAGGACATGCTGGTCAGATCGCAGCTTCAGCTCTTCGGCGAGGCCCGTCTTATTACAGTTGTGGAACCAGGCGGCCAGACCCTGAGAGGCGGCGAACAGGTACACGTTCCCGGCGATCAGGCCCGTGGCGATGTTGTAATAGGATTTCTGGACCTCCGGGTCCCTCAGTCCCGGTTCCTGGGGCCTGCCTTGGCTGTACCTGGCTAGATCGGCGACATAGACCAATTGCACGGGAGCAGAAGCCCCGGAACGCCTGCGACCGCGCCGCACCTTCGCCCGCCGGTCGCCCGCGACGACCGGGATCAGACGATGGCCAGCCGCCTCGTAGAGGTAGATGCCCGCAGGCAGGACGACGTATAGGTCGATCTCCTGCGAGTTGCTCGCCGACGCAGCCGTTCTGCCAACCCGGCCCGAGGGCCCATGCTCCCTGTTGATCCCCCATGCCGCCCAGAGAAGGTTGGACAGCATCTGCGGCGGCAAGGGTTCGTCACGGATATTGCGGATCGTCCTTCGCTGCCACAGGGCAGCCAGCACAGACTTACCTCCGTCCTTCTGGGGCTCGGCAAGCGTGATCAACTGCAGGTCATGCGTGGGTCTGGACGCCGTGCCGGCCTCCTCGGTGGCGCCGGATGCTGCGCCAGCATCCTCGCCCAAGCTGGAGGCGCCACTGGCAGCCAGTATGGTGAAGGTCGGCACCGTCTTCAGGAATGTTCTGCGGTTCATTCTGATTCTCCAATCTCGCCAGTTCCCATCTCGGCCCGGAGACCTGCGCTTGCCGCCGCGCGGCGAGCCGGAAGGGCATTCTACCTCACCCGTAGAACAGAAAAAGGTGTGGGGATTCGATTTTCTTGCCATCGTAATTAGCATGGCTGCCGCACCCTTTGCTTTCGGCAAACGACGGGGTACCCGCGCATTGTGGTAGGAAAGCGAGCCGGATGTGCCGCCCGTGCAGTCATCGTGTCCCCCAGGTCCAGAGAAGGACCCGGGCCACCCGTCTTGGCCATGCCACCCAACGCCGTTAACTACGTTTCGGGGCTTTTGGCGTTTACTAACCTCCTAGCGACGTTTCTCTGCATATTCTGCCTGCGCAGAATCACAAGCCCAGACTCCCAAGACTGTGGCTCTGCAACTCCTAGATGCCGTTTGGTGCGGTTTGACGCGTGTAGAGACTGATCGCATCAGCGGAACTTTTGGGGCACGTCAGCAGCAGGCCTGCTCCAGAAGGCCCAATGCGCTGCTTTCCGCGAAGTGCCTCGCCTGCGCTACCGACGGGTCGCCAGGGATCTAGCGCAAGCGACATCGTCTACTAACTACTTACGGGACAAGCGGTTAGCAGCCTGCAAGAGACCCGTTGGTTAACGGCGTTGCATGGCACCCGAGAAGACAATTGACAGTGAGGGCATGTTCGGCCAACGTGAGCCGCCCCGGCACGTCGTCATGGTACAACTTGTCCCCACAGCAGGTCAAGATTGGCCTACTTCAACCTTTGCTGACGCAAAAGATCGGGCTCGCGCTAAGTGACTTGAGTTCTACCGGATGCAAAAAGGCGGTTGAAACCCGCCCTACGCGCTGTTCAAGGACCCGCCGCGGCGGGGCACACGGCGGTCATCGTATCCCCCAGGTCCACAGAAGAATCTGGGCCACCCGTGCTGCTGCGCAAGACCGTGTCACCCGATCGCGCGCGAGAAGACACTGCTCAAGAAGCAGTGGCACACGTTGTTCTTCTGATCCATTCCCCACCCTTTGATTCGCAAAGGATGGGGCAAGCGCACCCGCTAGCGGGAGGGCACAAACTCGCCGGGGCACATGGCCTGGGCGAATTGCAGGCCGACCTCGTACACCTTGTCGATCTGCCGACAATAAACCACCGTCGCATCGATCTGGCGCGGTTGACCCTCCAGGTCGAGCAGGCGGACGGTGCACGCCGTGCCCGGCTCGAGCACCTGGCCGCCCACGAACGACAGCCCGCCGTCACTGAGGTTGCGCGTGGCCGCGATCAGCGTAATGTCGGTCTGCTCATCGCTGAGCTGCACGGCAATACCCAACGCCCGGTAACTGCGCCGCGGATGCCCGCGCCGGCTGCTGTACGTTCGGTCGGTGCAAATCCCCTCGAAATCCAGCCGGTCGAGCAGCATGTCGAGCTGCTCCGGACTGATCTGATCCGCGATACGAAGCGCCTTCTTCCTTCGCCACTCCATCGTTTCACCCTCTCTTGGATCGTCGTGGATACGTGCCAGACATGCGCCCACCCGTTGCGCTTCATCGTCAAGCCTAGGCTTGGCAAGAGCGGTTTGGTCGCGGTCCTGTTCCCCTTGCAACGACGGTCAACCCACGCCGGCGAAGCCGCGTGCCCGGGCCACCTTTCCGTGCAGGCACGAGGCCGAGGCGCTGACACCTCACCCGCAAACGTAAGATACGCTTGCCTCGGCGGCAAATACGGCAGGGAGGAATCGCCCCCCACTTCGCCGCAGCCGATAACATCCCCCTGCTCGACGCTGCGAGCCCCTGCGGCAAACCCGGCCAGAAAGATCGATCAACTTGCAGGCATGATCGGGTGCGCCGCCGGCAGCGGCCGGGCCAACGCAATCGAGGTGCGATAATCGCGTGTCAGACGGCCGACGCGCGCCGCGTCCGAGACCAGCTCGACGCAAAGGCCGCAACGCTTGATGCGACCAAAACGATCGCCGCAGCGCCAAGGCGCGTGCGCTGATTGGCCGGTTCGCCTATCACCCGCGCGCCAGGGTACTGCACGACACCCGGCAGGACGTGCACACCGCCCGACGCCAATCGCGCATTCACCCCAGCCAATTCCCCACGAAGTGTATCCATTGTTTGGCCGGTGGCAGCCAGTTGGTCGAGGGGCACAGCGGCAGCCGCCCCGAGGTCGTCGCACACGCGCTGGTGCTGCGCGATGATCTGGTCGATCCATTGCTGCTGCTGCCCGGCGAGCTGGCGACGAAGGGCCGTCAACTGCTCGATCCGCGCGGCTCGCTGCCTTCGGGCCTGGCGTTCGGCCTGTTGCCGCAGCGACGCCTCGATCTGCCCGCGCCGATGCTCGACGCGCCGCGCCAAACCCACAGCCGAGTGATGCAAGCCGTCCAACCGAAAGTTCTGCCCCAGCAGAACTTCGCCGCCCACCGCCACGAACGCGTCATGGCCCCGGCGCAGCCCCCGCAGGACGCGCCCGACCACCGCCTGCACTACGGCACGTTTGGTCGGGTGGGTGTCAACAAGTCCCAGTTCATCGGCCGCTGCCTGCGCGCGTTCGAGCAGGCGGCTGCCGCGATCGGCGAAGTCGCCCAGGCGCTGCGCGATCGCCCGCTGAAGATCGAGCACAGTCTCGCCCGCCTCTGCGGCTGCCGCTTGTTGCAGCTCTTGTCGACTTGCCAGCCACTGTCGGGTGAGCGATTCGACCTGACTGCCATACTCGGTCAATACCGGCAGCAACTCCGCCAGGGCGTGACCCAGCTCGTCTTGCTGGCGCGCGTCCGCCTCGGCCTGCACGGTGCGTCGGGCTCCGGCCGCCAGGCCCAACAGGGCCTCCAACGCATCTGTCGCGCCGGCCGACGCCTCCACCAGATGAGCCGCAAACCGCGCGTAAACCTCCCGCAACTGGGCCACGTCCGAGCCAAGAAGCTCATCCTCGGCTTCGGCCCGCGCCAGCACGTCCGGATCAACGTTCGCCACAATCGGCGCGCCCGAGAGCCGCGCTAGCTCCGCTTCAACCTCACGCAGTTGCTCGCCGAGCGATCTGCACTGCTGACCTGCCTGAACCAACTCGAGCACCCGGTCACTCAACGCCGTATCCGAGCTGCTTTCCGCCAAGCCATAGAGCAGCAGGTCCCACTTCAGGCGAGCGGCTTCGAGCCTGTCCGAGATCTCTCGACGACGACCGACAAGCTCGGCTTGCCTGGCGACCGCCTGGTCCGACTGCCGAAGGTACGCGCCGACCAGAGCGTCAAGGCGCGTCACCGCTCGCTCGCAATCCGTATCAAGAGTCTCCACGACGACCGCGTTGGCGCCGTCTGAGGCAAAAGCCCGAAGCCGACCTGTTTCGACCAGGGCGCCCAGGTCAACCGTCGCAAAGGCTGTCCGCTTTTCGACCGCGCTGAAGACTTGCGGACCCATCAGGTCAGCCACAACGCCTGCCAGCACGTGTGGGTCGGCCCGCGCGCCGCCCAGCCACGACACAACGCCCTGCGCGCGGTAGGTCGGCCGGATCGCCACAAAGACGATGGCAGCAGCCACACAACCCGTCAGCATCCCCGCAGCCAACCGCCGCCAGGAGATTCGCCACGTCACGCCCTGAGTCGACGCGGCTCGCGCCGTAAAGCTCGCCTCGCCGGGCGATGCCCCGTCGGTACCAAGCGGTTCGGCGGTTGGGCGTGGTCGTGTGGACATGCCTGCGCTCATCGTCTGATCTGCTCAACCTTCACGAGCCGACACAGACCCAACGACACCTGCATCAGCCAAGCGCCCGACCACAAATCAGCTATCTGCCATTGGCTTTTCATACGTCGGCCACACGCAGCCGCATCCCCCGGGGCGCGGCCGTCATCGTACCCGCCGCACGACCGGACGGCAAGTTCGACACCCCCTTGAAGGTCCTGCAAGGGTGGTCCGCAGCGGCAGACGGCAGGTCCGCGCGGACGTTTGGCCTATAGCGCCACGTCAAGTGCAATCGCCCGGCCGCCGTCCTGGGAGCTTTCCATCGCCGCCTCCATGAAGGCCACCATCTCCAGCGTCTCCGACAGGCTCACCGGGGGCTTGCCCGTACGAAACAGCGCCAGAACCTGCCGCAGCAGCAGCGCGTAGAAGGGCACCTCGGTACTGTGTGTGAACTGCTTAACCGCATCCGCACAGAAGACCGTCGCGCCATACGTGCTCTTGCCGGTCCGAATCCCGCGGACCGTGCCGATCCGATCGGCCCAGCGCCCCACGACCAGATCGTAACTGTTGCTGCTGGTGCACTGAACGCTGGCGCACCCGGCCCCCATCAACGCAAACAGCATCTCCACAGCGTGAATGCCGTACCAGAACAAACCCGGACTGCTCGGGTCCAATGGGGCCGGGCCGAACGCGTCACAGCCCAGAATCTCGCCTCGCGCCGGGTCCGCCAGCACCGCCTGCAAGTTCAGATCGAATCGCAGCGACGAGCTGCTGAAGCAGGGAATGTTCGCCTCGTTGAGCATGCGAACCATCTGCCTGGCGTCGGCGAGTGTGGTCGCAAAGGGCTTGTCGACGAAGACCGGCTTGTGGGCCTCGACCACCGGCTGCAACTCGGCCAGATGACGCCGCCCGTCCACGCTCTCGATCAGCACCGCGTCCGCATCGGCCACCACCTGCTCGATGCTGTCGCAGATCTTCACGCCCCACTTGGTCCTGAGTTCGTCGGTAAAGCCACCCACCCGGTCCTTGCTCGAGGGCAGGTCCTCGCTGAAGGACGGATAGGCCGCCACCACCCGAGCGCCGGACACGTGATGCGGGTCCGACTCGTCGTGCAGCAGCTTGGTAAACGCCGTCACGTGGGACGTATCACAACCGATGATTCCAATCCGCAGCGCATTGGCCATGCTTGCAGCCTCCCTTACTTCGTCATTGTCGAATGACCGGGTTGGTCAGTCGGCCGACGCCGTCGATCTCAATGGTGACCTCGTCACCGTCCCGCAAAAAGACCGGCGGCTTGCGGGCAAAGCCCACGCCCGAAGGCGTGCCCGTACAAATGACCGTGCCCGGCAACAACGTGAACTGATGCGACAGGTAGCTGACCAGCTCGCGGCAGCCAAAGATCATGTCGCCGGTGTTCGAATCCTGCATCACCTTGCCGTTGAGGACCGTGCGGATGCCCGCATGGTCGGGGTCGATCTGATCGGGCGTAATCAGCACCGGCCCGAGCGGGCAGAACGTGTCGAAGCTCTTGCCCCGGGCCCACTGCTTGTCGAGTCGGAGCTGGCAGTCACGCGCCGACACATCGTTGGCGCAGGTGAACCCCAGTACATACTCGAACGCCTCGCCCGGCGAAACGTCGCGCGCCATCCTGCCGATGACGATCGCCAGCTCGGCCTCGTAGTCAACCTCGTCCGGGGCAGCCATAGGCAGCAGGATCGGCGCATTGGGCGGCGCCACCGAGGTGTTGGCCTTGATGAAGATCACCGGCGCCTCAGGCAGTGCGGCGCCGGTCTCCTCGGCGTGCTGCCGGTAGTTCAGACCGATCGCGAAGACGTTGGGCGGATCGACCGGCGCGAGGCGCTTGGCCATCCGCACAACCTGATCGGTCGGGCGAAGCCGATCGAACGCATCGCCCTCCAACACCCGGGCGCTGCCGTCCGGCTGCGGCTGCCCGAACCGCACCTGCCCATCCTCGTCGACGAACCTTACGATGTTCATGATAATGTCTCGTTGACGCCCGCCCTGCGATTCTTACAATACGCCTGCGCCGCGTCGGCGGTGCTTTTCTCGCGGGAAGGGGACGTTGTCAAGTTTTCAGCCATGGAAAGGGATTAGCAATGGTCAAAGTCGGTATCTGCGGGATGGGCTTCATGGGCCGTACACACTTCGGCATCTACTCGCGCCATCCCAAGGCCCAGGTCGTCGCCATGATGGACAAGTTGCCCAATCGCCGCAAGGGTGAGTGGGCCGACCCGATAGGAAACCTGCCGGCTTCGTGGCCCGAAAAAGTCGACATGAGCGGCATCGCCAGCCACGCCGCGCCGGACGAGCTGATCGCCGATCCGAACGTCGAGTTGGTCGATATCACCCTGCCGACCGACCTGCACGCCGAAGTAGCCATCAAGGCCCTCCAAGCCGGCAAGCACGCCTTCAGCGAAAAGCCCATGGCCCGCACCGCCAAGGACGCCAAAAGGGTCCAGGCCGTCGCCGCCAAGGCAAAGGGCTGCTACATGGTCGGACAGTGCATCCGCTTCTGGCCGCAATACGTCAAGATCAAGGAGCTGGTCGGCTCGAAGAAATACGGGCCCATCCGATCCGTGGCGCTGCGGCGTCTGGCCCCGCCGCCGTTGTACAGCGACGACAACTGGCTGATGAAGCACAAGCGAAGCGGCGGGGCGGCGCTCGATCTGCACCTGCACGACATCGACTTCGCCGCGTACCTGCTGGGCAAACCCAAGAGCATCTTCGCCCAGGGCACCAAGGGCCCCTCGGGCGGGTGGGACCACGTCGAGGCGTTGTGGAATTACGGAGCGGGCAAACAGGTGACCGTCGAGGGCGGGTGGTCGTTCGCGGCCTCGTATCCGTTCCAGATGATTATCACCGTACGGTGCACCAAGGCCACACTCGAATGGGTCTTCCGCGCCGGTGAAGGCGGCGAGGGCTTCGGCAACGACGTCGTCGTCTACTCCGACACCGGCCAGATTGAGAAGATCGCCGTCAAGGCAAGCACCGGCTGGGACGAGGAAATCGACTACCTGGTCACCTGCATCGACAGCAAGCGGAAACCGACCGTTGCGACGGCCACCAGCAGCGCCCAGTCGGTGGCCCTGTGCGAAGCCGAAATCAAGAGCATCGAGACCCAACGGCCCGTGGCGATTCGGTGAATCGGCCGGCGCCGCGGCGACCAACCTGTGCCCACCTGCCCCCAAGCCGAACGATTGGCGTTAGGCTTAAACGGTCTGTGCGAACCCCTGGCAGGGGCGGCCTGCTGCCGCGCGTCTCGTCCGCCCCAAAGACAACGCCCCCGATGCGACGGGTAGCGCCACCGCCCCGCCGCTCAAACTTCGCCTATAATGGCACTCCTGGGTCCGACCAATGGTGGTAGATGGAACGGAACGCGGCGCCGAAACATCACCTGCTGGATTTCCTCGACGCCCAGACCCTGCGCGGATTGCAGGACAGCTTTGCAGCCGTCTCGGGCCTGCCCATCGCGCTGGTCGACCCGCATGGCAAGCCCATCGTGCCGGCGGCTGCGTCGAGCGAGTTTTGCAGGCTCATGTGCCAGAGCCCATCGGGCCGACTCGCCTGCCAGGCCAGCATCGCCGAAGCCGCGAGAATCCACTCGCCGCGCGACCTCAAGGGGCGGCACACCTGCCACGCCGGACTCGCGCGGCACACCGCCCCCATCGTCGTCGACGGACAACACCTGGCCACCATTCTGATCGGTGAGCGACCGCCCGAACCACTCGCCGACGAGCACGTGCGCGATCTTGCACGTCGCCACAAGATCGATCCTGAACAACTCACCGAAGCTGCGGCGGGGCTGCAAGACTGGCCCGGCCGGCAGATGGCAGCGGCCAACGATCTCGCCCAGTTGCTGGCCAACAGCCTGGCAAGGCTCTGCTACAGAGAGCATCAACTGCGGCTGCGAACCGAGGAGCTGAGCACGCTCTATCAGGCGGCCGGCCTGGTCGCCGGCGGCGGCGATCTCCAGAAAGTTCTCGACCGCATTGCCGCCCAGGTCCGCCAGACGATGAAGGCCAAAGCCGTCAGCATCCGCCTGTTGGATGAGACGACCGGGGAATTGACGATCAAGGCCGTCTCTTCGCTCTCGCAGGAATATCTGAGCAAGGGACCGGTTACCGTCACGGAAAACCCCATCGACGCCGACGCCCTCGCCGGCAACCTGGTGTACGTGGAAGACTCGCGAACCGACCCGCGCGTTCGCTACCCCGCCCAGGCGCGCAAAGAAGGTCTGGTCAGCGCACTGGTGGCCGGCATGGTGTACAGGAACCGGCCTGTCGGCGTCATGCGCATTTACATGGATACCGTCTACCGGTTCAGCGACTACGAGCGCTCGCTACTCTGGGCCCTCGCCTCGCAAGCCGCCACCGCGGTGGTCAACGCCAGACTATACGAGGAGGCCCGGGCCGCGGAACGCCAGCAACGACAGCTTCAGTATGCCGGTGAGATTCAGCGGCGCATGATCCCCCAGAAACCTCCGCCGCACGATCACGTGCAACTTGGTTGCGTTTACAGCCCCCTTATGGACGTCGGGGGCGACTTCTACGACTTCATCCCGCTGGGCAAGGGGCATCTGGGTATTACCATCGCCGACGTCGTGGGCAAGGGCGTGCCCGCGTCGCTGATGATGGCTTCGCTGCGGTCGGCGCTGAGGACCTATGCCGAGGGCATCTACGACCTCGACAAGGTCATGGCCCGGGTCAACCGGCACATGTACCGCGACACGCAGACCAGCGAATTCGCAACGGTCTTCTACGGCGTGCTCTCGCCCGACGCACGACGCCTGACCTACTGCAACGCCGGACACAGCCCGCCGCTTCTGCTGCGCGACGGAAACTTCCGCGTGCTCGACGTCGGCGGCACCGTCGTGGGCATGGACCCCGGCGCCACGTACGACAAAGGCATTCTGCATTTGTTCGTTGGCGACATTCTCGTGCTGTACACCGACGGACTCATCGACGCGATCAACTTCGACGACGAAAGGTTCGGCGTCGAACGACTCCACAAGTCGATCCTGGCCTACAAAGACCTGGACGCCGGCCAGCTTGCCCAGCAGTTGCTGTGGGACGTTCGGCGATTCAAGGGGCTGGCCGACCTGATCGACGACATCACGATCGTCATCGTCAAGGTCGTCTCCCAGTCGCTCACGCCCACCCCCCTGCTGCCGCCGGGAAACTGAGTCGCGTCGGCACCCAGAGAAATATATCACTTTTGGGTTGACAGCATATCAAAGATGATGTATACTTTGGCAGAGAAAAACTGAAAAGCTGAGCCCCCAGCCCGTGGAATACAAAGGGGACTAATTCTTCTTTGCGTATTTCACCTTGACCTCGTCGCAGTGTGCGGCGACGGGCGCAATGAGCTTACCACAGGAGGTACGCTGTGCGCGTCAAGGTGGAATTGCACTCCCGAGTCGCTGGCTTCCTCAAGCACCGCTGTAGCGCAGAGGAGCAGGACGCATTCTATCGGGCGCTCGAGAGAATCCGAACTGCTCCCATTCGTCACTCGGAGGCGATAGCGGACCCGCGGGTGAGTCGATACATGCTGCGGTTCTTTCGCTTCGGGTCGAACCTGGCGATCTTCAGCGTGAACCGTGCCCGAGACGTCATAAGGGTGTGTGAATGTCGCAAGTGTCCACCACAACGTCGGGCAAAAGGGGCAGGAGACGGCTCGTAACGCGAGGACGCCTCCGAAGCACCACAAAGCGAAAGGCCGCTCGCAGCAAGGGAAACACCTCAGTCAGAACCACCGAACACGCATGCATCGAGCAGAACGGCAAGGTAACACACGTCCTGGTGCCGGTAGACGAGTACGAACGGCTGATCGCGGCTAGCATGGCAGACCACGCAGTAGCCAGTCTCGAAGACGACAAGACCGAATGGGTCGACGCCGATGTTGTGGCCCGCGAGCTCGCCCGCGACCGCATCGTCAGCGCCCGCAAGGCCGCTGGCCTGACGCAAAAACAACTGGGCGACAAGCTCGGCCTGCCCCAGTCTCAAATCTCCCGCATCGAACGCCAACCCGACCGCACGACCGTGCGAACGCTCAAGCGCGTGGCACGCGCCTTGGGCGTCGACGTCGGCGCCCTGCTCTAATACCCCACCTGTGACGAGTCCTGTTATAGGCAAAAAACTCGACGAGCGGACACCTCGCCCGCCCTCGGCCTCAATGTGGTCGAGCCGACGTTGCATCAGGCCTTCGAGGCGCAAGCGGGGGAAGGTCGCATGTCCTTCAAGGATTGGCTGTGCTTCGTGGTTGCCCGTGACGCCGGCTGGTCGGTGCTCACCAACGACATGGCGCTGCGGAAGGCCTGCGACAGCACAGGCGTTTCGTGCGTGTGGGGCATGGAGGCCATGGCCATGCTCGTCGAAACGAGACACCTCTCTGCCGCCCGCGCCATGGGTGTGGCCCGGAAAATTGCCCGGATCAATCCCTTCATCACCGACAGCATTCTGGAGCGCTTTCGCCACAGAATCGGTCTGTAGCTCTGCGTGCGCAACAAGTCCAGCACGGATGTCCCATTTTTTTGGAAAAACGGGTAGGGTATAGATTAGGTCTGAGTTATAATGCAGATAGCACGATCCGGTGGACCGGCGGCCTGCTCCCCAAGAACTGATCCATGTGTTATGAGAGTCTTTGGCCCGGCAGGGGCGTGGCCGCTGCCGGTGAAGGAGGCTCTCGATGAAGCGGAAGCGACACAGTCCGGAGCAGATCATTCGCAAGCTGCGGGAAGCGGACAGGCTGCTGTCGGAAGG
>DATKUK010000121.1:0-11191 GCA_035530655.1 Phycisphaerae bacterium
GCCCGTCTGGGTCTGACGCTCCCCCAGAGGTTGCGATACCTCGAAGGGGCCACACAAGTGTAGTGAAGACTTTCGACGAAAACCGGCCCTGGCGCTATGATCAGGGCCATTCTTGCCACTCAACTGCGTAACTTGGGTTAGCGCGGCCGGCTCGTCGAACGGTCTGCTCGCACGGGGCGCCCTACCCGGCCTGGAGTTGTCCCGCCGCCTTCGACGCCACCAGCCACACGCCGATCATGATCATCGCCACCCCGACCCACTGCGAGACGGCCAGACGTTCGTGCAGATAGATGCCGGCCACCACCACGATAATGGCGAAGCCGGCCGTCACCATGATGGGATAGGCTACGCTGATGGGAAGCCTCTGTAAGGCGTACATGTAGCACAGCAAGTTCGCGGCGAAGCACACCATGCCTGCGATCAACACCGGCCGATGCAGGATGGCGCCCACCGCGCCGGCCGGGCCATCCTTCAGCCACCCCCCGCCCCCGCTGATGTCATGCATGCCGAATTTCATCATCAGGTTTGCACAAGCATTCAGCAGCAATGCCGCCGCCAGGGCCACGAAGTATCGCATCGTGTTCTCCAGATTCGCGCCAGCGCAAGGTCCAGGCGGCGTTATAGGGTCTGGCACGTCGGCAGGCAAGAATGATGCAGCCACGCGGAGCACCGGCGGCTCGGCCGACGGGCATGGTCCTTGTCACGGGGTCCCGTGCAGCAGCGCGGCCGCCAGCCAGGTCAAGACGGCTGTTTGCCGGCTTTCCTGCGTCGCCGCGAGGCCCACTCCGGAGCTTCGGCAATACAGGTTCCCAGGATCCGCATCCCCTGTGCCATCATGGCCGATAGGTTTCGGTGGAACCGCGGCACGGCGCGCCCGACGTCGGCAAAGCCTTCGGGTGTGGCTTCGACGCGACCCCAGTTCTGGAACAGCCTGCCCCAATCGCTGTCCAGGCATGCCTCCATCTTGTGGCCGCTGTGGCGCTGGTACCAATACAGGTCGTGGTACAGCACGCTGGCGATGTACGACCAAGGCGCCAACCACGTCTTGAGAGACCACTCCAGCGGCTTCTTGAGCCCGCCCCAGTAGATCCTGTGCTGCATGCGGCTGGCGAACGTCATCTTGCGGAACGGCCCGTCAAAATGCCAGTTCTCTCTCGCCGCGGCCTGATCGCCGACGATCTTGATCCGGGCCGGATCGCCGCAGCCCAGTCCCGCGTCGTGCGCCAGACGGATGTACTTGCAGTCGGTCATCGGGTCCAGGCCCATCAGCTTGGCCGCCACCGCATCGATCGCCACCTGGTCGCTCGACGCCAGGATTACGTTCTTGGCGTACGGTGCCATACACCGAGGCCCCGGACCGTCACCGGCAAACGTGCCGTCCATCACCGCAAAAACACCACGGTGGATCTTCTTCTGGATCCGCAGCAGGTCGACCAGCGTCTCGTGGATCACCGGGTGCGTCCAGTGGCGGCGCTCGTTCAGCAGACCGCCGAAGGCATTCTTCATCGCCCCGGTGGTCGTGGTGAAGATGTGCGTCTTGACCGTCGGCAGGTGGATAATATTCTCGCCGAGAAAGCGCCGGGGGATCGAAAAGCCCCTCGGATACACTTCATTGAGAGCTATGAATTCTTTGGTCAGATCGCCGACGGCATCGCGAATGTTGATCCACTCCTCGCCTTCGTAAAGGTGGATGTTCCGAAGGCCGTATGCCTCGATCACGTCCACCTGTTTGTTCTCGCGCTCGCCCAGGTGTGCGTCGATCACCACGGTGCGGTTGTGACACCCATGGAGCAGCTTCTTGTCGTAGCCGTCCTGGAGCATGGCGCGGATCACGCCGTCAAGCTGCCAGGGCGTGGTCGAACTGGCCGGGAAGAAGAAATGCCACGAGATGTTGATCTTCAGCGCCGTGTCGACGTCCTTGGCGACGACCTGCTGATAGCCGGCTAGATTGAGCAGCTCGTGATAGTCCGACCGCACCGTTGCCGGTTTGGTCCTCAGGATGGCTACGACGGACTTGGTCATCTTCGCAATCGCCTCTTTCGCCACGTGCTCGGCTCCGGTCACAACGTCGTGACCGCCACCACACGATTATAGGGACAGCTAGATACTTGAACAGCAGGGCGGTCTGCCTATGTGCCGGATTCGCGATTGGGTGTGAGAAACCGTACGAATCGGTTGCCGTGCCAGACACGAGCGGCGTTCGCGTTCCGATGCGTTACGCCAGCAAGGCGAGTTGCTGAAGTTCAGGCTTCCGGTCAGATCGCGACGCCTGCCCGGTAGCCGGCTGCCCCGGGCACTGCGGAGCGGGACGAGCAACCGTCACAACGGCGTACAGCAGTCGGAGCGCTCCGATGGCCTGAGCGGCTGCGCCGGACGCGAGCAGCCGCCGGGCCGGACCATCGGGGGGGAATCGGATTTCGCCGCTTTGACTTGGCGGGCGAGTTGGGTATCATACGCGGCCAACTGGCGCGGAATTTGTACGGCAAGTCAATTTCTCGCAGGTGGTGACGAGCATGCTGGTGGGGCGGACGTTGGGACGTGGCGGGTATAGCCTGTGCTGGATGTCCATGGTGGCTCTGTGGCTGACGGCGGCAGCACTGTGCCCCGGCCAGACCCCGACGTTTGCCGAAGCGCAGCTCGCGCAGGCTGACGCGCCGGCCGAACAGAGCCTGCCGGTCTTGCGGGTCCTGATCACAGGCCATCAACTGACCAACGAGGAATACATCCGCGCGCAGTTGCGGACCCGGCCGGGCCAGCCCTACGACGAACGCACCGTACAAGAGGACATCCGGCGCCTCTTGGGCACGGGACGCTTCGACAACGCCACCGCGACGCGTCGGATGGCAGACGGGCAAGTTGAGGTCATCTTCAACGTGGCCGAGCGCCCCGAGGTCCGCAGCGTCGAGTTCGTGGGTAATAAGAAGTTTCCCGATAAGGATCTGATCGGCGAGCTGGAGTTCGCCGCGGGCGACCCGGTCGATCACTATCGGATCAATCAGGGCCGTCGAAACATCGAGCGGCTCTACAAGGAAGCTGGGTATAACTACGTAACGGCTACGATCGACGAGGAATTGCTCCGCGACGAGTGGCGGGTGGTCTACAACATCGTCGAGGGGCCCAGGGTTCGGGTGCGCACGATCCGCTTCGAGGGCAACCGAAGCTACCCTCGCGAGCGGCTGATCGGCAAGGTCAAGACCAAGGAGTATGTGTGGGTCTTTCGGCCTGGTCTGTACGATCCCGAGCAGGTCCAGCGCGATGCCGACGACCTGCGCAACTTCTACCGTAATGAGGGCTACCTCGACGCACTGGTCACACCTCGTCTGGAGTTCCGCTCCAACCGCACCGACCTGGAGATCACCTTTGTCATCGCCGAGGGCCCACGCCACGTGGTGCGATCCATCGATTTCGACGGCAACGTCGTGTACGACGATGAGCTGTTGCTGTCACAAATGAAGCTCTCGGTTGGTCGGCCCTACATTAACGAGGTCGCCAAGGCCGACGCGAAGCGCATCACCGAGCAGTATACCTCCAACGGCTACATCTATGCGGGCGCCAGACCAGTATGGGTGTATGCCGAAGGGGAGGACGCGGTCGACGTGACCGTGCGGATCACCGAGGGCGAGCTGTATCGGGTCGGCAGCATCCGGATTCGCGGAAATCAGCAAACGCAGGACCGGGTCGTTCGGCGCGAGTTACGTTTCTATCCCGGCGATCTTTATAACCTGACAGCCACCACGCAGGCCGAGCAGCGGCTCTACGAAACGCGACTGTTCGCTGACGCACGCATCACGCCACTCGGCGAGGAGCCTGGTGTGCGAGATGCGCTGGTCGAGGTCAACGAAGCCGACACCACAACACTGCTGTTCAGCGTGGGCGTAACCAGCAACAGCGGTGTTTTGGGCGGCATCTCCATCGAGAACCGCAACTTCGATTTGTACGATTGGCCTCGTAGCTTTGGTGAGTTGTTCCGGGGCCGTGCATTCAAGGGCGCCGGTCAGACGCTGCGCCTTCAATTTGAGCCTGGTACCGAACTGACCCGCGGGCGGATTGACTTCCGCGAACCCTACTTGCTCGACCGTCCGATCAGCCTGGGCGTCAGCGGTTATGTCTTTCAGCGCGGGCGCGACGAGTACGACGAGGAGCGAGCCGGTGGAATCGTCAGCTTCGGACGGCGCTTCTCCAAAGGCCTGCTTAGCGGCTGGGTCGGCGAGGTGGCCCTGCGGAACGAGTGGGTCGACATCGGCGGAACCGACTTTTTGACTGCAAAGGAGATCCGCGAGGACGCCGGCGGCAGCTTCCTTTCGACCGTGAAGGGCTCGTTGGTCCGCGATCGGACCGACAGCCTGTTCTCGCCCAGCCGCGGCGATCGGCTTAGCTTTTCGTGGGAACAGGCTGGTGCGCTGGGGGGCGATTACACCTTCAGCAAGCTGATGGCCGGCTACTGGTGGCACTATACGTTGCGGACCGATGTGTTCGATCGTAAAAGCGTCCTGTCGCTCCGTGTCAAGGGTGGGTACATCTTCGGCGATGTCCCGGTATTCGAGCGGTTCTTCGGCGGCGGCATCGGCTCGATCCGTGGTTTCGAGTATCGGGGCGTCGGGCCGCGCGCCGGCATACGCGACGATCGCATCGGTGGGCGAACGCTCCTGCTGACGGGCGCCGAGTACTCTTTCCCGGTCTACGGCAAGAGCGTTCGAGGGTTGCTGTTTACGGACATGGGCTCCGTCGAGGAAGACTTCGAACTGACCAGTTGGCGGCTGACGCTGGGCTTCGGAGCGAGGATTGTGGTCCAGTACTTCGGCCCCGTGCCGCTGTCGTTCGATTTCGGCTTCCCCGTGGCTCGCGACAGCGACGACGACGAGCAGATCTTCAGCTTCTCGTTCGGGGCGACATTCTAGGCCCCGATCACTGTAAGCCCTTGTATTTCCATCCCGTGCCCGACACAATGATTCGCCGCGCCGGTACACGTGGTGCGGCGTGGTGTGGAATGTTGTAAGCTGAGCATTTTCAAGGGGATAACACGTATGCGAGCAAAATCAGGTATCACCGCGGGTCTGGTCGTGCTGGCGGGGATTCTGTTGACGGCCGTGTGGTCACGAGGCTGGGCACAGGTGACGCCGGCTGGCCGCAGCTACGCCGTCGTCGATCTGGTCGGCGTGCTGGACGGGTGTCAGCAGAGCATCGACGTCGACAGGATGCTCAAGGAACGGCGGAAGCAGATCGAGACCGATCTGGAGGCCCGTAGGACGGCGTTTGAGACCAAACGGGCCGACCTGAGCCGCCTGTCTCCCGATGGTGACGAAGCGTACAAGTTGCTGGAGGAGATCGATCGCTTGCAGGTCGAGTACGAGGCGATCCAGAAGATCGATCAGGCCGAGCTGGTCCGCGAGCGCGAGCTGTGGGTGGCTGAAGCCTACAAGAACGCCATGGTTGTGATCTCCCAGATCGCCGAGGAGCGGGGGCTCGACATGGTGCTTTTCCGCGATCGCTTCGATCCGGCTCGACCCTCATCAGAGATCATCCAGGCCATGCCTACCAGGAAGGTGCTCTACGTCCGTGAGGCCCTGGATATATCCGAGGACGTCAAGAAGCTGTTGGACAAGCAGTATCAGCAGCGCGGCGGTGCGGCCAGCATCAAAATCGGGCTCTAGAAGGGCTCAACATGTGTGCTGAGCGTCGGCAAGCAAGAAAGCGAGGAGGCGTTATGGCGTCGCGATGGATGTTGGCGGCGGGAATGGGCGCGTTGGCTGCTGTTGTCGTGCTTGGCGGCCGCAGCGATACCAACGCGCAGGCGGTCGACGTGGACCTGAGCAAGGTGGCTGTGGTCGATGTCATCCGAATCTTCAATGAATGTCAGCAGACCAAGGATGTGAACGAGCGGTTTCAGCTCCGTGACGAGAAGTTCGTCGACCAGCGCCAGAAGCTCAAGGAAGCTGTCGATCAGAAGGAAGGCGAGTTGGAGGCGTTTGCGCGTGGCTCGAAGGAGTATATCGAGCGGTTCAAGCAGTGGGTGCAGTTGCAGATCGATTACGGCTCCACGATCAAGATTCACCAGCGAAGAATCGTCCGTGATCAGGTCTTCTGGACGCGCAGGACCTACACGCAGATCGTTCAGGCGGTGGAGGAGGTCGCCAAGGCCCGTGGGTTGCTGCTTGTGTTCTATCGCGACGAGATGGACCTCCAGACCGACGACCTCAAGGATCTCGGCAACCGCCTGCGCGATCGAAAGGTCGTCTTTTCAGCCGCGGGGCTGGACATCACACAGGAGGTACTTGACAAGGTCAACCGCGACTACCGGGCTTCCGGCGGGCTGAAAATCCCCTCGGATGCGAAGTAGCTGCTCGGGTCGGATCCACCGGTGCAAGAGGCTCATTCGGTGCCTAAGGAGTTGAGGCTGTCAGAGTTGGCTGAGCGGGTCGGGGGCAAGCTCCGCGGTGACGGATCGGTCGAGGTCCGAGGTGTGGCTGCTGTGGCCGAAGCCGGCCCCGACCAGATCACCTGGGTGACCGACCGTCGCTATGCCCAGCAGCTTGCGCAAAGCCGCGCCGGCGCGGTGTTTGTCCCGCTCGATCAGGGTCCGACACCCATGCCGGCCGTCCTCGTCGATCACCCCGGTCTGGCCATGATCAAGGCGATCGAGGCCTTTGCCCCCCCTGTGCCCGCGCCCGCCGCGGGCGTGGACCCATCAGCCCGCCTGCACGACACCGCGCTGCTCGGCAAGGCCGTCGCCGTCGGTCCCAACGTCGTGATTGGTCCGGCCTGCCGTATCGGTGACCGAACCGTTCTGCACGCCGGTGTTTTCATCGGCGACGAGACACAAATCGGCAGCGATTGTGTGTTCTGGCCGAATGTGGTCGTGCGAGAACGCTGTCATTTAGGCAACCGGGTAATCATTCATCCGAACGTCACGATCGGCAGCGATGGGTTCGGCTACGAATTCGCCGACGGACGTCATTATAAGATCCCGCAGATCGGTCAGGTTCTGATCGAGGACGACGTTGAGATCGGCGCGGGCAGTTGTATCGACCGCGGCAAATTCGGCCAGACGATTATTGGCATCGGCACCAAGATCGATAACTTGGTGCAGGTAGCCCACAACGTCCGGATCGGGCCGCACTGCATCCTGATCTCCCAGGTGGGCATCGCCGGCAGCACGCAGCTCGGTGCCTATGTTGTGTTGGGTGGCAAGGCGGGCGTGCGCGACCATATAACTATTGGTGACCGTGTGCAGGCAGCCGCTGCCTGCGGTATCTCCAAGGACGTGCCGGCCGGCATGGTCGTCAACGGTAATCCGGCCGTGGATAATCGGCAGTACCTTAGGGAGCAGGCGCTGGTCAGGCGCCTGCCGAATATGGCCGAACAGCTTCGACAGCTTTCGGCCCGGGTTGCGAAGCTTGAGCAAGCAGCAGACGATTAAACAAGCCGTTGAGATGACCGGCCGAGGGCTCTTCCACGGCGAACAGGCGACCCTGCGCTTCAGGCCCGCCGAGCCCGACTCCGGCATCGTTTTCGTGCGTGCCGATCAGCCCGAGCCGGCTCGCATCCCCGCGCTGATCGATCACGTGACCCAGCGACCACGTCGCACGTCGCTGCGCAACGGGACGGCCTCGGTCGAGACCGTCGAGCATTGTCTGGCTGCCTGTGCCGGATTGCAGATCGACAACATGGAAATCGAGGTTAACGGCCCGGAGGTGCCTGACGTCGACGGCAGTTGCCTGCCGTTCGTCGAGACGTTGCGTCGGGCCGGCACCCAAGAGCAGGCGCCCGAGCGGCGCATCTTCCGCATCGCCGATCCCTTCCGGGTGGCTGATGGCGACGCCGAGTTGATCGCCCTCCCGCCTCTGCCCGGTCATCCCGATAATCTCGAGATCCTGTACGAATTGGACTATGGGCCCGAGGGCATCATCCCGCGTCAGTTCTTGCGCTTTGAGCTGGACCCCGAGCAATTCGCCGACCAGATAGCACCGGCCCGTACGTATCTGTTCGCCGATGAGGCCGCCCAGTTCCAGGCGGCCGGCCTGGGCAAGCACCTTGGTTATGCCGACCTGCTCGTGGTCGACGAGCGCGGTGTCCCCGTCGAAAACGAACTTCGCTTCGCCGATGAGTTCGTGCGGCACAAGGTGCTCGATCTGCTGGGCGACCTGATGCTGTTCGGTCGGCAGATCGTCGGGCGCATCCATGCGCGCAAGTCGGGCCATGCGCTGAATCGTCGACTGGTCGGCAAGCTCGTCGAGGTCGCCCGGGCCGAGGAACTGGCCCAACTGGCGCAAGGCAGCACCGTCTTCGACGTACGGCGAATCCAGAGGGTCCTCCTGCACCGCTATCCGTTCCTGTTGGTGGACCGTGTGATCAAGATCGAGGGCGACCGGCGAGCCGTGGGCATTAAGAACGTCTCCATCAACGAGGAATTCTTCCAGGGACACTTTCCCGGTCAGCCCATCATGCCCGGCGTGCTGGTGCTCGAGGCGATGGCCCAGTTGGCTGGTGTCCTGCTGAGTCAGAAACTCGAACATACGGGCAAGGTCGCCGTGCTGCTGAGCATCCAGAGAGTGAAGTTCCGCCGAGCGGTCGTGCCGGGCGACCAGTTGATCCTCGAGGCGGAAACCATCCGCATCAAGCCGCGGACCGGACACGTGCTTTGTCGGGCGCGCGTCGGCCAGAACCTTGCGGCTGAGGCTGTCCTGAAAGTGATGATGGTCGATGCAGACCCTGCTTAGAATGAGCGTGTTTCCATGAGTTCAATCCATCCGACTGCCTGCGTCGACGACAAAGCCCAACTGGGTCGAGATGTTGAGATCGGCCCACACTGTTACATCGGCCCGGATGTTGTCATCGGTGACGACTGTCGGCTCTACAACAACGTGACGGTGGTGGGTGCAACGCGTCTCGGGCGCAACAACGAGCTGTTCCCCGGTGTCGTGCTGGGCACCCCGCCGCAGGACATCAAGTATCATGGCGGCAGGACGGAGCTGATCGTCGGCGACGACAACATCTTCCGCGAGCACGTCACCGCCCATCCGGGCACCGAAGTGGGCGGGGCGGTCACCCGGATCGGTAACCACAACCGATTCCTC
This sequence comes from Phycisphaerae bacterium, assembly GCA_035530655.1. Classification (GTDB taxonomy): domain Bacteria; phylum Planctomycetota; class Phycisphaerae; order UBA1845; family DATKUK01; genus DATKUK01. Next base: position 9,075 of record DATKUK010000121.1, read on the forward strand.
GTCGGAGTCCACATTGCCCATGACGTCGATCTCGGCAGCCACTGTATCCTGGCCAACGGCGTCCAGATTGCCGGGCACTGCCATATCGAGGACTGCGTGACCATGGGCGGCATGGTGGGCGTGCATCACTTCTGCACCGCAGGCAGGCACTGCTTCGTCGCCGGGTTGACGCGAGTCACCGTGGACGTACCGCCCTTCATGATCTTTGCCGGCGAGCCCGCACGCGTCCGCGGCATCAATGCCAACGGCATGTCGCGCTGGGACTTCGGCGAGCAGTCACTGCAAAACCTGCGGCAGGCGTTCAAGCTGTTATTCTCTCGGCGAGCCATCACCGACGAGCCCAACAACCTGCTCAAACGCATCAGCCAGTTGGAGTCCAACGGCCCGCTCGACGACAACCTGCGATACCTCATTACGTTCATTCGCCGCTCCATCTCCGACGGGGTCTACGGGCGATACCTCGAATCGCAGCGACACGACACCACCGAGGACCGCAGCGGCTTCTACAACCAGCAGCTCCTGGAGAAACCTCAGCCGTGAGCAAGCCGCTTCGCGTCGCCGTGATTGGCGTGGGTCGGATGGGCCGGCACCACGCCCGCATCTACAGCGAGCTGCCCGACGTCGAACTGGTGGCGGTGATCGACGCCGACCCCCAACGCGCCGACGAGATCGCTTCCGCACACGGCTGCCGCGCCCTGCGCGATGTGTCCGAGCTATCCGGCCCGATTGATGCCGTCAGTGTCGCCGTGCCTACCGTGCACCACCGGCCCGTCGCCGAAGCGCTGCTGCGAGCGGGCGCCGCTGTCCTGCTGGAAAAACCCCTCGCCGATACGGTGGCCAACGGCCGCGCGCTGGTCGAAGCCGTTCGCGCATGCGACGGCCTGCTACAGGTCGGTCATACCGAGCGGTTCAACCCCGTCGTGACGGCCGTCGACCGCATGAAGGTGCAGCCCAAGTTCATCGAAACGCACCGCATCAGTCCCTTTACCTTCCGCTCGGCCGATATCGGCGTCGTCCTCGATATGATGATCCACGATATCGATATCGTCCTTCACCTGGTGCGAGACCGGCCCGTGCGGGTCGACTCGGTGGGCGTCAGCGTGCTCAGCGCCCACGAGGACATCGCCAACGCCCGTGTGCGTTTTGCCGGCGGGTGTGTGGCCAACCTCACCGCGTCGCGCCTCGCCCTGAAAACCGAGCGAAAAATCCGCGTCTTTGCCAACGAGGCCTACCTGTCGCTCGACTACCAGCGCAAGAGCGGCATCGCCATCAAGAAGGACGCCAACCTCGATATCCTCAAGCTCGCCCGCCAGCACGACCTGGAAGACCTTTCCCAACTGCAAGCGCTCGACTTCGCCAAGCTGGTCCACGTCGAGCCGCTTCAGGTCGACGACACCGAGCCGCTGCGAGCCGAGATCGAAGCCTTCCTGCATAGCGTGCGGACGCACCAGCCGCCCCCGGTCACCGCCGAGGACGGCCTGGCCGCCATGGAGCTGGCCGACCAGATCGTCGCCGCCATGAAGCAGCACCGTTTCGACGGCGCCGCAGCCGACTCGACCGCGCCCGGCCCTGCCCGGATCGGTCTGGACTGATTGACCGGTCCACCCGCCGTCAAGCCCGTCGACGATGAAACCAGACCAACCCGCCGTCTCGAGTGCCTTGCCGCCGAGCCAAACTTGACACCCATGCAGCCGGTTCGTAACCTGGGTAAGTCGTTAAGGGCGTGTGCCCGAGTGGCCAAAGGGGACGGGCTGTAAACCCGTTGGCGTTAGCCTTCGAAGGTTCGAATCCTTCCGCGCCCAATTTCCTCTAGCCCCAGAATAAGCGACCGCCGTCTGATTTGCGAGCGCGGGCAGCCCGATTGGGGCGGCATGCGGGCGTCAAAGGGTCGGCTTGTGTTCTATCAAGGGTATTGGTCAGCTTGAGGTGGTCCAGGCAGGGCGGGATCGGCGATTTTTGACGTACTGTAAGCCTTGCCCCCAGACTTGTGCACTACTGCTTGTCGGTTTGATGGTTACGTGAAGCCAAAGGACTGAAGTCGTTGCGAAGCGATGAGCAGGTGCCCGGCAAATCGATGGGAGGCGGACAGATACACGTTGGCGCGTCGTGCGCCGCAA
>DATKUK010000122.1:0-179066 GCA_035530655.1 Phycisphaerae bacterium
ACCGAACCGTTGCTGCGATGGTGGCTACCCCATATCGGGGCACCGTTTTGCGGCAAGAGGTGAATCGGTGGGAGCCTCGCCCGCGAATGCGGAACAGAATACACACGAACCCGATTCAATAAGAGTAAATCGACAAGCCCTGAAGAGGCGGGCCACCCGACACCCGTCGGCTACTTGCCGATTGCCGCTTCGTGACTATCCTGACATCGGTGGCAACCGCTGGTGGTCGCACCTGCACAGGTAGGAGGCAAAATCATGTTTAAGCTGGCCGTCTTGTCGGCAATGGGCGGGTTTCTCGTGTTGGCTGCGGCAGAGCCGACCATGGCTGTCGGGCCCGGTCACATCGTCGTCACCACCGACCGCAGCGTGAACTGCTCGACGCTCAAGACCATCGCCGACGACGTGACGAAGGGCTGCACCACCGAGCAGGAAAAAGCCATCGCCGTCTACAACTTCCTCGTCCGCGTGCTGTACATGCCGTATCACTCGCATCGTCCGCTGGAGATGGTCGACGGCAGGTTGGTGTTTGCCAACGACCCGCTGAAGTACATCAACGTGTACGGATGCTGCGGGTGCGGGCCTCAGGCCGGCGTGGTGGGCGCGTTGATGGAGGCGGCCGGCTTCGAGACGCGCAATCTCAATCCCGGCTTCGGACACGTCAGCAGCGAGGTCAAGTGGGGCGGCAAGTGGCACTGGCTCGATATCTGGCTGCCGGCCTACGTGCTCGACGACAAGGGCGAAATCTACTCCTACGACGAGATCATGGCCGACCGCTCGCGCTTTGCCAACGCCAGGAAGGAAGGCCGCTCGCCCGGCAACTTCATGGTCAACTACGACGCCGACCTTCAGGCCGTCATGAACGCCAAGGACTACAAGCCCACCGGCCACGGCGCGTACGAGCAGCGATACGCAGAGAACCTGCGCCTTCGTCCGGGCGAATCGTGTACGTGGCTGTGGGACAACGTAGGCAAGTGGTATTGGCCGTCGGGCCCGTACCTCGGCAAAGAGCATCTCAGGGGTCAGTTCCCTTGCGGGCCGGCCTGCAAGTTCGTCAATGACGAGGTGCTGACCGACGTCTTTGGCTACTGGGAGCCGTACAAGAAGATCATCGAGGATGGGCCCCACCCCTGGCGCAACGTGTACTACCGCTACTACGGCAACGCGATCTTCGAGCACGCGCCGCCGCTGACGGCGAGGGGCTTGGCCGACGTCGACGCGAAGCTGACCGATCTGGAGTTCGTCGAGGGCGGCGGGCTGAAGCTGGCCGGGCCGCCAGGCGGCTCGCTGGAGATTGCTTTCGACCTGCCCTATGTCATCGCCGACACTGAGATTGAAGGTGACGCCGACATGGGCATCGGCGGGGCGTTGAGCTTCTGCTACTCGCTCGACGGCGGCAAGAGCTGGCTGCTCGGCGACGAAGTCAAAGCCAGTGGTGCGTTCGGGCCCATCAGCATCGGCAAGCCCAACTGCTACGAATACCCCGCCGGCTCGACCAGCGGGCAATACGGCTTCGTGTTGCGCGTGGTGTTTCGCAGCAACTCGGCCAAGACCCCGACGGTGCTCAAGCGCCTGAAGGTGACTAACACGACCATGCTGAACTTCTACAGCCGCCCGTGGCTGGAGACCGGCAAGAACCAGGTGTCTGTCAGCGTCGAGGAACCGCAGGTGTTGGCGGCCACGCCGCTGGAAGTCACGTGGCGGTGGCTGGAGGATTGGACGAATCCCAAGTCGTTGACGCACAAGGCGGACAAGGACAATCGCAGCGCCGTCATCGACGTCGGCGGCACGAAACGCCCGAAGATGCAATCGGTCACCATCCGCTGCCCGGCGCGCTAGCACGTGCGCCGATGGGGGCGGGTTTCGCCCGCCGTCCTCTATGATGGTGAAAACATGCCCACGCAACGGTTCGGCTTCGCTCACCGTAAACAGCGGCGTGGGCATGCCACCCGCGTCGCCGGACCGTGTCACACTCCGTATTGACACATCCACGTCGCGGGTCTACACAACATGTCATGACGCAACCCAACTTCATCTTCATTCTCATCGACGATCTGGGCTTCAAGGACCTGACCTGCTACGGCAGCGAGTTCTACGAAACGCCCAACCTCGACCGCCTCGCCCGCGAGGGCATGCGCTTCACCGACGCCTACGCCGCCTGCCCGGTCTGCTCGCCCACGCGGGCCAGCATCCTGACGGGCAAGTATCCCGCCACCGTCGGCGTGACCAACTTCATCGGCGGCTACACGTCGGGCCGGCTGCTCGAGGCGCCGTATATCGACCACCTGCCACTGGAGGAGAAGACCATCGCCGCTGCCCTGCGCGAGGCGGGCTACCGCACCTGGCACGTGGGCAAATGGCACCTGGGCAACGAGCCCTATTACCCCGAGCACCACGGGTTCGACGTCAACATCGGCGGCTGGCGGGCCGGCATGCCCAAGAGCTACTTCGTGCCCTATCAGAACCCCAAGCTGCCCGACGGACCGGCTGGCGAGTATCTCACCGATCGACTTACCGACGAAGCCATCAAGCTCATCCAGGGCAGCGGCGACGAGCCGTTCTTTCTCTACCTGCCCTACTATGCCGTTCACATCCCCATCCAGGCCAAGGAGCCTTACGTCCGCAAGTACCAGGCCAAGGCCAGACAACTTGGTTTGGACAAGCTCAAGACGTTTGAGGAAGACGGCTTCTTTCCGTGCGAGCACAAGAAGGACAAGCGGATCGTACGCCGGCTCATTCAGTCGGACGCCGCCTACGCCGCGATGATCGAGACCCTCGATGAGAACATCGGCCGCTTGCTGGAGGCCGTCGACCAAGCCGGCAAAGCCGACAACACGGTCGTGATTTTCACATCGGACAACGGCGGGCTGGCCACGGCTGAGGGCTCGCCTACCTGCAACGCGCCGCTGGCTGAGGGCAAGGGATGGATGTACGAGGGCGGCACGCGCGAGCCGCTGCTGGTCAAGTGGCCCGGGGTCACGCAGCCCGGCAGCGTGTGCGACGTGCCGGTTACCAGCCCCGACTTCTACCCCACGCTGCTGGCGATGGCCGGCCTCGAGCCCATGCCGCATCAGCACTGCGACGGCGTGAGCCTTGTTCCTCTGCTTGAGGGCGGTGAGCTCCTGCCGCGCGAGGCGATCTACTGGCACTATCCGCACTACGGCAACCAGGGCGGCACGCCCGGCTCGTCGGTCCGCGCGGGCGACTACAAGCTGACTGAGTTCTTCGAAGACTCTCGGGTGGAGTTGTACAACCTTCGCGACGACATCGGCGAAGAATGCGACCTGGCCGAGTCCGAGCCCGACGTGACGGCCCGTCTCCAAGCGATGCTGACCGACTGGCGCCGGCGCGTCGAAGCAAAGATCCCCAAGCCCAATTCCGACTATCGATCGCGATAGTTAGCTGCTCGGTCGGCCGAGGGTCGCACGTTGGCGCCGTGCTCGATGCCTTGTCCGCCGAGACAGTGCCCGGGTTACTCCTTCGCCGTCCAGTGGATCGACACCGTGGTCATGTCGGCGTCGGCGGCTCTGCCGACCATGACCATCGCCCGCTTCTGGCCCGACTGGCCGATCAGATGCGTCTGTGCAGCCTCGCCCATCTGCATGTCCTGACGCTCGACGGAGAGCCCCTTGTCCTCCAGAGCTTTCTTATAGAAGGTCGCCGCATCGGCCAATTTCGACTTTGTGGTCAGCGTCACCTGGAACATCTCGCCGCCGCTCTCGGGCTTGTTATGGGCGCTCTGCACCACCTGCGCACCAGGCATCACGGGCAGCGGAAAGCCCTCGGGCACCTCGCCGCGCCCGATGGTCAACGTCCCGTCCTTGCCTTCGAAGCGGGCTGCGTCCTGTCCCATCGTCACCGTAGCGGTGTCACCCTCGGGCGTGGTAACCACCATCTTGCCGACCTCGCGATCGATCACCGCTTCGCCCTCTTCCGTGCGGATCACCATCTTGTCGCCGTCGGACTGCACCTGCACCTGACCGCCCGAGGCCGCCTCGATCGCCTTTTCCTCGGCCTTCTTGCAGCCGCACACAACGGTCAAACATCCCACCACCAACCACCCGATACGTTGCATCACACACCTTCCTTTCCGTTCGCGATCCGCCGTGTTTCTGTTGCCGCTATCCTTCGAGAATGCGGTCGATCTTCGCCAACTCATCAGCCGTCAGCGGCGGAGCCTGGGCGACCGCGATGTTGTCGGCCAACTGCTCCACCTTCGACACGCCAATCAGCACGCTCGTGACGCGCGGGTCGCGCAAGGTCCACGTCAGAGCAAGCTGGGCCATCGTCTGGCCGCGCGCTTTCGCCACTTCGTTCAGACGCGCCACCTTGTCCCACACGCCGTCGGCCTTCTGTTTTTCGTACCAGGCGCCCGCGGTTCGGGTTGCGGGCCATGCGCGAGTCGGCCGGCAGCCCGTCAAGATAGCGATCGGTCAGCTTCCCCTGATCGAGCGGACAGAACGCGATAACCCCCACCGACTCGCGATCGGTATGCGGCAGCAGATCGGTTTCGACGCGACGTTGAAACATGTTGTATGCAGCCTGATGGATCAGAAGCGGCGCCCAGTCGTGTTGTCGAATGACGTTCACCGCGTCGGCAAAGCGGGCGCCGGGGTAGTTGCTCACGCCGGCGTAGAGGGCTTTGCCCTGGCGGACGATCAAGTCGAGGGCCGCCATCGTCTCCTCGATCGGCGTTTCGGGGTCGGGGCGGTGATGATAGAAGATGTCTACATAATCCAGGCCCATGCGGCGGAGCGACTGATCGAGACTGGCCACCAGGTTCTTCTTGCTGCCCCAGTCGCCGTAGGGGCCGGGCCACATGTAGAAGCCCGCCTTCGTCGAGATGATCAGCTCGTCGCGCGGCATGTCCTTTACGATCTTGCCGAACACGGTCTCGCTGTTGCCCGGCGGCAGCCCGTAGTTGTTGGCCAGGTCGACGTGCGTGATACCGTGGTCGAACGCGTAGTAGCAGCACTTGCGGCAAACCTGCTGATTGCCCGACTCACCCAGGCTCTGCCAGAGCCCCAGACTCACCACGGGCAGCTTCAGGCCCCGTCGCCCGCATCGGCGATAAGCCATCTTCTCGTAGCGATCCTCCGCGAACTTCTGCGCAGCCATGTTTACCTCCAACGCTCAGCAGGCGTTCAGACCGACGTAGGGTCATCGTCTACATGATCCCGGCCCGGCCGGTCGCAGGCAAGTCGCAGCAAGCTCGCCGCAAAGCAGGCGAGGGTGCGAATCGTTTAATCCTGCTGTGCGTGCCGCCCGAGGCGCCTCGGTCGAACCGGCGAGCGGGGCGTCCATTGTCCTCGCCGCCCGAAGCAAATATGATGGGTAGCGTATGGACGGCCACATCCACATCAGTGATCGATCGCCGGGAAGGGGGCAGCCTACAGCCAGCGTCGACCTGGCGCCGCCTCATCAACTCCAGTGCATGGAGATCATCGGCGGTAATCAGGCGGCCCGGATGGCCATTGATGCACCCGGGCTGGACATCTGGCTCGACAGCCGTCCTGTGGCAGGCAACGTCGGGGGAGACATTCACTATTTCTCGGGCTGCGGATCGGGACGCGTGACGCGCCTGGCCATCGCCGATGTCTCCGGGCACGGCCCGAGCATGGACGACATCGCCAAGACGCTGCGAGCACTCATGCGCAAACACATCAATCTGCTCGATCAGACTCACTTCGCGCAGGCGTTGAACCGCGAGTTCGGCGAGCAGGCACATGATGATTACTTCGCCACCGTTCTGCTGGCTACCTACTTCGGCCCGACCGATCATTTGATCATCTGCAACGGCGGCCACCCGCGACCGGTCTGGTTCAGCCGTCGCCTGAACCGCTGGCAGTTCCTCGACCCGAGCACGCCGGACAAGGGGGCATCCATCCGCCAGGAGAAGACCACGTATCGACTCGTGCCGCTGGCGAACTTGCCGCTGGGGGTCATCGAACCCACCGACTACTATCAGTTCGCCGTCAAGTTGGAGCAAGACGATCTGGTGGTGTTTTATACCGATGCCCTGATTGAAGCCGCCAATGCACAAAACCAGCAGCTCGGCGAGGCGGGCCTGCTCCGCGTGGTCAGTCAACTCCAGCCGTGCGAGCCCCGTGACTTCGCCGAGTTGTTGCTCGCGCGGGTCGATCAATGGCGCGACGGCGTGCAGCGCGACGACGACCAGACCCTTATCGTGATGCATCACAACGGCTCGGGACCCCCCAAGATGACGGTTCGCCAGGCGGCAAAGACCATGGCCAAGATATTCGGCCTCATGCGAGTGTGAACGGCTAGGGCATGTCGGCCGCGAACGCTATGCTGTGCGCGACGCGACGGAATACGCCAGGCCGCCTACTCGATGGGCGAGTCGGCCGTTACCACGATCGTATCACCGGCCTCGTAGGCCGCCGGGCGCGTCACCCTCGCCCCCACCGGTGCCGGCACCTGCCCGGCCAGCAGCGGATCGCCCGTCGATTCCATCCACTCTCGTAGACGCGTCCGCAACTCATCGGCCACCTCGGCGTAAGCGGGGTCGTCGATCACGTTGCTCTGCTCGTACGGGTCGGCGCCGAGGTCGTACAATTGCTCGGCCGGTCGCGGCGCGTCGTACCATCCCTCGGCGCGTAGGTGCTCCTTGGCGTGGCCCGCGTCGGTATTCGGGGCGAAGTGCATGGGCCGCTCGACAAAGCTGCGGATGTACTTGTGACGCGGCGTCCGCGCCGCACGCATCGGGTCGTACGCGGCGTGGTAGGTCATCTCGAAGAACAGCGCGTCGTGTGCCGACGCGGTCTCGCCCCGCACGAGCGGCATCAGGCTCACCCCCTGCACGTCGGTGGGCACATCGACGCCCACGAAATCGCACAAGGTCGGCAGATAGTCGATGTTCAGCGCCATCGCCCGCACGCGCGTGCCGGCGTGCTGATCGTGCGGAAACTTCATGATCAGCGCCGTCTCCACCCCCGCGTCAAACAGTGTGGCCTTGGCCCGCGGCATGGCCACGCCGTGATCGGTCGTAAACACGATCAGTGTGTCGTCGTAGAGGCCCGCGTCCTTCAACGCATCGACGACCTGCCCGACGTGATCGTCCACCCGGCGGACCAGCACCTCCAGATCGGCCACGTCCTGCCGGACCGCGTCCACATCGGGCAGGTACCCGACCGGCTCGACGGCCGCCAGTGATACGTCGCTGTGCGGAAACGGGCGATGCGTCTCGCTGTAGCCCACGCATGCGTAGAAGGGTTGTTTGGGGCCGCTGCGCAGGTAGTCCAGCACGAATGGCGTGACGACCTGGCAGCCGTTGCCCCGCTGCTGGTCGAACTGACGGTGCCGATAGCCCAACGTTGACGCCGGCCCGTGGATCTCGTGTTGCATCCCGAACAGCCACGTATCGAGCCCCGCCTCGGCCATGAGTTTCGGCAGGAGATGGTCGTAGCTGCTCATCGCAAAGCCGCGATGCGTCAGGCCGATCAGTCCGTGGTTGTGCGGCCACTTGCCCGAAAGGATGCTCGCCCGGCTGGGGCTGCACTGCGGCGCGGTGCAGAAGTAGTTTTCGAACACGACGCCGCTATTGGCCAGCGCATCGAGGTTGGGCGTAGCCACCTTCCTGCCGTAACAACCCAGATGACGGCCGGTGTCGTGCGTGATGAACATCAGGACGTTGGGGCGCTTCGCCATCGCTGCCCGTCCGCTCTACCGCATAAGACCAGGGGGCGCTATTACCTCGGCGGCGGGCCTGTAAAGGACACGACCACCGCCTCATTCATCGTCCACTCCAGTGGAAACGTGTCGCCGTCCTCCAGCATCTTGCCCGACCGTTCGTTGCGAACGCCCTTGACCGGCCCGGCGAATTTCAGCCTGATCGGCACCTTATCCGTCTTGAGACCTACCGAGTTGCCCCCGCCCAGCATCGATCCCTTTACCTCGGGATTGAAGCACACGAACACAACCGTTCGATCGGGCTTGCTCCAATAGGAGATCTCGTAGCCCTGCTCGCGGTCGCCCGCCGCCTCGATGTCCACCCACCGCTTCAGACCTGCCGCCTTGACGTGCTTGACGAACACGTGGCGCTTGGCTGCGTTGGTCTCGCCGGCCGTGCGATAGGCGTTGTACCACTGCGGCGAGAGATTCATCAGTACAGCCGTGCCCTCGCCGAACTTGTTGACCGTCTCGGTCGGCATCTCTCGCACAGCCTTGTAGAAGCCCGACGGGTGCTTGATGCACGTGTTCTTGTTGGCCAGAAACCCATCGTAGGTCTGGTAGCTGTAGTTGTCGTCCTGGTCGACCTCGACCCACAGCCGCTCCTGGAACACGTCGCCCGCCTTGAGGTTCGGATCGTGCTTCACGCCGAACATCTCGTCCAGAGCGCCGCCCGCTTTTCGCCCGCGACCGTGCTGGTCCCACAGGCCGGGCATATAGTCGGCGATCACCGTGCCGCCGGCCCGGCAGAACTCCTTGATTCGCGCCGCCTCGACATCCGACAGGCACAACGCGCCCGGCAGGATCAGCACCTTGTACTCGCTCGGTATGCCGTCCTGAATCACGTCGACGTAGCTGACAAAGCTGTACTGCAACCCCTCGTCCCGCAGCATGTTCTCCCATGCGTGACGCACCAGGTGCGACGAGCCCAGCGTGTGGTCGTTGTTGCGGTTGCCCCACGTCTTGCCGTGCGCCTCGGCGTCCATGATCCAACTGAGCTGGATCGACGCATGACTGTAGTAGATCGCCACGCCGTCGTGGATCCACTCGGCCCCGCGCATCAGCGGTCCGATCTTCTTGCCCGCCTCGGCGTAGTGAGGCCCGACCTTCTCGTGCCAGGGCTTGGGTTTGCTACCGTCGAACCAACCCTCCACCCAGCCGATAAAGCCCCGGTTCCCGTGGGCCAGGTAGTACCATACTTGCCAGATCGTATCCGATACGCTGCTGTGAGAGTGCGTCGTCACGGTCGGCAGCGCGTTGTGCGGATTGAACGAGCGGATGACCGCCTGCGAGCCGCCGATGTTGTACGCCTCGATGAACTGCACCTTTCGCATCATCTTGGCGTAATCGAAGCCGCCGAACGCGTTGGGGCTCTGGCCGCCCACATGCCCGACCGGTGTGGCCGGGTCGATCCGGTTGCCGAACTCCACCAGCTCGCCCAGGAAGTTGTTGAAATACGAATCGTTAAACGTCCACTGGTCCATCAACTGGCTGCAATCGAAATCCTTGATCGCCCACTCCGCCAGCTTCGGCCAGACGTCGTTGTAGCTGATCCAGCCCTTGTGGTCGGGCGCCTGGCCGGGACCGTAGATTTCCTCCAGCCACCGCTTGTACGCGCTGCGATCGTTGGTCACGCACCACATCGTCGGATGCACGAAGTGCCCCCACGAAAGCTCATCGTCCAGCGCGTAGGCCGCACGATACGGCGACGACTTGACGTTGTTGATCCGCTCGTGGATGAGCTTCTTGAGCTTCGCGGTCATCCGAGCATTGACCGGCCGCGTCCGCACGCCGGGCGAATGCAGCGCGTCCAGATGCGGCTGGACCTTGCCGCCGTCCCACAAATGCAGGTCACCCTTGCCCGCGGTGTGGTCGACGTAGAAGTACAGCTTCAACTTGTCGATCCACCCCAGCTTGTCCGCGCCATCCACCTTCGTCTGGCCGTGATCCAGAAACGCACCGTTGTACCCGTGCGCCAGCGACCATCGACCGCTGGCGTCCGTGTAGCCGATGGTCCATTGGTGGGTCCACGGCATATATACCCACGTGGGCCACGCCTTCCACGCCCATTCCTTGTCCTGCTTGACGCGATGAAAGTCCTTCGACGTCTTAACGTACGTCTCATACGCGTCTTCCGCCCACGCACACTGCGGTACGACGATGGCTGGGATCAACAACGCCAAGCCGACTGTGGCCACTACGCCCGCTTTCATATCCCTGCTCCTTGCACGAGTCGAATCGAACTCCGATCCATCTGCCAAGAACGTCTTCGGCACGTCGCACCATCGTAGCGGGACCGACCCCAGCAGCCAACCGGGCCGACGAGTGCCCCGTCCCGACGCACCCGTGCAAATGTTCGCAGGCGGCGGATCAGAGCGATTCGCTGTTGGCCTCGCCCGGCTCGAAGCGGTAGCCGATCTCGCGGACGGTCTGGATGTATATCGGGCGGCGCGGATCGGGTTCGATCTTGCCGCGAAGCGTGGTGATGCACCGGTCGACGCTGCGCGAGGTGACCAGGATATCGTGCCCCCAAACGGATCGCAGCATCTGATCCCTTGTCAGCGCCCGTCCGGCTCGCCGCAGCAGGTAGGCCAGCAGCGACCACTCCTTGGGCGTTAGCGGCACCTCTTGGCCGTTGCGGGTCAGGCGTCGCGAGGCCATGTTCAACTCGCAGTCGCCGAAGCGATGCACATCGCGCTCGCTGCCACGACGGCGCCGCAGGAACGCGTTCACCCGCGCGAGCAGCTCCTTGATGCTGAACGGCTTGACTACGTAGTCGTCGGCCCCCAGGTTCAAACCCAGCACCACGTCCGGTTCCTGCCCCTTGGCCGTCAGCATGATGATGGGTACGTTAAGTCCTTCCTGGCGAACGCGGCGGCAGATCTCGTAGCCGTTGATCCTCGGCAGCATGATGTCCAGCACGATCAGGTCTGCCTCGTTTTGGAGTGCGGCCTGCAAGCCCGCCTCGCCGTCGGCTGCGGTGCGCACGCAGTAGCCGGCGAACGCGAAGTTGTCCTTCAACGCCCGCAGCATCGTCGGATCGTCTTCAATGATCAGAATGCACTCGCCGGCCATGCTCATCCTTTGCTCGTTATGCGATGACGCTCCTCTTGGCCGAACTCACGGCCGCTACGCCCTGCTGGCGCTCGGCAGCGTAACGGCAAACGTGCTGCCCTCACCGGGCTGACTTGTCACCTCGATCGACCCGCCGTGCGCGGTCACGATGAACCGGACGATGCTCAAGCCCAGTCCGCAGCCGCCCGCCGTCCGCGAGAGGCTGCGGTCGACCTGGTAGAACCGATCGAAGACCCTCTTGATCGCACGACGCGGAAGGCCCACACCGTTGTCGGTTACTTCGAAGCGAACATGCCCGTCGACGGCAAGCGCACGGAGATGAACGTCTTTGGTCTGACCGGTGTACTTCCACGCGTTGTCCAGCAGATTCACCAGCATGGTGACCAGCGCGTCGCGGTCGCCGGTGATCGTCGGCAGATCGGGCGACACCTCGACGTTCAGCCGGCACCCCGGCGAGGCGAACCGCTCCTGCACGGCGTCGACGGCCGCCGTGGCGACGTCGGCAGGCGCCACATCTGACATGTCGAACGCAAGCCTGTCGCGCTCCATCCGCGAGAACGTCAGGAAGTTGTCGATCAGCCTGCTCAGGCGGGCGTTTTCCCTGGCGATCAAACCCAGATACTCGCGAACCTGCCCGCTGTCGTGGTACCGACCCTCAACAAGCGTGTCGACCAGGATCCGCATCGCCGACAGCGGCGTCTTCAGCTCGTGCGACACGGTGGCGATCAGGTCGTTCTTCAGCCGCGTCAGCCGCATCTGCCGACCTACGTAGCGAGCGACCAGCGCCGCCAGCAATGCGATCATCGTCACCACGACGATCGCCGTCCACAGATACACCGTGATCTGTCGGCTGGCCGCGGCGGCGAACGGGTCGGGTCCGTCCAGATACAGTGCGAGCTGCCAATCGGGTAGCCGCCCACCGGCTCGGACGGTTACGAACGCGTCACGTGCATCGGCCTCGGAGCCCGGCGGCAGCACGACCACGTGCGCGCCCGTAAGTCCAAATTGGCTGCCGATACGCGACCCAAGCTCGTCGACGATGCGCGACTCCGTTAGCAGCGCCACAACGCGTCGGTCCGCCGACGGCAACTGCCATACGCCGCCAATCATCGTTCGCACCGGGCCGGGCAGCAGCGGTGGCAACGGCGTGACCGCCAGGTACCTTTCGGCCAGGTCGTGTGCCTCCAGTGTGGGGAATCGTGGACCGTTCGGCGCGATCTGTCGCAGCCGCGACATGAGGAAACGCCGCTGGCCGATCGGGGCCGCCACGTCGCTGAAGTCGGCAACCCGATGAGCCAGACCTGCCAGCGTCTGGCCATACGCCGGGTGCGCCGCGTCGCCCATCAACTCCAGCATCATCATCTGAGCGTCGAGCACAATCACATGGCCGTCGGCGTCGCGTGCGTTGCGGTAAGACTGGCTGGCAAGTAACCCCGAAAGAAGCTCAATCGCTTCATCCGTACGATCGAGCCTGGCCAGGCACCGGGCGCGTGCCCGAATGGCTTGGGCGGCCGGCGCCGTGCCGGCATGTCGATCGGCAATCTCGCCGTACACAGCCGCCGCGCCGGCGGCGTTGCCCATTACGTGCTCCAGCTCCCACGCCCGCAGCCACCGCTTCGGTTGCGCCTGCCGGATCGGACCGCGCGGCCTGCCGTCGACGGGATAGATGATTTGACCGGCCTCGTCGTACAGCACGACGCTGTCGGCCACGCTCCCGCGGACAAGCCGGGCGAATCTCTCCGCGGGCGTACTCTGCGGCTCGACGTCGCCCAGAGCACGCAGCTTGCCTTGCCAGTAGGTTTCCACCTCATCGCGAGCGGCGGACAGATGAACGCGGTAAGCCTCGACGAGCTTCTGACGGACCACCAAGCGCTCGTTGCGCATCGCCTGGGCCATGAACCACAGCACGCACGCCGTCGGCACCAGGACCGCAACCAGCAGCAGCACCAGCACGGGCCAGCTTCGCTGACCCGCGCCGCTACCTCGCGTTGGCCATTCGGTCGACATGACTGGATCGTACTACACCCCGCGCATCGGCGATACCGGCACGATCGGTCCTCTTTCCGTGTTCGCCATTGCCTGCCTCATACCGCCTCGCGCCTCCAGCCACCCCACCCGCCGCAACGTCACGGCTCCCCAGCCGTCTCCATCTTCAGTTCGATCTTACCGTGACACGTCTTGAGGTCGATCGTCTCGCCCTGCCAACATCCCGGGGCGATCAGCACCTCGATGTGCCCATAGACCGTTGAGCAATCGAGTTGCCCTGTCTGTGCTTCGCTGATCCGAATGTTGCCGTATCGTGTCTCGCACCGGACGGCACCTTCCGGCTGGTTCAGCGTAATGCTTCCGTACTCACTCTCGGCGCATACCTGCCCACGGACCGCCGTGGCGGCGACACTGCCATGTTGGCTCGCAACGTCCACACTCGCATCAGTCGGCAGATACACGAGTAAGCTTGCCCTCACCTGCTCATTGCCCCACATGGGCTTGGTGGGCCTGCACACTAACGTAACCTTGTCGCCGTCCCGCGCGAGCTTCACCTCCGCCGTCTCGGCCAGCCGCTTGGCCGAGGAGGGCAGATACGCCTTGGCCCACACCCGGGCGGTGACCTTCACAGTGGGCTGGTCCCATCCTTCGATGGTGAGTTCAGCGTCTCGAAGATCGGCCTCGAAGCGCCGACACCCCGCAAAGTCGGCCGACGTCTCCACCGGTTCCGCCTCGTGCCGGAACGCCGCCTCAGGTGGAATCGAGCAGCCCGCACACAGCAAGAGCGCCAACGCCGCACAGCTCACTGCCTTCCACGCCCATCGCATCTGCATCGATAGCCTCCCATCTGCCGGATCTGCTCGCGCTTGGCTATTCCAGAGTTACGACCGCGTAGCGTGTCGTAACCTTGTTTGCATCGTCGTCACCGGACAGCACCATGCAACTTGTCTGTTCCCTTTGTGACGGTGCGTCCTTGTCGTTGGCGTATACCGTCAGGTGTAGCACGTTACCCAGTGACGGCTCGGGCTTGCCACCGATGGCCGCCCACGGCACCGCCAGTTCGTAAACGTAGCCCTTCTCGCGGCGCTGGAAACCGACACGCAACGCCGACGCCAGCACCTGATCTTCCGGCAGCACCTCGACCTGCGGCGGCTCGCCTTCGGACGGGACGGCTATCAGAACCTGCCGACACGACCCGGCGAACCGATCCGACCGCTCACTCGCGGCGCGCGGGTCCAGGAAGACCTCGATGCTATCCCGTTGCCATATCTGGGGCATATCCATGACGATCTTCTCGTCGGTGACGTCTATGGCCAGGTACAGGTTCTTATCGTCGTACGCGATACGCGTGGTAAACGAGCAGTCCTCGGGTCCGTCCCAGACCTGGGAATTCGCTCGCACACGCTCCTCAACGTCGGTGACCTGCGCGTTGACATCGGCCCACTCGTCGAGCGTGCCGTCGATTCGGACCCCATCCACCCGTCGGGCCGAAATCGGCAGCTTCGACACCTTCAACGGCTTCGGAAGGACCACGACCACTTCTCGACGTTTCGTGCGCGTGCGCAGGCCAAAGTCCATCCCAGTCGACTGCTGTAACTGCTGCACCAACTCAACCACCTTGCCCAACGGCGGCAGGTTCAGCACGGCAACCTTGACCGACAATCGGTTCGGCTCTTCGCGCGTTTGAAGCTGCACGTTCGTGGCGGCGCACGCCGCCGCCAGTCCGGCAAGCGGTGACGGTTCGGACTTTGCCTGCGCATCGGGCTGCGTCGTCGCTGCCTGTCGCCTGACGCGAATGTGCGTGTCGAGCGTCTTGATCGCGCCGCCGGCATTCACCAGCACCAGCTTGCTCACGTCCGGCTCGAGTGCGCTCAGCGCTTCGTGCAGCGGCCCGGCCGTCAGTGCCGATTGGCCGTCCTTGGCGGCCGACAATGCCGCATCGACCACCGCCTGGTCCACCGCAACGACCGTCGACTTGCCCGCCTGCCCCACGTGGCAATAGACGTCCTGCCCGCCCGTTCTGAAGAGGCAGTATCGCCCGGGCAACTCGTCCTTGGTCCTGGCGCGTTCGGGCGAGTTGAGGACATCGGCCACTCCAAGCAGTCGATCCAACAGCAGGCGCGTCTGCTGCGGATTGCCGCTCGTGATCGCCAGGCCCAGATGCGGGAAAAGCGGACTGGTGTCGCGCCACAGCACGCCCAATTCATCCGTGTTGCTCGGCGACAAGGCGAACAGCGTCACCTGCTCGATGTTGGCGAACAGCTCGCGGCCAATGTCAAGCCCGGTCACACGTTTGACGGCTCGCTCGGCCGCTTGCGACGCGCCGCTTGCCTCGCCCAACGCGAAGCTGACGACCGCAAACGCATCAGCCGGCACGGCCTCAAAGCCGCCGCGGGTCAGGTTCGGCGTGCGAATCAGGTCGTACGCGAGGCACGCGTGGTCGTCTTTAGCGAGGGCCATTGCCTCGACGAAGATGTCCCGTTCGTCGATGACCAGGCGTGCAGCCACACCGTCGATGTTTTCCACGTCGAGAAGCTTCTCGACGATGAGCAAATCCCTCTCGGCGAAGCCGGACTGCTTGATATAACTCAACAGCCGGGTCACGTCGGCCCATACGGTCAAAGCGTTCTCCCGTCGCGCGTCGCGGCTCGTGAGCCTGGCCAGCGACGTGTCGGCCGAAGCCAGCGTCGGGTCATCCGACAGTCCCTTGTACTGCCTCACGCTCCAACTCAATCGCTCCGGAGGTGAGGCGACAATCATCACCCGCTCGTCGTACGCACACGCGGCCTGATCTTCAATGAGTACAGTCTGCATTCCCTCTACGGGCTGTCCGGGTCGGCCCACCATCAGCAGCCCCGCCATGATCAGCCCGCGCAGCGCGTCGCTCTCACCCGGATAGAACACGCCCACCGCCGGCTGCGAACCGCCTGGATTAAAACCTACTAAGCCGATGGCCATACCCCGAATCTTCTTGAACTCGTTCATCATCGCCGGGTTCAGCAGCGCCGCCGCAATGTCACCCGGCGACTTGCCGCCCTGCGCCGCCGCCGGCTGCGTCGCAGCGCCGGCCACAGCCGCCAGGGGGTTCTCCCACCGCGTGCCCTTGAGCAGATTGAGTGTTTTCTCGATCTGCACGCCCGGGCTGCCCATCTCGACGTACGCCAGCGTGTCCGCCGGCATCAGCGAAGCTGGGTCGGGATAGACCAGCCCATCGATCACCGGCCTTGCCTGCGCGACCAACTCGGTCTGATCCGGGAACTGCGCAACCACCTTTTCCAGCGCGACCAGCGCCTGCTGATTCCGTCCCTTCTTCAGGTAGCACATGCCCAGCCGGTACTGCGCCCGCGCAACGGTGTTCCGCTGAGCAGACGCGTCGGCCACGATCTGCTCGTAGATCTTGATGGCCTCGTCCAGATCGCCCAGCGTCTGCTCGGTGTAGATGCCCTTCTCAAGCAGCACCGTGTTCGACTCGGCCCACCCAACTCCAGCCGTCGCCAGCATCACAACGACCGAAACCACGACAGCTAACGTGCCCCGCATGACTGGTTCCTCCATGTCTCCACGCAGACCCGACCAGGTGACACCCAGATAACTCACCATCTATTGTGCCACACAGATGTTACCGGATTGTTACCGTCTCTTGCCTTTCTCGTCCTTTTTTCTCGGACCACCAGCCGGCAGGGCCATC
The DNA here is from genome assembly GCA_035530655.1 of Phycisphaerae bacterium. GTDB lineage: Bacteria > Planctomycetota > Phycisphaerae > UBA1845 > DATKUK01 > DATKUK01. The sequence goes on from DATKUK010000122.1 coordinate 16,436, forward strand.
TGACCAGTTCCCCACACGGCCCAAGCGCCCGCCCCTATCGCCCACACGTCCGGCGTGTCCCGCTCCGCAACGGCCTCGGTTGAAGACCCCCGCCCGCACGCAGCCAACCACCAGCCTCTCGGGCACGTGTTAAACGGCGGCAAGTACTTGCAGAAAAAAGAGTTACTGAAGTATCCGCCGCGCGAGGCACCGACGCCTCAAGAAAAAGTGCTTGACATATCGTGTCTATGTACTATACTACTGGTACAATAGTGTAATGGTACGTCAGACCTAACGGACTTGGCGGAGATACCATGCAGTTCACCATCGATCCAAGAAGCGGCGTGCCGTTCTACCGGCAGATCATCGACCAGGTGCAGTTCGCCATCGCCGACGGCCGCCTGGGCTTCGGCGACCGGCTGCCGACCGTCCGCCAACTCGCCGTCGACCTCCAGGTCAACCCCAACACCGTCGCCCGGGCGTACCAGGAGCTGGAGATTCGAGGCGTGGTCAACACCGAGATGGGCACCGGCACGTTCGTCGGCAGCGACAAGGTCGACATCTCCGACGCCGAGCGACGACGCATGCTGGACCAGATTTGCACCGAGCTGCTGTCGCGGGCGGCGGCCTATGGGCTGACGCTCAACGAAGTGCTCGACGCCCTGCGCGCCCGGGCCGAACGGGCTGAGCGGTCGACCTAGCCGCAGCAAGCGCCGGAGGGTGATGGAGCCGACCCGCGCCGGCGCATCCGCGGAGAAGGACGGCCCCGCAAGTGGCGAACATGGAATGAGAGGAGTCACACATGCGCGCGCTAAAGACTTGCCTATGGCTGGCCGGAGTTCTTTGCCTGCTGTCGGCATTTGGGTTGGTCTTGCCGGTCCGCGTGCTCGAGCGCCTTATGGCGGCGTTCGGCGGTGAACCATTTCCGGATTCGCCGCTGCTGGCGTACATGCTTCGTGTCGGGTCAGGTACGTATGTTGCAGTGGGGGTGTTCTATATCATCCTGGCGGTACGTCCCCGGAATTTCGGAGCGATGGTGCCGTTCTCGGGATTGGCCGCTATATTCGTGGGCGTGGTCTGCGGTGTCACCGGACTGGCCGTGGGCCTGTCCATGGCGTGGTTCGTGGGTGACTTTGCATGCTGCACGCTACTGGGTGTTCTTATCCTTGTGTTCTGGCGACAGGGGATGAGGGCCACTTCCAGTTGAAGCTGAGAGAGAGTGGCGCAGCGGCGCGGCCAGTTCGACGGACTGGACTCGTGAATGCAGCGCTGGTTGGGACAAGTTGAGGAACCCAAGATGAGTAGCGACGCTCGACAGTCGCCCGCCATTTCTTTCCCGCCGCGACCTGTACCGCGATGGTTCTTCGTGCGGCGGATGCAATCGCTGCTGGCCGGCGGAGTCATTCTCACCACGATGGGCTTCGTAGCCGGGGTTGGCGTGTCGCTGCTGCTCTGGTACATCGCGGGCGGGGTCTGCCCCACCGTCGACGCAGCGCTGGACCGCAACCATGCGACCGCAACAGCCACGATCACCGACGTGCAGTTGATGCGCAACGTCAACACGCCGTCAGGCCATCCGTGGAAGGTGTCGTTCGAGTTTGCCGATTCTCGCGGAAGCGCCGTGCAAGCCGTCGGCTACACACAGGACAAGTCGGTCGCCGACATGGGTGTCGGCGGGCAGATCGAAATCGAATACGATCCAGCCAATCCGTCGCGCGCACGTCCAGCCGGCGGAACGGCAGCGCTGCTTCCACTGTGGGCGTTCCTGCTGATATGGGGCATCTTCGGAGCAGAGATCATTGTCGGCCTGGCGCTACTGGCCGCAATGTACGTACTGGCTCGCAGGGAGCATATTCTGCTTACACACGGAGCGGGGGCCGACGCCCAAGTCTTGCAGATCAAACGCATCTGGTACATCCACTTCGGCTCGAAGCATCCGTACGACGTGTACTACCGCTTCCACGACCACAATGGCCGAGAGATAATCGGCAGGGATCGAACGTATCGCTACGCATGGGCCGAGGCGCTCAAGGTCGGCGACAAAGTGGGCGTCGTCTACAACCCGCTGTCGTCTTCGAGGAGTGTGTTGTGGCTGCATTAGCCGTCACTAGCGTGCCACTGGTTGCCTCGGGCGTGAGCTTTGCCGAATCGCCCTGTCAGCCAGTGCCCGAACAGCAGACGAGCCTGTGGTTGAATGCCTCGCAGTCGAGAGAAACCTGTTCTTTGCGGAGTGCTTGGGGCCGGGGCCCGACAGTGCACCGGCTCGACCGGCGAACCGACGCAGTGATCGACACAGATAAAGTTGCACAGCTCACATAACCTCCTTCAAGGAGACCCAACTCATGGTGGCCAGCCAACTGAACATCCCGAAGTCTTCGTTGGAGAGATTCGCCACGACGGCCCGGGCGGACTTTCGCTTCTCGCCGTTCAACGTCCTTGTGCTGGTGGTGCTGATGTTGTGCGGGCTGATCGCTCACGTAGCCGTCAGCGGGTTCACCGTGGCCGTCGTGGTCTACACGGTGGCTGCGGCCGTGTTGCTGGCTGCGATCTTTCGCGGGGTCCAGGTGTGGGAGGCCGTCGTCGTGGCCGGCGCGATCGCCGCCCTGCTCTGCTACCTGATATTCCGCGAGGCCGGCATCTCGGCGCCCGTGATGGTCGGCGCGACGGTCATCGCAGCGCTCGTGGCGCCGTGCGTTCAAATCGCCTATCAGTGGGAGCGGGCCGTGCTGCTGCGCTTCGGCAAGTTCGTGGGCATTCGCGGCTCGGGTTTGTTCGTGATCGTGCCGGTGATCGACAAGGTCGCCCAGTACGTCGACCAGCGCATCCGCGTTACCGACTTTCGCGCCGAGACCACGCTCACCAAGGACACCGTGCCGGTCAACGTCGACGCCATCGCCTTCTGGATGGTGTGGGACGCCGAAAAGGCCGTGCTCGAGGTGGTCGACTTCGTCAACGCCGTCGTCCTGTCGGCCCAGACCGCCCTGCGCGACGCGATCGGCCGAAGCGAGCTGGCCGAGCTGCTCTCCCATCGCGAGCAGCTCGGGCGCGAGATTCAGCAGGTGCTCGACGCCAAGACCGAGCCGTGGGGCATCACCGTGCAGTCGGTGGAGATCCGCGACATCATCATCCCCAAGGGCCTCGAGGACGCCATGAGCAAGCAGGCGCAGGCCGAGCGCGAGCGGCAGTCGCGTATCATCCTGAGCACCGCCGAGACCGAGATCGCCGAGAAATTCGCCAAGGCCTCCGAGTCCTATCGCACCAACCCCGTCGCCCTGCACCTGCGGGCCATGAACATGGTGTTTGAGGGTCTCAAGCAGAAGGGCTCGATGGTGATCGTGCCCTCGACCGCCGTCGAGACCATGGGCCTGGGCGCACTGGGCGGCCTGACCGCCCTCGGCCATCCCGCCGGCGAGGCGAGCAACGCACAAACTCAGCCGCCGGCGACACCGACCCCGCCCGCTGCGGACGCTGAGACCGGCGGAGACCCGACGAGCACGTAGACGTTTTGCAGGACGTCGAAGATCGCCCACGCCCAAACGAAAAGCAGCGCGTAGGGTGGGTTCCACCCGCCAACATTCTTGACTCGTCTGATCGTGTAGGGCGGATTCCTTGGTCTGAGCCCCGTCGAAGACCACCTTCCATCATTCTGGACCCGACCGGGTGGCATGGTCACGCGAAGCGTGGCCATGTTTGTTTTCGTCGCGCATCTACAGCCCATCGAACGGTATGAGCCAGCGCTCCTTGTTCGCCTGCCACCAAGCCAGGCACTGCGCCTGTGTGGCGTCCGGGGCCACCTTGCCATCCACCAGTTCCGACACCGAAGGCACCAGTGAGGTATCCCCTTCAGCGATCTTTTCCATCATCAGCGGCAACTCCGCAATCCCCCACCTGGTGATCGCGGAGACTTGGGACTTGATCGCCGCGGTCTTCTCTGGTGACTCTTTGCGCACACGGGCATACCTGCCGTAGCTTTCTCTGAATCCCGCCTCGGCCCGATCCCGTCCAACCTCCAGGAAACGTCGCCATACCTTCCGATTATCCCGTCCGCGGCTCAGCTCACCACCAAGCTCGGGAAACTCCGCAATCTTCATCTTGCCGCTACCGCCCAGGTGTCGGAAGCGGACCCTGAGTATGTGGTGCAAGGCGCTATTCACATATTCGTCGACCTTGGGGTCCGCGTCCGCTGCGGCCAGAAGCGGTAGGATGGTGCGGGAGTCACGAAACCTTGCTATTGCGTAGATGCAAACGGCGGAAGGCTTGCGTTGAAGGGCCTCCACCAGAGGCTGCACCGCCCTGTCATCTCCCAGTCGCCCCAGGCCTTCAGCGGCGTACCACCAGAGCGGATATTTGTCTTCCAGCGGCGACTCAAAGCCGGGTTCTGACGGATGTTCCTGCTGGGTCTGTAACAACTGCAAGAGCGGCTCAAACGCCCGATGATCCCCGATCGCCCCCAGCGCCAACGCGGCGTAGCATCGTGCGCAATGGTTGAACCGCGCAGCATCCTTTTCTCGTCCCCTCTGCCAAGTCTCAATGCGCCGCTCCACGATCGGGGTCCTGCGCTTACCGGCAGCCCACGGCGGCTCAACTGCAAAGCCGAGGTCGGCGGCGGTCCAGCCGGGCCCATTGTGCAGCACACCAATCAAGTACGTCACGGCGTTCGGATCGTCCAGCTTGGGGGCCAGCACGAATCTTGGCGGGCCCTTGGAAACCCACCACCCCCCCTCCCGCTGCCACGGGACGTACGGCACGAACATCCCGCCTTTGTCCCAAGACGCCTTGACAGCTTCCTTGAGGGCCTCGGAGTAGATAGCTGAAGAATCATTGGCGGCCGCCTGCAACACAAGCGGGCACAGGAGTGCAGCAACAATGCCCCAAACGAGAGGGTGATCGATCGTGCGCCTTGGGGGCTGCATTGTATGTTCCCCTAGTTGTGAACCGTTCGGTCTGTTAGTCCGACGGCTCCGACGCGGCATGGACGGATTATACCAGATACGTCACGGCGGGTGAAACCCGCCCTACGAGTTGACAATCCGGTTCTTCCAATAATCCACGTGGTAGTTGAAGCCTTCTTTATTCCAGTGCGTGTTCCAGACCTTGCTGACGATGTCGATCGCGCCGTCGCCGTCCACGTCGCCCAGGACCGCGTCGTGCCAGCCGGGTCGGCCCTCGTGAATCACCACCGGCTCGAACGTGGGATTTCGCCCGCCCGAGTTGACCCAAATCACGCCGCGCTCCTTCAAACCCTCCGGCTTCATGGGCAGCAGGCCGCGCTCGGTCATGTTGGTCGACGCGTCCTCCTGCTCGCCGGCGAAGATGTCCAGATGGCCGTCGCCATCGAAATCGGCCACGCCCAGCGAATGAAACGAGCCCGTACGCGAATCGCCCGGCGGGTCGGCCAGCCGATGCCTCACCCACTTCTTGCCCCCGCCGGTGTTCTCGACCCAGTAGACGTGCGAAAAGCCCGTATCGCAATCGCAATAAACGATGTCGTTCCAGCCGTCGCCGTTCACGTCGGCCACCCACGCCCGAATGCTCGTGCCGTACGACGCGTTGGCGATCGGCTCGTGAGGCCACGCGTGCCGCTTCCACGTGCCGTAGCCGCCGCCGGGGTTCTCGAACCAAAGGCCCGGTATCACGATGTCGGGATGCCCGTTGCCGTTGAGATCGCCCACCCCGTACGGCGCCACACCGCCATGATCGTCGCGGTCGTCGGCAATGACGGTCTTGGCCAGGCCGTTCGAGGTGTCGTACCACGCCAAAACCTTCCCGTCGTAGGTGACAAGGTCGGTCTTGCCGTCGCCGTTGATGTCAGCCGCCACAATGTCGTGCCCGCCGCCGTCGTACTCGCGCGCTTCCCACGGGGCGTCGGGGTTGGCAGCCAGCTTGCCGGGGTTCTTGAACCACACGCGGCTGAAGACCATGTCCAGCCACCCGTCCTGGTCGACGTCGAGCGCCACGGCGCCGAGCGTCTTGGCCAGGTGTTTCGATTGGCCGATAACGTGCCGCACCCAGTTGGCGTCGTCCTTGCGCTCGAACCAGTAGGCCGTCTCGGTCTCGCGCCGCGACACAGCCACGTCGATCGCGCCGTGGCCGGTAAAGTCGCCCAGCCCCGTGCCGCCCGTGCCCCATTCGCAGCCCGGCAGCGATTCGGCGATGGTGAAGTGTTGCCACTTCTTGAATCTGTCTGTGTCCATGTGCTTGCGCCCCAGCGTAACTACGGATCGTAAATTCACGAGGTAGTGGGTCAACGACCCACCCTACGATTCTTCACCCCACGCCCGGCGGGCATGGGGCATCGCGCATCCGCCTCCTCCCTCACGGGGCTGCCGTGGGCGTGCCCTGATGAAAGACAACCTGCCATCGGCCGTCCAGCAGCTTCCAGATCGAGCTGCGAAGCGAGTGCTTCATTTCAGCCTTCGGCTCGTCGTGCTTGACCGCACGGTACGTCGCCAAGGCCACACCGGGCGCCAAAAGTGTCGCCTTGAAATCCGACAGGGTGATCCGAACCGTGGGCGCATGAGGCAGCCCTTCGACAGCATCCTGTTTGCTGAAAACGCGCCCCGAGCTTCCGAACTCCACGAATTCGTCTGCCAGCAGATCCCCAAGGGCCTCTGCCGATCGACGCACCTCCGGCTGAAGCAATCGTTCCTCGAGCACACGAAGCTGTTCTTCCAACGAACTCTGTGTTTCCATGTCACGCCCTCGATGGCATACCACTATACCTGACATCACGTGCGGGCGGCACCGGCTGCTGACCGACGTGGGCCGGACTCCGCCCGCGTCTCGTGGGTGCCATCCGCCGAGGGCGGACTTGCCCGCCAGTGTCCATCTTCTCTATTTCCCCCCTTGTTACCGCGAGGATGGGCACCCAGCCGCAAATCACCCCCTGGCAGGGCTCCGATGTTCGCGTCGTGGCTGAAAGCCGACTATCATGGGCCGGGCGGTCCTTGCAGCCCCCAAACACGTCCACCGGCCTGCGGGCCGCCGGGAAGAAAAGGAGCACACATGGGGTTGGTTAACGGCACAAGTCTGGCCGGCACACTATGCAACATCCGCGAGGTCCTGCTGCGAGGTGAGAAGATCCCCAAGCCCGAGCGAGAACAGGCCGCCGCCTGGATCGCCTCGCGCGCTGGGGCACCGGGGTCGTACCGCGGACTGCCCGCACCCACCACTCGCGACTACAGTACGAAGCTTCGCCTGTTCACCGGCGAAACCGTCGGCAGCCAGGCGGGCACGGGCTGCAAGCTGGGATTCGAGGCGACCTGGGCGATAACAGTATTGCGGCCGACCAAGACCGCCGTCGCTCGCGTCGCCGAGACCTGCCGACAGCGGGCGCTCGAGCGGTTCAGCCAGGAGACAGCACGACAACGCGGGATGTACTGCTGCTACTCCTGCTCCAACGCCGGCTGGCAGGCGCTGGGCGTCACGCCGGGCGGCGATGCCGACGAACTGCTGGAAGCAGGGCTGTCGCTGCTGCGGTCGCTTCGACGCAGCACGGGCCGATGGGACAAGTTTCCCTTTTGGTATACGGTCCTCGCGCTGAGCGACATGGACCGCCCATCGGCGCTGGCGGAGTTGCGGCATGCAGCCCCGGCCCTCCAGCGTGCCATGAAAGCCCGGCCAAAGCCCGACGCGGCCACCCAGCGCCGCCTGTCGCTTGCCCGGCACGTGCTGAACCGTGTCTGACCAAGCCCAAGCCGTACGGGTTTCGGCGTGAGCGCTCAGCCGAAACGGTCTCGACGGTGAACGCGGGTGGGCCCTGCCCTACGGGGCGCGCAAACGATGACGGCAGCCGTGCGGGGATGGGGTGCCCGGCCAACCATCGCCCTCCAGCTGCGCCGGACGCGAGCCTTGCCGCAGCGCGTCGGCCATTCTAAAATGCCTCGCCGAACGATCACAGGTTCGTCTGGTCAACACGTCTGGAGGATGCAGATATGCCCAAAGTTGCTGTGGTACTATCCGGCTGTGGGTTCCTCGATGGGGCCGAGATCCACGAAGCTGTCTGTACGCTGCTGGCGCTCGATCAGTACGGAGCCGACGTTCTCTGCTGCGCCCCCGATATTCCCCAGGCCGACGTGATCAACCACATGGCCCAGGCACCTCTGGTCGGCGAGAGCCGCAACGTGTTGGTCGAGTCAGCCAGGATCGCCCGCGGGCAGATCCGTGACCTGGCCGAGGTGAGCGCCGACCAGATCGACGCCGTCATATTCCCCGGCGGCTTTGGTGCAGCCAAGAACCTCTGCACCTTCGCCACCGACGGGCCCGAATGCCAGGTCAATCCCGAGGTCACCCGGCTGGTGCTTCAGATGGTCAACGCCAAAAAGCCTATCGGCGCCATCTGCATCGCCCCAGCCATGATCGCCCGCATTCTGGGCCAGGCCGGCGTCAAGGCCACGTTGACGATCGGCAAGGACAAGGACACCGCTGCCGCCATCGAGGCCGCCGGTGCCCGGCACCGCCCGTGCGCCGCCGACGACATCGTCGTCGACGAACCCAACAAGCTGGTCACCACGCCGGCCTACATGCTCGCCGGCGGGCCGGCCGAGGTCTTCGCCGGCATCTCCAAACTCGTCAACCGTGTGTTGGAGTTCTGCGAGCAGTAAGTCCCTTCCAGCCGAGCCGCCCGGCTGATCCTTCAGGACTTGGCGTCGACGTGCTGGTGGCCTCGCAGAGGCCCTAGCTCGCCGGCTTGCCGTTTCCGTCCGGCTCGATGCGGCAGCGCCCCACCAGCATGCCGCCGTCCTTGACCACCAGGCGCCGGGCGATGATGTCGCCCGTCAGTTTGCCCGTCTTGCCGATCTCGATCTTGTCCCGCGCCTGCACACTGCCTCGCAGCGTCCCGTCGATGGTGATACTGCCCACTTTAACCGGAGCGGAAACGTGGCCCTTCTTGGTAACCGTTACATCGCCGCACGTGGCGAACAGCCGCACCGCGTGATAGGTATCGATCTTGAAGTTCTCTAGGATCACTCGCTTGCGGCAGTTGGGGCAGAACATGGACATGGCCTTGGCACCGGCGGTTATTGGGCCGTCACAGTGCGGACACAGGACCGTTCTGATCGCACTCTCGCCGCGCGTTCTGCCCATGGCATGCTACAAGCAGGACACCCCCCGCATCCCCGGCATAGCGGCCGTGTCGAGCGTCGGTTACTTGGTGACTGGCTGCGGGTGCGGCTGCGGCTGCGGTTCCGGCGCCTTCTTGCCCGGGACCGGCTGACTGCGGGCGCCTGCCGGCTGGGGCTCTTTGGGCACCGCCTGTTGACCGACCACGCAGTTGCCGACGAACACCGCGCCGTCCACCACCTCCAGCCTCGCCGTCCGCAGATCGCCCTCCAGCTTGGCTGAGCTTTTCAGCTGCACCTTGCCTGAGGCCGTCAGGTTCCCCTTGACCTGTCCCTCGACCTGGATGATGCCGGCCTCGATGTCGGCGCTGACGCGGGCGCCTTCAGCCACGTGCAACTCCCCCTTCGTGGCGATCTTGCCCTCGAACTTGCCCAGAATCCGCACGCCCTTCTCGAAAGACAGCTCGCCCTTGAAGATGGCGTCGGGCCCGATGATCGTCGGGAACTCCCCGTCTACCTGCTGTGCCATTCCGCATCTCCTTCAAAACCCCCGTGGGCCGCGATGTTGGCCCGCCCCGACAGGCGAGGCGGCGCCGAGCTTCCCGCGGCACAATTGTAGTTATCGGACGATGGCCCGCAACGGCCTGCTCCTAGCGTTGGAGTTGCCCGCAGACCTCACGCATGTGCGAGGCGTTCAGGGCTACCTGGTCCACATCGCGGGGATACATGCCCACGATGACCGGGTCGCCCGGTTTGATGTTCTCCAGGGCATAGGCAAACGCCGCCCGGACCATCTGCTGATCGGCGCACTTGCGGCCGGCGCCGAGTATCTTGTAAACGATGCACGTCTTGTGCGTGCTTCGCACGAACTCGCACATTCGGGCCGGGTCGCTCTCGCCGAACAGGTGATCCTCGTCGACGAATCCGCTCCCCGTCACGAGCTTCGACTCATGGTGCTCGCGCGACAGGTTGTAAAACGAGCACATGTAAAAATCGACGGGCCAGCCCTGTTGTTCGATCCACTCGAGACATTCGGGAATGTGCGACGCGACGCTCGCCGGCAGCCCCAGGCTGCGAATCAGCTCGATCCGCCGCAGCACCACGTCCATCGTCCCGGCCTTGAAGTGCTGGTCGGTGTTCGTGCCGTGATGGTAGATGGCCAGCGGCTCCAGCTCGGCTATGGCGCGAATGTTCTCGTCGATGTCGTCCCACTCGCTCGCCGTTTGACAGATCCAGTGCATCGAGCCGCCCCGGCGGCGGTACTGGCGAACCATGTCCATGATTTCCCGGTCGCCGCGCGATTGCATGGCGGTCAGGCCGTACTCCTGGCAGCGCAGCAGCACCTCGATCATGCGGTCTTGCGTGTAGTACTGGCGCATCTCCTGATCGAGTTGCTCGCCGAAGTGCGAGTAGCCCTTGAAGGGATTGCCCCCGACAATGAGTCGCGAAATCGTGTACGAACCCAGCCGAACCGTTGGCATCTGATCCATTACTTCATCCTGAACAACACTGCGAGAATTACATCCCGGCATTGTAGCAGCAGCGGCGATGGCCCGCACACAAGCGACCGGCGGATCGGAGGGACCATCGTCCAGCGGAATTCGTGCTGCCCTGGATACGCCATAAGCCTCTGGAATGAAGAGCCTTACGTTAAATGGCTGCTCTGTTGCCGGGATTCTTTGCGGTGTCAATTTGCCTGCGGGCAGGACGGCTGCGGAAACGTGCCGATAATATGGAGCAGAGCAGGTTCGCTGCTCGGGGCGAGGTGGGACCGTTCTGGACGGCCCGAAGGCGGCCGACGCGCGATGCTCAAGGTCTGCCCTGCGGTCTGGCAGGACCGCGGCCGCTTCCGCCCAGTAACACGACACTATGGGACCGCGCCTTCGCTGGTATGCCCGGCGCGGACGCAACGACCATGTCAGAACCCGCGCTAAAACATGCCGAGCCTGCCCTGGTGCTTTCGCACAACTTCACCTACTACGCGCCGGTCGAGGTGTTCGGCTTGCCGCTGACGTACCCGCAGGCCGTTGCCTTCGGTTCAGCGCTCACCGGGCCGTCCGAGATGGCGTGGCCGGTGACCTACCTGCACATGAGCCGTAACGTCCAGGACCGACTGGAACTCAATGCCCAACACATCATCACCAAACGCGTCCGCGTCGCGCAACTCCACGGCGTGCTGCTGTATGACGGGCAGACGTTGCGTTACAGGCATCTCGGGCACGAGCCGAGCGTCATCGCCGAACCGCGACGCGATTCCATCATCGTCACCGACGCGGGCGGCACCGTGGATCTGACGCTGGGCCAGACGGTTGGCTTCGGGATGACCACCGACGGCTTCGGCGAGATCATGTGGTGGTACTATTTCCGCATCCACAGCCTGGCGGCACTGCGGCAACAGTCTCGCAGCGCCCGCTCGCACGGCTGAGTCACCTGTCGGACATCCACCGTCGCCACCACCAGCACAGCGCCAGAAGGGCATAGAGCAAATCGCCATGCTCATCTCGGCGGCCGCAATGTCGTCGATAGACTTCCATCACGCGGCCGTGATCCAGCCATCCGATCTGCTCGATCACGTCGCGACTGACCACGTCGAGAAACTGGTTGCGCAGACGCCCACGTAGGAACTCGCCCACGGGTACCTCGAAGCCCATCTTGGGGCGGTTGATGATCGGTGCCGGCAAGAGGTCGCGATGGGCGTCGGCCAGCACGCGTTTGCCGCGCCCGCCGGCCAGCTTGAAGTCGAACGGCAATCCCATCGCATATTCCACCACCTGCCGATCCAACATGGGCACGCGGACTTCCAGTCCGCACCGCATGCTCGCCAGATCGACTTTGCAGAGCATGTCGTTGGCCAACCCATAGCGCAGGTCAGCAGCAAGAATACTGTTCAAACTGCCTGAGGGTTCATGGTCTTCTCCCCGGCAGGCTTTGTAGCTCCGCTTCAGGTCCGACCAGACCAGCGTGGCCCGTGCCTCCGGCAACAGGATCGACTCGGCCTCAGGCGCCAGGATGGTGCAGAACCGCAGGTAGTCGTCGACAGTGTCGCCCCCGCCGACGTGCTCGGCCCGCAGGAGCTTACGCGCCTGGCGGACGCGGTCGGCGAGCCAACTGCCCTTACCCGCCGGCAACCGCCGAATGATCGGCTCGACGAGCCCCTTACGTAGGAAACGGGGTAGGCGCCGGTAACGATCGAGGTAGCTCAGACCTCGGTGTCGCCAGTAGCCGGCGAACAACTCATCACCTCCGTCACCGCTGAGGGCCACCGTTACGTGTTGTCGTGTGTACTGGCTGATCAGGGCGGTCGGGATCAAAGAGCTGTCGCCGAAAGGCTCGCCCAGATGGTCCAGCAGCTTGGGGATGGCCTCGACGACGTCATCGAGCGTCAGCAACAGCTCGTGGTGTTCGCTGCCGTATCGGTTGGCCACCAAGCGGGCGTAGCGGGTTTCGTCGAACCGTTTGGCCTCGGCGTAGCCGATGGTGTAGGTTCTCACCGGGCGCGCGCCGCTCTGACACAGATGGGCTACAACTATCGACGAGTCGAGCCCACCCGACAGGAAGGCCCCTATCGGCACGTCGGCGACCGTCCTGGCGGCGACCGCTCGGCCGAGGCGGTCGCGGATTTGCCGGCATGCAGACGGGTAGTCGTCTTTTTCGGCTGGCTCGGGTTGCAGGTGGTAGTAGTGCTCCGGCTGGCGGGCGCCGCCTTGATCGAAGGGGAGCCATTGCCCCGGCCCGAGCTTGCGGACGGCGCGGAAAATCGTGTGGGGGTGCGGAACGAAGCCCAGTCTGAGGTAGTGGTTGAGCCCGGTCGGATCGATTTGCCTGTCCCATCCCCCGATGCGCAGCAGGGCGGTTACCTCGCTTGCGAACAGCAACTGCTTGGCAGAGGCCACATAGTACAGCGGCTTGATCCCGAACGGGTCGCGGACCAGGATTCCTTCGCCTTGATGGGCGTCGATCACACACAACGCCCACATGCCGGCCAACCGCTGGAAGCATCTCGTGCCCCACGTCTGGTAGGCGGCCAGAAGCACTTCTGTGTCGCTGTGGCTGCCGAAGCGGGCGCCTTGTGTCTCCAGCTCTTGGCGGATTTGACGGAAGTTGTAGATCTCGCCGTTGTAGGTCACCTGGCAACGTTGATTGGGGCCAGCCATCGGCTGATGCCCGGCGGGCGACGGGTCGATGACCGCCAGTCGGGTGTGGGCCAGCCCCACGGGGCATCGGCCCATCTGTCCCAGCCAGATGCCCCGGTCATCGGGGCCACGGTGCCCGAGTGCGTCGCAGAACTCCCAGAGCTGCTTGGGCTCAATCGGCTGTTCGTCGAACCGGACGATCCCCGCAATGCCGCACATAGCCGTCATTGTGGGCGTCCGGGAGGCGACTGCAACTGTGCGGGCCGCGTCCGAGCTCCCATCCGTGCGACGTTGATCGGAAGGCGGGCCGGCTAAGTGGTGTCTACGTCTGGCTTGGAGCGGCTTTCGCGCCATCCCAGGACGGCCTGCGAGAAACAGCTTGCTGCGCGTCGGCCGGTACTCTAGTATTTGGCAAGGCTTTCCGTCGCGCCGGCGTCAACGCCGGTGGGCTGTGGGCGTCAAAGACAGCGGTGGGGGATGCAGTGACAGGACGGGTCATAGTGGTTGGAGGTACGTGATGCTCAGCAGATGCCTGCGTCGCTGGCACCTTATCGGGTTATTGGCATTGCTGGCTGCACCCATAGCCTGCCAGGACGCGCTCAACCCGCAGTTCCTGGCTGCGGTGGGTCAGAGCCAGTCGTCCCTTCCCCAGCCGGGCAGCAGCGTCGTCCTGCTGTTCGTCAATGAGACGGTTTGGACAGCGGAAGTCGAGCTTACCATGGTTCCACGCACCACCGTTCCCGAGGACTGGACGATCGGGATGGCCAGTGAGACCTATACGCCACTGGTCTTTGAGTGCGGCGTGACCCAGTTCACGATTACCGGAGGGACGGTCTACGTGATCGATGACGGGCAGGTTACCCAGGAAGCAGTAGGATTTGTTCCGCCGAGTCCACTCGATGAGGGTGAGGAGTTCGTCTGTGGTGCGGTGATCAAGATCTTCGTGTACCTAGGTGTGGACGATAGTGGAAATCCTCGATGGGAGATCTCTACGGAAACGGTCCTGGACTAGGGTCGCATGAAGCGACGGAAGTCGCACGGAGCGGGATGCCCATGATACGACGTTACATCGGACTGGAGACGGCCGCTGCAATACTTGGTGTTGCCATTGCCCTCGGTGGTTGTAGTCTGGCCTCGCAGAGCCTGAATCCGCAGTTCATGGAGGTGCTCGGCACTCCTTTCGCGCCGATCGCGCCGGGCACCGCGCCTTTTGTTCTCATCCGCAACATCAACATGACTGACCATCGAGTTCTGTTTAGGTTTGAGTGGATTCCGGCGGGCACACTCGCGTCCGCCGCCTCTGGGTTCAATGTTTCTGCCGGCCTGGATGGGGGCATACTTGTTTCTTGCCCTGTCTCACAGATCACGCTCGGCAGCCTCGATAACCCCACCACAGCGGGCGCCTTGGTTATATTCGATGACAACACGCGGCAGGAGATCCCGCCTTTGGGCCGGAATCTGCGGGAGGGGATTGACTACTTCTGCGGTGATGTGGTCATCTTTGCCGCCGTACGCGATAGCAGCACAGTAGGGGGATACAGTACGATCTACGGCGTAATCGACGGCAGCTCCCAAGGCACCGAGTTCGCCGGGGCCAATACGTTCGAGCTTGCGGAACGAGAGATCGGTGAACTCATCTCATCCGGAATCGAGTCGTTCGAACAGGCATTCGTCACGCCTTAACGAGTCATGGGTGACGCAAACCCCACGAAGTCTCCCAATCGCTGGAGCAGATCGGCGCGGGCTGTTGACGCTTGCGCTACTGCTGTGCCGACCGGGTCGGCGATGGGATGAGCGTCGATGATGTCTCGTAGCGGCCGACCCAATCCGTGGGCCACCAATCTACCGCGTGGACGGTTGCGCACAGAGAACGCCGCGGCAACCGGCTGCGGACAACCGCCGACACGATTACCATGCGAAGTCGTGGTAAACGTCGCCAGCCAATGAGACCTCCCAGAGCAGGCGTTCGGGAGCCACTCCGGCGGGGTCGGCGTTGCGGAACTCGTAGGCAATGCTGGATCCACGGAGGTATTCGTTGCACTGAGCGCTGGTGGTCGAGACGGTGGCTGCTGCCAATCTCTGGAACGGATCGCTTAGGGACAGGCAGTTGCATCCTGTGCCCTGGACCTGTGTCGGATCGAATGCCTCCAGTGCGAACATTCCCGTAACATCCGTCGTGCGATACGAGAAGAGGCTGCATTGGCTGCCAGCCGGACTGCCCTGGTAGAAGAGGATCAGATCGGGCACGGGCACCAAGGCGCCAAACTGGTCGAAGAAGGCGTCATACGTAGCGATGCCGCCGATCTGGGGGCCGATGGACGATTCGGGGAAGCTGCCTCGCTCGTGCCAATACCAAAGCACTTCCTCACCGGCGGGTGCCGTTACCGTCACACTACCGAAGGAAAACGTGTTCGAGCCGGTTCGGATATAGCCGAACGACTCGTACAGGTCGAGGCTATCCTCAGACACGGTCGCGCCGGGGCCTAGAAACGCAAAGAAATGTAGGTAATAGTGCACGGTAGTCAGGGTGGTGTTGCGCATGCTCATGGTGATGAATTGGTTGAGTCCGCCCTGCCCGCCGCCGCCGCCCGGATCGTCGCCGCCGGTGCCGCCACCCGGTCCCGAGCCACCAGCCTGGATCGAGATTCCCGAAGCCAAGTAGGGGTTCGACCCGCACCCGACGGTCAGTGCAACAGCCACCAGCAGGGCCAACCACGGCGTAACGTGGTGTCGTGACCAGCTCAACATGCTTCGCTCCTTGCTGAGTCCAGGTCGCCAGGGCGACCAGCCGGCCGGACCCGCCCCGGTCCCGCACGACCAACAACTATATAACCCACCGATGCGGCACGTACAAGACGCACACGCCACATCGATGTCGACAGGCCGTGACGTAACGGCTGCGAGACGGCCTCCGCCTCACCCTATTGGACGGTCGAGCAGTCGGAGGGTTGAGCGCCTCGCCACGCCGCGGCGGCCAGGATACCCGGACGGCCGATCGGTTGCGGCTACCGGGCCTGGGATGGGCTATAATGCTGCCCGGCTATCGGAAGGCCCGAGATGATCCGTTTGCGATTGTGGAGACGACGATGAGTCAGACTCCGGCAGAGAAGCCCGTCCCATCGAGCAAGGTCCTGGTGGTGGACGATAACGTGCAGAACCTGGAACTGCTCCAGGCCTACATGGACGACGTCGACGGGATTTCGACCGTGGCAGCCACCGATGGGGTCGAGGCTCTGGAGAAGGTGGCGGCCGAACAGCCCGATCTGATCCTACTGGACATCATGATGCCGCGAATGAGCGGGTTCGAGGTGTGCAAGCGGCTGAAGTCGGACCCGGGCACCAGGAAGATCCCTATTGTTATGGTCACCGCCCTGAACGAGCTGGGCGATATTGAGCGGGCCGTCGAGTGCGGCACCGACGACTTTTTGACCAAGCCGGTCAGCCGCATCGAACTGGTCACTCGCGTGAAGACGCTTCTACGGGTGCGGCACCTTCAGAGCGAACTGGACCGCGTGATGGCCTATCTCGAGAAGCTCGAAGCCGGCAGCACGAGGTCGGAGGGGCTGTCATGAGTCTTACCGTCCCGCTGGTTGCAGCGATGGCGTGCCTGACGGCACCGCTGCCACCGCCGACCAGTGCGCCCGCGATCATGCCCGAGGCACAGCGGATCATGGACCAGCCCGACGAGATCGTGACCGAACTGGCAAACGGAATGGTGGTGATCCTCAAGCGGCATGCGGTCGCGCCGGTGGTGGCGGTCCGCATGTACGTCAAGGCCGGCAGCATGTACGAGCAGGAGTACCTCGGTTGCGGTATGAGCCACCTTTTCGAGCACCTGCTGCACGGCGGCTCGACCCGGACGCGAAGCGAGACCGACGCACGACGACTCCTCGACCGGATCGGTTCGCAATCCAACGCCTACACCACCAACGACCACACGTGTTACTACATCGAGACTGCTTCGCGTTATCTGCCCGAGGCTGTGAATCTCCTGGCCGACTTCATCACTCGCCCGGCCTTCGATCCGGTGGAGTTCGATCGGGAATGGGGCGTGGTGCAGCGCGAACTGGAGATGCACGAGAACGACCCGGTCCGCCAACTTTACTATCTATTATATCAGAATATCTATCAGGTTCATCCGGCACGGTATCCGGTGATCGGGTTCAAGGCTTGCGTGCAGACGCTCACGCGTGAGGACATCATCGGCTATTACCGCCGCATGTACGTGCCCGACAACGTGGTGTTTGCGGTGTCGGGCGACATCGTGCCTTCCGAGGCGCTGCGAGTCGTGCAGAAGGAGTTTGCCGACTTCACCCGGCGCCCGGTCAGAAGTGTTGTGTTGCCCGACGAGCCGGCTCAGGCGACGGCCCGCAAGCTGATCAAGTACATGGATGTGCCCGACTGTCGCGTTAGCCTGGCCTGGCCCACCATCCGCCTGACCCACAAGGATCTGTACGGGCTGGACGTGCTGAGCGACGTACTCAGCCGGGGGCGCCTGTCGCGGCTGGTTCGGCGGATTGTCATCGAGGAGCAATTGGCCACCACGCTCGACTCCTACAGTTACACGCCGCACTGGGGACCGGGGCTTTTCGACATCGAGTTCACGTGCGAGCCGGCGCAACTCGACGCCGTGATCGAGGCGATCGAGCAGGAGCTGGCAAACGTTAAGACCGAACTGGTGTCGGAAGATGAGCTTCAGCGAGTCAAACGTCTGACGATCGCCAACCACGTATATTCGCGACAGAAGGCGGCGGCCGTCGCGGGCAGTCTGGCTCGGGGCTATATGTCGACCGGCGATCCGCACTTCGACGATGCGTACGTGGCCAACATCCAGGGCGTGACGGCCGAACAGGTCCGCCAGATGGCGGGAAAGTACCTTCTCGATCATCGCCGCAACACGACGATGGTGCTGCCGGAGACGACGAGGCCGCCGCAACTCTCGGCGGCGAGCCAGCTTCAAGACAGCGACACGCGCCTGATCGTGCTGGATAACGGATTGCGCGTCCTGATACGTCCGGACCCGTCGGTCGACCTGGTGGCCATGCAGATCTACCTCAACGGCGGCCTACTCTACGAGTCGCGGGCAGACAACGGCATCAGCAACCTGCTGGCGTCGGCGGCCAGGTACGGGACGACGACGCGCAGCTTCGAGCAGATCGCCGAGCTGACCGAGTCGCGCGGGATCGAGATGGGATCCGGGTCGGGGCGCAACACGTTCTATTTCACGTCGCAGTGTCTGGCCGACGACCTGGACGAGGCCCTGCCGCTTTTGGCGGATATGGTGGCTCGTCCGGCCTTTCCCGAGCGATACGTGGAGATGCTCAAGAGGCAGGTGGCGGCTGCGATTCGGCGGATTGACGACGAATGGAGTTCGCACCTGGTCGATTTTTTCCACCAGGTGTTTTTCAGCGGCCCGTACGCTATGCGCCCTCTCGGCTCGGTGAAGGCGGTCGAGTCACTGGCGCCCGACACGCTGAAAGAGTTCCATGCCCGTCGGGCACGGGGCGATCAGGCGGTTCTGGCGGTGTTCGGCAAGCTCGACCCGGATCGCGTAGCCGCGTTGGTGCAGCAGCACTTCGGCGATCTGCCGGGCGGCGCGGCTGGACCGCCGGCCGCTCAGGAGGCCGGGCCTGTCGGCGCACCGGCTCTGTTCGTCACCGACTCCAAGCACACCGAGACGGCCGGTGTGATGGTTGGTTACCGCGGGATGCGGCTGACGGACGTGGATGACTACTATCCCATGCTGGTGGTGGACACCATCGTGGGCGGCTATCAGTACCCCGGGGGCTGGCTGCACAGCGCCCTGCGCGGTACGGATCCACATACCGGTCAGGTCCGCGACTTGGTGTATGCGGTGCATTTCGTGAACCGCGCGTGGGTCGAGCCGGGCTATGTGGCTGCGATCGCGGGTTGTCAGCCCGCGAAGGTGGGCGAGGTTCTCAAGATCATCCTGGGGAAGATGGACCTGGCCCGCCAAGGGCAGTTCACCATGGCGGAATTCGAGCTGGCCAAGGACTTGGTGATTGCGGCCGATGCCCTCGACAAGCAGACCAATGCCGACCTGGCAGCCCAGGCGTGCCTGGATGAGCTGTACGGGCTTGGATACGACTTCCGCCGGGGCCACGTCGAGCGGATTCAGGCCGTCACGCTCGAACAGGTCAAGCGAGTGGCGGCGAAGTACCTGACAGACCCGATCATCTGCATTACCACGCCTGATACCGAGGTGGCGGACCTGCCGTTCGAGGTGCGGCGGTGGACCCCGCCCGATGAACCGTCGCCAGATCATCAGGAGTGACCGGTCATGAGCGAGCAACCCCGTTACCTCGACCTGCCGCTGAGGCGATTCCTTGAGGACACTGCTGCGGCGCAACCCACGCCGGGCGGCGGGAGTGTTGCGGCGCTGACAGCCGCCTTGGCTTCGGCTACGGGGCGGATGGCGGCCAACTACACCGTCGGCAGGAAGCGATTTGCCGACGTGCAGCAGGAGGTGTCGGCCCTTCAGCAGCGCCTGGCGACGGCCGGGCAGATGCTCGAGCAACTTGTGGCCGAGGACATGATTGCCTACCGCCAGTTGCAGGCCGTCTGGCGCCGCGACGACGCGACGCCGGCGAGCCAGGTCGATCGTTCGGCCGCGCTGGTTGGGGCGATCGCCGTACCCTTCGAGGTGGTGGCGGTGGCGGGGGCGCTGCTGGCGGATTTGGATCGCTTGAAGGACGTCGCCAATCCCGATCTGTTGTCGGACGTGGGGGTGGCTGCCGAGTTGGCTGTGGCCGCCGCTCGATCGGCCGCACTGAACGTGCGGATCAATCTAAACCAACTGGACAACGCCGCCGAGGCCGATTCACTCCGTACGCAATTGAGCCATCAGCTTGAGCATGTCGAGGATCGGTATCGTAGCGTTTCGACGCATGTGAACCAGTGGATATAACGGCCGTGCCCGACGAGCCGGACTATTATGTGGAGATCAGCGGCATCGAGCAGCAGGCCCGTCCGGATGAGATTTGTCGAGCCCGGGGTGGCGGGTCGAAGCGCGCGTGGATCGGCGTGCACTTCCAGTGCTGTGACGTGTACACGCGGATCTACCGCAACAGGGAGGGCACGGCGTATGTGGGGCGGTGCCCGCACTGTTTGGCGCAGGTGCGCGTCCGGGTGGGTCCGGAGGGTACCGATGACCGGTTCTTTGTGGCGTACTGACATGCGCCATCGCCGTCGGTGTGGGGCCGGCTCACGGGGCGGTGTTCGACGGTCGTTGCGGTGCTTGTCGAATTGCCGACCGTATTCTGCTATACTTAAGGACTTCCGCAGGTGCCCCGCGGCCTTTAGTTGCCTTCGGGCTGCGGCGGGCGTCGGACGCACACTGGTGACGGTAAGCAGTGGTGAGGCAGGCGGTTGGGGGCATGGGACGCACCCGAGCGCGTGCAGGACGAAAGATGAGTCCACTACAGCTCAGTACGATACGTAACATCGGTATTGCGGCGCATATCGACGCCGGCAAGACCACGACCACCGAGCGCATTCTTTACTACACGGGCAAGACTCACCGCATGGGGGAAGTCGACGACGGAACAACGATTACAGATTTCGACCAGCAGGAGCAGGAGCGGGGCATTACGATCTATGCGGCGGCCGTGAGTTGTCCGTGGCGAGGGTACACGATCAACATCATCGACACACCGGGGCACGTGGATTTCACCGCGGAGGTGGAGCGGTCGCTGCGGGTTCTGGACGGTGCAATCGTGGTGTTTGACGCCAGGGAGGGAGTCGAAGCGCAGTCCGAGACGGTGTGGCGACAGGCGGAGAAATACCACGTTCCTCGGCTGTGCTTCGTCAACAAGATGGACCGGGTGGGGGCTGACTTCTTCGCCTCGGTGGAGTCCGTGCGCGATAGGCTGGGGGCCAGGCCCGTTCCCGTTCAGATCCCCATCGGCTGCGAAGGTGGGTTTGTCGGGCTGATCGACCTGGTGTGCATGCGGGCGGTGTACTACCAGCAACAGGAACTGGGAGCCAAATTCGAGGAAAGGGCGATCCCGGAGGATCTCGAGGAGCTGGCCAGGCACTGGCGCCATGAGCTGGAGGAGGCCGTCAGCGAGTTGGACGACGCCTTGATGGAGAAGTACGTGCATGGTGAGCCGTTGGCCGAGCAGGAGATCCGGTCAGCTCTGCGGACGGCTACCATAAGCCATGCCCCGCACACACAGCTCCATCCGGTCTTTTGCGGGTCGGCCTTGCGTTATATCGGGGTGCAGCGGCTCTTGGACGGCGTGACCGATTACCTCCCCTCGCCGGTGGAACGCCCGCCTATCGAGGGCCACGAGCCCGGTCATCCAGATCGCAAGATTACACGCAAGCCCAGCCCGGATGAACCGCTGGCGGCCTTGGTGTTCAAGGTGGTGGCGGCCAAGCCGGTCGATCAATACTACGTGCGGGTGTACTCGGGCGTGCTGAAGACCAACAGCCGTGTGCTTAATGCCACGCGGTCACGCAAGGAGAACGTCAGCCGCATCCACCGGGTGTTTGCCAAGCGGCGCGAACAACTCGACACGGTCCGCGCCGGTGAGATCGTGGTGCTGATCGGGCTGAAGGATTCGCTCACGGGCGACACGCTGTGTGACGCCAAGGCGCCGGTGGTGCTGGAGCACATTGAGTTTCCGCATACTGTGATTAGTGTGGCGATCGAGCCGAAGTCCAGCCGCGACCGGGAGGGGTTGTCCGAGGCGCTGCACAAGTTGTCGCGGCAGGACCCGACGTTCACCTACCGTGTGGATGCGGAGAGTGGCCAGACCCTGATCGCTGGCATGGGCGAACTGCATTTGGAGGTGATCGAGCACAGGCTGGCACACGAGTTGGGTGTGCCGATCAACATAGGGCGCCCCCGCGTCGTCTATCGCGAGACGGTGCAGGGCAGTGCTCAGGCCGAGGGGCGTTTCATCCGCCAGACGGGGGGCCACGGGCAGTACGCGGTGGTGGTGCTGGCGGTGGAGCCCTATCAGCCCGGCGAGGGTGAGGCCAGCGTTGCCTTCGAGAGCCAGATCAAGGGTGGTATCATCCGGCGGGAGTACGTTAAAGCAGTCGAACAAGGGGTGCGGGAGGGGGCCAACAGCGGCAGTCTTGCGGGGTATCCCGTTGTAAACGTTAAGGTTACGTTGCTGGATGGGCGCGAGCACGAGGTCGACAGTTCCGAATTGGCGTTCGAGAACGCCTCGCGGCTTGCGTTCCACGAGGCCGTGGGCAAGGCCAGTCCCAGTTTGCTCGAGCCCGTCATGGCCCTCGATGTCGTTGTGCCAGAGGAGTCCTTTGGGACGGTCAACGGGGATCTCCAGGCCCGCCGTGCGGTGATTACGGGCACTTGGCAGCGGGGCCGGCATCATCGGGTGATTCACGCGCAAGTGCCGCTGTCAGAGATGTTTGGCTACGCAACCGAGATCCGCAGCCTGACGGCAGGCCGGGCGAGTTGGAGCATGGAGCCTTTGAGCTACGGGCTGATGCCGACATCGCTGGCTGAGCAGATTCTCCAGGGCGTTTAGGGCGGTCGTGGCCGTGGTGGTGGGGCGCATCTTGGGGGTGGGCAAGGATTTTGCGGTCGCGGGGGTTGACAGCGCTGGGAGAGGGTATAACATGGCAGGTCTACGCAAACTATGGGATTGTTTGTAGTTAGGGTCGAGCAAGGCGGTTGGCGGGATGGAACGTGAGCGGATTCGCATCCGGATGGAAGCATACGATCACCGGGCGTTGGATGCATCGGCCCGTGAGATTGTCGAGCATGCCAAGCGGACCAGCGCGAGGGTGCGTGGGCCGATTCCGTTACCCACGCGTATCGAGCGCTATACCGTGCTGCGATCACCGCACATTGACAAGAAATCGCGCGAGCAGTTTGAGATGCGCACGCACAAGCGGCTGATCGACATCCTGGAACCGACGGCGCGTACTGTGGAGGCACTGAATAGACTGGTTGTGCCGGCGGGCGTGTTTGTGAAGATCAAGGCGTGACGGTCTTTGGCGGCGAAGACCTGTTCGGCGCTCTTCCTTAACGGGAACAGTTTGGCGCACGAGATGGATCGTGCGTAAGGTGATGAAGGCCTAGAGGCACAGGGATTTTTGCACCTTATGGTAGCGGCGATTTTGGGCAGAAAAATCGGGATGACGTGCGTGTTCGACGAGCAGGGCGCGTCGGTGCCGGTAACGGTCATCCAGGCGGGTCCCTGCCGGGTGCTTCAGGTGAGGCGCAGCGAGGGCAAGGACGGGTACGACGCGGTGCAACTGGGCTTCGAAGAGATCGACCCTCGCCGTTCGACCAAGCCCATGATCGGGCACGCGGGCAAGGCCGGTTCGGGGCCGGTTCGATTCATCCGTGAGATTCGCCTGGCGTCGCCGACCGACACGGAGCCGGGCGCCGAGGTGACGGTTGAGTTGTTCAAGCAGCATGATGTTAAGTACGTGGACATCATCGCCACGAGCAAAGGGCGAGGTTTTGCCGGCGTGATGCGGCGCCACAACTTCGGCGGGCAGCCGGACAGCCACGGGACCGAGCGCAAGCACCGCTCGCCGGGCAGCATCGGGGGGCACGCCGCGGGCGCAACGGGGCGTGGCATCAAGAAGGGCAAGCGGATGGCCGGTCAGATGGGTCATCATCGCTGCACGGTCAGAAACCAGATTCTGGTGGGCGTGGATGTGGAGCAACACGTTCTGTTGGTTCGGGGCGGCGTACCGGGTCCGAACGGCGGGTACGTGATGGTCCGTGCCAGCAAGACCAGGAGTTAGTTCAGAGTTGATCGGCGATGATCGAGTTGGTGGTATACAACCAGAAGGGCGAGCAGGTCGACACGGTTGAGGTCGACGAAGTGCGTTTGGGGGGCTATGTTCGCCCGAAGCTGCTCAAGCAGGCGTTGGTGATGTATCAGGCCAATCGCCGGGTTGGGACGGCGTCGACGCGTTCGCGTGGGATGGTGGCCGGCTCGACGCGCAAGATCTATCGCCAGAAGGGCACGGGCAATGCGCGTATGGGTTCGGTGCGTTCGCCGGTTCGGCGAGGCGGGGGGGTGGCGTTCGCCAAGCGTCCTCGCGATTTTTCGCAGGGCATGCCTCGAAAGATGCGACGGCTGGCCCGCAACAACGCGATTCTGGCGAAGATGCAGTCGAACGAGACGGTCATTGTTGACGATCTGACGTTTGAGCAGCCCAAGACGAAGGCGTTTGCCGGCGTGCTGGCGAGCCTGAAGATCCGCACAGGTTGCCTGGTGGCGCTGGCGGAGTCGGACGAGATGGTGTGGAAATCGGGCCGGAACCTTCCGAAGACGGAAATCCGGCCTGTTCGGCAGTTGAATGCGTACGAGGTGTTGCGGCGGAAGCATCTGTTGATGACGCGTGCGGCGCTGGATTTGCTTTTGGGTGAGCCGGAGGCGTCGTCGGCCGACACGTAGGCGGGAGTGCGTTCGCCGTGGATCTCTATCATACGATTGTCAGACCGCTTGTGACGGAGAAGACGACGCATCAGTCGCGTCAGTCGTTCGAAGCGACGCACAGCAAGCCGGATCGGGGCGGCACGTTCAGCTTTGAGGTGCACCCGGAGGCGAACAAGAGCCAGATCAAGCAGGCGGTCGAGAAGATTTACGGCGTTCGCGTGTTGAGCGTGCGAACGGCCATACACCGGGGCAAGGAGCGTCGGTACCGCTTTAAGCGAGGTGTGACGCGGCACTGGAAGAAGGCGGTGGTGGTGTTGCGGGCGGACTCGCCGACCATTGAGGAATTGCTGTTCTAGACGGGCGGTAGCGAGATGGCGATCAAGATCTACAAACCGACTTCGCCAGGACGACGGCGTTCGTCGGTCAACCAGCATGCAGAGCTGAGCGACCGCCGGAAGCGGCCGGAGAAGTCTTTGCTGGAGACGCTGCACAAGAGCGGCGGGCGCAATCACCACGGGGTGATCACGTCGCGGCATCGGGGCGGGGGCAACAAGCGGCGGTACCGGCGAATAGACTTCAAGCGTAGCCGCGACGATGCCCCGGGTCGGGTGGTCTCGATCGAGTACGATCCGAACCGTACGTGTCACATCGCGCTGTTGGAGTATCCCGACGGGGAGAAGCGGTACATCCTGGCGCCGGCGGGCCTTCAGGCGGGACAGCAGGTCGAGAGCGGCCAGCGGGTGGAACCCAAGGTGGGTAACGCCATGCCGCTGTCGAGCGTGCCTGTGGGCATGGACGTGCACAATGTTGAGATGGTGCCGGGCGGCGGGGGCAAGCTTGTGCGGTCGGCCGGCGCGTCGGCGCGACTGCTGGCGCGAGAGGGCGATTGGGCGACGTTGGTTCTGCCATCGGGTGAGATGCGACAGGTCCGGGTAGAATGTCGGGCGACGGTGGGTACGCTGGGCAATGCCGACCATCAGAACGTGCGGCTGGGCAAGGCGGGTCGGCGCCGCCACATGGGTCATCGCCCGCACGTGCGAGGCACGGCGATGAACCCGGTGGCGCATCCGCTGGGTGGGGGCGAAGGCCGCAGCGGGGGCGGGCGGCACCCATGTTCGCCCTGGGGCAAGTTGGCCAAGGGCGGGCGAACGCGTAGTCCGCGCAAGCGGGCCTCAAGCAGGCGTATCCTGCGGCGCCGTCGCAGCGTGCGGTACGGGCAGGTGGCGTTGAAGGGCAGGTAAGCCAGATATGGACCGGTAGACGATGTCTCGATCATTGAAGAAAGGCCCGTTTGTCGACGAGAAGCTGTTTCTGAAGGTGCAGCGCGCCAAGGAGGGCGGCTCGGGTGCACCGATTCGCACGTGGGCGCGTCGGTGCACGATCGTGCCGGAGTTTGTGGGCCAGAATTTCGAGGTCCATAACGGTCGGCACTTCATCAAGGTTTTCGTGACCGAGGAGATGGTGGGACACAAGCTGGGCGAGTTTTCGCCGACGCGGACGTTCCGCGGGCACAGCGGAGGCAGGCGTTAGGGATTCGGGCGGTATTTGACGGTGGCTACGATGCCTTATACGGCCAAGCATCGATTCGCGCGCATAAGTCCACGGAAGGCGCGGCTGGTTACGGACCTTATCCGGGGCCGTCACGTGAACGAGGCGCTGGACATCCTGCGGTTCGTGAACAAGCGGGCGGCGGTGATGATCGACAAGGTTCTTCGGTCGGCAATCGCCGACGCCGACGAGAAAGAGGCCGACGTATCGCGTCTGTACGTGGTCGAAGCCCATGTGGACGAGGGGCCGAGCTTCAGGCGGTGGCGGCCGAAGGATCGTGGTCGGGCGCATCCGATCGACAAGCGTACGAGCCACATTGTGGTGACGGTGGATGAGTTGAGCGACGGGCAGGCAGGACGACGAGCAGCCGCCGGATAGGCGGGTCGAGGAAACCTGTGGGTCAGAAAGTCAGTCCAATCGGCTTCCGCATCGGGATCACGGAAGACTGGCGTTCGCGCTGGTATGCACCGAAGGCGGCGTTCGGTGACTTTCTGGTCGAGGATCAGAAGGTCCGGCGGTTCATCGACGAGCGATTGAATCGCCAGCCGCCGTATGCAGCTGTGGCTCGTATGGACATCGAGCGGACGCGGAACGAGGTGAAGGTGGTGCTGTACACCGCCCGGCCGGGAATGGTGATCGGTCCTCGCGGCGCGGAGGTCGATAAACTGAAGGAGCAGCTCGAATCGCTGATCGACCGTAAGGTTGCGATTAACATCATCGAGATCAAAAGCCCCGATGTGGATGCCCAACTTTGTGCTGAGGGTATCGCGGAGCAACTGAAGCGCCGGTCGAGCTTCCGTCGCGTGATGAAGCAGCGTTGCGAGGCGGCAATGGCGGCCGGTGCCAAGGGTGTGAAGATCATCTGCAAGGGTCGTCTGGGCGGTGCTGAAATGGCCCGGCGCGAGACGCAGCTTCTGGGATCGATTCCGTTGCAGACGTTGCAGGCGAAGGTGGATTACGGCTACGCCGTGAGCCGGACGACGTACGGGGCGATCGGGGTGCGGGTGTGGATCTACCGTGGGCGCTATGACGAAGTGGCATCGGAACGGGAGGCGACAGGTGCGTCTCCTGCGAGGAGGATGCGCCGTTAAGGTTTCGGCCGATCGTACGTCGGCGGTTCGGCGATCGATCGGCAGTGGCGGGTAACTGTCGAGCTATGGAGTGTAAGCGATGCCGTTGATGCCCAAGCGAGTCAAGTTCCGCAAGAGCCAGCGGGGCAAGATGCGTCCCAGAGCGACGCGGGGCAACACGGTTGCGTTCGGCGAGTACGGCCTTCAATCTCTGTCGACCAGTTGGATCACGGCCAGGCAGATAGAGGCAGGGCGAGTGGCTGCTACGCACTTCCTGCACCGCGAGGGCCGGGTATACATTCGCATCTTTCCCGCCAAGCCGGTCTCCAGCAAGCCGCTGGAGACGCGGATGGGCAAGGGCAAGGGCGAGCCGGAGTTTTGGGTGGCGCGCGTGCGAGCGGGCACGATGTTGTACGAGATCAGTGGTGTCGACCTCGACGTTGCCCGGCAGGCGCTGGCACGGGTGGCCAGCAAGATGCCGGTGCGCTGCCGATTTGTGGCGCGCCGTTACGGCATTTAGCGGGATGTAGGCGAGAGCGGCATGAAGATTGGTGGAATCCGACAGCTGAAGAACGACGAATTGCACGCCGAGCTCGACCGGCTTCGGCGGCACCTGTTCGACTTGCGAAGTCAGGCGGTGACCGAGAAGCTGGAGGACCCTGCGCAGTTGACGAAGACCAAGAGGGACATCGCCCGGATCTTCACGGTTCTTCAGGAACGGGCGAGGATAGGCGACGAGGCGGCCAGGCAGTATCATCACGAGGCGATTGCCACGCACCGGCGAGGCTAGGCGGATAAGCGAGACGAGCATGGCGGAGCAGACGGCCGACAAGCAGGAGCAGACAGGTCCCAAGCTGGCACGACGCCTGCGCAAGACACGCGTAGGGGTGGTTACGTCGGACAAGCGGGACAAGACGATACGGGTGCGCGTGGAGACGCTGTCGAGGCATGGTCGCTACACAAAGTACGTTCGGAGCCGCACGAATTTGCAGGTACACGACGAGCGCGGCGAGGCGCGAGAAGGCGACCGGGTTGAGGTGGTGGAGTGTCGACCCTACTCCAGGACGAAGCATTGGCGTCTGGCGCGGGTGCTGCAACGCGCTGAGGAGGGCGGCCAGACGGCCGAGTCGATCGAGACATGATTCAGGCGCAGACGGTGGTGGACGTTGCGGACAACACCGGGGCCAGGCAGGCCCAGGTTATCCGCGTGTTGTCGGGCAGTACGGGACGGGCCGGCAAGAAGCGTCTGCGTCGTGCTGTCGTGGGCGATATCGTCATCGTGACGGTCAAGAAGGCGATGCCCAACAGCGAGTTTATGAAGGCGGGCAACCGCAAGGCACGGGTGCAGCGAGCGGTGGTCGTGCGCAGCAGGTATCCGACGCGACGTCCGGACGGCAGTTACGTACGTTTCGATCGGAACGCAGTGGTGTTGGTGGATGGCAACAACGAGCCACGCGGGACGCGCATCTTCGGGGCGGTGGCCCGGGAGCTGCGAGAGAGGAATTTCATGAAGATCGTCTCGCTGGCCAGTGAGGTGGTGTAGGGCCGCCCTACAGCGGCGAGGACGGTGGTTGCAGTTATGGCTTGCCACGTAAGGCGCGACGACATGGTGCAGGTTATTGCCGGGGACCACAAGGGTCAGACGGGCAAGGTGTTGCGGGTGGACCCGGAACGTAAGTTGGTGGTGGTGGAAGGTGTGAACATGGTCTATCGCCACATGCGTCGCAGCCGGCAGAACCCGCAGGGCGGGCGAATTCAGAAGGAGGCGCCGATTCACCTGTCGAACGTGCTGCCGGTGGATCCTAAGACGGGTCGCGGCGCTCGTGTGCGGATGCAGGTGGATCGCGGCGCCAACGGCGAAGTGATCAAGAAGACAAGGGTGACCGTATCCGGAACGGTCCTGGGCGAGGTGACCCGAGCCAGACCGGAGGCGTAGGCGGCGGGTCGAGTAGGGAACGGGAATGGCCGTAGTGCCGAGATTGCTGGATCGCTATCGCACGGAAACCGTGCCCCAGCTCAAGGAAGAGTTGAGCTGCCGGAACGAGTTGGGCGTGCCGCGGTTGGAGAAGATCGTGGTCTCGCAGGGCCTGGGCAAGGCCGTGGCCGAGGCGGGCGGCAAGATACGCGATAACAAGCGCCTTCAGGAGGCCGAGGAGCAGTTGCGCATCATTACGGGGCAGAAGCCCGTGATGACACGTGCCCGCAAGAGCGTATCGAATTTCAAGGTGCGTGAAGGGTGGGAGGTCGGCCTGAAAGTGACGCTGCGCGGGGCGCGGATGTATGAGTTTCTGGACCGCTTGGTGAGCCTGGCGATTCCGCGAGTGCGGGATTTTCGTGGACTGAGCCCGCAGAGCTTTGACGGTCGAGGCAACTATAACCTCGGTCTGAGCGAACAGACGGTGTTCCCGGAGGTAGACCTGGACAAGGTGACGTATCAGCAGGGCATGAATATCTGCATTGTGACCAGTGCCAAGAGTGACGCGGACGCCCGGGTGCTGCTGACGAAAATGGGTATGCCTTTCAGAAACTAGCTCGGGCTGCTGGTTGCAGGCGAGGGACGATGGCACGCAAAGCGTTAATCCTAAAGGCGAAGAGGCCGCCGAAGTACAAGGTGCGGGCGTATACGCGATGTGAACTGTGCGGACGTCCGCGGGCGGTGTACAGGAAGTTCAAGATTTGCCGGATTTGTTTCAGACAGCTGGCGAATCAGGGCTTGATTCCAGGCGTACGCAAGGCCAGTTGGTAAGCGGGGCGAACTGCCAGAGGCAAACAGCACGATGTGGAGTGATCCAGTAGCCGACATGTTGACGAGGATTCGCAACGCGGTGCGGGCGCGCCGGAAGTCAGTGCAGATTCCCGGCTCGAAGCTGAAGGTCGGCGTTGCGAAGGTGCTCAAGCAGGAAGGGTATATCACTGACTTCGATGTGATCGAGGACGCCAAGCAGGGGATTTTGCGGATCGAGTTGAAATACGGTCCGCTAGGCGAGGAGGTCATCCAGTCGATTCAGCGTTACTCCCGCCCCGGTGGGCGGCAGCACCGCAAGGTGGCGGATCTTCCGCGGGTGCTGAACGGACTGGGGATTGCGGTCGTGTCGACGAGTAGGGGGGTGCTGAGCGATCGGCAGTGCCGGCAGCAGAACGTGGGCGGCGAGGTGCTTTGCACCGTCTACTGATTGGCGGGCGGCGGCGATCGAGGCGAAGCGATGTCGAGAGTAGGTAATAAACCGATTCCCGTGCCCGGCGGCGTCAAGGTGACGCTGGCCGATCACGGTGTCCACGTCAGCGGGCCGAAGGGGCAGTTGACGTGGTCGTGGCCGGTGGAGATTTCGGTGGAGCTGGATGAGGGCGGCACGCAGGTCCTCGTGAAGCGCCCGGGCGACGAGCCGCGGGTGCGAGCGCTGCACGGCCTGACGCGAGCGTTGATCGCCAACATGATCCAGGGCGCCTCAACGGGGTTCGAAAGGCGGCTCGAGGTGCATGGTGTGGGGTACAACTGCAAACTTCAGGGCAGGCAGTTGTTGCTGAACCTGGGTTACATGGGGCTGGCCGAGGGCAGGCCCGCACAGTTCGTGTTGGACGTGCCCGAGGGCCTGGAGGTCGAGGTGACCTCGGCGACGAACCCGGGGCGCTTGATGGTACGTGGGGCGGATAAGCAACAGGTGGGTCAGTTCGCGGCGGAGATCCGCAAGCTGCGGCCGCCCGAGCCGTACCAGGGCAAGGGAGTCCGGTACGAAGGAGAACAGATTCGCCGCAAGCAAGGCAAGGCGTTTGCCAGCGGCGGCTAGTGGGCGAGGGTCCTGATGGACCGGGTTAGACAGAAGATCGTTCGTCGGAAGCGGCGCCGGCAACAGGTGCGTAAGCGGGTTTTCGGTACGCCGCAGCGCCCCAGGCTGACGGTGTTTCGCAGTCTGAAGAACATCTATGCGCAGATCATCGATGACACCGCCGGGCGGACGCTGGTCTCAGTCAGTTCGCGCGACAAGGATCTGCGCGAGTCGGTCGGGGGCGGGTCGAATGCGGCGGCGGCTTCGAAGGTCGGCGCGGCGCTCGGTGAGCGGGCTCGGTCGAGTGGGGTGGAGGCGGTGGCGTTCGATCGCAACGGATATCGATACCACGGCCGGGTCAAGGCGTTGGCGGACGCGGCGCGCGAGGCAGGATTGAAATTCTAGCCGGCAGGCTGGTGTAAGAGGAGCTGATGGCACGCGAGCCCATAACGCAGGTTGAAGAGGAACGACCTTTCGAAGAGACGGTGGTGAAGATCTACCGCTGCGCGACCGTGGTGAAGGGCGGCCGACGGTTTAGCTTCGGAGCGCTGGTGGTCGTGGGCGATCGTGCCGGACAGGTCGGCGTGGGCTACGGCAAGGCGAACGAAGTGCCCCAGGCGGTGGAGAAGGGCATCAAGAGCGCGCGGAAGGCCGTTAAGCCGGTTCCGCTGGCGGGCACAACCATCCCGCATCAGGTGGTGGGGCGCTTCGGCGCCAGCCGGGTGGTGATGGTACCGGCTTCGCGAGGTACCGGAGTGATTGCCGGGTCGAGCGTTCGGGCGGTGCTGGAGTTGGCGGGTGTGCGCGACGTGTTGACCAAGTCGTTTGGATCAACGAGTCCAAAGAACCTGGTCAAGGCCGCGTTGGCGGGCCTGCTGGGATTGCGGTCGGCCGATCAGGTGGAGCGGGTTCGCGGCGTATCATTGGCTTCGTGACAGGTTGGCAGGCATGAATCTGACCGAGGCGGTAAAACAGGCAGGGCGGCACAAGCGCAGCCGGCGCGTGGGCCGGGGTGAGAGCAGCGGCCGGGGCAAGACGTGCGGCCGCGGGCACAAGGGATGCAACTCCCGTGCCGGCGGCGGCGCGCCGAAGCACCGGGAAGGCGGACAGATGGCGATCTATCGACGGATTCCCAAGAGGGGATTCAACAACGCCAAGTACGCCACCCGTTACACCGTGGTCAACGTGGGCGATCTGAACAATCTGTTTGAGGACGGCGCCCAGGTCAGCATCGAGGCGTTGTGCGAGGTGGGACTGGTACGTGATGCGACCAAGCCGGTGAAGGTTCTGGGCGATGGCGAATTGACCAGGAAGCTTACAGTCTCCGGGCACAAGTTTAGCCGTTCGGCGTCGACGAAGATCGCCGAGGCAGGCGGCGAGGTACGGCAGCTTTAGCCGAGGCAGGGCGTGAGCAGGCATGTTTCGGGCCTTCTTCAACATTTTTAGAGTACCCGATCTTCGCAGCAAAGTGGTGTTCACGCTGGCGATGCTGTGCATTTACCGCATAGGGTTCCACGTGCCTCTGCCGGGGGTGAATCAGGAGAAGCTGGCGTCACACTTCGCGTCGGCTGCGTCCGGCACCGGACTGGGTCAGTTGACGGAGTACTTCGCTCTGTTCACGGGCGGGAGCCTTCAGCAGAGCACGATCTTCGGTCTGGGCATCATGCCGTACATCTCGGCAGCCATCATCTTCCAGTTGCTGGTGACGGTGGTTCCGGCGCTGGAGAAGCTCCAGAAGGAGGGGGAGACCGGTCGCCGCAAGATCCAGGAATATACGCGCTACGCCACGGTGGGTTTGTGTCTGATTCAGGCGTTCTTCTGGATGAGCTACATCCACCGCATGGGCCTGGTGTACCC
Source organism: Phycisphaerae bacterium (assembly GCA_035530655.1). Classification (GTDB taxonomy): domain Bacteria; phylum Planctomycetota; class Phycisphaerae; order UBA1845; family DATKUK01; genus DATKUK01. The sequence continues at coordinate 49,248 of DATKUK010000122.1, forward strand.
CGACTACCAGGGCTCGATGTTGGTGTGGATGATGGGCCTGCTGGGGCTGACAACGGGAACGATCTTCCTGATGTGGCTGGGCGAGCAGATCGACGAGTACGGGATCGGTAACGGCATCAGCCTGATCATCACCGCGGGCATCCTGGCGCGGATGCCGCAGGCGATCATTCTCGTGGTCAAGAGCGCCGACCTGCGAATGGGTGCGCCGGGGGGCCAGAGCACCATGGGCCCGGGGAAGATCCTTTTTCTGATTATGGCATTCGTGTTTGTGGTGGCCGGCTCGATCCTGATCACCCAGGGTCAGCGGCGAATTCCGATTCAGCAGGCCAAGCAGACGCGGGGACGCCGGGTGTACGGCGGTCAGCGGCAGTATCTGCCGCTGCGGGTCAACCACGGCGGTGTCATGCCGATCATCTTCGCCAGTTCGCTGCTTGTGTTTCCCAACATTGTGTTCGAGTGGCTGACGCAGATGAGCTTTGGGCGAAGCGTCTGGAGCTTCCTGGCCGATTCGTTCGGACGCGGCAACTACATTTACGAGTTGACGTACGTTCTGATGATTTACTTTTTCGCGTACTTCTGGACGACGGTGCAGTTTCAGCCGAAGGAGATGGCCAACAACCTCCGGGACTACGGCAGCTTCATACCCGGCCTGCGTCCGGGGCGGCGCACGGCGGAGTACCTTGAAACGGTCATGACGCGCATTACGTACGTGGGGGCAGGCTTCCTGGCGGTGATTGCGGTGATTCCGGATGTTGTAGCGTCGCGGCTCGGGATCGATTTCCGGATTTCGGCTTTCTTGGGCGGCACGGGCTTATTGATCGTGGTGGCGGTGATGCTGGACCTGGTTCAGCGGATCGAGGCAAATCTGATCATGCGGAACTACACCGGCTTCCTCGGTGGAGAGGGTGGACGCATCAAGGGAGCGTACGCGTGAGGTTGGTGTTGTTGGGTCCACCCGGGGCAGGCAAGGGTACTCAGGCGAAGCTTCTCGCTGAGCGGTTCGGGCTGGCCCATTTGTCGAGTGGCGACATCCTCCGGGCCGAACGTGCGGCGGCGACCGAGCTGGGCGAAAAGGCCCAGGGCTACATGGACGCAGGGCAGCTTGTGCCAGACGACTTGATCGTGTCGATGATGGCCCAGCACATGGCCCGGGCCGAGCGGGAGCGGGACGGGTACGTTCTGGACGGTTTCCCGCGGACGCATGAGCAGGCTCGGGCGCTGGATCGTCAGTTGTCCGAGCAGGGCAGCCGGCTGGATGCGGTCCTGGAGTTGAAGGTGGACGACGACGTGGCCGTGCGGCGGCTGGCAGGCCGGCGAGGGAAGGAAAGCCGCACCGACGACGCACCGGAGGTGGTTCGTCAGCGGCTGCGGACGTATCACGAACAGACGGCACCGATCTCGGCCTACTATGCCGAGCAGGGGCTGTTGAAAGAGGTGGACGGCGGCGGCGAGATTGAAGGGATCCATAACAGGCTGGCGGAGATAGGGCAGGCCTTTGTGGGCAGCCGCGGATAGATGGCTGGCGGGCCGGCCGGGCGTACATGGCGATTCTCAAGAGCAGGCGCGAGATTGAGTTGATGCGGCAGGCAGGCCGCATCGTGTATCGGGTCCTGGAGCACCTGCGTCAGATCGCCAAGCCTGGCGTGACCACGGCGGAGTTGGATGCGGTGGCCGAGCAGATGATCCGCCAGGCGGGTGCCGAGGCGCTGTTCAAGGGCGTGCGCTCAGCTGAGGCGAGCTTCCCGTTTCCTGCGACGATCTGCACCAGCCTGAATGAGGAGGTGGTGCACGGCATACCCGGGTCCCGGGAACTGAAGGAGGGCGACATCCTGAGCGTCGATTGCGGCGTGCGGCTCAAGGGCTACTGCGGTGACGCAGCCACGACCATCGGCGTGGGGACTGTGGCGCCGGAGGTTCAGCGTCTCTTGGAGGTTACGCAAGAGGCGCTTGAGGTCGCCATCCGCGAGGTAAGGCCGGGGCACGGGTGGAACGAGGTCGCGCGGCAGATGCAGTGCCATGTGGAAAGTGCGGGCATGTCGGTAGTCCGCAAATTCGTGGGCCATGGCATCGGGCGCGAGATGCACGAGGATCCGAAGGTACCGAATTTCGTGGAGCCCGGCCAAGGGCAGGACATTCCGCTGGAGCCGGGGTTGGTTCTTGCCGTCGAGCCGATGGTGAACTTGGGGGCGGCAGGGGTGAAATATGCCGACAGCACCGGGTGGACCGTAGTGACGACCGATGGGCGTCCCTCGGCCCACTTCGAGCATATGCTGGCGGTGGCGAGCGATGGCGTGGACGTGTTGTCGGATGGACATTAGACGTCGGCAGCAGACGAGCAGGTGGGCATCATGAAGGTTCGTGCGAGTGTTAGGCGAATCTGCGAGAATTGCAGGATTGTGAAGCGCAAGGGCGTGGTGCGAGTGGTTTGCTCGAATCCGCGTCACAAGCAGCGGCAGGGGTAAATGTGGTGCTCGGGCGGTCTGTGTATCGGACCGTTCGGACAGAGAGGGAACGACGGGAGCGTCGGAGGTAGACCATGCCACGTGTAGCGGGCGTTGAGATACCCAACGAGAAGCATGTGGTCATCTCGTTGCGTTACATCTACGGCATCGGACCGCGTCGCGCGAGGGATATCTGCGAAAGGGCGAGGATCGAGCCGAGCATGGCGGCCGGCAAGCTCTCGGAGGATGAGTTGAGCCGGATCGCGTCGATTCTCGAGCAGGAGTATGTAACCGAGGGCGCGCTGCGGCGGCAGGTGCAGCAGAGCATCGCCCGTCTGCGTGACATCGGGTGTTACCGGGGTTTGCGGCACCGCCGCGGGCTTCCGGTCCGCGGCCAGCGGACGCGCACCAATGCGCGGACGCGCAAGGGCCCGAAGAAGACGGTGGCAGGCAAGAAGGGAATCAAGGAGATGCATCGTGGCTAAGACCGGCAAGCGACGCGTTCGTCGACACGTGGCTCGGGGCATTGCCCACATCAAGGCCACGTTCAACAACACGTTGATCACGATCACGGACTACAGCGGGGAGACGCTTTGCTGGGCGTCGGCCGGCACGATGGGCTTCAAGGGCACGCGCAAGAGCACGCCCTTTGCCGCTCAGCGAGCGGCTGAGAGCGTGGCGCAGGCAGCCAAGCGGCACGGCGTGACGGAGTTGGAGGTGCGGGTGAAAGGCCCGGGTTCGGGCAGAGAGCCGGCGATCACGGCGTTGCAGGCGGCGGGGCTGAGGATTCAGGCGATCGAGGATGTGACCCCGCTGCCGCACAACGGTTGCCGTCCGCCGAAGCGGCGGCGCGTGTGAGCGGCGACGGGGCGGCCGTCGACCGATCGGACGAAGGAAGGTTATGGCGCACAATACAGGTCCAGTTTGTCGGTTGTGTCGTCGTGAAGGCATCAAGTTGATGCTGAAGGGCTATCGCTGTGAGACGGCCAAGTGTCCCATGGAGAAGCAGTACCGCAGCCGCCCTCCCGGCATGCATTCGTGGCGGCGGACGCGGAGCAGCGAATACGGCGTACGCCTGCGCGAGAAACAGAAAGTCAAGCGCTACTACGGGGTATACGAACGGCAGTTCATAAAGTACTTCCGGGCCGCTGAGCGCGCGCGGGCGAATACGGGTGAGGCGCTTCTGTGTCTGCTGGAGCGCCGGCTGGACAACGTGGTAAGCAAACTGGGCTTTGCCTCGTCTCGACCGGCGGCCCGACAGATGGTGCAGCACGGGCATGTGTATGTGAATGGGCGCCGGTTGAACCGGCCGAGCTATCTGGTCAGGCAGGGGGATCGCGTGACGGCCAAGCCGTCGCAGCGGTCGACGCGGATGGCGCGTATGACGCTGGAAGCGGTGGGCGGTGGGGGGCCGCAGCCGTGGTTGCAGGTTGTCCCGGAGCGCCTCGAGGGGACGGTGAGCGCGTTGCCCACCCGGGATGACGTTCAGATTCCGGTAGAGGAGCAGTTGATCGTCGAGCTTTGCAGCCGCTAGGTCAGCGTTGATACTTCTTCGCACTCGGGAGGCTAGCCAGATGCGAGTCAGATGGCGTGGATTGGAGTTACCGACAAGAGTCATCCGTGATGAAGAGACCGGTACGGATCGCTACGGTCATTTCATTATCGAGCCATTCGAGCGAGGCTTCGGGACTACGGTAGGCAACAGCCTTCGGCGCATCCTCTTGTCGAGTCTTGAGGGAGCGGCGGTGACTCGTGTCAAGATTGCCGGGGCGCCGCACGAGTTCAGCAGCCTGCCCGGAGTGCTGGAGGACGTCACGGATATCATTCTGAATATCAAGTCGCTGGTCGTGCGGTTCGAGGGCGACGAACCGAAGATCATGCGCGTGGCACGCCACACCAAGGGGGAGGTGCGAGCGGGCGACATCGAGGCGGATCCGGCGATCGAGGTGATGAACAAAGATTCGCTGCTGGCGACGCTAACCGACGACGTGTCGTTTGAGATCGAGATGACGGTGGCGAAAGGCCGCGGCTACATCCCCGCTGAGGAGACGGTCGAGGAGGAGCAGGAGATCGGGGTTATCCCGATCGACGCGGTATTCTCGCCGGTGACGCGCGTGCGATACAAAACAGAGGATACACGTGTTGGCCGGCGGACCAATTACGATCGGCTGATCCTGGAGGTATGGACGAAGGGCACGATCTCGCCTGACATGGCGCTGGTGGAGGCGGCCAGAATTCTGCGGAAGCATCTGAATGCCTTCGTCCAGTACTTCGAGTTGGGCGAGGAACGAGCCGGCGAGCCGGTCGAAGTCATGGCAGGCGAGGCCGAGGCCGATCCGGAAATGCTGCGCAAGCTCAACATGAACATCAGAGACCTGGATTTGTCCGTGCGGGCGGGCAATTGCCTCCTGTCGGCCGAGATTAACACCGTGGCGAATCTCGTGCAGATGACCGAGGCCCACCTGCTGAAGTTCCGGAATTTCGGCAAGACATCGCTCCGCGAGGTCAAGCGCAAACTGGCCGATTTGGGACTGAGGCTTGGGATGGACCTGACGCCATTGAGACAGCAACTGACCGAGGCGCCGTCAACCGCCCAGGCGGCGAATGTCGAGTAGCCGATCACACCCGGAGGGTTGCCCATGCGGCATCTTGTAAGCGGACGCAAGCTGGGGCGGACGTCGGCGCACCGGCGCTCGCTGCTGCGGAATCTGGCCCAGTCTCTTGTCGAGCACGAGCAAGTGCGAACGACGCTGCCGAAGGCCAAGGAGCTTCGACGGTTTGTCGAGAGGCTTATTACACTGGCCAAGAAGGCGCATCAGGGAGACGTAGCCGCTCGGCAGATGCTGGTCAGGAAGCTGTGCGACCGAGCCATCATCGCGGCCGAACACCGCGAAACCTACGATCTGATGAGCGACGCTGGCCGACAAAAGGTGTTGCGGTCGCGCAGCGGACGACGGCATCGGACCGGTCAGCCCCGTCCGGGGTTGTCGTTCACGGCTGAGTCTGTCGTTCACCGACTGATTAACACCATTGCACCACGCTATGCGGATCGTCCTGGTGGCTATACGCGGATCATCAAGCTGGCGACGCTGCGCGTGGGGGACGGCGGCCAGCAGGCGATCGTGCAACTGGTCGGCTCGGAGCAGGCACAGGGCAAGGCACGCTCGTCGGGGGTGACGGCGCGGCGCAAGCGAGCGACGAGCCGACAGCAGGCAGCGCGGGATGTGCTCCAGGCGTCGCGGCCAACGTCGAAGGCCGCCGCCCCTGCCGATAGCGCTTCGCCAACGCCCGAGGCCAAGGCGACGGACACGACAGCCTGAGCCGTCGGCTGACCAGGCAGATGGGCAGGAACAGCAGGCGCCCGGATCGTAGCGTGCGCCCGATGCCGTTGGGGACTCTGGGTTGTGAGCGATGAAGCCGATTGTGTCTTCTGCAGGATTGCCGCGGGCCAAATCCCGTCCATGAAGATATTGGAGGATGGGCAGAGCATCGCTTTCCTGGATATCAATCCGCTGGCGGAAGGCCACGTCCTGCTGATTCCGAAGGATCATTTCGAGACGCTCGATGAGATGTCGCCCGATCTTGTGGCGGCGGTGACCGCACACCTGCCGCTTCTTGTGGCGGCGGTCACGCGCGTGGCCGGCGCCGAGGGCTGTAACGTCTTGCAGAACAACGGCCGTGCCTCCGGGCAGGCGGTGCCTCACGTTCATTTCCACGTGATCCCGCGTCGGTCGGGTGACGCGCTGGGATACCGCTGGCCTGCGGGCAGCTATGCGACGGGGCGTGCGGAGCAGGTGCACGCTGCGTTGAAGCAGGCGGTGGGCGGGCCCATGTGACGACGCGGCCAGACACTGCTCGGTGCGTACACGACGATTGACAGCTTCAGGGCGGCTTCGTAGAATTTCCTTGCATGCCATAGGGAACACCGTGTAAGCGACCTCTTGAGGTGCATTGGATGGTTGAGTTGGGCGGGCAGGTGTTCTTCGCTGGTGTCCTTGGTCCGGCCCTTTGGGGGATGGGCGTCTGGTCGCACGTGCGACTGGATCCGGACGCCGCCTACAAGCTCTTTCTCTACCCGTACCTGGTGGTGGTGAGCGTTGTCTGCCTGTACGGGTTTCATCGCTGGGTTCTGGTCTGGCTGTATTACCGCTACCGCAAGAACGCGCCGCGGCTGCGTGCGTGTTTTGTGCAGCCACCTCGGGTGACGATCCAGCTCCCGATGTACAACGAGCAGTACGTGGCTCGGAGGGTCATCGAGAAGACCTGCCAGATCGACTATCCCGCCGACCGCTTGCAGATTCAGGTGCTGGACGATTCGACCGACGAGACCGTGGACATCGCGCGCGACACCGTCGAAAGAATGCGGCTGGTCGGACACGATATCGTCTACCTCCACCGCGAACATCGCACCGGCTACAAGGCCGGGGCGTTGGAGGAGGGGCTCAAAACCGCCACCGGCGAGTTTGTCTGTATCTTCGACGCCGACTTCATACCTCCTCCCCAGATTCTGCGGGAGACCATCGACTATTTCGCCGATCCGTCGGTTGGGATGGTGCAGGCCCGATGGGACCACATCAATCGGGACCATTCGCTGCTGACCAAGACCCAAGCCATCCTGCTGGACGGGCACTTCATGATCGAGCATACGGCCCGGAATCGTTCCGGGCGGTTCATGAGCTTCAACGGGACGGCCGGCCTGTGGCGCAAGAGTTGCATCGAATCGGCTGGGGGCTGGCAGCACGACACGCTCACCGAGGACCTCGACCTGTCGTACCGGGCCCAGCTGAAGGGCTGGAAGTTCGTGTTCCTGCCCAACCTGATCTCACCGGCCGAACTGCCTTCGGAGATGAACGCCTTCAAGTCGCAGCAATATCGCTGGGCCAAGGGCGGTGCGCAAACGTGCAAGAAGCTGCTGCCGAAAATCCTGCGGTCGCGCCTGCCCTGGAAGATCAAGGTTGAGGCGTTCTTTCACCTGACCAGTTGCATTGTGTACATCTTCATGGTGCTGCTGACCCTGTTGCTGTTTCCGGCCTTGTATCTGAAACTCTCGTTGTTCCGCGACGGTATACTCGGACGGGTGGCCTTCGACGCATCGTTGTTTCTGATAGCGACGTGCTCGCCGAGTACGTTCTATCTGGCCAGCCAGCGCGAGATCTTTCATACCTGGGCCGACAAGATCAAATTCCTGCCGCTGCTGATGGCGCTGGGCATTGGGATCGCGCTGAGCAACGCTCGTGCCGCCTTGGCGGGCTTCTTCGGCAAGCCGAGCGAGTTCGTGCGTACGCCCAAGTTCGGCGTGGCGGCTGCGTCCGACGGGATATGGCGCAAGCGCGTCAAGACGTACCAGAAACCCAGGAGACGCGACATCCAGCCGTATGCCGAACTGGCCGTCGGATTGTATCTGTTGGCCTGTGTGGGCCTGTGCTTCGTCCATGAAAAGGTGACGGTGGGTGTTCCATTTCTGGTGCTGTTCATGAGCGGGTACCTGTACGTGAGTCTAACCAGCCTGTTGCCTCATCGGGCACCGGAGCGGGAGGAACAGGGGGCTGGGGTGGCCAACCTCGCCGAGTCGAAGTCAGAGCCCATCGTTCGCGCGCGTCGAGCAGGCTGACACTTCGCTGATCGCTGGTTCTGCATCGTGACACTGACCGTATACGCCGCCAGAGCCACCTTGTGGCACCACGTGGAAGGTGCGCCTCGTGTTGTGCTTGACGATCGCGGCCGCAACTTCCGGCTTCACGTGGTCGATGGGTGTTTGGCGAACGAGGCGTATGACGCTGCCACGGTCTGGAAGGTGCTTGCCAGAACCGGCGGCGCGATCAAGCTGCTTCACACCGGCTGCATCCGCCCAGTGGGGCCGGCGGGCGCCTGGATCTGCTCCAGTTGCGCACCGTACTGGATGTGGTGCGTCATGCAGTTGCAGGTAGTCTCATTGCGGAGCCGATGCTTCGGGCCGAGCCGAAGCGCCTGAATCGGTCGGGGCGGGAGCGTCGCCTGCATCGTCGATCACAAAGTCCTCGTCCCGCAGGCGGGCCCTGAGGTCGAGTTGGCTGTACAAATAGGCTGCATCGAGTACGTCGTCCGCCAGCCAAAGTAACGTGCCGGCCGCGAGCCGCGTTTCGGCACCCACGAACAGATCTTGTCGTACGTGCTTGGCTCCCGAGCCGGGCGGATAGTGAATGTCTAAATGATACACTGCCTGGTCCAATTGTTCAAGCTGTTTGAGCCCCAGATATGTGATCTTCACCGGCTGCTGTGGTTCGGCGCGGTCGACGGCTTCGAGGGTTCGTTCGACCATGCGGGCCAGCCCGAATTCGGTGATTTTTCGCTTGGCCTTACCCCACACCACCGGGTCTTCGACGCGGTATCGCCCCAGCGCCGGAGGCAGGCCGGGCAGCAGGCCGCGCCTCGGCATGATCAGCAGGCGGTTATCGTGCTTGCCGTCGACGTACAGCGACTCGACTACTTCGCTGTCGGCCGGTTCGGTCCAGATCATCTTGATGCTCAGCGGATCGACTCGGTACATCACACGTATATACTCGGGCTGCTGAAGCTGAGGAATGAGCCCCAGTCGCTCCTGACGGTATAGCAGCAACGTGTACTGCTGTAGTTGGCGGCTGCGTTGAAGGCATTCGCGCAGATACCCCACCGGATCCTGCTCGAGGAATCTTACGTCGTCGGGGCCGGTGTCAGTCGGCTTGCTCGTTACCATCATTTCAGGGGCTGTGGCTGCCGTGCAGCCGCACACCGCTATCGCCCAAGCCATCGACGCCAAACTAACTCGTCTTCGTTTACTCACAACCGTTCCCTTCCATTGATCTGCGAGTCGTTCGATTCGCTGCCATCATCGCCATGCCCGATCTTTGCAAGTAGCTCAGCCGCCTGTGCTCTCAGGCTTGACGTGGGGTGTTCACGTAGGATGCGCTCGAGCGATTGCCGGGCTCCCGCCGGTCGACCGCAAGCCAGCTCGACGTCGGCGATCAGCATCAGCAGCTCCGGCGCGCGCGCCGAGTGGGGGTTCACTTCAACCAGAAGGCGCGCTTCCTCGGACGCCTCGCCTCGGCTGCCCTCCGCCACCAAACACCGGGCCCGCAGCAGCGTCGTGGAACCGGTCAGTTTGTCTGTGGGGCAAGACCATTCCCATTGGTTAAGTAGTTGCTGGGCGGCCGTCCATTCTCCGCGGCGGAGATAGTCTTCGACCGTCCGTGCGAAGTGTCCTCGGTTGGCGGCCTGTTGATCGGCCCGACCCAGCAGTTCGGCGGCGTGGTAATGCCGTTCGGCTGAGACAAGGTCGCCACGCTGCCGCGCGATGTCGCCCATGCCGATCCTGGCCCGACGGACATCGTCACGGCCAGCACGTTCGGCGTATTCGCCCAGTACGCGCTGAAAGGCGTCTTCCGCCTTCTGTAAGTCGACGTCGTGCGCCAGCCACAACCCCCCTTCGACGGCGCAAGCGTGCGCTCTTATGGCGGGGTCCTTCGAGGCCTGTTCCAGGCGATGGCAGAGCTCTACGGCGCGCTGCGGATCGGACGACACGCTTCGCGCCGCCTGAATGACCTCATCGAAGTACGGTGCCAACTGCTTGGGCTTCAGATCGTTGCATTGGTCGATCATCGCTCGACCGGCCGCCAGGCATATGTCCAGTTCGCCGGCGCGACGAAGCAACTGCACGGCGACGGCCAGGTCGGCTGCGGCCATCGCCTCGAACGGATACTCCGACACGATCCGGGCGTGTAGAGCGGCGGCGGCGGTCTCGCCGGTGGCGACGCGGTCCCAGTCTCGCTGCACGGCCAGGCGGTTGCTGAGCTTCGACGTCTGCCCGACCGTGCTGACCGCGAGGGTGATGCGGTAACGCTCCGACCTGAGGTATACATGCTCCGGATCGCGCTGGCGGGACGTCGTGCCGTCGCCGAAATCCCAGGCCAATTTGACGTTTGCAGACGGCTTCGGCAGCTTCGCGGTAAACCGGTAGCGGTAACTGTGGCGGTCGGCGAAGAACGCCTCGCCGAGCTGTTCGAAGACAAAGTCCGCCTGGAAGCGTCGACTGACATGATCCAGATCGCCCAGGCGACCCTCGACCACCGGCGCGAAGGATGCCGGTGGGATGACGGTAATCCTCTCCTGTCCGGGCGGCTGCCATGCTGCGACCGCGCCCCCATATCGCCCGACGTTGACGTGGTAGTACGTAAACTTGTGCAGGCCTTCGGTCAATTCCGCGATGCCCTGGTGTTTGGCGTCGGCTCGCCAGCGATGTTGGCCAGGCCAGGCCACTACCTGCTCATCGTCGATCAGCAGAAACGACGCGTCGTCGCTGCTGGTTGCAAACACGTACGATCCGGTCTCAGGACAGATCAGCCAGCCCTCGTACTTGTGGCAGGTGTCGCCGGTCGGCCCGAAGGGGTTGTGTCCCAGAAAGACGTTCGGCACGAACCTCATCCCCTGCAAAGGCTCGGCCTTGCCAAACGTCTCCAGTGTCTGCGCTAGATCGCCTATCGCGCCGCCCCGATACTTCCATCCCGTCAGTACGAGCCCGCGCTGCGGACGCCAATCGGTTTCGGCCGGCTCGGCCTTCTGATTGCCGCAATAAACGAAGTACTTCTTTGCGTTCGGCAGCATGGCGAAGCAGAGGCGCAGTCGGTCGCCGGGTCCGCGCTTCATGATCCGATGGGGTGTCTCTTTGCCGCCGGCTGTGACCACCCGCACCGACGGGGCGGGCCCGCCGACGATTCCGTGGGTGGGCAGCACGACGTGGCACACCTCGGCGCCCGGCCAGGGCGTCTTAGCCGGCTCGGCGAGCACCGCCCGCCGCCACGACCACTGCCGATTCCACCAGGGCGTCTGATCGCTCCGCGCCGGCTGTGTGGCCAGGCCCGCTATCATCACAACCAAGCTTGCAGACAGCCGATCCCTGTTTCGCATCACTCGGATTATAGAGAAGGCACCGCTGGGCACCAATTCGCCGCGCAACGACTCACCCACGAATCGCCGCCGTAGGGCTGATCTGCTTGAGTTTTCTGCCCGCAACAGGTGTAATGCGTCACGTGTATGAGTAGTAGCATGGAGCCGGGAAGTTGGCGGATGTGGAAGCGATTATCTTCGACCTCGACGGGACGCTCACCAGGCCCGTCCTGGACTTCGATGCGATCCGGACCGAGTTGGGTCTTCCGCCCGGGCCGTTGCTGGAGCGCATGGAAACCATGTCGTCCGAGCAGCGCCGCCGGGCCGAGCAGGTCCTGCACCGGCATGAGGCCCAGGCTGCCCGGCACAGCGAGCTGCACGACGGGGCGAGCCCGGCCCTGCGTGCCCTCCACGATCGGGGGCTGCGCCTGGCTATCCTGACGCGCAACTCGCGGCGATCGGTGCAGACCGTGCTCGATCGCCACGGTCTGACAGGGCTGTTCGAGGTGGCCTACACTCGGGAAGACGGGCCCGCCAAGCCCTCACCCCAGCCGGTGTTGGAGATATGTCGGCGGCTCGGAGTGGGCGCCGGGCGTACGTGGGTGGTGGGCGATTATCTGTTCGACATCCAGGCCGGCAGGGCGGCCGGCGCGGGGGCGACGGCGTTGATGATCGGCGACAAGGAGCCGCCCGAGTACGCCGACCAGGCCGACCATGTGATACGCCGACTCGATCAACTGCTGGAGTTGGTGGACGTATGAGGACCCGGTCGTTGGCCTTGGCCAATGTGCTGCATCGTCCCCTTCGGGCTGGCGTGGCGGTGCTCTTTGTGGGGGTGCTGACGGCCCAGATGATCACCGCGCTGGCTCTGTCGCACGGCACGCTCAATGAGGTCGCCGAGCGTTTCCAGAGCGTCGATGCCGAATTGGTTGTGTTGCCGCGGCAGGAGAACGTGATTTTTACTGCCGGGGCCGCGTTCTCCGACAAATACATACCCCTTATCCGTTCGGTCGAGGTGGGAGCTCGGCCGGCCGTCGACCATGTGATCCCGGTTCTGTTCGACGTGGCGAAGCTCGGCGGGCAGCAGCAGAGGCTCTTCGCGGTCAGTCGGCGCGACATTCCAGCGTTTCTGGGCGGACGGAAGCTCGTGGAGGGTCGCTGGTTCGACGACCAAGGCCGGTTCGAGCAGCACGTTGCCTCGCTGAGCGAGTCGGCGGGGCGATACGATCCGGATAGAGTCGACCCGGCCGAACTGGCCCGCGCCTGCGAGTTGGTGATCGATACGCGTTTGGCTCGTGTAGGCGGCTACAAACCGCGAGATGAAGTGGACGTCCTGGGGCGCCGGTTTACCATCGTCGGCATTGTCGAGGCGGGTGTCGCCGGGCGCGTGTTCTGCTCATTGGCGGCGCTGCGGCATATCAAGATGGGCGGGGCCGACTGGTCGAGCACGTACTTCGTCAAGCTTCATGATTCGGTGTCGGCTGAACAGACGGCGGATGTCCTTGCTGCACGGCTGGGCGCGCGGGTCGAGCTGAAGAGCGACTACAGCAAACTGCTCCGCGAGGGCTTCGCGCAGGTGTTCGCGTATATGATGGGTATCAGCGGGCTGCTGATTTTCGGGTGGGTGGTGTTCGTGTTTCTGATCATCTACACGATGGTGCTGGAACGGACGCGTGAGATCGGTATTCTCAAGGCCCTTGGCGCGACGCGCTTCTTCATTCTGCGGCAGACGGCGTACGAAGCATTGATCATCGCCGGCAGCGGGACCGTGCTGGGCATGGCGCTTTCGTTTGCCGTGCGATGGGCGGCGGATCGGCTCTTCCCGTTACTGACGATTGATCTCGAGCCTCGATGGTTTGCCCTCGCGCTGGGTATCGGGCTGGTCGGCGGTGTGCTCAGCGCCGCCTACCCGGGGTGGCGCGCGGCGCGGTGCGATCCGGCCCACGCCCTCAGTTACGAGTGATCATGACGGACGTAATGCTCAACGCGATCGATATTCACTACAGCTACCGCGAGGGTTCGGTGGTGACGCCCGTGCTGCACGGGATCGACCTTCGCGTGCGGCAGGGCGAGTTCGTGGTGATCGCCGGGCCCAGCGGTTGCGGCAAGAGCACGCTGCTGCATGTGGTCGGTCTGATGGCCCGACCCGACCGGGCGCAGGAGTTGACCATAGACGGTCAGGCGGCGTTGGGTTTGTCCGACGCGGCCCGCACCCGCCTGCGATGCCGAAAGATCGGCTTTGTCTTCCAGCGTTTCAACCTGCTGCCGGTCATCTCGGCGAGGGAGAATATCAACCTGGCTCTGCGCCTGAAGGGCGAGAGCCTGGACGGGCAGGCAGAGCGCGCACTCGACTCGGTGGGGCTGGCCGAGCTGGCCGCCAAAAAGCCCGGGCAAATGTCCATCGGACAGCAGCAAAGGGTGGCCATCGCCCGCGCGCTGGCCTGCCGACCTCCGCTGCTGCTGGCCGACGAGCCGACCGGAAACCTCGATTCGGCCAACTCGCTCCGCGTTTTGGATCTGCTCAAGCAGCTTCAGCACCAACAGGGCCAGACGGTCGTCATGATTACGCATAACGAGATGATCGCCGACTGCGCCGACCGCGTGATAAGGATGAGAGATGGGCGATTCGAGGACTGAATTGCTTACGGACTTTCTGTTTCGGGCACCCGCAGCCGGCGGCGACCGGCTGAATCTCCGTCTCGCGTTCGTCGTGTATCTCGTCTGGATGGCTGTGCTGACCGGTGTCGCAAGGCTCGGCTTTGCCGGCTACGAGGCTGGCTCGACGGTGGGGCTGGTGGTCTGGCTGCTGGCGGGGTACGTATTCTATCTCTCGCTGTGCTGCACGTTTCTGCCGGCGCCGACGGCGTGGGTCGTCATGTTGCTGGCGTCGGACTACCTGGCTGGGCTGGTTGGCTTGGAGAATGCCGTCGTCGCTCGCCTGCTGGTGGTGACCACGTTGGGTGCCTTGGGCACGGCGGTAGCTAACCTCAACGAGTATCACGTCCTCACATTCCTGCTTCGGTATCGTCGTGCTGCATCATTGCGGCGAGCCCGGTTTTACCAGGTTGCGGCTGATTGGTTTGGCCGTTCGCCGTTCTGGGTTCTGATGGCCTTCAGTCTCGTACCGATACCGGTCGACGTGATCCGGTGGCTGGCGGCGGCGTGCGGCTACTCTCGGTGGCGATACTTCTGGGCATACTTTCTGGGCCGGTGGGTGCGGTATGCGCTTCTGGCCACGTCGACGGTTTTTCTGGCTCTCGAGCCGTGGCAGATTGCAGGGATCCAGATCGCCCTGGTGGTCCTGGCGACGATGCGGTTCCTGCCCGGGGTCGTTCGGCGCTTGCAGCGGTGGCGTCAGCAGGCGGCTCTGACTGCGTCGGCCGACGTGCTCGAGCCTGCCGGCCAAACGACGTGAGTGGGTTCTGGCTCAACTTTGGAGGTCCTGTCATGACATCAATCGCAGCGTGGATGGGCTCATGGGTGGCGGCGAGCTTCTGCTTGCCCGTCGCGCCGACGACCGGCCCGGCCACATCAGCGACAACCCGGCCATGCGTCCCGGCCACCACACAAGCTGCGGCTGCAACGCAGCCGGTCTCATCGGGCGACTTACGGGTGGATGCGATCCTTGATCGGCTGGAGCGCCGGGGGGATGCCGTTGAAGACCTGTCGGCCAAGCTGACCTTTCAGCGCTATGACGAACTCGTCGAAGAGCGCCTCACGCGCCACGGCGAACTGCTCTATAGGCGCGACGAACCCAATGCACGCTTCCTGGTGCGCTTCGACGATATGACTATCGATCGCGTCATTCGCCAACAGAAAGCGTGGTACGTGTTTGACGGCCGATGGTTCATCGAGAAACAGGAGTCGACCAAGACCGTAGTCCGTCGCGAGGTCGTTCGGCCAGGCGAAAGGATCAACCCGTTCAAACTGGGCCAGGGACCGTTCCCTTTGCCGTTCGGCCAGAAGAAGGCCGATATCCTAGGCCGTTTCGTGGTCAAACTGGTCGAGCCGATTCCCGGCGATCCACCTGAGTCGGACCATCTTCTGCTTGTGCCCCGCACCGACAGCGACATGGCAGACCGCTATCGCAAGCTCGATTTCTACATCGCCCGCAAGCTCGAGTTGCCCGTCCGCATCCGCCTGTACCAGAAGGACGACAAGATCGTCACAGCCGACTTTGCCGACGTGGCCGTGAACACCGGGTTGGCGGCGGGACGCTTTGAGTTGCCCGTGCCTGAGGGGTGGCAGCTCATCGAGGAGCCGTTGGAGACAATGAGCAGAAAGCCGTAGCTGTCGTTTTGACCTTCTACCGGTGACCGGTGGGACAGATACGACGTCGAAGGGCCAGCAGCACCCCGCCACTGCACCGTCGGACACGCCGGTAGGCGGACTCGCCTCAGGTTTTGCCGAGTTGGGGGTGGCGCCAAACGATCATGTCCTGAATCTGCTCGGGGGACGCCAGACTGCCCGTGCAGACGATCTTGCCGTCGATCAGCAACGCCGGTTGAGACGTCAGTCGCTCGTACTGGGCCATGCCCGTTGGGTTGTCGACCACGCTCACGTTTGCTGCCACGCCCAGACCTTCGACAGCGCGGCAGGCCGCAGCCGCCAAGGCCTCACAAACCACATCCTTTCGGCCCACGACATCGATATGTATCATGCCACGCCCCTCTCAACACGGCGGGCAAACAGAAAGGATTCGCCGTACCCAAAGTATTATCGCAGTGCTGGGCACAAAGGCAAGAACCGATCACCCGTTCGGCGCCGGCCACGCCAGCAGTGTGGCCAGGTAGATGGCGTATCCAGCCAGCAGCGCCACCCCCTCGGTGCGCGACACGCGCCGCCCGGTGATCATCATGCCCACAAGTACGACGCTGAAGCCCACCATCACCGGGCCGTCGATCCACCTGGCCCGGAAGTTGAAGGCGGCTGGGTGTACCAGGCCCGCCGCGCCCAGCACCAGTAGCGAATTGAAGACGTTGCTGCCTACCACGTTGCCGATGCTGATGTCAGGCTGCCCGCGCGCCGCCGCCACCACCGAGGTGGCCAGTTCCGGAAGCGAGGTGCCGACGGCCACCACCGTTAGACCCACCAGCGTTTCCGAAGCGCCCAGCGTCAGAGCGATGGCCTCGGCGCCCTGGACCAGAAAGTCGGCTCCGTACCTGAGCCCCACCCCGCCAGCCAGAATAGCGGGCAGCGATACAGCCAGCTTCAGCCATGGACCGGTCAGCTCCACCTCGGCCACCGGCATGCCGCCCTTGCGGCCTAGTCGCCAGCAGTACCAGACAAAACCGCAGAAGCCCAGCAGCAGCACCGTTGCATCGAGCCGGGTGACCGTCCCATCGAGCCCGAACAACCAGGCCAAGGCCGCCGCCCCCAGGGCGATAGGCATCTCGCGGCGGATGGTCGATCTCTGGAGGGCAATCGCCCGCGCCGCCGCGCTGAGCCCGACGATGATGGCGATATTCATGATGTTGCTGCCGATCACGTTGCCGACCAGCAGATCACTCTTGCCCTGCAACGCAGCGGTGATGGCCACCACCAGCTCGGGGGCCGACGTGCCGAACGCCACCACCGTCAGGCCAATCACCAGCGGCGAGATGCCCAGGCGCTTGGCCAGGCCCGAAGCTCCTCGGACCAGCAGCTCGGCGCCGGCGTACAAAAGTGCTGCTCCCACAATCAGATAGAGCAGATTGCCGACCAACTCAGCGTCTCCATGGAGGCACAGGTTCTGGGTCTGCCCCCGCGTACATCCCGCCCCCGCCACCGCGCCAAACGAGGCGAGTGTAGTGACCTTTCATCGACCTGACAACGCCTTGAGAGGGCCTTGGATGCCAGCTCCACGTCACCTTGCCTGATGGTACACGCCGCCATACTGTACCCACTTGGCCTCAGGCAGCGCCGCGGTGTGTGCGGCGCGCCGGGGTCCGAAGTTTTCTGGCGTTGGGTGGGCCGGTCGGCCGGCCGAGGAGTTTCCTTGTATGAACGACTATCAGCGTTTTCGGGCACAGATGCACTACGAGCCGGTGGATCGCTGCCCGATTTGGGATTTTGGGTTCTGGGACGAAACGTTGGCGCTATGGCGCGAGCAGGGCATGCCCGCCGACGCCCATCCGGACGAGTATTTCGGCATGGACGCTCAGTGGCGGAGCATCCCGATTGCCACGCGGCTGCTGCCGGCGTTTGAAGAGCAGCTTATCGAAGACCGCGGCGAAACCGAGGTCGTTCGCGATGGGGAGGGCGTGGTTGTCCACCGCCGCAAGTGGATGCAGACGATTCCGCACTATCTGGACTGGACGCTGAAGGACCGCGTAAGCTGGCAGGAGCACTACGTTCCGCGACTCGATCCGGACACGCCCGGCCGCATCCCCGACGACTTTGCCCAGCGGTGCCGGCAGGTGCGCGACGGTTATCGCGACTACCCCTTGGGCATCGCCGCCGGCAGCATGTACGGCGTGCTGCGCAACTGGATGGGGATGGAGAACATCTCCCTGTTGGTGTACGACGACCCGGACCTGTTTGGCGAGATGGTCGACACGTTGGGGCGGCTTTACGTGACCATTCTTTCGAGGGCGCTGGCGATCGCCAAAGACAACGGCGTCACGTTCGACTACGCCAGCATGTGGGAAGACATGTGCTACAGCCACGGCCCGCTGCTCGGCCCGAACATGGTCGAACGCTACATGATGCCCCACTACGTACATATCACCGAGTTGCTGCGCGAGCACGGCGTGGACGTGGTCGTGCTCGACTGCGACGGATGCATCGACCAACTCATCCCGCTGTGGCTTGGGGCGGGAGTCAACTGCATGTTTCCCGTCGAGGTGGGTACCTGGAAGGCCGACCCGATTGCCTATCGGCAGCAGTACGGCAAGAATCTTCTGATGATGGGCGGGTTCAACAAGCGTGTCCTGGCGGGCACAAAGGATGCTATCTCGGCGGAAGTCCGGCGTTTGACGCCGTTAGTCGAGGAAGGCGGCTTTATCCCGTTCTGTGACCATCGCGTGCCGGCCGACGTGCCGCTGGCCAACTACGTGCACTACCTGCAAGAAGCACGCCGCGTCTGGGGCAAGGGCGTGAACCTGCGCCCCATGCCGGCAGCGTCGGTGTGACGTCGGGCGAGAGGGACAGACAGCGGATCGGGCGTGCCCGTCTTTTTGGGATGCTCAAGGCTGCGCCGGCAACTGCAAGGAGCTGGAGCGATGTCCGTCATGCTGAACTTCGCCATGTTTCCGACCGACAAAGGCGAATCGGTGGGCCCCTACGTCAGTCGGTCCCTCGAGGTCGTTGACGGCAGCGGCGTCGACTACCGCTTCGGGCCCATGGGCACGGCGATCGAAGCCGACGACTGGGACCAGGCGTTGGGCGTCGTGAAACAGTGCTTCGAAAAGATGCAGGCCGACTGCGCCCGCATCTACTGCACGATCACCATTGACTACCGGCGCGGTCCGACCGGTCGTTTGACCGCCAAAGTGAAGAGCGTCGAAGGACGTCTCGATCGCAAGCTGAAGAAGTGATCAGTCGCAGCCATGCCCTTGCCCGAACTCGACCAGACTGACGCGGCGTTGCTCTCGCGCTTGCAGCATGGTCTGCCGCTTGTGCAACGGCCTTTCGACCCGATCGCGCGGGAGCTGGGCCTCGGGGTCGACCAGGTCCTCATCCGCCTGCGTCGCCTCAAGGACCAACTCGGCGTCATCCGTGAGATATCCGCCATCTTCGACAGTCGGGCGCTGGGCTATCAGAGCTGTCTCGTGGCTGCGGGCTATCAACCTGACCAACTGGAGTCGGCTGCCGGGGTCATCAACGAGCATCCGGGGGTCTCGCACAATTACCAGCGCGACGCCGAGTTGAACCTATGGTTTACGCTTGCGGTCCCCCCATCGACGCGTTTGGGCTTGCAGCCAACCATCGACCTGTTGGCTTCGACCAGCGGAGCACGGCGTGCGTTATACCTGCCGGCCTTGCGCGTCTACAAAATCGGCGTGCGACTCGATCTGACCGAGTCGCACGATCCAACCGCCCGCAGCGACCGGACTGCCGGCACGTCGGCTGCACCTGTCGGCGTCGGTACGTCGTCCTTCAGTCCGGACGACATTCCCGTCGTACGAGCCCTTCAGAACGACTTGCCGATTCAGGCCGAGCCGTTCGAAACCGCAGCCAGACAGGTTGGCGTGGGGGTGGACGAGTTGCTATCGGCGGCCTCACGGCTGCTGGGCGGCGGAACGATGCGGCGTTTTGCCGCCGTGCTGCGTCACGACCGGGCCGGCTTCGACGCCAACGTGCTGGCCGCGTGGCAGGTGCCGCAGGATCGGACCGACCCAATCGGGCCCGCTTTGGGGGCGTTTTCGTCTGTCAGTCACTGCTACCTTCGGCCCACCTACCCCGACTGGCCCTACAACGTCCTGACCATGATCCACGGCCAAAGCCGTCAGGAGTGCCTTGACATCATCCAAGCGATGGCTCGATCCACCGGTCTGGATGCACCTGCCCAACTGTGGTCGGTCAAGCAGTACAAGAAGCAGCGCCTACGTTACTTCACCGGCGAGGTCGAGAAGTGGGAGGCTGCACACGTCGCAGGCGATTGACGATGGGCTTCATTGAGCGCGGCTCGGGGGTGTGGATGGTCCGCTTTCGCTAGACCCGCAGCGACGCGTCCTTGCCGATGGCCTTGCGGTAACGCCGGCGGATCGGGGTGACGACGTCGGCGATGAACCGGTCTACCTGTCTGGGCGCAAGTCCGACGAAGTTGCCGGCCTGCACGACGGCGTCGACATCAACCGCCTCGAATGCCGGATCGTTCTTGATTCTGGCCAGCAGGTCGTTGGCTCGACCGTAGTGCTTAACCTGCCTCGCCGCCGCGTGGGCGTGCGTGCGGATCCGCTCGTGCAGCGCCTGTCGGTCGCCGCCGGCCGCAGTCGCCGCCATGAGGACGGCCTCGGTTGCCATGAACGGCAGTTCCGCAGCCACCCTCGCTGCAATCACCTTGGGATAAACCACCAATCCCCGTGCGACGTTGGCCACGATCATCAGCATGCCATCGGTGGCCAGAAACGCTTCCGCCACCGCGATTCGTCGGTTCGACGAGTCGTCCAGCGACCGCTCAAGCCACTGCTCGGCGGCCGTTTGCATCGGCGAGGCTGCCAGGCTGATTACCAGCCGCGCCAGCCCGGTGGCGCGCTCGCAGCGCATGGGGTTTCGCTTGTAGGCCATGGCGCTGGAGCCCACTTGGGTGGTCTCGAAGGGCTCTTCGATTTCTTTGCCCCCGGCCAGTAACCTTATGTCGTTACAGAACTTATGGGCGCTCGTGGCAATCTGAGCCAGCGTGTTGACGATCTGGGCGTCGACTTTGCGAGAGTAGGTCTGGCCGGTAACCGGCTCGCACGCAGAGAACCCCATCTTCTTGGCTACCAACTTCTCGAGCCGATCGACCTTGGCCGCGCTGCCGTCGAAGAGCTGTAGGAAGCTGGCTTGGGTGCCGGTTGCTCCTCTCACGCCGCGGAACCGCAGCCCCGCAATGCGGGCCTCGACCTCTTCCAGGTCGCGGACGAAGTCGTAGCACCAGTTCGCCGCCCGCTTGCCAACCGTCGTAAGCTGCGCCGGCTGGTAGTGCGTGAAGCCCAAGGTCGGCAAATCGCGATAGCGGCGGGCGAACTTGCCCAGGGCGTCGATCACGTTGACCAGCCAGTCGCGGACTAGCTCCAGCGCTTCGCGGAGAATGACCAGATCGGCGTTGTCGGTGATGTCACAACTGGTCGCCCCCATATGCAGGATGCCACGGGCAGCCGGCGCGACGTCGCCGTAGGCGTGCAGGTGGGCCATCACGTCGTGTCGCGTCTTCTGCTCGTAGCGGGCGGCCTTGGCCAGATCGATCTTTTCCATTCCGCGGCGTAGCTCGGTGAGCTGTTTGCTGGTGATGGGCAGGCCCAACTGCTTCTGCGCTTCGGCCAGCGCCAGCCATACTCGCCGCCAAGTCAGCACGCGGTGGTGCTGACTGAAGAGCGTCGCCATGGCCGGCGAGGCGTTCCTCGTCACAAGGGGGCTCTCATATCGATGCTTCTGTTGTTTTTTCACGTGGTCGCTCCGTTGCCAGACTGGTCAGCGGACGGCCCATGGTAATCGCCACGGGTGGGTCGGCCAAGCGGGAATTGTCCGGCAGGCAGGACGGGCCCGGCCGTGGGGATACATTGACCGGCAACCGAGTAGGGGCCAAGATGGTATATGAGGTTATCGGGTCAAGGTGGCGGGGAACCGTACATCATTGGGTGCGTCGAACTCTATGAGCGAACCCGAGGCGTCACCGGCTGTTACGGCTGTCAGTTTTGACGATCTGTCGCTGGTGCGTCAGGCGCAGGCGGGCGATGCCGGGGCCTTCGCGCAGTTGGTCGCCAAGTACCAGGGCAGGGTTTACAACGTCTGCCTGCGGATCTCGGGCCATCCGGAGGACGCACGCGATCTGACGCAGGAGGCTTTCTTGAGGGCCTACGCATCCATCGGCGGTTTCAGGCACCGCAGCAGCTTCTATACGTGGCTGTTTCGCATCGCCACGAACGTGGCCATCAGCCATCAGCGGCAGGTCCGGCGAACCGTGACGCTGCCGTTCGATCCCGGCGAGGAGGCGCAACTCGGCCGCCAGGCACGAGGGCTGACGCAGAAGGCGGGCAACCCGTCGAGCGGGCCTTCCGAGCGACTCAGTCGGCGTGAGGCCGATCAACTCGTCGCTGCGGCGCTGCTGGAACTGGATGAGCAGCACCGGGCGGTCGTGGTTCTCCGTGATGTAGAGGGCTTGGACTATCAGCAGATCGCGGACGTGTTGGAGGTGGCCACCGGGACGGTGAAATCGCGGCTGCACCGCGCGCGGAAGATGTTGCGCGAGCGACTCTCCCCGCTTTTGGAGATTGAATAGCCTGTGGACCCGCAGCAGCGTGAAAAGTTGGAAGAGCAGATCTCGGCCTATCTCGACGGCGAGCTGAGTGAGAAGGAAGCGGCTGAGCTGGAGAGGCTGCTCGCCGATTCGGGCGAGGCGCGCCAGGTGCTGGGCGAGTTCGAGCGTACCGTTTCGCTGGTGCGTGGGCTGCCGCGACAGCAACCGCCGGACGATCTATACGAGGCGGTAACCTCACAACTCGAACGGGCCGCTCTGCTCGAGCCGACTGACGCGGGCGCGCCGGCCCGGTCGGCGCTGGACCGATGGGGTCGTCTGCGGCGGTTCGCGTCGGTTGCAGCGGTGCTCGTGGCCGCGGTTGGCATCGGCTATCTGACCATCACGGGCAACGGCAAGGGGCAGCGCGGGCCGGCCAAGCAGGAGGCCGAGCTGCAACTGGCTGAGGCGGATCGCAGCGAGGAAGTCGGACGGCAGATGCAGGTCGCTGCTGCCCCCGCCGACAGATCGGAGGCGGACGCGGCGTCCGATCGACCGGTCAGAGCGAGGGGCATTGCGCTCGAGCAATCGGTGTCGAAAGAGGTCGAGGCGCTTGCGGCGGCACCGCCCGAGACCGCTACCCCGCAAGTTCAACTGCCCTCGAAGGCGCCGCCACCACCGGCTAGGCAACCCGTGCCCAAACCGGTGTCCGGGGTCGTGGAACGCGTCGCCTCGGCCCTGCAATCGGCGAGGCGACCGGCTGCATCGGCGGTAGAGCGGGGAACGAAGACGGCGGATGCGGCAAAGCTGTCCGAGGCCATCGGCGACCGCGTGGTTCCGCTACCGACCCAGGCGCAACAGGTGACGATGCTGGTAACAGCTCAACGGGGCAAGCCGGTCTGGCAGGCGTCGTTAGAGCTTTCACAAGCACTTGCCGAAGAGGGCGTTACGTTGCTGCCGGTGGCCTCATCGGATCGTGGGGCCGGCGGGCGGGCGCAACTGTACTACGGGGCGGGCTATGAGGTGAAGGCGGATCAGCCTGGCCTGCCGCTGTATCGATTCCGCGCCTCGCCCGAGCAGGTCGCTCGGCTGAGCAACCGGGTTGCATCGGTTCGCGGGGTGCAGGTCGATGTGCAGGGGACAGGCGGCGAGACGAGCGATTTTGCGGCCGACACCGAAGCGGAGGAATCGGTGCTTGGTCGGCAAGGCGGCGGCGCGCCGGCGGGGCAGCAAGCACGCCAGACGGTCGAGCTGAGCAAAGGTGTTCCGGCCCGGTCGGCGGACGTCGAGGGCGTTGCACTTGGGATGCCGTTGGATGCTGATTCGAACGTGCCCACCGAGGCGGACGAGGCCGCGCCGCGTAGAGCGGGTGGGCAGCACTTGAAGCGACGTTTCGCCGCGGGGACGTTCGAAACGGGTACCGCTACAACACAACCTGCGCCAGTTGCGCACAGAGAACTGACGCGCGGTCAAGACGTTGCCGGCGTGCCGGTCGAGATGGCCGAGAAGCTGGGTGCGGCCGATACGCAGCCATCGCAGGTCGCGGCTGAGGTTGAGGTCACAGTTCTGATCCGCTCGCTTGGGCAGCAGCGCGAGCGGTAGCCTCTACGTATGATATTCCATTGCGTCGCTAGCGATGCCCACCCGCCGGAAGGGCGGCGCCGGTGGTGATCCCCCCAGCCGGCGACGCAAGGAACAGAATGGCCTCGGCGATCTGTTCGGGCTTGGGCCATTTGTCGTGGTCGGCGTTGGGCATGGCTTTGCGGTTGGCCGGCGTGTCGAACACGCTTGGCAGGACCGCATTGCAGGTGATGCCGCTTCCCTTCAACTCGGCTGCCAGCGCTCGGGTCAGGGCGAGGACGGCCGCCTTACTGGCGACGTAGGCAGCCATCTTGCCCGGCGCGTCAACGGCGGCCTGCGCCGAGACGTTGACGATGCGCCCGTATCTGGCGGCACGCATCCGCTCGACGGCCTGGCGGCAGTTCAGAAAGGCGCTCTTGGCGTTGAGGTCCATCATGGCGTCCCAGCCCTGCGCCTGAATCTGCTCGATCGGGTCGGCGTGGTAGCCTCCGGCGAGGTTGCACAGAATGGCAGGCCCGGCGCCGTGCTCGTCGACAGCGCGGTAGAGCCCGATAACCTGCTCGGGGTCGGTGACGTCGACCTTGTGCAGAATCAGACGATCGGCTGCGTCGCCGACAGAGTCACGCAGGCGACTGGCCTCGTGGTCGGCGATGTATGTGACGTGGCACGTCGCGCCGCAGGCCAGCAGCCGTTTCGTGACAGCCGATCCGAGGGCGCCCGTTCCACCTGTGATGACCGCGACTTGTCCGGCAAGATCGATTTGCATGGGATAGCCTCCCTTGTTCGACCTGCGACTCGGTTGATGCCCTTGTGTGCCCGTATCTAAACACTGCGCGGCCCAGGCGGCAAGCGGCGGCTGCGCGATGCGCTTCCCAAGGCGATGCGTGCCCGCCATACTGGCGGCCATGGCCAGAACCAAGGGGATGCTCGGGTCAGCCAAGGTGGTTATGGGGTTTACGTTGGTGTCGCGCGTCACGGGGCTGGTGCGCGACTCGGCGCTCGCAGCGGTGTTCGGTGTGGGGTGGGTGGCCGATGCGTTCAACTACGGATTCATGATTCCTAACCTCTTTCGTAGGCTTTTCGGCGAAGGGGCCCTGTCGGCGGTCTTTGTGCCGGTTTTCACTCAGTCACTCGACCAGGACGGGCGAGAGTCGGCCTGGGAGTTGGCGGGGCGCGTGTTCAGCCTGCTGGTGGTGGTGCTAATCGGCCTGGCCGTGGTGGTGGAGGGGGTGGTCCTGGCGGTGTATATGCTGCGGCCGGGGCCGCTGGTGTACTCGCTGACGGCGATCATGTTGCCGTTCATGATCGGTATCTGTCTGGTGGCGCTGTTTTCCAGCCTGCTGAACTGCCTGAATCACTTCGCGGCGCCGGCCTTCGTTCCGGTGATTCTCAACCTGTGCATGATCGCGGGCATTTACCTGATCGGTCCGGCCTTTGGCGACGCCTTGGAGCTGCGTGTCTATGGGGTGGCCGTCGGTGTCTTGGCCGCCAGCGCGGTGCAACTACTGTTTCTCTGGCCGGTGCTGCGCCGTCACGGGGTTAGGCTGAGATGGGGTCTGACGCTGGGGGATCCCAGGCTCAGGAGAATCATGCGGCTGTTGCTGCCGATGAGCCTGGCCAGCGGGGCGCTGCTGATCAGCGCATGGCTGGACGGGCAGATATGCCTGATGATGACGGCCGGCCAAGGCGACCATGCCACGTTTCGTTTTCTGGGTCGGGACGTGGCATACCCGCTACAGGAGGGTGCCTGGACAGCTGTTTGCTATGCGCGCCGGCTTCATCAGTTTCCGTTGGGCGTCCTGGCCATCTCGCTGGCGACGGCCGCCTTTCCTTTGTTCAGTCGGCACGCGGCACGCGGCAGGACGGATGAGTTGGGCGATGCCGTCTCGGGCGCGGTTCGCATTGCGCTATTTGAGGGCATACCGGTCGGCGTGCTCATGATTGTGCTGGCTGAGCCGATCATCAGTCTGATCTTCGAGCGGTATCAGTTCACCCACGCGGCGACGCTGCGCACGGCGCGGGTGTTGAGCTGCTTTGGCTTGGGCATGTGGGCGTTCTGCACACATCACATTGTGCTGCGTGGTTTCTACAGTCTTCAGGACCAACTCACGCCGCTTAAGATTGGGGCGAGTCTGGTTGCGGTGAACCTGGCGCTTAATCTCGTGCTGATCTGGCACCCGGGGTTGCGTGAGGCGGCATTTGCCCTGAGCAGCTCTGTCACATCATCCGTAGCCGTCATGGTCGGCTTATGGCTGCTTAGCCGGCGGGTGGGCAAGGGCCTGAACCTGCGCCGGATCGGTACTTCGCTCGCGCGGATCGTTCTGGCATCCGCGGCGGCCGGTGTGGCGGGATGGGCGACGGACCAGGCCATTGTGCAGTATGGTGCTGATTCTGCCGGATCGCTGGTGTTTCGGCTGGCCCGAGGTCTGGTGCCGCTGGGCGTGGCGGTGCTGGCGTATCTTCTGGCCGCTTGGGCTTTGCGGGCGCCTGAGCTTCATGCGCTGCTGGCTCGCGACCGAGAAGCGGGGCTCTGATCGCCCGGACATGAGGCGGGCGGCGACCTCAGGAGGCGTCGGAGCCCAGCGGAAGCGCGGACATGTCCTGCTCCCATGCAAGTATTGCCACGCAGTTTTTGCCGCGTTGCTTGGCTAGGTAGAGCGCCCGATCGGCGTGGTCGATCACGTCTTCCGGAAGCGGCAGGGGTTCCTGGCCCGTGTAGCATGTTGCGCCGAAGCTTGACGTGAAGTGTACGTGTTTGCCGTCAACATCGAACGTGGCTTCCGACCATGCCTGCCGCAGCCGTTCGGCCAGCGCACTGACCCCTTCGATATCTGCATGCGGAAGAATCAGCGTAAACTCATCGCCTCCGTACCGGGCGACCAGGTCTTCCGGGCGCACGGCGCTGCGGAGATGCCTGGAGAAGCACTTGAGCACCTTATCACCGAACTGATGGCCGAAGGTGTCGTTGATGTCCTTGAAGCCGTCCACGTCGCACATGATGGCCGATACGGGATACGTGTGTCGCCGTGCCTCGGAGAGAATTTCGGGGATACGCTGATACAGCCGTCGGCGGTTTGCCAGACTGGTGAGCGTATCGACCATGGCCAACTGCTTGTAGGATTCGCGCAGACGCATTTGATTGAGCGCCGCCCGCACCCTGGCCAGCAAATCGACTCTGCTGAACGGCTTGGTGATGTAGTCGTTTGCCCCCGCGCCAAATCCCTCGGTGATGCTCTTGTCCTCGCGGCCCTCTGCGGTCAGGAAGATGATCGGTGTCTCGCTCGTCCGCGGGTTGTCGCGCAGGCGCCGGCAGGTTTCAAACCCGTCCATCTCGGGCATACGTATGTCCAGGAGGATCAAGTCGGGGGTGACCTCGTGGACGACCTCCAGGGCCTGCCGTCCGCTGATGGCTGTTGAAACGTCGAAGCCTTCGCGCTCCAACACCCTTTCCAGCAGCAGAAGATTGGTCCTGTCGTCGTCGACGGCGAGTATGCGCTCGTGCCGATGATTTGCTGGTGCCACGGAATTCACCCGGTGCGTCCCCCACGTAACGTAACATGGACCCATGCCGTACCGGAGGCAAGCCGCAAGCCGGCTGTGCCCCTGTCAACGTATCGGCCAACTCGGCGCCTCGTTCAAGTGGACAGGCGGCATATCCTCACTCGGTTGAGTGCCTTGGTTGCCATCGCCTTGGCAGGGCATGAGAAAGGCGGATGGGTCCAAGTCGGGCGCGAGGCATTGTCGCAGTGCCGAGGACCGATATAATTGCCACCATGCAGGCGGATATCGAAAGGGTCCTGATCTCTCGCCGCCAAATCGCCGCCCGAGTCGGGGAGCTTGCCGACCAGATCAGTGGTCGGTATGCCCAGTATCCGGAGGGCCTCGTCATCGTCTCGGTGCTTGCCGGTGCTATGGTGTTTCTGGCCGACCTGATACGTCACCTGCCGTTGCGGATGCGAATCGCTTTGGTCGGGTTCTCCAGTTATCCGGGCCCAGCCACCGAGGCCGGCGATCTCACGTGCGTTTGTCCGCTTGACATAGACGTCGAGCGACGCCACGTTCTGGTGGTGGACGACATTCTCGATACCGGTCGAACGTTGCGGCGGGTCGTGAGCGACCTGCGCCGCATGAAGCCTGCCAGCGTTCGTACATGTGTGTTGTTGCGCAAGCCCGGCAAGACCGAGGGCGATTTCGAGCCCGATTTCGTGGGCTTCGACATCGAGGACGTCTTCGTAGTGGGTTACGGCCTGGATTATGATGACCAATACCGCAACTGGCCCGATCTGGTTGTGCTCAAGCCCGAGTTGTACGGCGCTTCGCCTGCCGCCTGTGACCGGGCGAGCTGAAGGGGCGAGCCCGCAGCGTCCAGGCCGTCAGGCCCGGGCGCTCATGGTGGAAGCACAGCCTCAAGCTGCCGGGTACGTGGCCGAGCATGCCGTGCCCGGTCACCTGTTGGATAGTGGCGAGATTGTCATCCTGGCCATCAAACCTTCGCTATGGTTTATCCTGCTAACGGCCGGTCGGTGGCTGGCAGTGATTCTTGTGGCTCTGCTGCTGGCGATCAGGTTGCTGGACTTGTCCGAGGTGCACGTATTCAGTCCGGTCAATCTGGTCAAGGTAGCGATGGTTGTGGCGGCCCTCCGCGTGGCCCATGATCTGCTGCAATGGGTGTCGCGTCTGTACGTGCTGACCAATCGTCGTGTGATGCGCATTCGCGGCGTCTTCAACGTGGACATCTTTGAGTGTCCGCTGGTCAAGATACAGAATACGTTCGTGACGTTGTCGATCATCCAGCGAGTGCTGCGGCTGGGGAGCCTCCATTTCGCCACCGCCGGCACGGGCCAGGTGGAGGCGAGCTGGCAACACGTCAGCCGCCCGCTCGAGGTACATCACAAGGTGCGTGAGACGATCCGCCGGGCGCAGAATCGAGGAGAGAACGACAGCCTATAGAAGCCCTGCAATTGGTCGCGCCTCGTGCGTTTGAGATTGTGGAAGTGGCGGATCCCGAGCCCGGGTACGGCGAGGTGGTTGTGGAACTGATTGCGGCGGCTATCTGCAATCAGTCCGATGCCCACACGTTTGGGGGCGAGCGCGGGTCGCGGCCTTGTCCGCCGGGTTTTCGGGGACATGAGGGCGTGGGACGAGTTGCCCGCGTGGGTAAAGGGGTCGCGCATCTTCAGGTGGGCCAGCCGGTGTGCATGACGGGCATGGGCGGTGCGGGACCCTACGGCGAGTTGGTATTGCGAAGGGCCGTCAAACTCCCGCTCGGGCGGTAGGGCGTCCGGTGACAGGTCACTTCCTTCGCGTACCTCGAGACCGCGGGATGCGCTTCTTCCTGATGCCGCGTGCGGGCCGGCGAGAGGTGGGCGCCTTGTCCGGTGCGATCGCCACACGTTCGCCGCGTCGCGCCGACTCGTAGATTGCGTCCACTAGCTCGGACATGGCTAACCCACGGCTGGGGCCGGCCCGTACCTCGTCGCGGCCTTGGATGGCGTGAACGAAGTTGCTTACAGGTGTCTGCGCCTCGTAGGGTACGTGCGGGTAGGAAATCAACTTGCCCTGTGCGTCGTAGTGCTCCAGGCGGCCGCCACCGACGCCGGTGCGAACGATGCCTTCGGTACCGTACACGGTCACGTCGTGCAGCATGGTCACGGCGTTGCCCAGACAGGTGAGGTTGCCCAGGCATCCGTTGGTAAAGCGAACCGAGACGACCGCGTTGATATCGACATCCGTCCCGCGATGGTCGATGCAGGCGAATACCTCGGCGGGCGGCGCATCGACGAATGCCAGCAGGGCATTCAGCATATGGGCACCGCTGTCATAAAGTTGTCCGCCGCCCGAGAGGGCCGGCTTCTGGCGCCAAGTGCCGGCCGTGGCACGCTGCCAGTTCTGGGCGACGAAGGTATCGACGACCTGCAGTTCGCCCAACACGCCTCGGCGGATGGCATTCTGTATGTAGGCGAATTCGGGCGAGCACGAGCCCTGAAAGGCGATGGCCACCACCAAGCCGGTCGATTGGGCCTTGTGCACGACTTCGCGGGCGTGTCCGCTGTCGGTGACCATCGGCTTTTCCACCAATACGTGCAGTCCACGGTCCAAGGCCGACATGACCTGCTCGTAGTGGAGCGTGTGCGGCGTGCACAGCACAACCGCATGGAGTCTGACGCTCGTCAGCATGCGCCCGAAGTCGCTGTAGGCCTTCGGCTGGCGCCCGGCGGGCTTAAAGATCTCGCGTTGGTAGGCTGCGATATGGCTTTTGATCGGGTCGCAGATCGCTGTTACGTCCACCTGGCGCTGCTCGAGCAGCGCGCGGGCATGGCCTCGGGCTATGCCGCCGCAGCCGACCAGCCCCACGCGAATCCGTTTGCCTTCTGACATGGCTGTCCTGTCACACCTTAACGTTGCCGGATCGCTCCGCCTGGATCTCGGCTAGCTGGAAAAACACTCCGATCATCGCGGGTCCGACGATCATCATCGGCAGGAAAAACCCATACCGCGTGGCCAGCACGTGAAAGCCTCCGCTCCAACTGGGGCTTGCGCTGATCAGGATCACCGCGCCAGCGATAAGTAGGGCGGCGCCCTGAATGGCGGTAATGATAACGACGATGTGGTCGAACACAACAAATCCCAGCGCCATAAAACAGGCGAAACCAAGCACGGCGGCGATGACGACCGGCGGCGGGTTGCCCTCCAGATGCGCCACGAAAGCGCCGCAGACATAGGCCCCGGTCAGCGATGCCAGAAGGATCATGGCTTTGCGGGGATGCAGCCAGGCCAGAACGGCCACACCCACCCCCACGACGGCGCCTATCGCATACCCGACCCAGAAGCCGTCGGTTAGACGCGTCCCGGCCAGAAGTCCTAGGACTACCGAATCGAGAGCAGCCACCAGATTGCTCATGCGGAAGCCCATGAGCAGGAACGATAGACCCGCGATCACCAACACCATGCCGGTCAGCGGCTCTTGGTCAGAGAAGATGGCCAACCATTCGCGCGCAGAGTGATACATGTCCTGTCCCCATTCTTTTACGGGAAAGCCTTCGATCAGGACAAGTCTACGATTTGGCGGCGGCGGGGTCAGGTTCCGGTGCATTTTTTGTGCCAATCAGGCCCCGCTGGAGGTGCCAGAGAAGCACTACAATCCATACGCCCCCGACGACCAACCCCGCGACCTGTTCCCGCGCGGCGATTTGTGCCAGCCAGGCGGGCCGATAACATCCCACCAACGTCAGTACGCCCGACGCGGTCATCACCACCCCGACGAGCGATAACCACAACGTCATGGCCAAACGTGGGAGCATCAGACCCATCAGAAGACCAGCCCCGCCAGCGGCTGCGACAACCAACCCGCCCTCTTGTTCCACGGCGGGATGCTGCTGCTTGAGAAAGCCCCAGAACCGCCCCAAACGCTCGCGAAGTTCAGGGTGGAGATTGCTTTGCTGCTGGGCATCACTAACGAGTTGAATTTGCTCTCCGTCCCCGCCGGTTAGCGTGGCTTCAAACGCTTCGATCTGTGGCCACGCGACGCGTGCGCCGTACACCGACAGGGCTACCATGACCAACATCGCCGCCGACAACACCGCAGCCCACAATCGGTAGAGCAGACCGGCCACCAGGGCGGCTACCGCGGCTGCAACGACCGCGGTCACCGGTGGCGCTACGCCCAACGCGACGCCGACGTGCCAACCCGCCGCCGCGCCGCCGCCGGCCAGCAGCAGCACGACCACCAGTCGGGTCAGACGGGCACCGTAGAGGGTGATCATCCCTCCCAGCACCACCGCACACACTCCGGCGAAGGCGGTTCGCTGCGCATCGATCGCCGGCGCGTGATAGCGGACCAATTCGACAAGGTTGTGAAGAAACTGACCATCACCGAACATGCTGCCTGCCATCCGTTTAGCGTATGCTAAGCGTCTCCGCCGCCTTCCGCAATGCCTGCTAGCTGCGAAGCGCGCTGCGTGCCGTCGCGGGCTCCGTCGGCACATCGACGCTATAGGGACTGCGCCGGATATCGATATAGGACTTGCCCATGTCGACGCGACGATACTTGCGGTACAGCCCCTGTAGCAACGCCAGCTTCTGCTCGGCAGTGGGTTCGAGCCCCAGTTCCTGACCCGGCGCTCGCCCCCAACGGATGCGGTTGCCGGGCTGATCCGTTGCCAGTTCCATGTGCGGTTCGTAGGGGTCCTCCCGACCATCGTAGTTGTATACGAGAACCGCAATGATCTGTTCGCGGAACGGCTGATCCGCCAGTTCCGTGACCAGTTTGATCGCAGCGGAGAGGTCTTCCGCATCCCATGGCTGCCCAACATCCGGTGGTGGGCTGCTCACGCCCGCGATCTGCAGCAGACCAGCGCTGGCGATTTGCACGTGTGCGTATCGCCCGGGAAGACGCACACACTCGTCATCGACCAGGAAACACCAGTCGCCGTGCATGACCCACGCGATCGGCTGGCGATATTCGCACCGCGCTACGATTCGCCCGCCGTAGCATTTTTCGACCGACACCACCTTCCTGACCCACCCGGATCTTCCCAGCCGCTCGGCAACGCATTGGGTCAATCCGTCGTCCAGATAGCTCTGTTCCGGCGAGATGCCCGCCTCCTGCTCGACGGATTGAAGGATGTGATGGTTCTGCCGTCGCTGAAGCCATGGCGGCACGTCGGCCAACTTCAGCCGCACCGGCGTGTGATAGTCGGGCAAACTGTAGACGTACCCACGCAGGCGGCCGAGGCCGAGCAACGCCGCCAACGTGACACCCACCACACACGCCAGCTTGGCCACGCGAACGGTGCGGGCTTTTGACAGGTACCCACCCAGGGCGATCCAGCCTGAGCCTGGCTCTCTCTTCGATTTCGCTTTGCTTCGGCGTTTTCTGGCCATTGTGTTACTCGAAATCCGTTGTGCTCGACGTCGGGCGTCTCATCGCTGCATCGCCAGCCTTACGATCTGCTCGCACAGATCGGCGAACGAGATGCCCGCTCGCGCCGCCGCCTTCGGCAGCACGGAGTGGCTGGTGAAACCGGGTATCGTGTTCACTTCGAGACAATAGGGCTGACAGGTGGCGGCGTCGATCATCCAGTCCACACGACTCATGTCACGGCAGCCCAGCGTCTCGAAGGTTGTAACGCTGAGTCGCTGCACCCGTTGCAGCAGTTCGCCGGGCAGATCGATATCGAACAGGTACTCGGTGCGGTCGTCCTGGTACTTCGCTTCGTAATCGTAAAACGCCGTTGCGCTTCGGATCTGACAGACGGGCAAGGCCTGACCGGCGAGAATGCCCACCGTCAACTCAGGCCCGCAGATGTACGGCTCGATCAGGCAGCGCCCGTACCTGTCTACGACGTGGCTGACGGCCGAAGCCAGATCGGATGCCTGCCGGACGATCGAGCAATCCACGCTGCTTCCCTGATCGGCAGGCTTTACGATTACGGGAAAAGGAAACTCCAGGGCGACATGATCGCGCCGGCATGCTTCGGCGACCACGAATGGCGGGGTGGGCACGCCGGCCTGGGCGAACCGTCGCTTGGCTTCGATCTTATCCATTCCCAGACGTGAGGCCTGCGACCCGGAGCCGGTATAGCGCAAGCCGCGTTGCTCGAGGATGTGCTGGAGTCGCCCGTCCTCGCCGAACGAACCGTGTAACGCCACGAAAACCAGGTCGACATCCGCCTGCTCGAATGCCGAGAGATCCTCGGGACTGACGTCGGCTCGGGTGACGCGATGGCCTCGAGACTCCAGCGCCGCAGCAACCGCCTCGCCGCTGGCCAGGCTGACCGACCGTTCGGCACTGGGGCCGCCCATCAGAACCATGATGGAAAGTCGACGATGGAGGAGGTTATCTGCCCCAGCGTGTGTCCTGTCAAGGTTCGCTGCCTGCGCCATACATCGCCTTCCAAAGGGCTGCTACCAGATTTCGATCTCCAGCTCCAGTTCGATCCCGAATCGGGCGTACACGCGGTCGCGAATCACGTCGATGAGTTGCTCGACATCGCTTGCCTTGGCGCCGGGCTGGCAGACGATGAAATTGGCGTGTCGGTCGGATACTTCGGCTCCGCCGACCTGGTGCCCCTTCAAACCGGCCTTGTCGATCAACTCGCCGGCCTTCGCCCGGGGAGGATTCTTGAACACACATCCTGCCGTGCCGCGTGACGCCGGCTGCGTGTTCTTCTTGTAGAGCCAGATCTCCCGAAACCGCTGAAGCAACTCTTGCGGGTCGGTTTCGACCAATTCGAATTGCGAGGCGAGCAGAAAGCGGTTGGTCAGGTCGCTGCTCCGGTAGCCGAAGCTTACGTCTTCCCGCTGGCGTTCGTGGATCTGACCGTCCTGGTCCATCACCCGAACGCTTCGCACCGCCGTGCTGAGGTGCCCGAACCGCCCGCCCGCATTCATCCGCAACCCGCCGCCGACCGTACCCGGGATACCCGCGATGGCCTCCAGCCCCCCGAGACCCAGTCGTACCGACTGGCGCACCAGACGCGACATGGGGGCGGCCGCACCCGCCCACACTTCGGTTCCCTCAAACCGGATGTCCTCGAACTGCGGGCCCGACAGCCTGACTACAGCGCCGTCGAAGCCCGCGTCGCGAACAAGCACATTGCTGCCCCCGCCGAGCACCTTCAGGCTCACCTTGGCGTCCTCACACCGCCGCAGGATCGTATGGAGCTGCCGGTCGTGGGTGGGCTCCAGCATCCACCGTGCCGGACCGCCCAGCCCAAACCATGTGTGCTCCGACAACATGACGTCTCGCCGGCAGATTTCATCCAAGCCAGCAAACAAGCTCATCTGTAACCTTCCAGATATCGCCGGCTCCCATGGTCAGGATCAAATCGCCCTCGCGGGCCTCACGCTTGACGGACTCGGCGATGGCGTCGAACGATTCGCAGTATCGTGCTTCGCGCCCGTGGCGGCGCAGGCGTGCGACCAGGTCGGCAGCACAGATCGTGGCCCGCTCCTGCTCGCTGTCGCGCACGAAGTAGATGTCGGGCACGATCACGATGTCCGCGCCCGAGAAGCTGCTGGCGAACTGATCGAGGAGAAACCGCGTCCGCGAGTGCTGGTGTGGCTGGAAGATGGCCCAAAGGCGGGCCGGCCGATAGGCCTCTCGCGCCGCCTCCAGCGTCGCACGGATTTCGGTGGGATGGTGCGCATAATCGTCGGCTACGATGATGCCGCGCCCCTGCCCGCGCAAGCTCAGGCGGCGCGACACGCCGCCGAACCGACCGAGCCCGTCGACGATGGCTTCGGGTTCCACGCCGCAGTGCCATGCGATTGCCGCAGCGGCCGTCGCGTTGAGTACGTTGTGCCGACCGGGAATGCCCAGTTGGGTCGAAAACACGGTCTGGCCGTGCCGGAGGAGGTCAAACGCGTAGCGTCCCCGCCGATCACGCACGTTCGCCGCCTGCCAGACCACGTTCTTGCCCAGTCCAAAGGTCTCGATGGTGCGCGACGTGTCCTCAAGCGCCTGGCACACTGTCGGATCGTCGCCATTGGCGACGACCAAGCCGTCGGGTGAGCACGTGTCGGCGAACTCTCCGAACGCCCCGATGATCTGCCCCAACCCGCTATAGTAATCCAGATGA
Organism: Phycisphaerae bacterium; assembly: GCA_035530655.1. GTDB lineage: Bacteria > Planctomycetota > Phycisphaerae > UBA1845 > DATKUK01 > DATKUK01. The sequence continues at coordinate 84,608 of DATKUK010000122.1, forward strand.
TCTTCCTCGATGTTCAGGATCACGGCGTAGCGCGGCCTGAGATGCAGGAAGGACTTCTGATACTCGCACGCCTCGGCGACGAAGTGCTCGCCGCCGCCGGCGGCCGATCCGCCGCCGAGCTGATCCACCTGTGCGCCGACGACAAACGAGGGGTCCAGGCCCGCCTCTCGCAGCAGAAACGCGGTTAGCGCGGTCGTCGTACTCTTACCATGGGTACCTGCCACGGCGATTCCGCGCTTGAGACGCATGGCCTCGCCAAGCATCTGAGCATAACTCAAGACCGAAGTTCCCCGCAGACGTGCGGCCGTCAGTTCGGGGTTGTCGCCCGGGACAGCCGCTGAAGCCACTACCAGTTCGGCTTTGGCGGGCAGGTGGCTTGTGGCATGACCGATGTGTACCGTGGCCCCGGCGTGCGCAAGGCGATCGGTGCCCTCACTGGGAGCCTCGTCGGAGCCGCTGACGATGGCACCGCATCGCAGCAGCAGCGCCGCCAGTGCTTCCATGCCGGCACCACCCATGCCCACCATGTGCACGCGCTTGCCGACGTACGTCTCGGCCGAAACGTCGTTCGCTCGCGTCCGGCCTGCAATCTTCATTGGGTCGATCTGTTGAGTCATATGTTCCGCTTGCATGGCCGAAGGAAGCTTGTTTAAGCCCATATTATCGGTCGTTCCGGGCAGGCACAACACAACTCGCCCGCCGCCTGCAAAGCCGTCTTATCATGTTATCGGGGCTGCTGGAAAGACCCCTTGAGCCGGCTAGGCGCGGTTTTGCCAACGATCTCACGGCGTTGCAGGAACGATGCGATCGCCTCCGCGATTCGGCGAGATTCCGGCCAGCTCCAACAGGTCTCTGGCTACGGCTGCGGCCGCATCGGGGCGACCAAGTTGCCTGGCCACCAGGGACATCGCCTCCAGCCTGCCCGGATCGCCAATGAGGGCATCCAATGCCGGGCCGAGCAACGCGGCGTTGGGTTGCGGATCGATCTGGTCGTCCACGAGCACGGCCGCGCCTGCCTCGCACAGGACGCGTGCGTTGGCCAGTTGGTGTCTCTGGCGGTCGAAGGGATAGGGCAGCAGCACGCTGGGTCGACCCATGCAGGTCAGTTCGGCCAGTGTGCTGGCACCGGCCCGCGAGACCACCAGATCGGCTGCGGCCATGGCATGGGCCATGGAGTCGGTGAAAGCGAGTACCGTGCCGGTCAGCCCAGCCGCTGTATACGCCTGGCGGACTTCGGCGTAATCGAGTTCGCCGCTCAGGTGGAGCACCTGCCACGCCCGATGCTCGACCAGTCGGTCCAGCAGACAGATCATCGCGCGGTTGACCGTTCTGGCCCCCTGGGAGGCCCCGGTGATCAGCAATGTCTTGCGGTTCGGGTCGAGGCCGAACTTGGCGACGCCGTCGGCACGCGTGACCTCACGAAAAGCCCGGCGCACCGGACAACCCACCGCTCGAACGTCTACGCTCGGTGGGAACGCCACGGCCGACTGCGGCCACTGAGCAAACACGATCTTTACCCAGTTCGCCAAGTGACGGTTGGCGCGACCCGGGAGCCGGTCGGGATTCAGTAGGGCGGTGGGCACATGCAGTTGCCGCGCGGCGTGTACGGCCGGGCCCGCACCGTATCCGCCCGTGCCCAAGACGGCTACCGGTCGCTGCTGTTGCATCAGTTGCCTGACCAGTCCAAGCGACCGTCGCCAAGCCAGGTAGAACGCAGGAAAACGCCAGGGCCGCTCGGGCAGGGGCCGGACAGGCTGAGGACGCCATGCAATGGTTGTCGCCTCGAGGATTGCACGATCCAGCGGACGATCTGTAGCCAGCACCAGCAGTTCGACCTCGCGGTTGGCTTGCTGGATGGCTTCGGCCACGGCGACGGCTGGGAACAGATGCCCCCCGGTGCCCCCCCCGGCAAGGACGATCAACGGGCGACTGGGCATGCGGGCTCCCGTGACTGGCGGGCAACGTTCAAGAGTATCCCGATCGCGGCGCCGAGCAGGACCAGCCCGGAGCCGCCCGCTGAGACCAGCGGAAGAGCGATGCCCTTAGTAGGCACAGACACGGTGACCACCGCGATATTCATGACCGCTTGGAGGCCCAGCAACCAGATGATGCCAAAGGCCAACAGTCGCCCGAGCGGGTCCGTGGCGGCCAACACGATCTTCCGGCCCTGCCAAAGGATGACGACGAACAGGCCGATCACCGCGATCACGCCGAGCAGGCCCAGCTCTTCGCCGATCACCGAGAAGATGAAATCGCTTTGGGCCTCGGGCAGGTAGCCGTGTTTCTGAATCCCATTGCCCAGGCCCCTGCCGGTCAGCCCGCCGGAGGCAAAGCTGACCAGCGACTGGATTGCGTGGTAGCCCTTGCCCGCGGGGTCGGCCCAGATGTCAAGGAAGCTCGTCAGCCGTGCGAGGCGATAGGGCCAGAATACGACCATGGCCGCCATGCCCGCTACTGTCGGCACGGCCAGGAGCAGTAGATGGCGGATACGAGCGCCCCCGACTGCCAGCATCCCTGCGGCCAGGGCTACCAGTAGCGCCGCCGTACCGAAGTCCTCCAGGCCTACCAGTAGCACGATAAGTCCGACCGCCGCGCACAGCGGCATCAGGCCGCGCCAAAACTGATGGATCGGCCTCCCGCTCGTCAGGTAAGCGGCCAGGAAGACAACGGCCGCCAACTTGGCCAGCTCGGATGGCTGGAAGCTCAGGCCGAACCCGCCCAGCCAGCGTTTTGCGCCGTTGCGTTCGATCCCGATTCCCGGGATCAGCGTAAGAGTCAGGCAGACCACGGCGACCGCCGCCAGGGCGGTGCTAAGTGACCGCTGGTCGCTACGGCCAAGTCGCCACCATTGGTAGGGCAGCCAGGACGCGGCGGCCATGACCGTGACGGCGAGAAACACGTAGATCGCCTGCCGAACGCCCGGGGTTCGCCAGGCCGGATCCGACAGCAGCGGTCTGTCCAGTGAGGCGCTGGTGGAGAACACCATCACGATCCCAATGGCCATCAGCGCCAGGACCGCCAGGTTCAGGGCTGTGGTGTTTGGGGTGTCTTGCCGGGTCAGATCGCTCATATCCGTTGCCTCCGTGCAATCGGTTTCAGCGCAACTTCAGGGTGGCCAGGGCAAAGGCGGCCAGCATCGCCGACAACAGCCAGAAGCGAACCACGGTTTGCGTCTCGCTACAGCCGCCCAGATGGAAATGGTGGTGGATAGGGGCCATACGGAACAGGCGCTTGCCGTTCGGCTGTCCGCCGGTGGCTTTGAAGTAGCCCACCTGGAGGATGACCGAAACAGCCTCGATCACAAATACCCCGCCCACCAGCAGGAGCATCAGTTCCTGCCGTGTAACGATGGCGACGTATCCGATGAGCCCGCCCAGCGGCAGCGAGCCGGTATCTCCCATGAACACCCGAGCCGGATAGCAGTTGTACCAGAGAAAGCCCATACACGCACCGGCCGTCGCCCCACACATCACGGCCAACTCGCCGCCCAGGGGGATGCGCGGCAGCAAGAGGAAACTTGCCCAATGGTCCGACCCGGCCACCCACGCCAGCAACATGAACGCAAAGGCCACCAGCGCCACACAGCCGCTGGCCAAACCGTCCATCCCGTCGGTCAGGTTGACGGCGTTGGACGTCCCCGTGATGACCACCACAGTGATCATCGTGAAGGCGAGCAGACTTAGCTCGAGTCCATGTTTGTAGAACGGCACCATCAGTTGCTTGTAGGGCGCCGCGTCGACCCCGGGGGGTACGTTCTGTCGGCCGTAGTGGTACACGAAGTAAGCGAGGATTAGCCCCAGACCGATCTGGAAGAGCAACTTCTCGTAGGTCTTGACGCCTGCGCGTGTGCCGCTTCGCCGGCCGGCGGTCAGCTTGAGGTAGTCGTCCGCCGCCCCCAATAGGCCCAACCAGAGCAGACAGAAAATGCCCATCAACACGTAGAAGTTTTTCAGGTTGGCCAGCAGCAAGGTCGGCAGCAGGATGGCTGTCAGGATGACGACGCCGCCCATGGTAGGCGTGTTCTTCTTGTCGCGGGTGAGTTCGTTGAGTTTGGTATGGTCAAATTCAGGGACATCGCCGATTTTGAGTTTGACCAACAGTCGGACGACGCGCGGAGTGATGATATGGACAACGATGAACGCGGTAAGAATGGCTAGCGTCGCGCGAAACAGCTCGCTCTTGTAGGCGTAGCCGACGTCTTCCTTGCCGTATTGCTTGGCGAGCCAATAGAACAGGTGGTAGAGCACGGTCGGGCTCCTGTCGCCCTACGGCTGGGCGGCTTCTTCCGTGGGCTTCTCGTGTCCGGCTGGGCCGAACCGGCGGCGTATCGGTTCCATGAGACGTTCGAGCTGAAGCGCCCGGCTGGCCTTGAGCAGCACCACATCGGCCGGCGCCAGCAGTCCGGCAATCTGATCTATTGCGTCGGCAACGTGGGCGAAGCGACGAATCTCAAGCCGGTCGCCCGCCTCGCGCGCGGCCGCACGCGATACCTCTTCCGCACATTCGCCGACGACAACCAGGAGCTGCACGCCGGATCGCCCCACACGGCGACCGAGTTCGACGTGCAAAGCCGGCGACTGCTGACCCAACTCGCGCATGTCGCCGAGGACGGCTACTTTTCGACCTGCGGTGGGTAGTTCGAGCAACACGTCCAACGCGTTGCTCATACTCTCAGGATTGGCGTTGTATGCGTCGTTGATCACGGTGATCGGGCCTATCCGCTCGAGCTGAAGGCGCATTGGCGGAGGCTTGACAGCGGCCAAGGCGGCAGCGATCTGCTCATGCTCGAGGCCGAACCTTCGACCCACAGCCACGGCGGCCAGGGCGTTGATTGCATTGTGCCGCCCGAGCATGTTGAGGCGGATCTCGAACTTACCGTTCACACGAAAGGAGACGCCGTCCGCGACCGTCTGGACATCTGTTGCCCGCAGGTCGGCTCCTTCAGCAAAGCCAAAGCCGACCTGCCGCCAATGGTCCTGATTGTCGGGCAGATGCCGTAAGAGGGCCGGATGGTCGACATTCAGCGCCGCCAGACCGCCACGCCGCAGGCTCCGAAGCAGCGACGCCTTTTCCTCCGCTACGCCCTCGATAGTGCCCAGGCCCTCCAGATGCGTCGGGCTGATACCGGTGATGATGGCCACGTCGGGCCGGGCAATCTCTGAAAGGGCATGCACCTCGCCCGGGGCATTGCTGCCAATCTCCACCACCAGGTACTCGTCGGGCCCCTCAGCCGAGAGCAGGGTCAAAGGTACCCCGACGTGGTTGTTGAAGCTCCGCGGGCTGCATCGGCCTTTCCTGGTAGTGGACAGCACGGCGTGGATCATGTCTTTGGTGGTGGTCTTGCCGTTGCTGCCGGTTACGGCGACCACCTGTGCGGCCAACTGCCGGCGGTGATAGGCAGCCAGCCGACCCAGCGCCGCGGTGGTATCGTCTACGGCAATGAGAATCCCCGCTTCCCTCGCATCGTCGGTTGCCGAATCAGGTCTGAAGACGACCGCTCCAATCGCGCCGCGCCGAAGTGCCTCGACGATGAAGTTGTGGCCATCGTGGTGTGGACCGATCAGGGCGAAGAACAGCTCACCTGGCTTGACGGTTCGCGAGTCGGTGCTGACGCCGCGGACGCTGGCGCTTGGGCACGGATTGAGCATCGTCCCGCGTGTGGCGGCCAGCACCTCATCCATGGTAAGCGGCTTCATACGCCATCTCCGAAACGCCGCGCCATCGCCTGCGAAGCGGCGGCCAGGTCGTCAAAGGCGATCCGCTTGCTGCCGGTATCCTGGTAATTCTCGTGCCCTTTGCCGGCGATGAGCACCAGGTCGCCCTCCTGCGCCATCTCGACAGCCCGCTCAATGGCTCGTCGACGGTTCGGCTCAGTCTCCAGGCGACGTCGGGTCGGTGCGTCCACGCCGGCCACGATCTGATCGATGATGGCCTCAGGCTTCTCTGTACGGGGATTGTCGTTGGTGACGACGACCCAATCGGAAAGACTCGTGGCCACCCGCCCCATCCTGGGACGTTTCGTGCGGTCACGATCGCCTCCGCAGCCGAACACGGTGATGATTCGCCGTTGCTTGAGGGGCTGGAGCGAGGCGAGCACGTTTTGCAGGGCGTCATCGGTGTGGGCGTAGTCGACCAGGACGGTGATCGGCTCGGCTCCGGAGCCGGCCCGTTGGAGTCGTCCGGGCACTTGCCCAACGGCGGCAAGCCCTCGTTGAATGGTGTCCAGATCCACGTTCATGGCCAGCGCGACGGCTGCGGAGGCCAGGGCGTTGCGGACATTGTGCTGCCCAATGAGGGGTAATTCCACCGTCGCCACACCGGTCGGCGTGGTCAGTTCGAACCGACTGCCGATCAGGTCTGTGTGGTGGATGGATGCCCTTACGTCGGCAAGGCCGTTGAGCCCGTAGGTGATCTGCGGCGCCGGGCAGTCGCCCAACAGTTCGGCGGTAGCTGGGTCGTCGGCATTGACGACGGCCCGGGCCTGCTCGCTGAGGCGATCGAACAGGCGTTTCTTTGCGAGCAGGTACTGCGCCATGTCGCCGTGGTAGTCGAGATGGTCGCCGGACAGATTGGTAAACACACCGACGGCGATGGTCAGTCCGTCCAGGCGGCGCTGGTGCAGGGCGTGGCTGGACGCCTCCATGACCACGTGGCTGACCCCGGCGCGGGCGGCCTCGGCGAGGTGTTCGGCCAACTGGGTGGGCGGCGGCGTGGTCATCGGGGCCGGTAGTTGTCGCGAATACAGGTCGTAGGTGATCGTGCCGAGCAGGGCGGTGCGCAGGCCCGACGCCGCCAGGATGCTTCGAATCAGGTAGCAGGTTGTCGTCTTGCCGTTCGTGCCGGTAACGCCGATCAGGCGGAAAAGGCCGCGGTTCTGCAATTGATCGACACCGGCAAAGACCATCGCCAAGCGGGCCAGCACCGACCGTGAGTCGTCTACCAGGAGTGAGGCAACACCCGCTGGTAGGGGTACGGGCTGCTGGGTGATCACTGCACAGGCGCCGGAGGCGAGTGCGTCGCGGACGAATCGGTGGCCGTCGACGGTCGTGCCGGGCACTGCGACGAACAGCCAGCCGGGGCGGATCCGGCGCGAGTCATCGGTGACCCCGCGGACAGAGATCTCGGCGGCGCCAGGCGCGTCGGTCGACAGGCCTGCCGCGTGCAGCAGCTCGGTGAGCGCCATGGCAGAGCGTTTCGCCGCGTCACATGCGGGAATTGACGTTTCCATCGCAGCCATTCTATCAAGGTGATGCAGCAGGGGCAGCGAGGCGTTTCGTATTCACCGGGGCGCCCACACTGTCTGAGTGACGTCGTATTTGTCGGGAGCTACCCCGAGGTATCCCAGTCCTTGCTTGAGGATCTCGCCCACGGCCGGCCCAGCCACAGTGCCTCCGTAGTAACCGATCTGATGGTCTGGGCGGTAGATCATCACCATGGCTACGAGTCGCGGCTGACTGGCCGGCGCGGCGCCGATGAACGTACTGACGTAGGCGTCTTGCTCATAGCCGCCTGGTCCCGGGACCTGGGCCGTGCCCGTCTTGCCCATCACGTGCCAGTGGGACAGTGCGGCCCGTCGACCCGTGCCCTCCCGGACAACGTCCAGCAACACGCGCCGTGCGAACTGTTCGGCGGCCGACGGTTCCAGAGCCTGCTTGACCACCTGCGGCAGGTTGTTGCGCTCAACGACCCGGCCAGCCGGGTCGATGACAGCCTTCAGGATGCTCAGCCGCAGCAGGCGCCCGCCGTTGACCAACGCGCAAAACGCTCGGACGAGTTGGAGCGGCGTGGTGGCAATCGGGCCCTGCCCCATAGTGATGCGGGTGGTATCGGGACGTGTCCATTTTGCCAGAGGACTGACGATGCCCTCCGATTCGCCTGGCAGCTCAATTCCCGTCCGCATGCCGAACCCGAAGCGGGCACACATGGCGTGCAGTCGTTGGTCGCCCAGGCGTTCGCCCAGCACGGCCATGCCAATGTTGCTGGACTTGATAACCACCTCGCGGAAGGTCAGATACCCGTAGGGATGGTGGTCGCGCAGGCGGGCGGCGGGGTAGAACCCCTCGTGGCACCAGAACGACTCGTTGAGTTGTACGGCGCCGTCAGACAGGGCTGCGGCGGCCACGAAAGGCTTGAAGGTGCTTCCCGGCTCGACCGGATCGGTCAGCGCGCGGTTCCGCAGCGACGGTACGGGGTAGTCACCCGGGCGGGCAGGATCAAACGTGGGCCAGTTGGCCAGGGCGATCACGGCGCCGGTCATCGGGTCGACGACAATGGCACTTCCCCCCTGTGCCTGGAACTTTTCCACAGTGTGGGCGAGTTCCTGTTCGGCAATCTCCTGTATGGCCGAGTCGAGCGTGAGCACCACATGCTTGCCGTGCTGGGGATGCTGGTAGCCGTCTTTGGCAAGCCAGATAGCCCGTCGTCGCACGTCGCGGATGCTGCGCTTGCAGCCGTCCCGCCCTTTCAAGTAGCGGTCGAAGGCTAGCTCGCATCCCTCCAAGCCTGCACCTTCGGCCCCGACGAAGCCGATCGCGTGTGCGCCCAGCTTACCCATCGGGTAGGAACGTGTAAGGCGCTTTTCTGTGCCGATCCCGGCAATGCCGAGTTGTCGGACCGCTGCCACCTGCTCCTCCGTGGCAGGGCGCTTGAGAAGCACGTATCGCCCGGCGCGGTTGGCCTGCAATGTGTTGCGCAGCTCGGCCGGATGGCAGCCCAGGATAGGGGCGACCTGTTGGGCGGCTTGGTCGATATCATCGACGACGTTGGGATCGGCGAAGATGCTCAGTTGGGTTTGGGTGCCTGCAAGGGTTCGGCCGCGGGCGTCGACGATCAGACCACGACGAGCCGGCAGGATGGTCTGGCTGCGGTATTGACGGTCGGCGTGGCTGGTCAGGCGCGGCGCCATCCGTTGTTGGATGTACCCCACGCGAGCCGCGAGGCCCGCCAGGGCTACGCACAGTGTTACCAGCAGGATATTGGCAGTTGTCGTGCGAAGTACAGTCACAGGGGCGGACATCACCGTACCTTTGGCTCGGCGGGACCATCCCGCGCGCGACACGGTAAAGACTGCCCAAACCGGTCGTCGGCCGGTTTGCAGTCGGATCGTTCCGGTCAGGGCTCGGCCGGCGACCGGTTGTGTTGGTTGGCGTCGGCGACCACATCGCCGTCTCGTTCCGGCTCGGGGGGCCTGACGGCAAGCTGCATCTGGAGCACGCGCTGGCGAAGACGAGCGGGGCCCGCCACGTCTGCCAACTCGGCCTGAGCGGTCCATAGCTCGTGTTGCAGGATCATCTGCCGCTGCTGCAATTGCTGAATGCGCCACGCCGCAGACGCCGTCTGACTCCGCAGCATGACCGCGGCGGTGCCCGTCAGGGTCAGTATGGCCAGCAGTGCGGCTCCTCGCGTCAGCGTCATTCCATCACCGCTGTGGCGGGGGTCCGACGTCGGCTCAGCCTGAGGCATCAGCAGGCAGCTTGATGCGGACGCCGGGCCGAATCCGGTTCGGGTTGGGGAACTTGCCGCGGTTCAGTTCGTACAGCTCGCGCCAGCGTGCCCGGTCGCCGAGTTCGTGTCGGGCGATGGACGACCACGTATCTTTCTGCCTGACCTGGTACGATCTGTAGGCCGATTCGGAGCGGTTCGCGAGGCCGTTGCCGGCAGGCTTGCTGGGGGCTCGCCGAGCTTGGCTAGCGGTGTCGAGCGACTTGGGTATCCGCAGTTGCTGGCCGACGCATAGGTGATTGATGTTCTTGAGGTTTTCGCGGTTCGCTTCGTAGATCGCTTGGATCGCTTCGGGCGAGGCGGTGCCGAGGACTTGGCGGGCGATCTTCGTGAGGTTGTCGTTTTCCTTGACCACGTAGATGCTCACGGCAGAGGCCGGCTGGGCAGGGGGGATGATGGGCTCGTCAAGTGTGGGCTCGGGCTGTTTGACCTCGGGGGCGGCCTCCAGGACCGGCACCGTCTCGCTTCCTGGCGGTGGGCCGTGCTCGATGGTTGGCTTGGGAGCCGGGCGACCGGATGAGCTGGCGGCCAATTGTCGAGGTGCGGAGGTATCGGGTACGGGTCGCCGGGCCAGAACGGTCTGATCGGCCGTTGCACCGAACGCTTGGTCCGCCTCTGCGACGAGGGCGGACGAATCCTGAATGAGGACAGCGAGGTTTGTCCGTGGAGCAGGATCGCTGAGGGTGCCCGTGGCGGCGTACTGCGGCGTCAACATGGCGCGCCGTCGGGAGCCCGCCTCGCTGAGGATGATCCCGAAGAGAACAATGAACCCCATTCCGACCAGCAGACCGATCTTCGTCTCGCGAGTCATGAGCCCCTTGCCTTCCCTGCACTGCTAATATCGCCCATCTTACTCATTACTCATCGGCTGATCGGTGCGTTCCGCCACACGCAGTTTTGCGCTGCGCGAACGGGGGTTGGCCCGGCGCTCCAACTGCCCGGGCGTCACGGGCCGGGGGGTCAGAACCCGGTAGACTCCCTCCTTCTGCCGTTGGCGGAAATCGTGCTTGACCAGCCCGTCCTCCAGACTGTGGAAACTGATAACACCCATTCGCCCACCCGGATTAAGGTGTTCCGGAGCCTTGGCGAGCATCGATCCGAGGTTCTCGAGTTCGTGGTTGACGGCGATGCGCAACGCTAGAAACGTCCGCGTGGCCGGGTGAATCCTGCTGCGTCGGCTGGCTGGGTCGACTTTGACGGCCGAGCATACCGCCTTGGACAGCGCTGCGGTGGTGGTGATTCGGCCATGGTGACGCACTTGGCATATGCGTTTGGCGATTCTGCGGCTAAAACGCTCCTGGCCATGCTGCCACAGCAGATCGGCCAATTCTCGCTCGGGCAGGGCATTGACCAGCTCGGCCGCGGTCGTGCCTTGCCTGGTGTCGAGCCTCATGTCCAGCGGGCCGTCCACATCGAACGAAAATCCTCGGCTGGCATCGGCGATCTGGTTAGAGCTGAGTCCCAGGTCGGCGAAGATGATGTCGACCTGAAGCAGTCCTGCTTGCCCGAGAGCTTCGTCGAGCCGGGCGAAGCTGGATTGCAGGAACTGCACGCGCTCACCGTAGGCAGCGAGGCGCTGCGCAGCGGCGTGCAGGTTTTGCTCGTCGAGGTCCAGCCCGAGCAGCCGTGTCTGAGGCCCGGCGCGCTCGAGTAGTTCGGCTGCGTGGCCGCCTCGACCGACGGTGCAGTCAAGAATCGCGACGGCCGATTCGGGGTCCAGCCGTTCGATCACCTCTGGGACCAGAACCGGAATGTGTCCGTGATCGATTGGGCTCGACATACGCCTGCCGGCTTGGGCCACGGCGCTGCCGTCGCGGTCAGTGAGCGGCGCGCCTGGGACACTGTAAGTTGACTGCTCGGTCGGTTTTTACTACTGTCTAATGGGCTGGGGCTGGTGCATAGCCCTCCGTGGCTCTGCCCAGCCCGCTGCACGGTTTGTTTTTCAGCGCCGTTCCGATCGCTTGGGCCGCGGGGCTCAGGCGGACCGATGCAAATGGTCCACCCCGGTGTCGGAGGCTACGGGCCCGCGCCTCCAACTCCTGAAGACGGAGTGACAACGACGGGTCGTCAAGACCGCGCGTGTCACCCGCCTCGAGTTGGGCCAGCACCTCCTTGATCGCTGGCACCGCTCGGCGACTTTGCGTTAACGACACTGCTTCAAACCGTGGGGCCGTCATCATGAGACGCTTCCCTTCGCTCAACGAACGAGGACGGCTTCAACTATGTGCCCATCCATCCGGACCTTGACTTTGATGCCCTGCTATATGCGATCGCGCCAACGCGTCCTACAACCGCCGATGCGACCGAACCTAATGTGCGTTTGTCGAGCTGACATCTTGGCTGCCCTGCTGGATAGCGCGGCGGGCCCGCAACTGAATCTCGGCGTAACGGCCCCAGTTGTCGGCCAGGAACCGGTCGTAGTCGGACTTGTTCCAGAGCTCCAGGTGATTGCGGACGCCGATGATGACCACCTGCTTACCGATGCCGGCCATTCGTAATGGCTTTTCAGGCAGGAGGATGCGCCCTTGCTTGTCAGGTTCAAGGGGCGGCGACGCCATGGAGAAGGTGATCTGATCATACGTCAGTTCATCCTCGTCGGGGATCGGCTCGACTGATCGTCGCTCGGCCAGTCGGTCAAACTGGCGGGCCGGATAGATCGCGAGCGTGCCGGGCCGGCTGCCCGGCAGGACATAAAACCGTGTGCCATCTGTCTCGGGATCGAGTTCACTGCGGATTGCCGATGGGATGGCCAGCCGGTTCTTCGCATCGATCGTGTGTTCATAAGAGCCTGTAAAAAGCATCTGCGACTTCGAAGGGGCGGCGATACCTGGGAAGTGCTCCCCACATCTCGCCCTTCTGCACCATAATCTACCACACGCCCCCACAACGTGCAACTGGGAAACGGAGAATTTGTCGATTTTTTTTCGGACGATGCTTTAAAAATGACTTAGTAAGGCGTGTTTATCCTGGGAAGTCCATGTTGGGTGCGGGTTTGCGCACGGTGGTGGTTGCGAGGGACGGCAAGATGGTGTCGCAGCCCTGAAGGTTAAGGGGGTACCTGCGGGTCGGGCGGGAAATCGGGCATCAGCGATGGTGTTTCTGTGGACGGTATTCCGTCATTGCTTGCAGTGGGGGGGTTATTGGCTGGGGTGTGTCGCTGGCAGCAGGTGACACCGGGTGGGTAGTTCGGGCCAAGGCTAAGCGCGGGCACGCAGGCGACAAGCTTTGGGGGCAAGACGCGCAGAGCGATTGGGGTGACCTTTGGCGGCGGGGGCTGCTGGACGAGACGTCGAGGTGGCTGCAACGTTTAAGGTCGGGGAAGGCGAGGCGTAAGGGCCAGATAGAGCTGTTCGTAGCGATCGACCATTTTCTGCACAGTGAAGGCGCCGGCGGCGATGCGGGCCCGTTGGCCCAGTTGCACACGGAGGTCGGTGTGGCTGAGGCAACGGGCAATAGCCCGAGCGAGAGCGTCAGAATCGTTCGGTGGTACAACCAGGCCGGTCTGCTCGTGCTGGACCAAGTCACGGCTACCGGGGACGTCGGTGACCACGACCGGAAGTCCGGCGGCCATCGCCTCAAGTGTGGCCAGCCCAAAGCCCTCCCAGCGTGATGGAAGGACAAACACATCGAGTGCGGCCAGGACGGGGCGAACGTCTTGCTGAAAGCCGAGCATGTGGAGGCGATCGGCGACGCCCAGCTTGACGGCGAGATCTTCTAGTGCCTGGCGCTCGGGTCCCGTGCCGGCGATGAGCAACGCGGCTCGCTTCCAGCGTCGTGCCAGGATGCTGAAGGCATGAAGCAGTGCGGGCAGCCCCTTTTGGGGGTCAAGCCTGGCTATGGTTCCGATCACCGGTTCGGCGGAGGTAGAGATCCATTGGGCACGAGCATGGAGGCGATCGGGAAGGGCTTGGTACGCGGCCAGATCAATGCCGTTTGGCACCACCACGCACTTGTGGGCGGCAAGGCCGACGCGGCGGCGGTAGAAGTGCATTACAGAGGGACTGACAAAAGCGATTTGGTCGACCCATAGTTGCGTCAGGCGGTCGATGGCGAATCGCCAATGAACCGGGCGCCGGTCGGGGATGTGGATGGTGCTCAGCAGCATGGGGCGCCGTCGCCAGACCGCTGGCAGGAGAGCCTTGGCCGCCAAGTCGGCGTGCCAAAGGTGGGTGTGAAGGACGTGCGGGCTGGATCGGCGGAGCAGGCTGGCCAGCGCTGACAGGCGCGGCAGATCGCCCTTTGACCGCATTCTCAGGCGCGTGATGCTAACGCCGTGGCGCGCCAAGTCGTCGGTCAGGGTTGCCGGGGCGCCGGGGGCGTCCAGGAGGGTGGCTACGTGGACCTGATGTCCCTTGGCGGACAGGCCGATGGCCAGATCGTGCACGACCTTTTCGGCCCCGGCCGGCGCCATTTCCGTGATCAGTTGAACGATCCGCAGGCCGGCGGCGGGTCGGGCATGGGCTAGCTGTGGCAGCGCGGGCCTGGTGACGGGGTCAGCGTTGGTGGCGTTGGGCGGCATGGATCAGTTCGCGAAACAGGGCCATGTGTACCGGGTTGTCAGGCATGTCTTCAGGATGCCATTGAACGGCAACAAGGAAGGGTCTGTCCGGGTCTTCGACTGCTTCGATGATTCCGTCGGGGGCCTTGGCGACGATGCGGAGGTTGCGCCCGGGTCGATCGACGGATTGATGGTGCGAGCTGTTGGCCTCGATCTGAGTGGCCTGGACGATGCGAGCGAGGTGGCAGTCGGGGTCGATGCTCACGGGGTGCATGGACCTGTGCGCGGCCTTTCCGTGGTCTGTCTGGCAGGCCCGTGGGGCATCGTAGAGGTGTTGATGGATGGTGCCGCCGCGAGCGACGTTGACGAGTTGGCAGCCCAGGCAGATGGCAAGGATGGGCAGGTGCAATCGGTCGGCCCGGGCGAACAGCTCGAACTCGAAGCTGTCGCGGCGTGGGTGCATCAGTTCGCTTTTGGGATGGAGGGTCTGGCCGAGGCGCTCGGGCAGGATGTCGCGTCCCCCCGTGAAGATCAGGGCGTCGACGGTGTTCAGCAGTTGTTCGATTTGGTCGGGTTCCTGGCAGGGGGGCAGAGCCAGGGGCAGGCCGCCGGCTGCGGTAACGGCGTCGAAGTAGGCGGCGTTGAGAGCCAGATGAGGAATACGCCTGTCGTCGGTCTTTCTCAGCAGATACTGGCAGGTCAGTCCGATACACGGTCTCATGCGAGTATTGGAGCATCGTGGCCGGCATGGGGCAAGCGGTGGCCTGACGTGCGACCTTATCGGGTTCAGCCGGGCATATTCAGGAGTTATTTCAACGCATATAGCGACTTAAACCGGCTGGAAGTGAAGGTCGATACTAGATTTGTCTGCGCGGTTGCCGCCACAGGGGATTCTGCGGCCCGCGTCGTTGCGTGAGTACTCGAGGGGTCATTCGTGAACAGGTCAGAGTACAAGGCAGACATTCTGGTTGTGGACGACGAGCCAGGGGTCCGCCGGATGATTTGCGAGGCCTTGAGCGCCGGTCTGCACCGATGTGCGGAGGTGGAGGACGCGACCAAGGCATATGATCTGATATGTCGCAAGCATTTTGACGTGCTGATCAGCGATATGGCGATGCCCGGGATGACGGGGCTGGAACTGCTGGACAAGGTGGTGGCGGTTCAGCCGGAGTGCCGCGTCATTCTGATAACGGGGGTGGGCTCGAGCGAGTGGGCGAAGGAGTCTATAAGGCGAGGCGCGTTTGATTACATCGAGAAGCCGTTTGATCTGCACGGTCTGCGGCAGGTCGTGACCGAGGCGCTAAAGGGGCGTGCAGCGACTCCGTCAGGGACCGCCGATGGGGGTAAGGAACGCCGGGCGGAGGCGGTGGCACGGGTGGACGGGTTGACCGGCCTGTTGACGCATCGCTCGTTCTTCGACGAGTTGGCTCGCCTTCGTGCGCTATGCCGACGACACAGTCATCCGCTGGCGGTGGCCGTGATCGACGTGGATATTTTTCGCGAGCTGAATCTCCGTCACGGACACGGGATTGGCGACCTGGTTTTGCGCGAGATGGGGGCGAAGCTTCGCCGGGTGGTGCGCGACTCGGATGTCCTCGCTCGCTTCGGCGGGGATGAATTCGCGCTGGCCATGCCCGAGACGACGGTGGACCAGGCGCGCGTCATGGCCGAGAGGGTGCGTGGGGCATTGCGTGATCTGCCGATGAGTTTGCCGAGCGATGCGGGGGCACCGACGGTCAGCATCGGTTTGGCCGAATCCCAGAGCGGGTTCATCGAGAGCGAATCGGATTTGGTGAACCGGGCGCTTCAGGCGGTGCAGGCGGGCAAGCGGCAAGGTCGAGATCAGATCGTCGTCTGGGAGGAAATCGCCCAGCAGGACGCGCCGCCGCTGGAAGCGGACCAGGGCTCGCTGGAGCAGATGCGGGAGCGTTTTTCGCACATTCATCAGCAACTCAAGCAGGCGTATCTGGAGTCGACCCGTGCGCTGGTGGCGGCGGTGGAGGCGAAGGAACCCTACACGGAACGTCACTCGATGGCGGTGGCGCTCTATGCGGAGGGGATCGCGCGAATCATGGGATTGAGCGGGGATCAGATCGCCAGCATTCGGACGGCAGCCATGCTGCACGACGTAGGCAAGATCGGCATCCCGGACTCCATTCTCAACAAGCCCGGTCCGTTGACGGAGAGCGAGTATGCCTTGGTGAAACGGCACACGGTCATGGGTGCGCAGATCCTGGAGCACACGTCGTTCCTGCGGAGTGAATTGCCGATCATCGTTCATCACCACGAGTGGTGGGACGGCTCGGGGTATCCGGAGGGGCTCGCGGGGGAGGCGATACCTCTCGGGGCCCGCATTCTGCACGTCGCCGACGCTATGGATGCGATGTTTTCGGTTCGCAGCTACAAGCAAAGTTTTGGCCTGGAGCGAGTGATCGGCGAACTGCGTCAGGAGTCGGCTCGACAGTTCGACCCGACCGTGGCGGAAGCTGCGATCGCCTGGCTGGAGCGGAACCCGGACCAGATTGTGCAGTCGGGCGCGCAGCCCTCGCTGGTTGCAGCAGAAGCCTAGCGTTGGCTGGCGTTAGCGATTGGCGGCGTCGGTGGCTGACGCGCTTTTGCTGCGCATCTCGTTGAGTAACGCTTCATACTGCGCAAGTTGAGGATGCTGAAGGCCTCGCAGGATGTTGACAGCCTGGTTGAGATTCTCAATGGCCTGCGGCCACTGGCCGCGCTCCTCATAGACCATGGCGATGTTCGAGAGACAGATGGCACGAGCCTGGCCATCGCCTGATCGCGTCAAGCCCTCCAGGGCCTGGCCAAACGCCTCCAGCGCAAGATCGTAATCGTTCTGCTTCTGGTAGATCAGCCCGAGACTGTTGTTGCAGAGGATGCGGACAGGATCAGTAGGGTCGGACAGTTGAAGGCTTTTGCGGTAGTTCTCGATGGCCAGATCGGCCTGTTTGAGATGTTCGTAAGCGGATGCGAGGTGGGAGAGAGCTTCGGGCAGAGCGGCAGCGGGGCCAGCCTTGTGGATCCATTCGATGGCCTGTTGGTAAGTCGCGAGGGCCTCATCGTACTGCTCGAGTTGCTCGTACACCGTGCCCAGAAACACGAGGTTTGGCGCCGTGCCCAGTTGGTCGCCCAGTTGCGTGAGCAATTGCTGCCTTGCCCGAAGGTGCTGGACCGCTTGCTGGGGCTGATCGGCGGACCCTGCGAGCTGGGCCAAGTTGTTGAGGGCCGTGGCCAGGTTGTATGGGTCGTCGGCTTGGCGGGCGGTGTCGGCGGCCAGCTCCAGGTAGCGCTGGGCAACCTCGTGTCGACCGAGTTGCCGGTAAAGCCAGCCCAGGTTGCCCTGGGCGCGAGCCAGGTCGACGCGATCGTCGGCAAGCTGCGCGTCGCGTACGACCTGCTGGAAGCGACGTATCGCGTTGGCCACGTTGCCTTGACGGACTTCATGCAGCGCTAGCAGGATCATAGCGTCGCGGAACTTTCCGTCGCTTTGCAGCGCCTGGGCGCAGTAGAAAGGCACCCGGCCGAGCTGCTCGGTCTGATGGCCGCGCAGGGCCTTGGCATAGTATTCGATGGCTGAGGCAGAACGAGAGTATGCGGGCATGTTGGCTGCAACGGATTGGGGCGGTCTTATCGGTGGCACGCACATCGCGACAAGCCGGGCGACGGCATCGGCAAGCAACTCTCGAACGTCCTTGCCTGTTGCGACGCAGCGCTGTGTCTGCTCGGTATGCATGTCATGGACTTGCAGCTCGACCACGAGTTGGGTGAGTTCGGTTCGGCACGTTCCGGTGACCAGAGACCCGACGCCCAGCAGTTTGGCCAGGCGCTTGGCGTCGGCGAGTTGCATGTTCGGGGCGGCAGGGAGGTAGCCTGCGTCTCGCATGGCGCGGTCGCGCCACGGAATGGGCACCGCGTCGATAAGGGGATGGCGACGAAGATGCCACGCCAGTCCGGT
This sequence comes from Phycisphaerae bacterium, assembly GCA_035530655.1. Lineage (GTDB taxonomy): Bacteria > Planctomycetota > Phycisphaerae > UBA1845 > DATKUK01 > DATKUK01. The sequence continues at coordinate 102,574 of DATKUK010000122.1, forward strand.
TTCCAGAGCGGTACCGACCCAGGGCTCGGTGGCCTTGTCGGTCGCAACGATGCGGGCCACGAGGAAACGCATGGGGTGCCCATCGACGGGGCCGGTGGTCTGTGCGGTTGTGAAGACCGACAGCAGCAGGAACATCGGGCTCATGTCGAACGCTTCCTCGGAGTGTCAGATGGACGAGCGCTTGTGTAGAGGTACTCGTATGGGAGGCTGCTGTAAAGGCCGGGCTGAGGCGGCGACGGCTCTATCGCAGATAGGCTACAGCCCGCTCAAAGAGCTTGCGCCCACAGGGCTCGGGCTGTTGGGGCGCTCGTGTCCATCGGGGGTGCTGGGTGGGATGGACGAACCTTTCGGGGTGCGGCATGAGACCGAGGATGCGGCCGGTGGGGTCGGTGAGTGCGGCGGCGTGATCTTCGCTGCCGTTGGGGTTGACCGGATAGCCTCCTGGTCGTCCTCGGGCGTCTACGTAGCGCAGGGCGATCAACCGCCTGTTGCGCAGTCGGTCCAGGACGCCGCGGTGCTTGGCGACGATTTTTCCCTCACCGTGAGCAACGGGTAGGAAGAGCTGACCGTTCGGTTCGAGGAATACGCAGTGATCTGCGGCGACGGCCAGATGCACCCAACGGTCCTCAAAGCGGTTTGAGTCGTTGTAAGTGACGGTGACCGTCTGGGATGAGCCATTGTCTCCGGGAAGCAGACCGGCTTTGACCAACGCCTGCAAGCCATTGCATATGCCCAGGACGAGTTTGCCGCTGTCAACGAAGCGCCGGAGCGGCTCGGCGAGATGGTGCTGGATTTGGCGGGCGAGGATTTTTCCTGCGGCGATGTTATCGCCGTAGCTGAAGCCGCCAGGGATGGTGACGGCCTGATAGGTCTCGAGCAGCGCGGGGTTTTCGAGGAGGCGATTGATATGCAGCAGATCAACGTGGGCGCCGGCGAGCCGCCAGGCGTGCGCGGTTTCCTGGTCACAGTTGATTCCCGCCGCACGCAGGACAAGCACCTTGACGCTGGCCATGTAACACCCCGAGCGTATGCCCAACAGGCGTCGTACTGACGCGAGCTTCCGGCCCGACCGGGCGCACCTTGCTGCGCCGTGCCTCGGACGAACAACGGACTTTGTATTCACAGCGCCTATACTCGCACCGCGTTAGGGATGCAAGCGCAGAGATACCGTGGTCAGCCGAATGGGCGGCGGAGGCGACCTTGGAGGGCGTGCCAGCACTGGTGGGGTGGTTCCCGGCCAGGTGTCGCCGATGTCCTCCAAGGCGCCGTGGAACTCGCTGCCGCCGGTCTTGCCCGTTGGGCTTGCAGCGTTGACATCAAGCGGTCAAGATCGGATCTGCTGAACGACGGATGGGAGTTGACGGTGATTATCGACGCACATGTTCACCTTGACAGTCCGGGCCCGGGTGTGGATCAGACGGAGTTGGCGACGCTTCTGCGTCGGGCGGACGCGGCGGGCATTGAGCGGCTGCTGCTGGCCGGCTCGGTGATGCAACCGGGGACGCATCCCTCGCCCGAGGGCGTGCGTGCGGTGAACGACCAGACGATGGCGGCTGTTCGACAGCAGCCGGAGCGTTTGTGGGGTCTGTGCTACGTGAATCCGCGACACGGGCAGGCGGCGCGAGAGGAGATCCTCCGTTGCGTACGTGACGGCCCGTTGTGCGGGATCAAGTTGTGGGTCGCGGCGCGGGCGGGCGACGAGGTGGTGGACGTTGTGGCCGAGACGGCGGTGGAGTTGGGTGTGGCGGTTTTGCAGCACGCGTGGGATCACACGCCAGGTAGTCCGCCCGACCAATCGCGCTCGTCCGACGTGGCTGAGCTGGCGGCGCGTTTCCCAGATCTTCGAATACAGATGGCCCACATGAACGGGGTGGGGCATCGCGGGCTTAACACGGTGGCTGGCTTTGCGAACGTATGGGTGGACACGGCTGGGTCGCAGCCGCTAGCGGGGACGCTGGAGTATGCGTTGGAGCGGCTGGGACCGGGGCGGATCGTGTTTGGATCGGACTATCCGGTTCGCGAGTTCGGCGTGAAGGTGGCGAGCGTGCGAGCGGCGGTGGGCGATGAGTCCGTTCGCCGGGCACTGCTGCACGACAACGCGCTTGCGTTGTGGGGCAAGCGAGGGAGCGCACAGGCGTGATCGACCTGAACGCGGCGGTGGGACATTGGCCCTTTGTGGCCGGCTGGGCTGAGCGAGTGGATGAGCTGGCGGCGGCGATGGCCGAAGCAGGCGTGACGCAGGCGCACGTATCTGCGGCGGAGGCTGTTCTGGCGCCCGATCCGTTGACGGCGACGCAGCGGTTGTGTGACTCACTCGCCGAGCACGAGCGGCTTGTTCCCGCGGCGGTGGTCGATCCGACGTTGCGGACGGCGGAGGCGGACCTGCGGCGAGTGGTGTCGAACTGGCCGGTGCGACTGGTGAAGCTTTATCCGGCGTTTGGGGGCTATTCGGCTGAGGATGACCGTGTGGCGGCCATGGTGCAGGCGGCCGGGGCGGAGGGGGTTTTGACGGCTGTTGTGATGCGCCTGGAAGACGACCGCAACCAGCATCGCGTGATGCGAGTCGAGCCGGTGGGAGCCGATGCGGTGACGTCTCTGGCGGCGAAGGTGGCCCCGCTGCCGCTGCTAATCCTCAACGGGCTGAAAGGCGAGGTGACGGGGTTGGCCCGGCGGGCGGAGAATTTGTTTTTTGACATCGCTTTTGTGGAGAGCGGTGCGTCGTTGCCGGACCTGCTGCAAGACGTGCCGGCGGAACGGCTGGTATTTGGATCGAACGCACCGTTGTTCTATCCGCAGGCGGTTGCGGCCAAGCTGGCTGGCGAGGAGGTCAGCGAAGTGCAGCGGCAAGCCATCGCTGTCGGCAATATCGAGGGGATCCTCGAAGTTGTCAGGGCGCCCGAGCGGGGCAAGTCGCGGTAGACTGGGCTATGACGATTCGATTCTTCGCATGACGGCCTGCCATCGGGGCCGGTGCGATTCGTCGCGGTGGAGGGGTTTGAATCCCAGGCGGAGGTAGGCTTTGAGGGCCGGGATGCGCCAGTCGTCGGTATCGAGGATGGCGCGGGCAAAGCCACGCCGTCCGAGCTGGTGGAGGGCGGCCAGGGTGATGACCTTGCCCAGACCTTTGCCGCGGTGGGCGGCCAGCACGCCGACCATATGAATGCAGCCCACCTGTTGGCCGTCGAGGTCGGCCTGCCAAGCGGCGGTTACGGCCACGGGTTGGTCGTCGCACCAGATCAGCAATAGATTTTGAGGATCGTACTGACGGTCGCTGCTGAAGGTCCGTTCGAACCAGCCTTCGAGCGACTGACCGGGGTAGATCGAGTCGGCCATCACCTGTGTGTAGGCCCATTCCTGACCGGGGTGGAGGTGGTCGAGTCGGTATCCGGAGGGTAGTTCGGCGGCGGGCAGGGCGGACAGATCGTCCAGCACCATGGTCAGTTGGGACTGACCGCTGCGGGCCGCACCCACCAGCGAGTAGAGACACTGCGGACCGACATATTCGACTTTGACGTCGGGGAACTGCCGGTGGAGGTAGTCGGCGAGGTTGCGCATGCCCGGGATCTCGGCGGTGGCATGATTGACGATGATGACGGGCAGGTCCTGGTCGATGGCCCACGTGCCGTGCCGCCAGTAAGTCAGTCCGTCGTCGGTGGCGAGGATCACGTCGGCGCCCATCTCGACCATGGTGGGCACGTCGGTGATGGCGCCGGTGCCGATGGCCAGGCGAGAGACCATTTTGCCGGGCGGTCCGAGCAGTTGGACGGCGTGCTGGTCGAGCCCGCCCACGGATGCGGCCACGCGCTGAGCGAGTTCGTAGGCGGGTTGGGGGGGTAGCGTATAGAGGTTGTAGTAGGTTTTGCGGGCGCTAGGGGCGGGCAGCGACAGATGGGTGCCCCAACTATCGGTGATGCCGATGTCGGGCACGCGGTCCCACACGTCGTGGCAGCGATAGACCACCATGCCGGTTTGCTCGAGGAGTTGACTCTTGCGTCGGGCCGGTTCGGTTTCGCGCCATCGAGGGTCGTCGTCCATGTGGCTGTAGAAGGTCGGCTCATGGGTGACAAATAGGTTGCATCCGGCTGCATGGGCTTGGTGCAAGGCGGGCAGGACCGAGGTCCAGCCCACGGCGATACCGGCGATGTCCGCGGACGGTTGGCCGGCTTTGAATCCGTCGCAGGTTTTGCTCCAGTCGACCCAGGTTCCGAGCTTCTGCATGTGCAGGTGTAGGTCAAGGGCTTTCATGCCGTCGCTCCGTTAGTTAGCACTCTCGATGGTGGCCCATTCTAGCGGCTGTGGCAGGCGGGTGAGTAGTGTGCGCGTGTCGTAGGCGGCCGTTGGTAGTGGGCAACATTCTGCGGACGGTGGGACACGGGCAGCATCTCGCTGTGGGCCGGCTGGTGCTACGTACAGCAACCGTTGGCGCCCGGTGCAAGCAGGAAGTTGGTGCATAACGTGCTAGGCTATGTCTGACAAAATACGTCCTCCCGACGGTACGCCGTCCGAGGCACTGGCGGATCCCGGCGCGCCGGGACCAGTGGCACCCGAGAAGACCAGACCGGAATTGTCAGACACGGCCTAGCGGCGGCAGCAGGCTGATGGGTCCTGGTCTTGGGCGAGGTGCTCGCGATACCACCCGAGGGCCTTGCGCAAACCCTCTTTCAGATCGATTTTGGGCTCGAAGCCGAGCAGCTTGCGGGCCAGCGTGACGTCGGCCAGCGAGTGTTTGATGTCACCCGGGCGCGGGTCGACATACCGCGGCGCGATATGCTCCTTTTCGAGCAAGGCGCGGATTTCTCGCATGAGTTGGTTGATCGAGACGCTGGCGGCGCATGAGATATTGACCGCCTGACCGCACGCGTTGGGCGCCTTGGCAGCCAGGAGGTTGGCATCGACAACATTGTCAACGTAGGTGAATCCGCGCGACTGCTCGCCGTCGTCGAAGACGGTGGGTTGCTCGTCGCGCAGCAGGGCGCTGACGAAGAGGGGGATGGCCGCCGCGTATTGGCTGTTGGGGTCCTGGCGGGGGCCGAAGACGTTGAAGTAGCGCAGGGAGAACGTTTCCAGGCCGTAGGCGCTGTTGAATACACGACAGTACTGTTCGCCGACGAGCTTGGTAACGCCATAGGGGCTGATCGGCTTGCAGGGCAGATCTTCATGCTGCGGCATGACGGTGGTGTCGCCGTAGACACTGGAGCTGGAGGAGAAGACGAACCGCCGCACCTTGGCGTCGCGTGCGGCCACCAGCAGGTTGAGCGTGCCGGTAACGTTGATCCCGTCGGTCGTGAGGGGATCGTCAATGGATCGGGGCACGCTGCCCACAGCGGCCAGGTGGAACACGGCGCCGACGTCCCGCATGGCCGCACGGACGGTGTCCATATCGCGGATGTCTCCCTCGATCAGTTCGATCTGCTCGATCGAGGCGGCGAGGTTCTCACGTTTGCCGGTGTCGAAGTTATCCAGTACGCGGACGCGTTCGCCTTGCCGCACGAGGTGATCGACCAGGTGCGAGCCGATGAATCCTGCGCCGCCGGTTACGAGCATGACACTCATTTGCTTGCCTTTAACGTTCCTGTCGCGTCAGTCCCATGGTAGAAGCGGTACTCTAGGTCGTCTGAGCGGCCGTGTCCAGCTTGAAGAAGGTTCTGGCGTTGGCGGTGGTTACGCGAGCCAGGTCGGCGAACGATTGTCCTCGTACCTTCGCGAGCAGGCGTGCGGTATGGACCACGTTGGCCGGTTCGTTGGTCCGCTGCTTGCGCACGGGCTCGGGGGACAGATAGGGCGAGTCGGTTTCGACCATGAGTCGATCGTCGGGCACGTTGCTCGCGACGGTCCTGAGTTCGTCGGATCGGGCGAACGTGACAACGCCGGTCATGGAGAGCATGCACCCTCGCTCCAGGACGGCCTTGGCCTGCTCGTGCGAGCCGGTGAAGCAGTGGAAGACCGCGCCCGGCACGCGCGGGTGTTCGGCCAGGATGGTCAGCGCGTCGTCGAACGCCTCGCGGCAGTGGATGACGACGGGTAGCTGGGTCTGCTCGGCCAGGGCGAGTTGCTCGTGGAGGATCGCCTGCTGGGTCTTTGGGGGGCTGAAGTCGTAGTGATAGTCAAGCCCGGTTTCTCCGACGGCCACCACGTGCGGATGCTTGATCAGGTTGGCCAGCCTCTGGGCGGCGTCAGGCGGCGCCGATGCGGCTTGGTGAGGGTGGATGCCGACGGTGCAGAAGACCCGGGCGTGGCGCCCGGCCAGATCGATGCATTTCTGCGAGTCGTTCAGATCGGTGCCGACAGTGATGACGGTGCTGACGTGGGCCTGCCTGGCGCGCTCGAGTATGTCGGTGACGGTGTCGTGAAGTTGCGGGAAGGTGAGGTGACAGTGGGTGTCGATGAGGGTCGGATCGGACACGTGGGCTAATCCGTTATGGTGAATGCGTCGCGGATGTGGTGCGCTTTAGGCCGTCCGTTCGGTTGCATGACGACGCTGACCACGTCAAAGCGACAAGGGTAAGCCTGGGCGCCTTTGACATGCCGATAGCACTCGGCGGCGCGAATGATACGTGTCTGCTTGCGGTGACCGACCGCCTGCTCGGGATCGGCGAATTCGTCGTTGCTGCGGGTTTTGACTTCCACGAACACCAGCGTCGCCCCATCGAGCGTAATCAGGTCGATCTCGCCGGCTGGGCAGCGGTAGTTGCGGGCCAGGATTCGATGGCCCTTGCGTTTGAGCAGTGTGGAGGCAGCACGCTCGCCGCGGTCGCCCAGGAGTTTGCGCCATAATCCGAGCATCGGGGCGGTCAGTGGACCAACCGGCTACGGCTGGAGTTCATCAGCCTTCGGTTTGCTCGTTTGCCTCGACCTTTTTCTTTCCGGCTCCTCGCGTGGGGCGCCGCTCGCGCAGTCTTCTGGCCTTGCCCACGCGGTCGCGCAGGAAGAAGAGCTTGGCCCGACGGACCTTTCCTTTCCGCGTGACCTCTACGCCGTGCAGCTTGGGTGAGTGCACGGGGAAGATCCGCTCGACGCCTTCGTTGTTCACGATTCTTCGGACGGTGAAGGTCTCGGTAGTGCCGCGCCCCCGGCGGGCGATAACCACGCCGGAAAACGGCTGAATCCGTTCTTTATCGCCTTCAATGATGCGTACCTGAACGGTAACGGTATCGCCGATTTCAAAATCGGGGATCTCGCCCTTGAGGTGAGCCTTCTCCGTTTCTGCGATCAGTTTTGGGATCATCCGTTGTTGCTCCTGGTCAGTCGTGGAGTCTGGTCGGACAACGCGTCCTGTTCAAGCAAGTCGGGCCGGCGGTCGCGAGTACGCTCGATCTGCTGCTGGCGGCGCCACCTTTCGATTTGGGCATGGTCGCCGGACAGCAGTACGTCGGGGACGGTCATGCCGCGAAACTCCCGAGGCCTGGTGTACTGAGGGTACTCCAGCAGGTTTTCGACGAAGCTGTCATCGGCGGCCGCGCATTCATGGCCCAGCGCACCGGGCAATAGCCGCACTACCGCGTCGGCGACGACCATGGCCGCCGCTTCGCCTCCGGAGAGCACGTAGTCGCCGATCGAGATTTCGCGAGGCCTGAGGCCCAGACGAATGCGCTCGTCGAAGCCCTCGTAGTGACCGGCGATCAGCAGCAGTCGCTGCTGCTGGGCGAACTCGGCAGCCAACCGATGCGTGAACCGCTCGCCCTGAGGCGTGAGCAGGATTCGCACGGGCGGCCGGGGGTCGAGCGCCTCGACGTGTTCGACAGCCGCAAAGACGGGGGGAGCGGCCAGTACCATGCCGGGCCCGCCGCCACACGGGGTGTCGTCGACGCTGCGGTGCTTGTCGGATGCGAAGTCGCGTATGTTGGTGCAGACAATGTCTACCAGGCCCGCCTGACCAGCCCGCCCGAGGATGCTGCTGGCAAAGAACGGCTCGCACACCTCAGGGAAGAGGGTCAGCACGTCGATTCGCATTGGTTGGTTGACGCCCATCATCCAGCTCGCGCCGCGCTCGGCAACGGGTTCACGTGTCGCCGTCTGCCTTCTTGGTCCGAGCCTTGGCGGTCTTGGCTTTCTTGGCGGACTTTACGGCAATGCCGCCTTGCTTCAGCAGCGATCGAACCGTTTCGGAGGGCTGGGCCCCGACGCTGAGCCAGTGCTCGACGCGATCGCGCTTAAGCTTGACGCGCTGCGCATCTTCTTTGGCCAGCGGATCGTAGAAGCCGAGTTCCTCGATGACCCTGCCGTCCCGCGGAGATCGGATATCCATCGCGGCGACGCGGTAGAACGGCCGGTGTCTCCGGCCTGCACGCTTGAGCCTCAGTCGAACTGCCATAATTTCCTCACTTATCTATCTTCTCGCTTGGTCTACTGTCCGGTGTCGCTTCGCAGGCGTGACAACCCACGGCGAGCGGTCACCGACTCTTTCGCTTTCGTTGGCGCCGTTTGTCCTTCTTGGCGCGAAATTTCTGCTTTGCTAGTGTTTTGGTCTTAAACTTGGGCATCGAACCGCCCAGCAGGCTGATCTCGCTGATCTGCTTGGCGGCGCTGAGCCGCTGGGACATGCCCATGCCGGCCATCTGTTTCATGACGCCTCGTATCTGACCGAATTGCTTGACCAGGCCGGCGACGTCCTGGGGGTCGGTACCGCTTCCCCGGGCGATTCTTCGCCGCCGAGACGCATCGATGAGGTCCGGGTTGCGTCGCTCGCCGGATGTCATGGAGTGGATGATGCCCCGGATCTGCTGGAGTTCGCTGTCGTCGACCTGGACGCCTTTCAGGGCCGACCCCATGCCGGGCATGAGCTTGAGGATTTCCTTCATGGGGCCCATGTTTTTCATGGCTTCCATCTGGGTGAGGAAATCATCGAAGCCGAACGTACCCTTGGCCATCTTCTGCTGGGCTTTGGCGGCCTGTTTCTGGTCGAACTGGGACTGGGCCTTCTCGACGAGGGTGAGCACGTCGCCCATGCCGAGGATACGGCTGGCGATGCGGTCGGGGTGGAACTCCTCGATCTGGTCGAGCTTCTCGCCGACGCCGATGAACTTGATCGGCTTGCCGGTGACCTGCTTGACCGACAGGGCAGCCCCGCCGCGGGTGTCGCTGTCGAACTTGGTCAGGATCACGCCGTCCAACTCGAGGCGCTCATTGAAGGCCTTGGCGGAGTTGACCGCATCCTGGCCGGTCATAGCATCCAGCACCAGGTAGATCTGGTGCGGCTGGGTAACTTGGGCAATGCGGGCGACCTCCTGCATCATCTCTTCGTCGATGGCGAGTCGCCCGGCGGTGTCGAGAATGACCACGTCGCATTCGGCTTTTCGTGCTTGCAGGATGCTGTTGCGGCAGACCTTGACGGGGCTATCGTGATCCCGCTCGGCGTAGACGGGCACGTCGATCTGCCTGCCGAGCACCTCGAGCTGGTCGATGGCTCCAGGCCGTTTGAGGTCGGCCGCCACCATCATGGGGCTCTTTTGGCGGCGCCGGCAGTATTGGGCCAACTTGGCGCACATCGTGGTTTTGCCCGAGCCTTGGAGTCCGGCGAGCATCACCAGGGTTGGCGGCGGGGAGACGTAAGGGATACGGCTGTCAACCGGGCCGATCAGCTTGACCAGTTCGTCGAAGACGATTTTGACCATGAGATGATCGGGGTGGAGGTTTTTGATCACCTCGGTGCCGATGGCCTTTTCCAGCACGTGGTCGCAGAACTCGCGTGCCACGCGGACGTGGACGTCGGCCTCGAGCAAGGCCGTACGGACATCGCCCATGACCTCGCGAACGTTGGCGTCGGTGATGGTGCCTCGCCCGCGAAGCTTGCGGAAGGCGTCGGAGAATCGTTCTGTCAGCGTGTCAAACATTTACGAGTCCACGCGCTATGCCCGGCGGCAGAACCACACATTATTGCACTCTGCAGGACGTCCCGCAACCCCGGTAGTGCAGGACGATGGGGCAGGGCGTCGCCCTTGACCGCGAGCGTAAATCGAGTATGCTGCTAGAATTGCGGGGTCGACGAGCGGCCGCCCGGTTTGGGCGGTTGCCGCGGCGGATTGGGACCCATGGTCAGGACCAGACGCGGGCCAGCCTTGTTCGAGGTGATCAGCAAGCAGTCTGGGGGTGTGCGCCGGCAGCCGCGGCTGGGCGTTCCGGACTGGTGGCGGCAGCAGGCGGCGTCGGAGGGGCCTGAGGAGGAGCGGGCTCAGCCCCAAGTGAAGGACCTGCCGGCCGAGTCGGTGGAGCGGCGTCTGCGGGAGCACGAAGAAGAAGCGGCGGGCGGCGAGCCCGGTCCGGTCGTCGAGGCGGTGCGTGGCAGGCCGTCGCTGGGCGTCCGGGATGGGCGGATCTGCCTGACCCTCACGCCCATAGCCGGCGTGGTTGTGGTGGGGACAGCGTTGTTGATTGTGGCGGGTAGCTTTGTGGTGGGTCGGTCGCTCGGGTGGCGCGATGCGCGTCGGGCGGCTGTGGCGGCGGGCGACGACGTGGCGGTGGTGCGGCAAGCCGAGCCGGATCCGTCCGTATTGCTCGGGTTGGCGACGGGCGTGACGAGGTCGGGCGCCCGTCAGCTCGGCGGCGGCGGCGCGCCAGGCAGTGGAGGCGAGGGGCTCGAATTGGGGAAGACGTATCTGGTCATTCAGACGTTCGACCCGTCGGCTCGGGCCGACGCTTTACGTGCCCAAAGCTTCCTGGCGACCAGGGAGGTGCCGACGGTGCTGCGTCAGGTAAGCAACGGCTACCTGCTTGTGGCTCGCGAGGCGTTTGACTGGGATGATGTGCAGGACAGGAGCAAGTTTGAGTCGTTCCGTCGGTCAGTGGTGGCGTTGGGGAAGCTGTATGCCTCGGACAAACACCGGGGTGGTTACGACTTCAAGGACTGCTATCCGTCGACGTATCGAGGTTAGGACGACATCGTACAGCGGGAGTATTGGCCGTGTCGATTGATCGAAGCCTTAAGAGCAAGAACGTACTGGCCCGGCATCGGAATGTGCTGACGCGGGCTGAGCGGCTGGTCATCCTGGAGGATGAAGACCGCTGGGACGAGTCGCAGAGCGTGTTCGGGCTGCCGAAAGTGGTTCATCGCAAGAGTTCGGCTGGCCAGAAGGCCAAGAAGGAAGAGAAGGCGGCAGAAGAAGCGGCTGCGGCTGAAGGGGCCGAGCCGGCGGCCGCCGAAGGTGGGGAGGCAGGCGCCCAGAAGTAGACACGAGGGGGACAAACGATCCGCATTGGGGGGAATCTGCACCGAGGGTTGCTCATTCGGTGCCTGCTTTGTAGCGAGGAGCGGCGGATGGGGCGGCGCGGCTTTGTGGCGGGACGCACATCGTTGATCGATGCCTCGGGCATCCGCCGTGTGTTTGACCTCGCGGCGGGCATGCGCGATCCGGTCAATCTTTCCATAGGTCAGCCCGACTTTGCGGTGCCTGCGCCGATCAAGGACGCGGCCATCGCGGCGATCCGCGAGGATTTCAACGGCTACACCGTAACGCAGGGTATACCGGCGCTGCGGGATGGGATCGGGCAGCGTTTGCAGGAGGAATTCGACTGGTCGCCGGCAGTTCTGGTGACGTCCGGGGTCTCAGGGGGGCTGCTGCTGGCGCTGATGTGCTGCGTGGACCCGGGTGACGAGGTGGTTTTCGTCGATCCGTATTTTGTGGAGTACAAGCATCTGGTCCATGCGGTGGGGGGCAGGCCGGTGATGGTCAGTGCTTATCCGGATTTTGGCTTTGCGGCCGATCGGGTGGAGGCGGCGATCACCGAGCGCACGAAATTGCTGCTGATCAACTCACCGAGCAATCCCACCGGGGTGGTGATGAGCGACCAGGAATGCCGTGCCGCGGCCTCGCTGGCTGAGCGGCACAACCTGCTCATCATTACCGACGAGATCTACAACCAATTGGTGTACGACGGTCCATGCCCGAGCGTGGTGCCGTATGCCCGGGATCGCGTACTTCTACTACGCGGGTTCAGCAAGAGCTACGCGATGACCGGGTGGCGCCTGGGCTATGCGGCCGGGCCGCAGCCTGTCATCGAGGAAATGACCAAGCTTCAGCAGTACACGTTCGTCCATGCGCCAAGCATGGTGCAGCACGCGGGCGTGGTGGCGTTGAGAACGGACATGAGTCGGCAGATTGCCGATTACGCCCGCAAGCGCGATCTGGTTTGCGATCGGCTGGCGGGGTGCTTCGAGTCGGTTCGACCTTCCGGGGGCTTCTACGTCTTTCCCAAGGCGCCGGATCGGTTTGCCAGCGCCACGACGTTCGTCGAGGAGGCGGTACGGAACAACGTGCTGATCATCCCCGGCAATGTGTTCAGCGAGCAGGACACGCACTTCCGCATCAGCTACGCCACGGACGATGAGAGCATCCGCAAGGGATGCGAAATTCTGTGCCGCGTGGCGGAAGGGCAGTAAGTCGATCACATCGGACCGGTGAAGCCGGCCGCCAAGCGGCGGAAGTCGTCGACATCGCAGTCGCCGTCCCCGTCGAGATCCGCGGCGAACCGATCGGTAGGCACGTTCGGGCCGGTGAGAGCCTGCACGAGCAAGGCCAGGTCGTCGCGGTCGACGTCGTTGTCGGCGTCCAGATCGCCCGGTACGTCGCCGGCGCGGTCATGGAGGAACGCATCGCGTCCCTGTTCGCCCGGGCCGTTGGTATCGTCGGGCACGAGGTTGGCGGCTTCGCTGGCGAAGACCACGAAGCGCCCGTCGGCGGATAGATGGGGCCAGAGGCTGTGGTCGTCTGCCTGCTGGCCACTCGACGCGACGCTGACTCGGGTCGTGATGGCGGTGTGACGATCGTGGACGAAGACGTCGCGGATGCCGTTCGTGTCGTCCGGGATCAGGTCGCTCACGGGCCCGTCGAAGGCGACGAAGCGGCCGTCGGCCGAAATGCTGCTGCCCCAGCTTGCGCCGTGCGTCTCTTGGCCGTCGGAGCGAATGCTTACCCGGGCGGTGATCCCCGTGTCACGATCGTGGACGAAAACGTCGGGGTAGCCATTCGTGTCGTCGGGTACGAGATTGGGGGCAGCGCTTTCGAAGGCGACGTAGCGGCCATCGGCCGAGATGCTGCACGCGGTGCTGCCCGAGGTGGACTGGGATCCGCCGGGGCCAACATTGACGCGCTGGGTCTGACCGGTGTCGCGGTCGTGAACGAAGATGTCCATTGCGCCGTTGGTATCGTCGGGGATCAGGTTGGCCGCGTAACTCTCGAAGGCGATGAATCGCCCGTCGCCGGAGATTTGGGGGCGCCAACTGTATCCGTCGGCTTGTTGCCCATTCGACGCGATGCTCACACGCTGGGTCTGTTGGGTCTGACGATCGTGCACGAAGATGTCGTACTTGCCGTTGGTGTCGTCCGGTACGAGGTTGCCGGCCAGACTGGCGAAGACCACGTACCGGCCGTCCTGCGAAAGGGCGGGTCGGTAGCTGTTGTTGTCGGCCTGGTTGCCGTTTGAGGCCGTACTGACGCACGTCGTGGTGTACGCAACCAGGTCGCGGACGAAGATATCGGTTTTGCCGTTGGTGTCGTCGGCGACGAGATTGCTGGCGGCGCTTTCGAAGGCGACGAACCGTCCGTCCATGGAAAAGGCGGGGAAGTCGCTGGCGCCGTTGGCCTGCGAGCCATTGGTGGCCACACTTACTCGCGTTGTCGTGCCGGCTGTACAGTCGCGCAGGAAGATGTCCGTCACACCGTTTGTGTCGCCGGGGACCAGGTTGCTCGCCGTGCTGGCGAACGCGGCCTTCATGCCGTCGCCGGCAATGGTGGTATGCTTGGTGGCTTGACTGTTCGACTGGTCGCCGGCGGACGAAACGCTGACGCGGATGGTCTGGCCGGCGCGCGCACCCGCCATGGTCGCACACAAAGTGACGGCCAGCACCGACCAGATGGTCCCACTACTGCTCAACGCCGCTTCCCCTCGCACTGCCCCCTTTGCCTTATTGTACCACGGGTTGAGCGCTTCGTCTTAGCTGGTGGCTTGCTGCGCCCGATAATCTCGTGGCTGATAGCTGTCTGCCTGGCCGGGAACCTCCGGAGGGATGGAAGGAAGGCACGTCAAGGCACGGTTTGAGAGGCTGGTAGCGGCGGCGATGGGCCCAGGTCGGTTATGGCGCAATCGATATGGATTCGGCTTGCGGGACTTCCGCGTCGCTTTTTTGCGGGTGCTGCTTCTGGAGTTGTTCGAGCAGCGTGGCGGGACGAGGGTCGCGGGGGTTCAGTTGTGCCGCTTGGCGGAGATGGTCGATTGCGTCTTCGGTTCGTCCGCTGTCGATGAGGGCCTTGGCGAGCAGGAAGTGAATGGTTGCGCTCTGGTCGCCGCCGCATTGGAGGGTCAACTTGTACTCCTTGATGGCCCGTTCGAAGTCTCTGGTGTGGTGGTACAAGGCGGCGAGGTTCAAGTGGTGGCGGGCATTGCTCGGTTCAAGTTCGGCTGCCCTGGAGAAACAGCGAAGGCTGTCGCTGTACCGGCCGAGCGTTTTCAGCGTGAGTCCCTGATTCTGAAGGATGCGCGGATCGTCCGGATGCAGTGTAGCCGCCCGCTCGAAGTGGTGGAGGGCCTGGGTGAGTTGCTCCCTGCTGCTTTGTTTGCTCCGTAGGAGATCCGCGCCGAGCAATGCGTGTGCGATCCACGAATCGGGGTTATGCCGGAGGGTGTCCTGGCATATGGTGCGTGTGTTATGAAATACGTAGGCCCGCTGCCATGTGAGGGACCAGCATGTCGCGACGGTCAGAACGGCGAGGACAACCGCCGGCGTGACTGCTCTGGTTACGGTGGCATGGCGTGCCGACGGCCTGAGTCTCTCCAGTCCCATGGCCGCGGCGTGCACGCACATAGCGATCAGCGATATCAGCGGCAGGTACTGGAAGTGATCGGCGACGAAGGAGTGTTGATGGTAGAAAATGTTAAAGAAGCCGAGGATGGGCAGGAGGGTGATCAGGTACGAGCCGAGCCCGAATAGCGCGTGTCGACCCCACGATCGGCGCCAGACCACCGCTCCAGCCAGGGCCACGGCAAGAACGACGTGCGGCAGATACGAAGTTACGATTGCAGGATCGACCGACCATCGCGGGTAGAAGAATACAAGCTTGTAGGGCAGCAGCGTCTTCCAGATGTAAAAGCCCACGATCCATCCGGCTCGTGCAAAGCGCTCGAGGAAGGCGCCCGAATGTTCGGCGCTTGGATCCTGGGCGTAAGGCGGTTCGAGCCAGACGGTCAGGACGCACATGGCGGCCGCAAGCAGCAGGAACGGAGCGGATGCGATCAGGCTCTTTCGGACCCACGCGTCGCGCCGCCACCACCAGTACAATAGCAGCACCGCGGGCAGAACGACGGTCGACGCCTTCGAGAGTAAGGCGGCTACGAACAGCGCGATGGCGAGTGCATACCATCGCCGGCTGCGCGTCTGATCGAACCGGAACAGGGCGAGGAATGTCGACAGATAGAACAGGCCTGACAGGACATTCTTGCGCTCGTATATCCAGGCGACCGATTCGACGTTTATAGGGTGAAGAGCAAACAGCAGGGCCGCTACCGGTGCTGCACGAACCCCCACCTTGCGAAGTATCAGCCACACCAGTACCGCATTGGCGGCGTGCAAGGCGACGTTTACCCAGTGGTACCCGGCTGAGCGAAGCCCCCAAAGTCGGCGCTCCAACCAGAATGTCGTATACGTCAGCGGCTGGTATTGCTCGCTCTCACCCGAAAACCATATGCGCCAAAGGCCGTCGCTCTCGGTCAGGCGTGGGTTGGCGACAATGGCGCGGTCGTCGGTGATGGCGAACCCGGCGGTGAGGGCGGGCACATACGCGGCAACGACCAACAGGACGATCACGCCGGCCCACTCTGGAGGTGAAGCCGTTCTGGGTCGAGAGGGCTCGCGGGCCTGCTCCGCTGAGCCGTACGGCTCCTGATGTGTCTCTGCGCTGTTCTGACCCATGCTTCAGACCCGATCGGGACGTGACAGTAGTATCGGCGGCGGGGCCTTCGGAGGTGAAGACACCGCCGCTACGTGCTGAAAATGCGGTGTATCAGGCAAGACTTCCGAGTGGCAAGCTGCCAGATCGCCATACGTGCCTCCTGCGTCTGTTTCAGGCTCGCCAGGTGCGAGCGGCCTTGTGCTTGTCTTGTCCCTGCTCGGCCAGCACGTAGTCGCTGTCTACCGCCATGACCTCGGTGTAGCGTATCGAATAATGGCGGCGTCCCTGCTGAAGCAAGCTATCGCTGAGTTGCCGATCCTGTTCGAGTATCGCGGCGCTATGGCGATCCCATTGGTCGGCGTCCATCGCGTCCACTTCGTCGACCAGCCGTCGATACTCGGCCGATGCCGGTTGGTCGAGCAGCGCATTGACCCGCCAATGAAACGTGCGCTGGAGCTTGCGGATGAGCAGATCGGTGGGCGGATCGAACCGAAGGCAACTGGCCACGAAGTAGTTGTCCAGCGCGCGCATGCGTCGGTAATCGATCAAGTTACCTAGTTGACATATGGTATGGCTTTTTGTTCCGGGGAAGGGAAAGAAGATGGCCCATCGCATGCGGCCGGGCCGGATGCGTGCACAGAGTTCTATCGTTTCATGCATCATTTGAGGGGTTTCATAGGGCAGGCCGAACATGACGAACGCCGACGTGTGCAGTCCGTGCTTGTGGCAGAGCTCGAAGGCCCAGGCGATCTTCTCGTTGGACATATGGCGATCGAGCACCGCTCGGCGGAGGCGGTCGGACCCGCTCTCCAACCCAAATTTGACGATTCTGCACGGCGCGTTGGCCAGGGCCTGTGCAACGGCCTCACTGAAGCTTTGCACGTGGGCGTTAATGACGAAGGGCAGGTCGATGCCGGCGTGAGTGTACCGCCTCAGCAAGTCGATGCAGTATTCCTGATCGAGGGTAAACAGGTCGTCATCAAAGATGATGGTCGTGATTTCGGGATGTTTTTCGCGGAGTCGCTGGATCTGTCGGATCACGGTATCGGCAGCATAATGTCGCAGATAGGCCTTGCGGGGTTGGCCGCCTTCGCGATAGTATCGGTCGCACATTTCGCGGTTGAAGCAGTAGGAGCACCGGTAGGGGCAGCCTCGGGAGGTGAGAACTGACTGCCAGCCGTTCTTGCGGGCCAGGAGGGTGCGAAGGTCGAAGATTTCATAATGCTTTTCGGGCAGCGTATCGAGTGGCGGATAGCGTCCCAGCGGGTTGTCCTTGTAGCGGCCGTCGGGCAATCGGACGGAGAAATTGGGTACGTCGAGGGCGGCGCGGTCGCCGGCGGCGAGGTGATCGGCCAGTTCGGGCAGGGCTTCGTCGCACTCGCCAATGCCGATGAAGTCCCACAGTCGCTCGTTCTTGACCTGCTGGGTGCACATCATCGTGTGGACGCCCCCAATGGCCAGGGGCAGGGCAGGCATAGCACGATTGATTGCCCGGGCAAGTCGAACGGCGTAGGCGTATTGCTGGGTCATGACGCTGAACGCAACCAGATCCGGGTCGAGCCGGCGTACCTGCTCGACCACCTGTTCGTCGGTGGGGACGGGGCCGAGGGCCTCATTGAGGTTGATCAATCCCGTCTGGTGGCCGCGGGCCTGCAGGCAGCCAGACAGGGCGGCGATGCCGTGATTGAACCCCTCTTCGGCGTTGAGGTTGGGGTAGACGAACAGCACGCGCATCGCTGCGTTGGTCTGCCGCATAGGCGGCTGCCGTGCGGCGGGCTCGGCAGAACGGGAGGTGGCTGACCCGCTGGCTGCGGCAGGGGTCTTGTGCCGCGTAGGGTGCTTGGCGGCATCGCGGGATCGGTGGCTGTGAGGGCTGCTCATCTGGCGAACTCTGGCTAGGCGCAGATTGTACCACGCCGGATGGGCGGGGCGCATATCACGGGACAGGCTGCTCGGCGAGGCGTTTTTGGATCGACTTTTGGCGTTGTGCCTGAAACCACTGTCGCAGCAGCTTTTCGGACGGCTTGCCGCGAGGGGTGTAGTTGTAGCAGTTTGGCCCGCCTCCGTAACTGGTCCACTCCCACCACGTCACGCCGCCAACAGCCGGTTCGTCTTGCCACACTCGCATGAACGCTTCGTAGCAGTTCTGCTGTTCCTCCATGCCGGCGGACGTGGCCGTCTGCTTGTGGTAGTAGTTCCACGGTTCCACCGAACACCCTTCCTGGCTGCACCAGCCGACTTCGGTGAAGAGGATCGGACGATCAACGGTGGCTTGCCAAGCAAGGATCTCCTGCTTGATGGGCAGCCAGTTTTCGACGAGCTGTTCGACCGTGGGGGCGGGCTTGTCTGACAACTTGTGGTACGTCGTCATACCGATGAGGTCGAGTTTGTCCCAGAACTGGATCTTGTGGTAGTGGTCCCAGTTGGCCGAGTAGCCAAGCAGGCCGTCGTACCGCTGGCGAACCTGGTCGATGGTCTTGATCCATTGGTCGGTGAACTTTTCGGTGCTGACCAACTCCGACCCGATCAGCAGGGCCTCCGCGCGATTCTCGGCTGCGATATCCGCGAAGTGGTTCAGGAAAGCCCGGTACTGCTCGAACCACTGGTCCCAACTGGATGGCTGAATTTGGCCACGCCATTCGTTGCCGCGTGGCTCGCTGAACAGCACGATGGGCATGAGGATCACGCGCAGCCCGCTTTGTCGGGCAATGGCGAACAGTTCGCGCCACTGTTTGGGGGTGGGCGTTTTCCTCTGGTCGATGTAAATGACGCCGGACGCGCCATTCTCCATGTATCCGGCCGTCCCGAGGGTCAGGGTGTCCGCGCCCAGTTCGGCTACCTCGTCGATGAGGGGTCCGAAGCGTTGGACGGGAGCGTCACCGGTGTCGATCTGGATGGCCAGTCCGTAGAAGGGCTTGTCGGCGGCCTGTTTGGCGTGAGGGGGTGCTACGGGGCGTGGCCCACTCTCGGTCGGGGGCACCGAATGGCTTAGCCAGACGCATGTGGTGACAGCGATCAGAAGGACAATGACTCGCACGGCATTCATTTCTGTCGGGCTTGGGTGTCCGCAGGGACTGCTTCGCGCAGCCCGGCATACCCGTTGTTTGCTCAATATCGTCTACACCCGTCTCGGCGCCAAGTTGCTTTGCCGATCGTGCGGCCGCGGCTTCGGGCGAGGAGGCGACTTGCCCCTGTTGGCCGTCTGCCTGTCCCGGAGCCGCATTCCGGCCTTGGCGGGCTGATTGTAGGCACGACGCTCCTGGCCTGCCAGCGGACGTGCGAGAGGGCTTGTCCGGCGGTCCGGTTTACACGTAAGCCGCGACCGTCTTAGAATACAAAGGGAAGCGATCTGTGTGGTTCTTATGCCGCAGGACTACTACAAGATTTTGGGCGTCGGTCGTGGGGCCAGCGAGGACCAGATCAAGCGCGCCTATCGGCGGATGGCCAAGCAATACCATCCGGACCGCAACAAGGGCGACAAGACCGCGGCTGAGAGCTTCAAGCAGGTTCGCGAGGCCTACGAGGTCCTCAGCGATCGGGATAAGCGGGCGATGTACGACCGCTTCGGGCGCGTGGATGTGGGCGCGGGCGCGGCTCCAGGCGGCGGCCGGACGTATCGCTGGAGCGGTACCGGCGGGCCGGGGGGCGTGGAGTTCGACATCGGGGATCTGGAGGATCTGTTCGGACAGGGGGCGGGGGGCCATTCGAGCGTGGCGGATGTGTTCGAGGGTTTCTTTCGCACCGGTGAGCGGGGTTCGCAAGGGGCTCGGCGCAGGCGGTACGCCGAGGCCCGCGGCGCGGACGTTGAGCACGAAGTCCAGCTCTCATTCGAGCAAGCCATTCATGGCACGGTGCTGCAATTGACGCGCACGGGCCCGGAGGGCGATCAGACTATTCAAGCGAGGATTCCACCGGGAGTGGGCGACGGGCAGCGCATCCGGTTACGGGGCAAGGGGCAGCCGGGACTAGGCGGCGGTCCCCCAGGAGATTTGTATATTATATGTCGTGTTCGGCCGCACCGCTATTTCCGGCGAGAGGGCAGTGACATCTACTTGGATGTTCCCATCGCCGTCGACGAGGCGGCTTTGGGGGCCAAGGTTACAATTCCCACGATCGATGGCCCGACTACCGTTACCGTGCCGCCAGGCACGTCCGGCGGGACCAAGCTGCGTCTGAAGGGTAAGGGCGTGCGTCATGCCAAGACCGGGCAGCGCGGCGACCAGTACGCCGTGGTGAAGATCGTGCTGCCCAAGCAGCTTACCGAGCAGCAGCGGGAACTTTTCGAGCAGCTACGCAAAACGCTGGCGAAAAACCCGCGGCAGGGGTTGGAATGGTGAACAGCGAGGATGTAGTGGCGCAGCCAGAGCGAATGAAACAACGGATCGGGGTGATCCTTCTGCTGGTGGGGCTGGGGTTGCTGGTTGCCAGCGTGCTTATTGTGATTCATCGCGGCACCCAGAGTCCCGAGGTCCTGCCGGTTGTCTCGGCCGACGTGCAGGCGGCGACATCTCACCTGCGCCTGCTGCTGGTGGCGTTGGTGTTTCTGCTGGTCATCCTGGTGTTGACTCTGTTGGGAGTGGTGGTGACCGTGGGGTGGAGCAGGCGCTTCCGCGAGTCGATGCGCACCGGCCCGAGCAGACCGACGGCTACCGACGACGTGTGGCGAATGCACCGTCTTGCCGAAGACGAGCCCGAGACCAAGCAGAATGATTGACTGACCGGTTCTGTGGAGCGTGCAGCGGACGGTGGGTGCGTGCGTGGCGCTGGTGACGGGTGCGGGCAGTCTGGTGGGGCGGTGCATCAGCCTGCGCCTGGCGCGGGCGGGGCTTGACGTGGCCGTTCACTTCCATCGCTCCACGGAACAGGCGGAGACTTTGGCCAGGCAGGTAACAGCCCAGAACAGGCGGGCTGAGCTTTTCTCGGCCGACTTGAACGAACTTCGCGAGGTTGATGGCCTGGTTGAGGTGGTCGTCAGGTCCATGGGGCGGGTCGATGTGCTGGTGAATAATGCAGCCGTCTTTGAGCCGGATGTGCCGACGGAGGTCGAGCCGGACCTATGGGATCGGACGATGCGAGTGAATGTCCGATCGCCAGCGATTCTTTCAGATGCTCTGTTTCGGCATGTTCGGGCGAGAAGCGGCGGCGGCAAGATCGTGAATATCTGTGACATTGCGGCGATGCGGCCATGGCGCGGGTATCAGGCGTATAGCGCATCAAAGGCTGCTCTGCTGGCGCTGACGCGCGCGACTGCCCGAACCATGGCGCCGCACGTGCAAGTCAACGCCGTCTCGCCAGGCATCGTGGAGGGGTCGGCCGGGCTCGATCCGGACCAGCTTCAGCGCGTGGTGGGTCGGATTCCACTTGGGCGACTCGCCCGTCCGGCGGACGTGGCCGAAGCCCTACTCTTCTTCGTCAGTGCCAGCGACTACATCACCGGGCAGGTTCTCTGCGTCGACGGCGGCCGAAGCATCGCTTGACCGTTGGCGATGGCCGGGCTGCGGCGGAGTGACTGTTTGCCTCGCCTTTGAAGCGACGAGGGGCAAGTCTATACTCCGTCGCGAAGGAGTATCAGGATGAGTACATCTGTGCGATATCCCCTTTTCTGTCAGATCGGTTTTGAGCAGTCGGCCCGATGCGTACTTTCGCATCGGCGTGTGGACCGGGCGCTGGGGGCGCTGGCGGAGTTGGGGCATGGCTCGGGCGGCGCCCTGCCGACCGTTCCGCCGGATGTTCCGGAGCTTTCGGATCTGTACGCCGAGCCCGGGCCATGGGCAGGCTTGGCCGTCGCCGATCGCACGGTGGCGGCTGTCGCGGGGCTCTTTGCCGACGGTGCCGATGCAGCCGCCTGGAAGGGGGTCGTGGATCATCTCCAGCACTTGCTGCACTGTGGCAAGCCGCATGTGACGGCTGCGAACGCCGCAGGGGGCGCCGTTCTACTAGCCGCGGCGTGTGTGCTGCCCGATCACCCGTGGGCGCCCGTTTGGGCCATGGCGGGCAGCCTTCGATTGACCGCGTGGCTCGACGCCCATCCTGGCCAGGTTGATGAAGCGGTTCAGCGCGGTGCAGGGCTGGCGATGGAGGTGCTTTCGGCGCTGGCGGATGTGGCGCCTGCGTTGCCCGAAGGCGCGTTTCGCGTGCTGGCTTCGGGCGCCGGACGTCGCGCGGAGCCGGCTGTGGGTACGTACGCCATGCACCCATCGGATGAGCAGTTGGCCCACCTGTTGACGTGCCCGCCGGATGTGGCTGTGGAGGCGTTTGCCGAACGGATCCGTCTTCTGAAGCGGGACCGACGGATACACGATCTGTTCGACGAGCAGGGCCCACCCGATCGGGTGGAGTTGGAGGAGATGTGCCGCAATGTACTGACCCTGCGGGCGCACATGCACGTCAAGCATGACTACGGCCGCCAGATCGATTGGGCCACAGTCCTGAACGATGACATTGAGTCGAACGTTTCACTGAACCATCACTTGCACATTGCGGTTTTGGCACGCGGATACTCGGCCTATGGCGATGCGCGTTACGCCGAGCATGCGGTAAGAATGCTGCGATCGTGGTTCGATCAGTCGCCGTGTCCGTCGGTCTGGGGGCAGTTGCAGTGGCGGACGCTGGAGGTGGGGGGGCGGCTGACGAGCGCGTGGCCTGTGATCGCCATGGCCCTGATTGACTATGAGCCGTTCGTAAAGAGTTGCCTGACCGATCTGGTTCGCTGGACGGTGGCCAGCGCGAGGTATCTTTGTGCGTTTGCCGGCCCGTGGAACAACTGGCTTCAGGTCGAATGCGCGGGTGGACTGGCGGCGACTGCGCTCGTGCCGGAGTGGCGCGACGCGGAGTTGGCCAGGGCGATGTTCACACAGCGGCTGGCCTGGATCAATCGGCACATGTTTTTGCCCGACGGCATGCAGTCGGAGAATGCACCGCACTATCACGCGTTTCCCTGGTCGCGGCTGTATGTGGCGGCTGCGCTCGACGAGGCCCTGGGCAAGACCGTTTCGGGGGAGTATTGGGACTTTTTGGTGCGGGGCGCCGAACCGTTCTGGAAGCTGCGGATGCCCGATGGGGCGCTGCCTTCGTTGTCCGACGCGAGCCCGCGTCACAACAGCGGCGACAGGTGGCTGCGAATCGTCGGGCATCAACGGCAATGCCCGCAGATGTTGGCCGTCCTCGAGCCGGAAGCCGCTGGCGATAGTCTGCCCGAGCCGTGCCAGCGGCTGCCGCATGCGGGCCTGACCGTGTTGCGCACCGGGTGGGGCCGGCGCGATGACTACGTGCTCTTTGATCATGGTTTCTTCGGGACGAATCACCAGCATGAGGACAAACTGACGTTTCTGTACGCATCGGGCGGGCGCTTGCTTGTCGGTGATGCGGGCATCTATCGGTATAGCAACGACGAGTGGGAGTACTACTTCCGAGGTGCGTGGGGGCACAACGCCGTAATGATCGACGGCAAGCAGCAGTGTCGCGTGATCGATCATCTCCGCGGGATCAACGAGCAGATACCCGATCCGGATGCCCGGCAAGAGATCCAGCCGGGGCGCTACGGCCTGCTGTCGGGCTGGTACAGGGATGGCTTTGCGCCACGCAGCTTCGTCTTGTGGGAGCGTCAGGCCGACCGGTCGAGCGATGAGGCCGCACGCGACAGGTCGATTCAGCATCAGCGGCTGCTGCTGTACGTTTGGCGGCGGGGTCTGCTGGTGATCGACCGTGTGTTGGGAAGCGGGCATCACGAGATCGTGCAGGTCTTTCATTTGCACCCGTTCGAGGAGGGTGCCGGCGAGCAGCGGACGTACGAGCCTGGGTGCCTGCGGATTGACCGTGGCAGGGCCCTGCTGTCGCACCCAGACCAGACAGGCGTTACGCTCGTGCATTCGCGGGAGGGCATCGAGCCGATCAGTTATTGCGGGCAGGAGCATCCCCCTTGCGGGTGGACAGCCCTGTACGGTGAGCAGCCTTCCCACGACGTGCATTACACCGGGCGAGTTGAACTCCCGGCGGTTCTGGGGGTGTGGATCGAGCCAACGGCGCCGGGCGGTACTGGCGGTGCCGGGCGGCTCGACGTGGCGGCCGAGGGCGATCGGATACGTTTTGGCGTGACCACGGCAGGCGGTTTGGTGTCGGGCGTTCTGGACGCGGGGCGGGTGACGGTTGAGCAGATTGAGGGCGACAATGTCTGATATGTTCCAGGATGGTACGGCGTACTACGACCAGATGGTGGACTGGCAGCGTCGACTCGAACGTGAGGCACCGTTCTACAGGCGGGTTTTCGAGCAGCATCATGTCAGAAGCGTTCTGGACTGCGCATGCGGGACGGGACACCACGCCGCGATGTTTGCCGGGTGGGGTCTGGCCGTGACCGGGTCGGACCTGAGCGAGGAGATGGTCGAACGCGCCAGAAAGCAGCACGGAGAGCACGCTCGGCTGCGATGGCTGGTGCGGTCGTTCCACGACTTGAGCGGGATCGGCGAGCCCTTCGATGCGGTGATATGTGTGGGCAACTCGCTCGCGCTCGCGGCGGATGGCAAGCAGGCCTGTCGAGATGCGCTGGCCTCGATGGCGGCGGTTGTACGACCAGGTAGTCTGCTGATCGTGCACGTATTGAACATCTGGCGCGTCGCACCGGGCGAACTGGTCGTGCAAAAGCTCATGCCGCTAACGCCCGAGAGCGGCGAGGCGTTGCTGCTGAAGCTTTTTCATCGGGCGGGTTCACAGGGATATATCGACACACTCATCGTGTCGCGGCCTGACGCGGGCGCTGCGTGGTGCGGCGAGCATCACACCGCGCGTCCCATCGGCCTGCGGGGTGCCTGGGTGCGTCGTACGCTGACCGAACTGGGGTTCGCCCGCGTCGATCTGTGGGGCGACTATCAGTGCACGCGCTATCGCGCGGATCGTAGCGTCGATCTGATCGTCACGGCGGAGAAGGCGAGTCCGTCGTAGCGGTGTGCTGTCGGGCCTTAGGCTTTCCAGGGGGGCGTTTCGGGAAGCCGTTGCTGGAATCGTTCGAGCAGGCTCTGCTGATAGGGGCCGGCGAAGGTGGATTGCAGGAAACGATCGAACCCCTCATCGCGGAGTTGCTGCCACGAGCCATCCTCGTCGCCCGGGACGGTGGGGAAGAACAGGGCGTCGTTGGATTGCGCGGCCGTCAGGTCGCCCGGGGCGTCGCCGACCATAAGGACGTTGGCCGGTTCGTACCGCCCGTCGGCGGCCGCGCGAAGCTGTTCGGCCTTGGTGCCGAGTTCCTGCCCGCCGAGTAGCGCGACGTGTTGCACCAGGCTGTACTGCTGCCATTCGCGCCGGCAGGCTTCGTGGGGCATTTGAGACACGACGATCAGGTCGGCCTGTCGGGCCATCCGGTCCAGCGTGGGTTTGACCGAGGGGAATGGTCTGAGGTGGCCCGCCTTCTGGTCGACCGCTTGATTGACCGCTTCGCTCCATTGCAGGACGCGCTGGAGTTCGGGATTTGGCCCGGCGGTGTCCATGACGGTTTCCAGGCCCGCGTTGCTCTTGGGGTGCTCGGAGTCGATGAAGGCCCTCAGTGAGTCCATCGCCGGAATCGTCACGCCGCTGGCCTGGACCTCGGGCCGCTCGCGCAGCAGATCGAGCACCATCAGCAGGGCGGGGAACCGGTTGAGCCCGCGCCATTTGGAGTATAGGTTGACGAAGTGCTCGGTTTGTTCGACCAGTACGGCGATCGGCTCGAGTGCGAAGGACCGAATGATCTCGGGCGTGAAGCAGTGAACGTGCTTGAACGTCATGGTGTCCATGGCGCAGCCATCGGAATCGACGGCCACAAGGTGGTCGTGCCGTTTTTCGAAGGCTGCCGCCGCCGACGGTGTCGTGCTGTTCATGGCCTGCGTATCTCCGATCAGCTACTGGGGTTTGCCTTCTCGCTGCGTGGGAGTTTACCGATTGCGGCGCGGAATGCTAGAATCGGGCTTTCTTGACGGAGCCCACGGGGCAAGGAGATGGTTGATGTCGCAGGACAAGCAAGCCTTCATCGATGACATCCTCTCGCGCATGTCGCTGGATCAGAAGGTGGGTCAGTGCATCACGTTCGAGTTTGCCGGCACGCGGGTGGACTGGCACGCCTACGATAAGATCCTGCGGCACCAGGTGGGCGGGCTGCGTGTCACGCCGCATATCTACACCGAAGAGCCCTACGGCACGCGGTTGGTGGGCGGGGCCGAGGAGCAGCGTCTGAGCCCCTATGCGCCGCCGGAGGTCTACGCCCGGGTACTCAACAGGCTTCAGGAGATCGCGCTGTCGCGCGAGCCGGCGATTCCGTTGCACATCAGCTCGGATCAGGAGGGGGACTGGAGTCAGGATTACGCCCGCGGAGGGGTGCATCTGTTTCCCAGTGCAATGGGCATGTCGGCCACGAACGACGCCGATTGGGTTTATCGGGCGTATCGCCTGGTGGCGCGCCAGCAGCGGGCGGTGGGCATCCGACAGCTTCACACGCCCTGTCTTGACGTCAACATCGAGCCGAAGAACCCCGAGATCTGCACCCGCAGCTTCGGTGACGATCCCCAGCGTTGCATCGAGTTCGGCCTGGCTCAGCTCCGCGCGTTTCGCGACGAGGGACTGATCGCCACGGGCAAGCACTTTCCGGGCCGGGGCGATTCCGCCGTCGACGTGCACTTCGCGGTGGACGTCAACCGCACCGACCGCAAACGATTGGAGGAGGTAGAGCTGGCGCCGTACCGGGCGCTCATCGCCGAGGGCCTGCCGTGCGTGATGACGGCACACACGATCTACCCGGCGTTGGACGCGGACGAGATGCCGGCGTCGGTCTCGCGGCGGATCACCACAGACCTGCTGCGCGAGCAGATGGGTTTCGAGGGGGTGATCACGACCGACGCGATGGGCATGGGCGGCGTGATGAAGAAGTTTGCCACGTACGGCCAGGCTTGCGCTGCCGCGATCGCCGCCGGGGCCGATCTGGTGCTGAGCAAGTGCGACGCATCCCGCCGTGATGAGGTGTTCGAGACGGTCAAACAGTACGTCCAGGACGGGAAGATACCGATGGGCGAGCTGGACGCGCACGTGCGGCGCATCCTGTCGTTGAAGTTTGACTACGGCCTGTTCGCCCAATCCTTTGTGGAGGCCGATCGTGCCGTCGAGCCGATCCGCGATCCAGCCTCGGTGACGCTCTGCAAGCAGACTGCCCTGAAAGCGGCGGTGCTGGTTCGCGACGAGGCCGGTTTGCTCCCGCTGTCACCCGATATGCCGGTACTGGTTATCGAGCAGCGCTATCCACTCTATCAGAATAAGGCCGACGACTACTGGTGGCACTCCAACATGCTTCAGGAGTTTGCTCGCGAGCATGCTCGAACGGTCTTCGAGTGTGAGACCGATTTGAAGGTTAGCGACGAGCAGGCCCAGCGGGTACTGGCGACGGCTGACAAGGCCGACGTGGTCATCGCGCTGAGCTTCTTCTGGCGAGGCAATCCGACCAACAGCGAACTGGTGGCAGAGCTGATCCGTCGCGGCAAGAAGGTCATCCTCGTTGCGGCTACGCCGTACGAGAACATCTGCCTTCCGCAGGTGCAGACGCTTGTGGTCACCTTTGCGGCTGTCCCCAGGAGCCTGGAGGCCGCTGCCGAGATCATCTACGGTCGGGCCCGGCCGGGCGGCACGTGGCCGCTGAAGCACTATCGCTTGAAGGGGGTGTGAGGCGGCTATCGACGCGTCTAGGCCGATCCGCTGAGGATCATGCCGATGGTCCGCAGCATAATGCCGAGGTCCAGCTCCAGCGACATGTATTTGATGTAGTACAGATCAAGCTGTAGCTTCCTGCGGGCATCGGCAATGCTCGAGCCGTACCGGAAGTTGATCTGAGCCCAGCCGGTCAGGCCCGGCTTGACCAGGTGGCGCTCGTTGTAGTAGGGGATCTGTGCGGCCAGCAGGTCGACCATGTCGGGGCGTTCGGGTCTTGGGCCGACCAGCGACATCTGCCCGCGCAGTACGTTCCACAATTGCGGCAACTCATCCATGTGTGTGCGGCGCAGCCAGCGTCCCACGGGGGTCGCGCGTGGGTCGTTGCGGGCGGCCCAGATGCTTCGGTCTCGCTCGGCCCCCTCGCGCATGGTGCGGAACTTGTAGAGCACAAAGGTCCGCCCGCCTTGTCCGACACGTCGCTGGCGGTGTAACACGGGTCCGGGGCTGCTCAGCCTCACCGACAGCATGATGAGCGGAAAGAACGGCAGCGTGACGGCCAGGCCGACCAGCGACAGCAACACGTCGACAGCGCGCTTGACGGAGGCGATTTCGTCTCGGTAGACACCCAGATCGGCAAACAGGAACCAGTGCGGTCCGATGCGGCTGACCGGTACCTCACCAAAGGCTTTTTCGTAGAAGGTCGACTCGTTGGTGACGCGGCAGCCAAGGCTCAGACAGGACAGGGCCGATTCCACCACTTCGTCATCGAGTTGTGCTTCATCGCCCAGCACGACCTCGCGCACGTCGTATTGGGCGCATAGTTGCGACAGTTCGCTGACGTGACCGACCACCGGTAGATCGTCGATGACGTGCCAGCCGGCACCGGTCGGCCCGGTCAGGACCAGCCCGGCGACGTGATAGGGGGCTGGCCCGGATTCCTGGATCGCCCGGGCCGTCACGCGTGCTGAGGGGCCGGTGCCCACCACCAGGACGGTGCGCCGGTAGCAGCGCAGCACGGCGAAGGCAGCCAGCCGCAGCCCGGTGCCGCCGATGAGGCACGTAGCCACCATCCAGACAATGATCCGGCGGCTCATTTCAGCGTACATGGCACCGGATATCACCACGTAGCTCAGGCAGGCGGCTGCCAGGATGGCTACGGCGGGGCGGATCAGCAACCGTCGCTTACTCAGCAGGGTGGCCTGCTCGTACAGGCCCACGATCAAGCCTGCCAAGGTCAGGGCTATTGCGCTGACCAGCCACGCCTCCGACATGGCGATCTGGATCGCCGGGTCAGACAAATCCCAGGGAGATGCCGCATAGCCGATTGACAGTCCGATCAAAGCGATGCCGGCGTCCGCCGCCATCCAAACCGGCTTGCGGAAACTTAGAATAATGCGGCCAAGGACCGTACTCCAGCGGGGTCGCGGCAGCACACCGAGGCGCGGCTCGACGTCCTTGCGGACCTCGGGGGCCGCCACCGTTTGAGGAGTGTCCAGGATCGATGTTTCCACAAGGGTTCCTTGCCCGGATGTTATGGGCTCCAAGTGCTATCGACCGTCCAGGTCGCCTTCCTGAGCTATCGCGCGGGCGCCCGGAAGGGCGGTCAGGCTCCGATAATCAGTCGCTGGCGGGTTCTGCGTGTCTAGAGGCTGTCCAGGCCATATAGCGGAGCGACGCTAAGCCGTTCACCCTGGAACGCCGATGTACAATTCGTATGGTTACCGCGTTGCGGCAGATGTCTGCGCTGATGCTGTTTGTGGCCCTGGGTGGGTGTGCCGTACCGTCGTGCCCCCCCGAGCACAAACCGTTGGCGCCGCTGCGCGATCTTGTCGGCAGGCCTGTCGACCTGCCGGCGGGAAGGTACCGGGTGATGCCAGACGCCGTACCCGAGGGGCAGTTCCCCTGTTCTGTGGCGGTAGCCCGTCTGAGGCGCGCTGGCCGGGCGATGTCGGCGGATACTCAGCCGAGCGAGCGAAACGGCTTCGTGCTTGATCCGTTCGGCCACAAGGAGAGCGTTTGCTGGGCGGAACTCTTTGACAACATCGCGTCGGTCAGCGAAGTCTTCCCCGTCGATTCCCCATACCTGCCCAGCCAGCCTGCAGAACCGGGTCAGGTGGTCCGAGCGCTGAGTCGCGTTCACGCCGGTCTGTGCGTCATCCTCTCGGAGGGCGACGTGACGGTAGGCGAGTCTGTCGGCAGCGAGGGCGACGACCCGCCCAGCGGCGAGACGGCGATGGCAAGACAGGTCGTGGGCGTCATTTACGAGACACGCCACGAGAACCTGTTGGCGATCGCCAAGAGCGAACTGTTTGCGTATAGCAACGGGGGTCAGAACGGCGCGGATCGCTCGGTGGCTGAGGAATTGGCGGCGGCACGGTTTCGCCAGTTGGTGCACGAGGCGATGTGCGAGTTGGTGGAGAGCTCGCGGCCCGGCGCGGTCGAGCGGCCCAATCCCTGGTCGAGTTGGCCCAGCGGGCCGGGCCCGTTGCTCTGGCCGGGCAAACGCTAGCCGGTTGCAGGGGGCTTGTCGGCCGCAGGTGCCGTGCAACGTCGGCGGAGGCCCATGACCGCCATGTCTGCGGGACCCCATTCGTCCGCATCTTCGGTGAATACTTCGAGTTTCAGCAGGGCGGCTGACTTGCTTCGTGCGCACGGCGCTGCGCTGGCAGCGGGCGCGTACGTTCTCGGTTTGTTGTACACAGGATTGATGCCCTTTGCTCCGCGGAGCATGCCAGTACCGGATGCGGTGCGGTGGCTTGGGCTCACGTTACAGTCCAACGGCCTGGGCGACGTTCTGTGCAATATCGCGTTGTACATACCCCTTGGGGTACTCCTGCCGATGTGTCGGCCCTTGCGTTGCTGGATCGTGCGCTGTGGGGCGACCGTAGGTGTGGCGGCGGCCGCCAGCGTGGTGGTGGAGTTTGCCCAACTGCGGATCGACGGGCGGATCCCGTCGTGGGTGGACGTGGTGTGCAATCTTGCGGGTGCGGGCATTGGTATTGTGCTGTCACCGATGGTCGCCGCCGCACTGAAAGGTTTGTGGGCCTCGGGCGCGCAGAAGTTGGCGGCGAGTCCGTTCTCGGTTGCGGCGCTGGCTTTGTCGGTCTTTTTGCTCGTGCAGACGGTGCTGCCGTTCGACGCCCCCGGCACGAGCCCATTGCGCATTTACCGTGCATACAAACAGGCATACCTGCAACCATTCGAGAGAATGGATCGATTGCAGCTCGAGGAACTGGCTGCGTGGTACACGGGACACGTCAACCATGCTGCTGCTGTGCGGCAACAGCGGTACGAGCTTTGGTGCGACTTGGCTGCGGCGGGGGTCTGCTACTTCGTGCTTGGGGGTGTTCTCGTGGTGGGTTTGCGGGACGAGTACGGCTTTGGGACCATCGCTGCTTCTACGTTGGCTCTATGGAGCTGCACCATGCTGGCAGTCGCCAGTGGGCTCTTGTGCCTGTTGACGGTTCGCGCGCCCTTTGACATCACCGTGTCGGCGGCGCACATCGTCGGCGCGGGCGTGGGTCTGGTTGCGGCGAACCTGGCGCTTTGGTGGAGCGGGTCGACGTTCAGGTTTTCGAGCCTGGCTCGTCTTTGGCCGGCGCTTCTGGCAGGTCAGGCGGCGTACATTGGCTGCCGGACACTGCTGCCGTTCAATTTCTTCTCGGCTGACGGCGGTTGGCACGCGTGGGGTCACCACCGGTTTGAATGGTTGCCGTTCTTTACCTACCTCCACTCGCCTTTACCGCAGGTCGTAGAGCAGATCTGCGCCACGCTGGTTCAATACGCCGTCTTGGGCGCGGCGCTGTGCATGGCCTGGCGGGGGCTGATGGTCCTACGTCTGCGCTCGGTCCTGCGGCGCGTCGCTCTCGTTGCGGGTACGTTGGCGCTCGTTCTGGAGATACTGCAAGCGCCGCTTCCGACACGCTACGCCGACGTCACGACTGTCCTTATTGGCGTCGCGGGGGCCTTTTTTGGGGCTCTGGGCTATTGCGGGGCAGTCGATTTGTGGCGTGCCAGTTGCTGCCAGCAAGACGAGACCACCCACGGCGATGTCGCGGCGATCGGCACCACGCCAAGCCTCGCTGTCGCACCCGTGCCTGTCGGGATCGGCGTCTACGACGATTGATTACAGCAGGGCTATGTGGTGAGCCGTCCTCGCAAGAGGGCGCTCTGGCCGCCAGAGGAGGGTGTTCGGCAAGCCTTGGGGCAGCCGCCGAGTTCACACCGTTACCGGACGTTCACAACAAAGGACTTGTTGAGGCCGTGGATGAATCGAGTCCGGATGGCTCGGGGCAAGGCGAAGGCCGGGGTGCCTGTTGGCGTCAAGTTGCTTGCTCGAAGGAACGATCTTTTATCAGCCCTAACGACCAAGGTGCTGTCCGCCTATGACGACTGTTAGCGTCAGATCTCGATGTGTGCGGCCCGCTGCGCACCCGAGCCGGTTGGACAACGGCCGTCTCGGCACTTTGCAGCCGGTTTGCTCGGCGCCCGACCGTCCAGCGCCGATCAACAGCCTGACGGTGGACATGGAGGACTACTTCCACTGCGAGGTGTTCGCCCGGACGATTCGGCCGCGGCGCTGGCACACCTGCTCGGACCGCCTCGCTTTGACCATCCCTTCAATGTTGGAGATGTTGGCCGGCTGCAACGTGCGGGCGACATTCTTTGTGCTGGGCTGGGTGGCCCGCAGGTACCCACGACTTGTTCGGCAAGTGGCTGATGCGGGTCACGAGGTGGCTAGCCACGGCTATTGGCATCAGCACCTGAGCCGTATGACACCGACTGGGCTACGTCAGGATCTTCAGGCGAGCCGTCGTGCGCTGGAGGACATTGTGGCGGCGCCGGTAATAGGCTACCGGGCCCCGACGTTTTCGCTTACTCGACGTACGGCCTGGGCGGCTGAGTTGGTGGTCGAGCAGGGCTTCGCCTACGATTCGAGCGTGTTCCCGATTTACCACGACCGGTATGGCGTACCCGAGGCCCCCGGCGAGCCGTGGTGGCTCGAGACCAAGTCAGGGCGGCTCTTGGAGTTGCCCCCGCTGACGTTCGGGTCGAGTCGACTTAAGCTGCCCGCAGCGGGAGGAGGCTATCTGCGGCTGCTGCCGGCTTGTCTGGTTCGCGGGGCGATCCGCTGGGCCAACGCGCGGGGCCGACCGGCGGTATTGTACGTTCATCCGTGGGAACTGGACCCTCTTCAACCCCGGCCGCCCGTGGGATGGCTGGCTCGACGGCGTCACTACGGCGGTTTGAGCCGCATGCGTTCGCGCTTGACGTGCCTCCTGGCTGCATATCACTTCCGACCGATGGCTGAACTGGCCGCTCAGCAATGGCCCATATGCCGGCGACGTGGTCGGCTCTAGAGAGTAACAGCCCAATGCAGCACAGCCGAATGGAACAGCATATGCTTTCACGGCGGTTGCCCAGCGGCTCTGCCGCAGCGCTCGGCGTGTTGTTGGCGGCGTATCTTGTGCTCGCCGGGTGGCTGGCGTGGCATAACCGAGACCAGATCAACACGGACGGCGTGTCATACATCATGGTGGCCAGGCATTATGCCGATGGCGACTGGCGTTTGGCGGTAAACGGCTACTGGGGTCCGTTGCTGTCGTGGCTTCTGGTGCCGGCGTGCCGGGCCGGTTGGGATCCTCTGCACGCGGCGCGTCTGATTCTGGTGTTGGTCGGGGGTGGGCTAGTGACGGGGGTCTGGTACTTGTGCAGGCGGTTCGATCTGGTCGGCGTGTGGCGTTGGGCAACCACGGCGATCGCGGCTTTGATGGTTGCGGTGTACAGCACGCAGTTGGTGACGCCCGACCTGATGGTGGCTGCCTTGCTTCTGGGCTATCTGCTGCTGGTCACGTCGGACGGTCTGCTGGCTCGACGGCTGTGGGCTCTGAGCTGCGGACTGGTGGGGGGACTGCTGTATTGGACGAAGGCCTACGGTTTGCCGTTCTTTGCCGTTCATTTTACGGTCATGGTTGTTCTGCATGCCTTGGCCGGACCGCGGCGTGCGGGCTGGAAAACGGCTCTGTCAGCATGGGCCTGCGGCGTGGCGGGCTGCGCCGTGTTGGCGGTGCCGTGGATCGTGGCTCTCAGCACTCGGTACGGTTATCCGACCTTCAGCAACTCGGGCAGGATTGCCCATTCGCTGATCGGCCCGGGTAAGTCGTGTCGTCAGCAGCCGTGTGACGAGGGTCTCTGGTCGCCGCCGGAGGGGCGCATGGCCATGTGGGAAGATCCTTCGGATCTGCCTTATGTGTTTTGGTCGCCCCTTCAGTCATGGGCGCATCTACGCTGTCAGGTGTGGAACATGCGGGTGGGCGCAACGGTCATAGCGGAGGTGTTGCTGAAGCGCGATACGTTCTGTCTGCGGCTGGCGGCGCTGGGCCTGTTGCCCGTGTTGATCTGGCCGGTTCGCAGGCGCTCTGGTGATTCGTTGCGGTACCTCTGGCTGACAGCGACCATCGGGATCTACGTCGCGGGGTACCTGATGGTGTGCAACCTGGATAGCCGCTTCTATTGGCCGGTGACCATTCTCTTGATGATGCTGGTGATGCACCTGCTGCTTCGACTCGGGGGGGCGCTGGCGTCCCAGTCGGACTCCATCTGGTCCTGTCGTGCTCGGTCGGCCGTAATGATCGGGGTGGCGGTGGTGAGTCTGGCTGTGCCTGTGGGCAAGGAAATCGTATCCGAGTTGCGGTCGGCGCGGCCGGGCGCCGGCATTCGCCGGACGGCTGCGGTGTTGCGCGAGGCAGGCTGTGTGGGTCCTTTGGCTTCCACCGAGTACGAGAGCGGCCTGCACGTGGCGTATCATCTTGATGCGTCGTACCTGGGTAAACCGGTGGCGTCGTCGGTCGACGTGCTGGCTGAGGAGTTGGCGCGGGCGGGCGCTCGGTCGCTGCTGGTCTGGGGCGATTCGCCTTTGGCGGACCAGGTACTGGGGGCCACCTTTCTGGAGATGGCAGACCACGTGCCAGCGGAGGACATGGAGGGCCTTGGCCGCAGCCTGACCGTCTACCGTGTCAAGCCGACGCTCGCCGCCGAGCAAGGGGGCTGTTTGCAGGAGCGATGGACGCTGGCTACGCCGCCCGAGGGGCGGGAAGCTTACTAGCTGGCTGATCTGCGAGGCCGAGCCAAGCCTGTTCGGAAGGAGGGAAACAGGGCGTCGCGGGCCCGTTGGATGGTGGCGCGGGGATTGCGGACCAGCTTGCGTGCAACAGTCGAGAAGCACCGCACAGGGCTGTGGATCGCTGTCCGACGATAGAACCGCGCCTGGGCGGCCTGGGTCATTTCGCTTAGCTCGGCTGCGGTCCATGCCGGTGTGTCAATGATGGGCAGCCCCACCCGCAGTTTCGCATAGTCCACCGGTGTGGCGATGAGTCCTTTGTTGACACACTGGCCGAACAATTCTGTGCCTGGGTAGGGCGTGGCGGTGAAGAAGTGCACGCTGTCCGCGCCCATGTTCATGGCGAAGTCGAACGTCTTGGCGATATCCTGCTTTGTTTCGCCCGGAAAACCCACGACGAAGAAGGCTGACACACCCATTCCCAGTCTGCGTGCGGCCTTCACGATTGGATCGACGCGGTCCAGGTCGATGGGCTTTCTGATGATCTTCTTGAGGACGTCCTGGCTGCCCGACTCCACGGCGATCGTCAGGTGATAGCATCCGGAACGACGCATCCATTCCAACAGCTTTTCGTCCAGCGCCCAGATGGCCAGGCCGTTAGGCCCGGTCCAGGTCAGGTCGATACGGCGTTCGACGATCGCGCGGCAGATGTCGATCATGCGCTGCTTGTTGAGCGTGATGTTGTCGTCTTCGAACTGGATCTCCTTCACGCCGTAATGGCCGGTCAGCAGTTCGATTTCCTCGATGACGCGTTCGGCGGAGTGGCAACGGAATTTGCGTCCCCAGACGGTGTGAATGCTGCAGAACACGCAGTGGGCGGGACAGCCGCGGGAAGTGATCATGTTGGTGCAGGGGTGACGTCGCACCACGCCGCCGTGTGGCGAGCGATACTTGAGATACCGCTGCATCGGCAGCAGGTGCCGGGCGGGCAGAGGCAGCCAATCGAGGTTGGTCAGGAGGTGCGGCGAACGAATGCATATCGCCCCGTCAACCCTGTATGCCATTCCGTTGGGCTCGCCCGGAGGGAACCGCCCCTGTTCGAGCGACCGAACCAGTTCCAGCATGGTCAGCTCGCCCTCGCCGATGGCCGCAACGTCCACGGCGTCTTCTTCAAGTACCTCCTGGGGCACGGCGGACGGGTGCGCGCCGCCCATGACCGTCAAGATGGCAGGATCAGCCTGCTTAGCGAGACGGCAGAAGTGGTTGGCGGCTTGGACCTGCGAACTGAACAGGCAGGACACCCCCACGATCCGAGGACGGAAATCGCCGATCGCTTTGACAAGATCTTCGTCGCTCAGACCGTGGCGCCGTCGGCCGTCTGCCTGCGCGACCAATCGCTGGAAGTCCTCTGCGACCGAGTTGATGATACGTACTTCGTGACCGTCGCGTTCGAGCACGCCGGCGATGTAGGCCAACCCCAAAGGCGGGATGCCCTGACGCTCATCGTCGTCGTATAGATCGTACGGCGGCTGGATCAGCAGGACCCGCATGCGGCCTTCCCAAAGCTCCCCGCAGTGAGACGAGGCTCGGTCCGATCCGCGTCGGAGCGGGGATGGTCGTATGTGTTATCGGTTCTTGTAGAGCAGCTCTGAATGCTGAGGTACAGACCCGTAAAGCCGCCCTGGTGGCGCGGCCGTCTCCCCGGATCGCGTTGGGGTGTCTACGTGACGCTTCCGGTCATGACCAGTGACTGACCGAATGGCGGCCTGATGATCCGCTCGAAGGCGTCTACGAAGGGCACGAGCTTTTCGAAACCTTGAGCGGCCATGGGTCCAATGCGTTGACGTCGCAGGATGCACCCCGACCACAGCCACCCGAAGCAACCCACGGCATTCATGTAGAAGCTGCGGCCTACGCTGAGCCCAGCCTGTGAGAACACACGAGCCAGGCTGCGTCGACTGTAACGTCGGCAGTGGCCCAAAGCTCGGTCGAGCGATCCATAGAGGCTCATGTGGGCCGGCACGAAGATCACGACGCGCCCTCCCGGTCGGACCAACTGCTTCATTCGGCCGAGTGCTTCGACGTCCTGCTCGATGTGCTCCAGGACGTTGATGCAGATCACGGTGTCGAAGCTTTCCGCAGCAACCTTGTCGTTGGGGCACTGCTCCAGGGCGAATCGCTCAATGACGACATTGCGGTGGTCGGCGAAGCGTCGCCGCGCCAGTTGAGCGAACTCTGCCTCAGGCTCGATCCCGACCACGCGCTGCTGGTTCAACAGAAACTGTGTGATGTTGCCAATGCCGCAGCCGACCTCGCAGACCTCGCCGTGGATGAACGGGCGAATCCTGCTGAAGATCCAGTGACTGTAGTTGTACAGTTCGGCGATGAGTTCCAGCGAGTCATACACCGCCCACTGTTCGGGCGATGCGACAAGCGCACCGATGGGGATATCCATCGACAAGCTCATGGCAGTGTTATCGGCAGGGCGTTTGGGCGCCTCGCGTACAAGAGGGCCGGTGTCGACCGCTGGGCGTGAGGTGATTCTGCCCCGTTGCGGCTATGTAGGCCCCCACAAAGGCCGATAAGCACGAGTGCATCCAGACGGGCCGAATGTCTCGGTGGCGATGCGCTCTCGGTCGGTTCTTGGGTTGCAGAAACGTGTCGAAGGCAGCTCGAATGACGGCGAATGCCGAATTGGTCATGCCATGGGCTCCGGTGGCGGTCGAGCGATTGGCTCGTAGCACGCACGCAGCGTGCGGGGTTATCGGGCGCCATCTGGCCGTGGGCCTGCTTGTGTTGGCAGGGGTGAGCGGCCTGCGTTGGTCGGCCTGCCGGCTGTGTAACTCCGCCGGAACACGCGGCGCTATCGCATGTAAGGCAGCGAACGTAACGGGCGCGTCTCGGAATTATCGCCTTCCTTAACTCTGTCGAATAGAGGTTGTACGTAGGCATGGGAGTATCTCGTCGCCTGATAAACCTCGTGATAGCTATGTGCGCTTTGAGTTACGATCATTTCCCAGACGATCTGATGCGATCGGTTTACTTCGAACAGGCGACTCCGCTGTGTAGGTCGGCCGAATAGCCGTAGGCGAACGGAATCGTACAGAGCACTTGCCGTATCACCTTTGGGTGTATAGGTTCCCTGGCAGATGAACACGTTTCCATTGGGCAGCGGCTGTGCGCCACTGAGATAGCGGCTATGGAATTCGGGGTTCGGCGAATGGCGATCGCTATATTCCCAGACAATCTGGTTGGACAGGGGATTAAATTCTATGACTCTTGAGTATCCTCTCTTTGTCCCGTTGTCAAAGAGCAGGATATGCCCGTTTTTCATCATTCTGGGGTTATGTTGGCCGTCCAGCACGCCGGGTCCCCAGGCCCACACGATTCGGCCCGATTCTTTGTCAATGATCCCGATGGTGTTCAGGTTGCAATAGCTGAACAGGATGTTGCCTGGCTTGAAGCGGGCGTCCTTCGGTGCAGCCTCGTTCTCCTGAATAACGGAACAGGTATTGTTGTGTGCCCAGTCAAAGACGCCGTCGAACATATGTTCGCCTTCTGGGTTGCTGAGAGGGAATGTGATACCCAGGAGCGTCGTCAGTTCATCGACGTGTTCCTCGCCTCGCCATTGCCATACCACGTCTTTTTGCGGGGTCAATTCGGTAAGGATGGGGCATCGTGCCTTCCCCGAACTGACGGCAGACGCCTCTTTGTCTTCTATATGATGTACCAGGATGTTATCGTTGGGCAGGACCGCGAAATCGTGATCTGCGCGGCACTTGAAGTGCCAGATGAGATCACCAAATGGGCCGATCTCACGCAGACCTGCCCTGGGTTGGAAGGAGTAGTCCCTGGTGGTGTAGAGCAGATTGCCGTTGGACCGTAGTCTGGCCAGTTGAACGGATCCCAGCACTCGCCAACGATGGGCCACCTCGCCGTTCATGTCGGCCAGATATATTGTATTGGGCGTATCTAATTCGAGGCCGATGTCATCCACAACCGGCGCGAACAGTGTATACTTCTGGTAGCTGTGGTCCGGATCGTTGGTGCGTACGGTAAGAGGCTGGTAGTCGTATGCCTTGAGAATGACGTAGGACGACGTGAGTACGAGGATCAGGAAACCGAGCCCGAAAAACGCGAGGATCTTCTTGATCGTCCGTCTGGCGGCGGGAGCCATGGTGGAGTCCTTCTACCGGAATTTTTCAGACCGGTTCCTCTCCTTGCGGCGTCGGTGTCGTGAGCCAGAGAAGTCGAGTGAGAACTGGCGTCGACGCACGGCCGGAAGAAAGCGATGGTACGAAAGAGGAGGCGGCGAATCCTGCACGGCAATCCAAGCGACATCTCCCAGGTGAAACCACTTGTCCGCGGGCGTCAGGCCCATCAGAAATCAATATCGGCTCATTCGGGGTGAGTCCAGCAAGGTTCTTGAACGATCGGGTCTTCTGCTGACTTGGTCTGCGCGCCTCGGCGGTCGTGCAGACCGTGCGTACGTTTCCGCAGGCTAACGTGGACAGAATGTCACACCCGGTTATCGATCGAATGCGAAGATCGCGCTGCCGGGTGACGTGGGTGCGGTGAGGCGGATCGTGACGCTTATCGAGGCCAGGTTGGTCCTAACGGCTTTTCGTCCGATAAGAGCGTCTGGCGCGTCGCGCATCGCATGTGCCGATAAGCAGGTCCCTTGCCCTGCCGATGGCTGCGGGGTGAGGGTGTTGCCCCGCGTGCGCGATGGCGCGGGCCGGGGCACGGCGATGGTACGTGCTTGGTTTGTGGGGTTTGGCGCAGGCGCCCCGACAGGAGCCGGCGAGCGGTGTCGCTTCACGCGATCTTCTTCATCCTGTATTATGTCGTCAGTTGCGTGGTTGCGCTGGTGTCGCCGATCGTCGGGGTCGTCTGCTACCTGGTTGTCTACCATGTGTACCCCGAAACGACGTGGTGGGGCCACGAATTAGCTCCTCTACATATTCGTTATTCCCTTTTCATCGCCGTGGCGACGGGCATCGGGTTTGTCGCCCATGCGCACAAACACCCGACGCTCCGGCCGTACATCAGTCTGTTCGAAGTGCTGTGTTTTCTGATGCTGGCCAATATCTGGTTGACACCGTTGATCGGTGCCGGGTGGCTGCGGTGGACGGCCATGAAATTGGATAAGATGACGAAGATTTTCATCTTCCTTTTTTTGTTGGCCCACATCGTGGTGCGGATGCGCTATTACCAGTGGCTGGTTCTGGCCTGGGTGATCAGCGCGTTGTATGTGGGTCACGCCGCGCATACGGCCCCACGCGGCAGCTTTTACCTGGGCCGATTGGATGGCATCGGCGGGCCCGATTTTCGGGAGGCGACCGCGCTGAGTCTGCATCTGGCTGCTACGCTGCCTCTAATCGGGGTCCAGTTTCTGCGGCCGGGCCTCTGGCCCAAGGTGCTGAGCTTCTTTGCGGCTGCGTTTGCGTGCCAGGGCATCATCCTGGCGCAGGGCCGTTCGGCCATGGTCGGACTGGTAGCCGGTGTCGTCACAGCGGTTTGTCGCTCGCCGAAAGGGCGGCGCGCGAGAATCGGCTTGGCCATCACGCTTGGGCTGATTGGGGGGTACAGCCTCACCGACGATGCGTTTTGGCAGCGCATGCGCACGATTCTTGCTCCCTCCGAACAGCGTGACCCATCCGCTCAGGGACGAATCCATATCTGGCGGACCGCGCTGCACATGTGGGAGGACTATCCGCTGGGTATTGGGATCGGAACGTTCGAGCCCATTATTGGCAAGTACAGTCGAAGCCTGGACGGCTCGGACTCGCACAGCAGCTATATCGATGCGCTTGTTGAGCTTGGGGTACAGGGCTTCGTGCTACTAAGCGCGCTGATCTTCTGTTCGTTTCGTGAGTTGACACGCTGTCGAAGGTTAGCGCGAGGCACGGTCCTGCAGCGAGATATTGACCTGCAGGTCTATGCCCTGCGTATAAGTCTGGTGGTGTTTCTCTTCGCGAGTCTAACCCTGACTCGGCTTTACGCCGAGGCCTTCTGGTGGTTGCTGGCGATGCCGTTGTGTCTGCGCCGTTCGCTTCAGAACGAACTGGCCAGACTCGACCGGCCCCCTTCGCGATGCGGCTCTGGTATGGATGAAGTCGACTGGGAAACAGCGGATGACCCGGACCTTGTGTGGCCGGAGTCAGGCGGTTCTGCCGTGGTGGATGAGCCGGCGGAGGCGAAGAGGTGAGCACAGGTTCCATACGTGTGCTGCATGTGGTCTGGGCGCTGCGACCGGGTGGGCTCGAGCGAGCACTCTGTCAGGTCATCCGGGCCAGCCATGCCGAT
This sequence comes from Phycisphaerae bacterium, assembly GCA_035530655.1. Taxonomy (GTDB): domain Bacteria; phylum Planctomycetota; class Phycisphaerae; order UBA1845; family DATKUK01; genus DATKUK01. The sequence goes on from DATKUK010000122.1 coordinate 143,482, forward strand.
GGCGTAGAGCACGCGGTGCTGTGTCTCGATGCATCGGGCGAGTGCGCGCAGACACTTCCACGCGGTATTCCGGTCTTCGTGGCCGCCTGTGGCGGCAACGACCGAGCCGGGGCGCGGGCGGTACGGCGAGTCGCGCGCGACCATGAGGCACACATCGTGCACGCGCATAACTGGGCTGCTTGGCCGGCGGCTGCGCTCGGCCGGCACACCACCGGCAGCCGGCTGATCTGGACGCTTCAGGGCTGGGACAGCGAACGACCTCTGACATACAAGCGTCGCCTTGCGTGCATGCTGTTGAGTCGCGTTACGTCGGCGCTCACGGCGGTCAGCTTTGAGGCGGCCGAGCGGTTCTGCCGCGAGACGCACGTGCCTCGACAGCGTGTTGAAGTGATCGGCAACCCCGTCGACGTCCGTCAGTTTGCCGGCATGAAGCCGCGTGGATGCGTCAATGGGCGAATCGTCGTCGCCGGGGTAGGGCGGCTGACGCAGATCAAGGACTGGCCGGTCTGGCTCGAGGCTATAAGGCTGCTGCGACGTGCGGTATCGACGGACGTGCAATGCATCGTGGCTGGCGACGGCCCGATGCGGGGGCGCCTGGAACAGTTGTGCTGGCGACTGGGTCTGGCCGACACGGTCGAGTTTGTGGGATACCAGCCCAACGTGGCTGGGGTGCTGGCGCGAGCAGACGTGGTGATGCTGTTGTCGCGCCGGGAAGGCCTGCCCATGGCGCTATTGGAGGCGATGGCAGCCGGCGTGCCGGTGGTGGCCACCTGCGTGGGGGGCGTGCCGGAAGTCGTGATCGATGGCTTGACTGGGCTGCTGGTTGAGCCCGGTCGTCCCGATCAGGCGGCCACGGCCCTAGCCAGGCTTATGGGTGACGGGCACCTGGCGCGTTGTCTGAGTGAGGCCGGCCGCCAGCACGTCACCAACCGCTTCAGTCTGGACCGCGTAGCCGCGCAGTACGTCCGGCTTTACCGCCGTGTGGTGCCGCCGGGCAGTCGCCCGACCGATCGGTTCGCATCTCGCCGACGCGCTCGGCTAACCGCAGTGCAAGCAGGGCAGTGGAGTTAGCGCCAATGTGTGGGATTGCGGGAATCTGCGATGCGAAAGGCTTGTCGCCGGATGATCGGCGCTTGCTGCCGGACATGGTATCCGTACTTCATCACCGCGGACCCGACGACAACGGCTTGTATTACGACGACCACTGTGCTCTCGGCCACGCACGCCTAAGCATCATCGATCTGGTCGGCGGCCGCCAGCCCATGTGCAACGAGAACGGCGCGGTCTGGGTCGCCTTTAACGGCGAGATCTACAACTTCGCGGCGCTGCGCGATCGGCTCGTGGGAAAGGGCCATCGATTCACCACTCGAAGCGATACGGAGGTGCTCGTACACCTGTACGAAGAAGAAGGGCCCGGCATGCTCGCCCATCTGGAGGGCATGTTCGCGCTGGCAATTTGGGATACGCACCGCCGACGGCTGCTGCTGGCGCGGGATCGGCTGGGCATTAAGCCGCTCTATATATGGTCACAAGGTGGTCGCCTGGCGTTCGGCTCGGAACTCAAGGCCGTACTTTGTGCCGGGGCGCCCCGGCGGGTCCGTCCCGACGCATTGCTGGACTATCTGTGCTATCTGTACGTGCCATCGCCGAAGAGTATCTTCGACGGCGTCGAGAAGCTCGAGGCGGGCTGGGGTGCCATCTGGCAGGAGGGAGTCCTGCGCCGCTTCCAATACTGGGACGTGCCGACCGAACACACCATAGAGGGTAACCCCGATGAGTTGACGGTTCAGCTTGGCGATCTTGTGCGTCGTGCGGTGCAGCAACGCCTGGTGGCCGATGTGCCGCTTGGGGCGTTCCTCAGCGGTGGGCTCGATTCAAGCACTGTGGTAGCGGGCATGGCCGAACTGGCCAACCGTCCGCCCGTGACGTGTTCGGTCGGCTTCGACGTGGCGGCGTTCAACGAGCTTGATGCAGCGCGGGTGGTGGCGAGACGGTTTGGCGCCGACCATCATGAGCACGTTGTCCGGCCCGACGCCGTGGCGGTGGCGCAGAAACTCGCGTGGCACTATGACGAACCGTTTGCGGATCCCTCGGCCGTGCCGACGTACTATGTGTCGCAGGCGGCTCGTGAACACGTAAAGGTTGCCCTGTCCGGTGACGGCGGCGACGAGAATTTCGGCGGCTACCGTCGGTACCGATTCGCCGCAGCCGAGCAGCGCATACGGGCGCACATACCCCAGTGGCTGCGTTGGGCGACGTTCGGGCCGGCTGGACTGGTCTACCCCAAAGCAGACTGGCTACCGAAAGTTTTTCGGGCACAAAGCACACTGCGGAACCTTGCGGCCGATCCGGAGCGGGCCTTCTTCCAAAGCGTCGTCCAACTGGCACCCGGCACGGCTCGTCGCCTGCTGTCGGATGATCTGCAGGCTGCTCTGGCCGATTACGATCCGTTCAGCGTCTTACAGCGACATTTCGATCGCTGCCAAGCCACACATGTGGCGGCGCGGTGCATGTACGTCGATTTGAAGACGTACCTGCCCGACGACATTCTGTGCAAGGTGGACCGGGCGAGCATGGCCTGTTCGCTCGAGGTGCGTGTTCCGCTGTTGGACCACCGGATTGTCGAGTTCGCCGCAGCCGTACCGTCGTCGCTGAAGATACGCCGAGGCAGCGGCAAGTGGCTGCTGAAGGAGTTGATGCGCCCGACGCTGGGCGCAGAGGTGGTTGACCGGCCGAAGCAGGGCTTCTGCATGCCCGTCGGGCAGTGGCTTCGCGGGCCGTTGCGGAGCATGGCCGGTGACCTGCTTCTGGGCGGCGGGGGCGCGACCGATGAATGGCTGAATCGAACGCGGATCGAAGGGCTGTGGCGGCAGCACCAAACCGGACGTCGCAACTGTGAATCGACTTTGTGGGCCTTGCTGATGCTGGAGTTGTGGGCCAGGCAGTCGCTGCGCGGCGCCGATGCGCGAGCAAGCGCGAACGAGGAAGAAAAGATCGAATCCATGCGAGGCGCGCAATCGTGCGGATCGCAAGCCTGACAATGTGCTACCCCGCCCCGTGGGCGCCGCACCGGGGACTGTTTGTCCAGCGGCGCCTGGCGGCGCTGTCTCAGTTGGCGGAGATCGAGATGGTCTGCCCGCAGCCTTGCCTGCCGCCTCTGCGCCCGAGACCCAGCCATCGCTTCTTACCAAGCCACCCGCCCGTGACCTACGAGCCCATGTATTACCTGCCCGGCGCGATGAAGTCGTTCGACGGGAGGTTGTTCGGTCGGGCGGCCTTACGCGGTCTGCGCCGGCGTGGCGGCCGGTTTGATTTCGACATTATCGATGCCCACTTCTGCTGGCCCGACGGTGTCGGGGCTGTGCACGCAGCCCAAGCGCTAGACCGTCCGGTGACCATCACATTGCGAGGCAAGCTGGCCTCGGCGTGCGGCAATCGTCGAATCCGGCGGCAGGTCGCTTGGGCTCTAGAGCAGGCCGATGCCCTCATTGCCGTGTCCGACGACTTGGCCGAGCAGGCGAGGCGTCTGGTGGGCGGATCGCTCCGCATTGCGGTGCTGCCCAACGCGGTGGATCGAAACGAGTTCTGCCCCATGAATCAGGCCGAGGCCCGCGCGCAACTGGGGTGGTCGCAGCAGGCAAAGTACGTGGTTTCGGTCGGGCAGGCGCTGCCACGCAAAGGCTTCCATCGTTTGCTGGCCGTCTGGCCCGAGGTACGGCGGCAATTGGGTGATGTTCGCCTCATTCTCGTGGGCCCGTCGGCCGGACCCGCCGCCTACGCCCGGCACATCCGAGAGATGGTGGCATCTCTGGATGGCGCAGCGGCATGGTTGGGCCCGCAGGATCCTACAGCGATCAATCTGATGCTTAACGGGGCTGATCTGTTTGCCCTGGCCACGACCACCGAGGGTTGGTGCAACGCAATAAGCGAGGCGCTGGCCGCCGGCACGCCGGTCGTGACCACCGATGTGGGCGGCAACCCCGAACAACTCGCCGATTGCGAACTCGGCACGCTCGTGCCACGCGAGGCCGACGATGGCTCGTGGTGCGATGCGATCTGCCATTCGCTGACGCGCACATGGGATCGACCGCGCATCGCCGCCTGGCGAAGCGATTGGACCTGGCAGGAGGTGGCGCGGCGGACTCGGGACGTCCTGCAACATGCCTCGCAGCAACATAACCGGCGCGGGCACCGCGTCTTAATGCTGTTGACAAACGCCTTTGATCCCGACCCCCGCGTAGCGGCTGAAGCCCGCAGCCTGAACGAGGCCGGATGCGATGTGACCGTCCTGGCGTGGGATCGTGACGCCCGGCGCCCACGATGCGAGCAGGAGGAAGGCATAGCGGTCAAACGAATCGCCGTGCGGTCTACCCATGCCCGCGGGCTGAGCCAGTCGTGGTATCTGGCGCGATACTGGCTGATGGCGTGCCGTTGGGCATGGGGCGGCCGGTTCCACGCTGTTCACTGTCACGACCTGGATACCTTGCCGGCCGGTTGGCTGCTCGGCCTGATCAAACGCGTGCCGGTCGTGTACGACGCGCATGAAGTTTACACCGACATGATGCGGGGGCACCTGCCGCGGCCGGTTGTGCATGTGTTGGGAGCGTTAGAGAGGCTCCTGGTGCGTTGCTGTGCGGGTTTGATCACAGCCGGCGATCTTCAGGCGGACGAGTTACACCGCAGGTGGTGTCGTCGACCGACTTCCGTCGGCAACTACAAACGGCTGGAGGACTTCCATCTGCCAGACGCGCTTGTACGGCGCCGCCGCGAACAGTTGGGCTTTGGCTCGGATGTGCTGGTGGTCAGCTACATCGCCAACCTCGGTCGAGACCGCCTGATCAGCCCGCTGATTGAGGCTGTGGCGGCTGACCGGCGATTCGGCCTCATCCTCGGCGGCGACGGCTCGCAGCGCGTGCTGGCCGAGCGGGCGGCCAAGCGGTACGGCAACATTCGCTATCTCGGGCGGGTTCCGCCGGAGCAGGTGCCGCTTCTGACACTGTGCAGCGATGTCGTGTACTACGCGCTCAAGCCGACCACGCTGGCAATGGCCTATGCTCCCCCCAACAAGCTCTACGAGGCACTGGCCGCCGGCCGGGCGCTGCTGGCAGGCGCCTTTGGCGAGATCGCTCGCGTCGTCCGCCGCTATCAATGTGGCGTGCTCATGAGGACCGTTACCGCAAGGGAAGTGGCCGAGGGTCTCAGCGTACTGGCCGATCGGCAGACGTTAAGGCGGATGCAGGCGAACGCGGCGCGCGCCGCCCGCGAGCAGTACAACTGGCAGCAAGCAGCCGATGCCCTGCTGGGCGTCTACGAAAAGATCCTCGGGCATACGTTGCGGCAAGGTACCCGCCCGATCATCAACTCGGACACGCTCCGACGGGGCGGTGCGACAACAGAGCCTGTCGGGGTGCTGCAATGAACCACTGGGTGGCCGGCAACGTGATTACCCCACTTCTGGAGCGAGTGCTCGGCCGCAACACGGTCCGTCTAGCGGCACAGCTCGAAGGCAGCCAGTGGCTGGATCGCCAGGCGCTTCGCACGATGCAGATCGAGAAGCTGCGGACCTTGTTAGAGCACGCGCGGGAACACTGCCCGTTTTACCGTCGTCGCTTCGACGAGAGCGGAGTGGATCCAGCGCACGTCACCTCATTGCTGGATCTTCGGCGGCTGCCTCTGCTTTTGCGGCGGGATGTGGCGCAAAATCGCCGTGCCCTAAGTTGGCCGGACGTGCCCGGCGGGCTCATCCGCTCGAACACCGGCGGGTCGACCGGCGAGCCGCTCGTGTTTTATGTCGATCGCAGGCGGCAGTCGGCCTTCAAAGCGGCCAGGATCCGCGCCCAACGCTGGTTCGGTGTCGATCCTGGCGACCGTCAGGTGTACTTGTGGGGGGCGCCGGCCGAGCTTTCGCAACAGGACCGCCTCAAGAGCTTCCGCGATTGGCTGACCAATGAGTTGCTTCTCAGCGCATTTGAGATGTCGCCCGAACGCATGGACGAATACATCGGCCGCATCGAGCGCTCCAACCCGACGTGCGTCTTCGGCTATCCGAGCACACTGGCTCTATTGTGCGAGCATACGGCGCGTCGCGGGCACCGGATGCGCACCCCGGCGCTCAAGGCTGTGCTGGTTACAGGCGAATTGCTCTATGACCATCAGCGCACGCTGATCGAGCGCACCTTCGATGTGCGTGTAGGCGATGGATACGGCAGTCGCGACGGAGGCTTTATCGCCCATGAGTGCCCGGCTGGTGCGATGCACGTCACCGATGAGCTGACCATCGTCGAGCTTATACGCCCGGACGGTCTTGCAGCCGAGCCGGGCCAGACCGGCGAGATCGTCGTGACCGATCTGGAGGCGTACTGCATGCCGTTGATACGCTACTGCACCGGCGACCTGGCCCGCCGACCGATTGCCGAACGCAACGGGTGCGAATGCGGTAGGGGGTTGAGTATTCTCGAAATGGTTGAAGGCCGCAACACAGACCTGCTCGTTGCCCCCGATGGTACGGCCAAGCACGCGCTGTCGCTGATCTACGTGTTGCGCGATATGGACAGCGTCAGTCAGTTCAGGATTGTGCAGCAGGCGGATTTCTCGGTGGACATTGTTGTGGTGCCCGCATGTCCGGGTGGTTTGGATGAACGTGATCGTCGGCGAATCCGCAAGGGTGTTGCCGGCCACATGGGCAGCGATGTGGCTTGCCGTCTCGAGGAGGTGTCTGCCATCCCGCCGGGAGGCTCCGGTAAGCACCGCTATGTAGTCTCGCACGCCGCGTCGTCGGTCACGCCGCGAAGGCCGGTCGACGCTCGGCTGATCGGTACCGCAACGGTGCCGAGTAGCTGACAGCGTCGCCCGAGGATGCGGCGTTGGGCTCCACATTGATTGGACGGTTATCGGTCGAAACAGGTCGGACCGGCATCCAACGGATGCCGACAAAGCGAACCGATGGCCGCAGCGATGGTCCCCATAAAGTGACCCCACTTCAAAGCCGATAAAGCAGGGGGCTATGGCGCTGTGGCGCGCCGTGTGTCCTCGACGGTCGTGGTTGAAGACAGCGCCCAGAGCGGAGCCAACTCATGAAGCTTGTAGTGCTTTGCGGCGGACAGGGCAGTCGCATCCGCGACGTAAGCGAAGCGATGCCCAAGCCCATGCTGCCCATCGGCGGGGCGCCGATCCTCTGGCACATCATGAAACTCTATGCAGCGCACGGCGTGACGGATTTTGTGCTGTGTCTGGGCTACAAGAGCTGGGCCATCAAGGAGTTCTTCCTGAATTACCGGACCATGATTTCCGACTGCACGGTGACGCTGGGTCGCCAATCGGAAATAGAGTTTCACGACACCCCCGCCGAGGCCTCATGGCGGGTGACACTGGCCGACACGGGCGAACATACGATGACCGGGGGCCGCGTGTGGCGGGTCAAGAGGTATCTACAGGACGAGGATCACTTCTGCCTGACGTACGGCGACGGCATTGCCGACGTCAACGTTACGGCGCTGATGCGGCAGCATATTCAATCGGGCTTGGTGGGGACGCTGACAGGGGTACGGGTCGCCGGCCGGTTTGGCGAATTGCAGAGCGCCAGCAACAAGATAACGTCCTTCGACGAGAAGCCGGCTGTCACGTCGGGTCGGATCAACGGCGGGTTTATGGTCTTCGATGCTCGGCGCGTATGGGACTACTTCGATGCGCGAGATGATCTGATCTTCGAGCGCGATCCGCTAGCGCGCATGGTGGCTGATGGACAGCTTGGCATCTACGAGCACGACGGGTTCTGGCAGTGTATGGACACACCGCGCGAGTACAAGGCACTCAATGAGCTATGGGCCAGCGGCCGAGCCCCTTGGGCATTGGTGCCGCGGGCAGAGCCGTGCAACGGCGACGCCGGGCCGGCCCTGCCCGTCAGGGCTCGGCAGATGGTACCGGCCCTGGCAAGCTGAAATCCGGTGCCGAGTCGTCGCTTCCGCCGACCAAACGCCCTCGCACGCCTGCTGAAAAGTCCCATGGGCCGATAACAGCCATGCTGTTCTGACGATTCTCTCCGCGTCGGCGATGGGTAAGTGACGGGTGTTGAGCGGCTGAAGAACGGGTCAACGTCCGATTAAGTCGCCCTAAGTGCGTGCCGATAAAACGCTGAAAACGCGTCTGCGGCGACGGCTCGCTCTGTACGTGTGCATGCTTGTGTGTGGCGGCAGGGCACTGGCGGGCGCTGGCGGCGAGGTGTGTGGTGGGACCGGCGTCGAAATCGACAGACCGCAACGAGCAGGAGGCTCTTGTTGGTACCTTCAGGGGCCGAGCCTGTCTGGTCACCGGGCACACAGGCTTCAAAGGATCGTGGCTTGGCTTGTGGTTGCACGCCCTTGGCGCGAGGGTGACAGGCTACGCGCTGGATCCGCCGACCCAACCTTCGCTGTTCGATGAGGCCCGCATCGGCGAGCTTGTCGACGATCATCGCGGGGACGTGCGCGACGCGGAAAGGTTGGCCAAACTGATCGGGCGGGTCGAACCGGAGGTGATCTTCCATCTGGCGGCCCAAGCGGTGGTGCGCGAGTCATATCGACGACCGAAGGAGACGTTCGATGTGAACGTCGGTGGCACGGTCAACGTTCTGGAAGCCGCCCGCACCTGTCCGTCGGTGCGGGCCGTTGTCGTCGTGACGAGCGACAAGTGCTATGAGAATCGAGAGTGGGTACATGCCTACCGGGAGACCGATCGGCTGGGGGGGCGCGATCCGTACAGCGCCAGCAAGGCGGCTGCCGAGTTGGTTGCCATTGCGTACCGGCGCTCGCTGCTGGGCCCGTCCGGCATAGCGGTGGCGACGGCGCGGGCCGGCAACGTCATCGGCGGCGGCGACTGGGCGGCCGACAGAATCGTGCCCGACGCCGTACGCGCACTCATGCAGGGCCAGGCCATTCCCGTGAGGAGCCCAGACTCCGTACGGCCATGGCAGCACGTTCTGGACCCATTGCGAGGCTATCTGACTTTGGCGGCGCGCCTGATGACCGAGGCGGGTTTGGATGTCAGCCTGATGCAACACGCGGAGGCCTGGAACTTCGGGCCGTCGCTGGACGGATGTCGGACGGTGCGCGAGTTGGTCGAATTACTGCTGGCCGAATGGGGCGGCGGGAAATGGCAGGACCATTCGACCAGCCAGATGCAGAGACCGCATGAGGCCGGCCTTCTCATGCTTAGTTGCGCTAAGGCGTACCGGCACCTCGGTTGGCGGACGCGATGGGCCTTCGCCGAGGCCGTGGGCCACACGGCGCGATGGTATCGACGATGGCTGGAAGACGGTCCTGCCAGGAACCTATGTCTTGAACAGATTGCCGAATACATGGCAGCAGCGCCGCCGTCAGGGCATCCCTTGCCGGATGGCTGTGTGCCAGGGCGACGTGCGGACGGGGAGTCACAAGTCGAGCATGAGTGTGACCGAGTCGCAACTGCGTAAGGACATAGCCGATAGGGTGCGCGCACTATGCAAGCTGCGCTCGGCATCGCAGCCGTTCACCCCTGGACACAGCACTGTGCCCTATGCGGGCCGGGTGTTCGACGAGCGAGAGGTCAACGCAGCCGTCGACGCCTGCCTCGATTTCTGGCTGACGCTGGGTCCTCGCGGCAAGCAGTTCGAACGCGCATTGGCTGGGTGGATCGGCCGCCGGCATTGCGTGATGGTCAACAGTGGCTCCTCGGCGAATTATCTGGCTTTCGCGGCCCTGTGCAGCCCGCTGCTGTCTGATCCGATCAAACCGGGCGACGAAGTGATCACCGTAGCGGCCGGGTTCCCCACCACGGTGAATCCGATCCTTCAGCACAACTGCGTACCGGTTTTTGTAGACGTCGACCCAGACACGATCAACATCGACGTGAGCCAGCTCGAGGCGGCACGCAGCCATCGCACTCGTGCCGTCATGATCGCCCACACGATGGGCAACCCGTTCGACGTCGACGCGGTCTTTGGGTTCTGCCGCAGGCATGGCCTCTATCTGGTTGAGGATAACTGCGATGCATTAGGCAGCCTCTACAAAGGCCGGCCTACCGGCTCATTCGGGCATTTGGCCACGCAGAGCTTCTATCCGCCTCATCATATCACCACTGGTGAAGGCGGTGCCGTCCTGACCGACGATGCGCAGCTTCACCGCATTGTCGTGGGTCTCCGTGACTGGGGGCGCGACTGTTGGTGCGATTCGGGTCATGACAACACCTGCGGGCGACGATTCAGCGAGCAACACGGACGCCTGCCGGTCGGCTACGATCACAAGTACGTCTACAGTCAACTCGGATATAACCTCAAGCCGACCGACATTCAGGCGGCCATCGGACTGGCTCAACTGGCTAAGCTGCCCGAGTTCGTCGCCGCGCGGCGAGCCAACCACGAGGCGCTGGCCCGGGCGATCGAGCGAGTCCCCTGGCTCACCGTGCAGCAGGCCACACCGCAGAGCGAGCCCAGTTGGTTCGGGCTCGTGCTCACCCTTGCCGACAACGCCCTTGTTGGGCGTCGGGACGTGCTGGAATACCTCGAAACGCGGGGAATCCAGACACGATTGCTGTTCGGCGGGAATCTGCTCCGCCAGCCCGCATACCTGAACGTGCCTCACCGCCTGGTGGGTGAGCTGCGCAATACCGATGCGGTCATGAACCGTACCTTCTTCGTCGGTGTATATCCGGGTATCGACGCTCCGCGTCGGGAGTATATGGGCGACGTGCTGGCTGGCTTGACGTGCCTTGCCGGCGAGCAGACCGGCGTGGTGCACGACGTAGTGGGCGCGAGTGTGCCGGTGCCGAGCAGCGGAAAATAGGGTGAAGCTTTCGCAGTCTTCAACGCCGTACGTAACGCTATGATGCAGACTCAACTGGCCATCACACGACTGTCAGAGACGTTGCATCCGGTCATTGCAGAGGACGTGCGCCGCGTGATCGCGCGTACGCCGGCGCTGGAAGGACTGGCTGGACGAACGATACTGATCACCGGCGGTGGGGGGCTGTTGGCCAGCTATCTGCTGTACACGGTCGCCGAATTGAACGAGTCGTGTTTGCCTCGGCCATGCACGCTCGTCCTGACGACCCGGCGCCCTCCTGCCGACTACCCGCGACTCAGGCCTCTGCTCGATCGCCCGGATATTGAATGGTACCAGGCGGACAGCGCGGCCATGGCGGCGCCCGTTGAGCGGGACGTCGACTATGTCATCCACGCAGCCTGTCCGGCTTCCGCGGGCGGGTATCTGGCCGATCCGTTGGGCACCGCCCGCGCCAATTCGCTGGGGCTGCTTGCACTGCTCGAACTCGCACGCCGTGCACAGATCGAGGGTATGCTCTTTTTCAGCAGCGGACAGGTCTACGGCTCGCCACCACCCGAGCACGTGCCGACCCCGGAAAGCTACGTGGGCCGGGTCGACCCTCTCGCCGAGCGCGCCTGCTACGATGAATCGAAGCGATTCGGCGAGACGCTGTGTGCCCTCTATGCCCGGCAATACGGTGTACCGGTGCGAATCGTCCGGCCGGTGCAAGTCTACGGTCCGGGTATCGACTCGCATGACGACAGGGCGTTTGCTGAGTTTGCCTGGTCCGCCGCCCGCGGCGAGCCCCTGGTGGTTCGCAGCGAGGGCAAGGACCGACGCAGCTACTGCTATCTGGCCGATGCAGCGGTGATGTTCTGGCATGTGTTGCTGCACGGCGAGGCCGGCCAGGCCTACAACGTCGGCTGCTGCGAGCCGTTGGTCACCATCCGGAAGCTGGCCGAGACCATCGCACAAATGGCCGAGCCTCCGGTGCCCGTCGTGCAACAGACTCTCCAGGTCGGCTCGACAGGGACCGGTGCCCCGCGCGTCTCCTGTCCCGAAATAGACAAAGTCACTCAGCTTGTTGGTGCACCGCCCGAGATGGAGCTTGAGCAGGGCTTTCGTCGCGTCTATCGCTGGGCGCGTGACAGCCTGGAGCAAAAAGGGCCGTTGGCGTGAACGTGTCGACGACGACAACTTGCCGGCTCTGCCACGCCTCGCTGCCCGAGCCGTTTGTGCACTTCGACTCCGTACCGGTGGCTGGCATGTATCTCCGCCGCGAGCAGATCGGGCAGGAGCCGCTTCTGCCCTTGTCCGTGCACCGATGTGACGTGTGTAGCCTCATCCAGTTGTCACAGATCGTATCGGCGGAGCTGTATCTTCGGTACATGTTCTCCGGGGGTCACCTCAACGGCTACTGCCGTGACGTTCAGCGGGTCGCCAAGCTGCTGTCAGCGTTTGGCGTTCGCCGTGGGGCACGTGTGGTCGAGGCCGGCTCCAACGACGGGACGCTGCTGAGGTTTCTGACGGGCGCGGGCTTCGAGGCGATAGGCTTTGAGCCTTCGCGGGCGCTGCCCGACGCCCCCAGCCGGAACGGCAGCGCGACGATTCGTGACTACTTCTCGACCGAATCGCTGCGTCGCCACAGTGTCAGTGGCGCGTCGGCTGTCGTAGCGCGGCACGTGCTCGAACACGTGGCCGACCTGCACGACTTCGTCGCAGCCATGCGCGAGGCTCTACAACCTGCGGGGCTGGCCGTCATCGAGGTGCCCGATGTGCTGGCACTGCTCGCGCAGGACGTGGCGGGCAACTTGTACCACCAGCACCTGACGTACTTCAGCGTGGATACGCTGATTCGGCTGATGTCGGAGCACGGGTTTGGGCATTTGGCGTCGATGCGCGGCGATGCCCATGGTGGGTCCATCGTGGGCGTGTTCGGCAAGGATGTAGGCTCGGCCGAAGACCGAATCGATCCTCGGCTTCTGGGTCGCGTGGACCGGGGTCGGACCACTCGTTTTGCCGCTCGCGTGCAGCGATATCTGGAAGGTTTCCGCCGCATGCTTGGCGAGCTGAAAGGAATCGGCTCGGTCGCGGGCTGGGGTGCAGCCGAGAGAACGACCGCCCTGTTAGGTCTGGCCAAGGTGAGCGAGGGTCAGATCGACTACTTCGTAGACCGGAACTCTGCGTACCACGGGTTGTATCTGCCGAAGGTGCACAGCCCCGTCTATTCACCCTCGCACCTCGACGAGCAGCCGCCTGCACACACGATCATTTTCGCCCGCTCGTTCGAAGACGACATCGTGGCCGAGGGCGACGAATACCTCCAGCAGGGCGGGGTTCTTGTCAGCATTCGTGATGGCACTTTTGAGAGGATTGGCCAGCCGTGCGCGTGAGCGACCACAATCAGTCATCCGACGGGCCGACCGACAAGCCCCTCATCTCGATCGTGATTCCGGCCTACAACGAGCAGGACAATCTCCCGGAGTTGTTCGATCGTGTCACGTCTGTGGTGAAAGGTCTGCCCGACCACCGCTTCGAAATACTGCTCATTGACAATTGCAGCCAGGATGACACCGGTGCAATCGCGCGACGGTTCACGCAGCGAGACACGCGGTGGCGATATCTGCGCTTCAGCCGGAACTTCGGCTGCGAGGTTTCGCTGGCTGCGGGTCTGCATTACGCCCAGGGAGATGCCTTGATCTTCCTGCAAAGCGATTTGCAGGACCCACCCGAAGCCATTCCCACGATGCTGGCCAAGTGGCAACAGGGCTACGACGTGGTGTACGGTCAGCTCACGCGGCGAAGTGATGACAGTTTTCTCAAGACGCTTGGTGCGCGGGCCGCGTATCACCTGATTCACTGGCTGAGCGACGTGAAGATTCCCCCGCATGCGACCGATTTCCGGCTGATATCGCGGCCCGCAGTCGAGGCCCTGAAACGCTGCGGTGAGCGAAATCGCTATCTTCGTGGGCTGGTGCATTGGGTAGGCTTTCGACAATGTGGGTTTACCTACGAACGAGCGCCGCGCAAGCGTGGTCGGACCACCACAGGACTAATCTTCTGCTTCAACTACGCGGTCAACGCCCTGGTGGCGTTCTCCTCCAAACCGCTCCGCTGGGCCAGCGCCCTGGGCCTGCTCGTCACCGCCGCCAGCGTGTTCGGCGCCGCCGCATACGTGCTGCTGACAGTACTGAACCGCGCGGGTGTCACGCATCTTACCCCACCACCCGCCGGCTGGATGACGCAGACATTGTTGATCTTCTTCTTCGGCGGCGTGCAGTGCCTGTTCCTGGGGATTCTGGGCGAGTATCTGTCTCGCGTGCATATCGAAGTCAAGCATCGCCCGCTCTGGGTGGTGCGCGAGACAGCCGGCTTCCCCGCCGCGCGCGATCCGCTTCGCGGCAGCCGCGCGACACGCGCGGTGCAAACCTCCGAACCATCCGAGGATGATGACGTCTTACACGTCCTGGCGCAGATGCGCCAATCCATCGACACTCTCTGCCATGAGGTGACCAGCGAAAGTGAATCCGAGCCTGCCCCATTCTGATCTGTCCCACCTGGCCGCCAGGATCCGTCGACGGGCCGTCGAGATGGTCCATAGTGCCACCGCCAGTCACATCGGCAGTTGCCTGTCGGCGGCGGACATCCTGGCCCACTTGTATGGCGGCTGCCTTCGCGTCGATCCGACAAACCCCCATTGGCCCGATCGCGACCGCTTCATCCTCAGCAAAGGCCACGCCGCCGCCGTCCTCTACGCAGTCTTGGCCGAACGAGGTTTCTTCCCGGTCGAGATGCTCGACAGCTACGGGCAGGATGACACCGTGCTGGCGGGTCACTGCACCGACGCCGTTGCGGGGGTGGAGGTGTCTACAGGGTCGCTGGGGCATGGCCTGCCCATCGGCTGCGGGATGGCCCTGGCCGCCAAGCGCGACGGCAGGGACTACCGCGTCTTCGTGCTCTTGGGTGACGGCGAGTGCGACGAGGGCTCGGTCTGGGAGGCAGCCCTTTTTGCCCGGCAGCACGAGCTCGACAATCTGGTGGCTATCGTCGATCACAACAAGCTACAGGGACTCGGGGCGGTGGATGAAATTTTAAGCCTTCAGCCTTTTGCCGAGAAGTGGCGTGCGTTTGGCTTCAGCACCGTCGAGATCGACGGGCACGATCACGACCAGATTCGTCGATCGCTGGCGAATGTGCCGCGCCAGTCAGCTCGGCCCACTGCGGTGATCGCCCATACGATCAAGGGCAAGGGCGTCAGCTTCATGGAGGGTTCGCTGGCGTGGCACTACAAATCTCCTGACGATAGCCAACTGGCCCAGGCCATTGGCGAACTGGAGGTGGCCCTGTGAGAACCGCCTTCATTGAAACGCTCTGCGATCTGGCCGCTCAGGACGAGCGGATCTTCCTGCTCACCGGCGACTTGGGATACTCCGTGCTCGAGCCGTTCGCCCGCTGCTACCCAAAGCGATACCTCAATGCCGGCATCGCCGAGCAGAACATGACCGGGGTGGCGGCTGGCCTGGCGCTGTGCGGCAAAACGGTGTTTACCTATTCAATCGCCAATTTCCCGCTGCTGCGATGTCTCGAGCAGGTGCGCAACGACGTGTGCTATCACCGCGCCAACGTCAAGATTGTGGCCGTCGGTGGCGGCTGCACATACGGCTCGAGTGGCTACACGCACCACGGTGTCGAGGACCTCGCCGTGGCCCGGTCGCTGCCCGGCATGACGGTGATTGCTCCCGCCGATCCGATTGAAACGCGCTTGGCGATGCGGGCGCTTGCGCGGATGTCCGGCCCGTGCTATCTGCGACTCGGCAAAGCCGGCGAGCCGGTCGTGCATCGCGGCGAGCCCGAGTTCGAAATCGGTCGAGCCGTTCAGGTCCGGACCGGTCGCGATGTAACCCTCATCAGCACCGGGGCCATGCTGAAAGAGACGCTCTCGGCAGCCGACCAGCTTGCCCGGCAAGGCATCGAGGCCGGCGTCCTGAGCATGCATACCCTCAAGCCGTTGGACCGACAGGCCCTGCGACAGGCTGCAGAGCAGACGGGCGCGATCGTCACCGTGGAGGAACACAGCGTCATCGGCGGTCTGGGCTCGGCCGTTGCAGACTTCCTGGCCGAAGCCGACCTGTCCTACGTCCGCCTGCGCAAACACGCGCTGCCGGATGAGTTGCAGCGGAAAGTCGGAAGCCAGCAGTATTTCCGCCGACTGTCCGGCTCGATCGTAGCGAGCGTGAAGCTCTTGGTGGCCGAGCCCGCGGGCGCACCTGTCTGACCGCACGCGTCGCACCCATGCGTGGGCGGGCAGGTCGATGGGTTCATGGCTATGAGGCCTGCGGCCGGCGGCGTCGCCCACCACCCAGGGTGACTACCATCGCCATCGCCGCAATTCCCACTGCCGACACGATCGCTCCAGCCACAACACCCGCCGTCCGGTAGCGAAACTCCACCACGTGACGGCCCGGCAGGAGTTCGATGGCGCGGAAGAGGTAGTTCGCTCGACGGATAGTGACGAGCTGGTCATCTACCCAGCAGCGCCAGCCAGGCATGTAGGTGTCGCTCAGCAGCAGCAGGGCAGGGCGACTGGCTTGCACGTCCAGCCGTACATGCTCGGGCCCATCCAGCAGCCACTTCACCGAGCCAATCGATTGGGATTCAGCCGTGGTGTCTGCCTGGGCACCATGTTGCTTCCGCCACGCCTCGCCGGGCGGCTGCTCGAGCAGAACCTCCCGACGTGGGGTCTGGTCAGGCGTTGAGATCAGGTTGTCCAGGGCATCACACGGCGAGGCCACCTGATAGTGCTCCCACAATGAGGCGCGCTCGACGACACGTCGGTTGCGGTAGACGACGGTTCCATTGGGGAGCGCCGTCACTTCCTCCCAGCCATGTTGTGCTGCATCTTCGATTGGGTCGCGCACGGCTATCACGCGGATGCTGCTGACATCGAAAAGGCTCGTGTGCGGCTCGACCGGCAGGTCCCACAACCTGTTGCTGCGAACCTCCCGCAGATTCCGTCCAAGGAACCACTCGTCCAGTTCGGCGTGTCGCCCGGGGATGAACGGTTCGTAGGCCGCGAGCGTTCGAAATGCCGGCAGCGATGCCGGTCGACGCAGCGGTGCGTACGGTGCGGCAATGTATAGCCGATCGCGTCCGGCCTCGGCTGCAAGCATTCGGAGCTGGTCGGCGGTCAGGATGGTTTCCGCACCCACCTCCGTGGCCGTGCGAATTTCGCTCAACTGTTTCTGAGGGAAGGTGATGTAGGGGCACACGAAGCCTGAGGCGAACACCATGTCCACCACCGTTGCGGCAAGCGCTGCGACGGCCAGATGATTGGCCGTGATGGCCTTACGGCCGAGTTTCAACCGCCCGAGTAAGGCTGCCGGCACGACGCACGCCAGGCCGCTCAACCACAGGACGACCTGGCGGACGTCTGCCTCGGATGACGCCCATCGGCCTATCTGGATCGCCGCGACGAAGGCCGCGATGGCCAGAACGCGCCATCGACAAGCCGAGTGCGAATCGGCCGGCCAGATCCGCTCGGCGCCCAGGCCGACCAAAGCGGCAAGGCCGAACAGCATCCACAGCAGCAGGCGGTCGGGCTCGCGGAACGAACCGAACCATGGCACAAGGTGCGCGAGCCAGTCGTACAAGGGCAGCACCGTTGGCGCGTAGCCCACGCACAGATACCACCCTGCGACCATCGCAAGCGCGAAGTAGCCCGTTCGCCACGTTGGCCTGCAGATCAGGCACATCGCTACCGCGAACGGTACCACGAGACCGAGGTAGCCGTAGCTGAAGCGGTTGCTCAGAAATCTTGCTCGCTGCGAGTTGTCGAACACGTTGGGCACGACCCGACTCAGTTGCGATTGGAAACTCTCTGCCGGCACGCCCCCCGTGCTACTGTGGACGCGGTCAGGATCGAGTGGCCCTCGGCGGAAGCCCTCGCGCGTGATAAACAGGTATGTCGGCAGCAGCTGTATAGCCGCCAGCAGTATCGCCGTCGCCGTGGCTGTAAGAAGCGTGGCCGGCAGGTGCACCGACCGGTCCTTGATCGCCTTGATCGCGACGTATCCACACAGCAACATCAAGCTGTAGAGAAAGTATTGAGGGAAACCGGCCAGCAGTTGCAGCGCCAGGCAGATGGCCAGAGCGCACCCCCGAGACCTGCCTGACAGGCCCGGTAGATCGACCAGCAGGAACGCGACCGGCGTCCATGCCAGCGTATACAGCATCGGCGGCCACCACGACTCGCCCACCATCCCGAAGACCAGAGCGGCTGCGCCCAACAGGGCGGGTGCAGTGCGGACGTTCAGGCAGCGCAGCCACGCCACCCACGCAGCCCCAGCCAGCAGTAGATGAACGATCACCAGAAGCCCCAAGCCCAGACGCGGACCCAGCAATGACGCCAGCCAGAACGGGGGATAGCACAGCGAGTTGTTCATCGAGACAAACTGATCGACCCCGCAGCCGACCTCGGGGTCCCAGAAAGGGATCTGCCCGGCCCGAAGGCGCGCCCCAATCCGCTGTACCGCAGCCACGTGATAGTTCAACAGGTCGCCGTAGCGCAGCCCTTCCTTCTTGTCCGCATCGCTGCTGGCCAGAAAGACCGCAGCCACGACAAGACCGATACCCGTCAAGGCCCACGCCACAGTCCCTCGACGCAACGGCTGAAAGGGCGGCTGCGGTGATGAATCCATGGATCACCGATTCCAAAGCTTGCTCTGCCTGGAAAGTTTGCCCGACACCGGGCAGCGTCCCGCCTCGCAAGCCAAGGTTCTACAGCTAGGCAGTAATACTTTTATCGGGCGTGGCGCAGACGGACTTTTGCGATTTACAGAGACTGCGGGCGAGACAGTTCACCTGATACGTCGACGGCTGCGCTGGTTGCGGCGATCCAACCTGCTATGCTGTTCGCTTGATGACGACGGCAGCATCACATACGCAGAAGGGCGGTCTCGGCGACTGGGTCTCGATTGTCGTACCCACGTACCGGGAAGCAGAAAACCTGCCCGCCCTGGTTCGGCGCATTGCCGCCGCTATGGCCCCCCTGGGCCGCCCCTATGAGATTGTGGTGGTGGACGACGACAGCAGGGACGGCACGGATCGAGTGATCGCCGACCTGGTTGCAGCCAATCACCTCGTCCGCCTGATCACCCGTGTGGGCGAGCGCGGCCTGAGTTCGGCTGTACTGCACGGTTTCCACGAGGCCAGGGGACAGATCCTGGTGTGTATGGATGCGGATTTAAGCCATCCGCCGGAAGCCATCCCGCGTCTGCTGGCGTGCCTGTCCGAGCCGGCAGTCGAATTTGCGTTGGCCAGCCGGTACGTGCCGGGCGGCAGCACCGACGAGCGGTGGGGTCTGCTCCGTTGGATCAACAGCAAGGCGGCGGCGCTGCTGGCCAGGCCCTTCGTCAATGTACGGGACCCCATGTCCGGGTTTTTCGCCTTACGCCGAAGCGTCCTGTCCGGGGCGGCAGATCTGTCCCCCGTGGGCTACAAGATCGGACTTGAGCTGATGGTCAAATGTGGCTGCCGGCATATCCGTGAGGTGCCGATCCACTTCGCGCTACGGGAGCAGGGCCGCAGCAAACTCACGCTCGCCGAGCAGATCAACTATCTCCGACATATCCAGCGTCTGGCCGTCTACAAGCTTCGCGCCGCTTTCTGAACGCCCAACCAATCGCCCATCGAACCGTCCACTCATCGCTGCCGTAGAACGACGTTCAAAGATTATCGGAACCTGGGGACTCTCGACCGGGCCGGACCACATCGTACGACTACGGCAGAGAAGAGGATGAGTGTTATCGCGCCAATGTCCGCTCCCAGCGTCGATAGAACTGAATCGGCCCGACCGACTGACCGATAACCACGTCGAGAGTGTGTTTGCAGCGCGTTGTGGTAAGACGGGTGTCTTCCGGCAGTCGGCCAGACCCCGCGCCTGGCACGTCCCGCTGGCAGGCGGGAGCCATGCATGAGCAAACTAACAGGCTACCTTCAGCGAATAGGTCCTAACTGGGTCGCGCGGTGCGCCAACCTGGCGGTGTTGTTTGTGCTGTCGCCTTTTGTCGTCCACCGACTCGGCGTCGAGGCGTATGGGGTATGGTCGTTGCTGGTCTCCCTGACCGGCTACCTGGGCCTCATCGAGTTGGGCACGCGCGGAGGCCTGGGTCGTTTCATTCCCTTCTACATGGGCCGTAACAATCCGGCGGGCGTCAACGGCGTCATCAACACCACCATCGGGTTCTTTATCGCCTGCGGTGCCGTGCTGATGCTGGTGGCCGGCGGATTGGCCGCCTCTGTCGAGATCCTGTTCGCCCGAATCCCCGCGGACTACGTCGCCAGCGCGCGACTGGTCATCCTGTTGATCGCGTTGAACCTTTGGGCCTCCTTCCTGGGCACGCCGTTCGCACTGATTCTGACGGCGTTGGAGCGATTCGGTCTGGCCCGCACGATCGATATGGGCACGTTGGCAGCCCGCGCCGCGGGCGTGGTGATCGTGCTCGTTGCTGGGGGCGGGCTTATCGGTCTGGCCATAGTCGAGCTTGCCGCAAACCTCCTCTGGATTCTGGCAAACTACGTAGCCGCTCGGCGCGTCTACCGGCCGTTGCGGCTGGGTGTAAGGCTGGCCGGTAGCCGCTGGTTTCGCGAGGTGTTCGGCTTCAGCATCTGGGCATTCGTGGGCAACGTGTCGGTCAATATCATCTACTCTACCGATCTGCTTCTGGTGGGTCTGCTTATCGGTGTCAGAGAAGTGGCCATCTACTCGGTCCCACTCATGCTTATCCAGCACGCCCAGCACTTTTTCAACGAGATCAACGCCGTGCTGGGCCCGCCAATCGTCAAGGCGGCCGGCGCCGGGCGACACGCCGATCTGCGGTGGCTCTTCCTGCGCGGCGCGCGGGCGTCAGTTCTGCTCGGCCTGCCGTTCCTGATCGGGTTCATGGTCTTCGGCGGCGAGTTCATCGTTCTCTGGATGGGTCCGGAGTTTGCCGACGGAACACGGGTTCTCACGATCCTGGCACTCGCGCAAGTGGCGGCCGTCGCCACCAGCATCACCACACCGGTCATCAGCGGACTCGGACGCGTGCGATACGCCGCGCTGGTCGTCACCGCGCAGGCCGTGTCCAACTTGGCGCTGAGTCTATTCTTCGTCACCCAGCTCGGCCTCGGACTCGAGGGGATCGCTTTGGGTACGCTTATCCCGATGGTCGTGTTCTACAGCGTTCTGGCCGGCGCGGTCATGCGTTGGCTGAGGGTCTCCCTTTCCAGTTTTATCAGTCAGGCGATTGTGCCCGGCGGCATGGCTGCCGGGCTGTTCGCGGTAATGGCTGTAGCGGGATTCCGTCTGCCGGGACACGGCCAATGGATAGGGTTCGTTTTGAAGGTGACATGCCTGGGCGCCGCGTACGCCCTGATGGCTCGGATGCTTCTTTTCTATCGTGTCGGGGCCACTGGTCGACAGGGTGGTGCGGTGGCCGCAGCCTTGGTCACAGGCGCAAGCGGCTCGGGCGCTCGCAAGGGATGACCAGCACATGCGTGTCGTGATCCTGTTCCGCGGCTTTGCCTTCGGCGGTATCGAGCGATACGTCCTCGCGATCGCCGAAGGCTTGTCGCGCCGCGGCGTGCCGTGGGAAATATGGCATCCCGATCCTACGTTCGTAAACAAGATGCTCGCACGACTCACTCGGCGTGCGGTAGGGGGCTCCGTGGTGGCGCTGGACGTGGCAGGCCCCGCTGACCATCTGTGGGGGCAGTTTCGAAGCGCGCGCAGGCAATTCCGCTCGCTGAAGGAACGCTTCTCGCTACTGATGAACGAGAGTACTCCCGGCCTCTTTGCCGTTGCGGCGATCGCCGGGCGTGCGGCAGGCGCGCACCGCGTCGTCAACGTCACACACTGGATCGGCGACGATTGCGCCAGGAACTGGTCCGGAGGGACGCTAGGGCTATGGAAGGCCCACCCGTTTGCGAAAATGCGAACGGTGACGGCTGCTTCGTCGGCCTTTGTAACGCCGTCCATGTTCGCCGCCAGGACGCTTGTCGACTGGTTCCGCGTCCCCATGCGCAAGGTGCATGTCATCCCGCACGGCGTGCCCCGCCCTTTGCAGGCGGCCGGTGGCAACGGAGGCGTGCGGGAGTTGGCTTTCCTCGGGCGACTCTCGCACGAGAAGGGCTTGGACGTGTTGTTGCGGGCGCTGGCGCTTCTACCTGAAAGGCTGCCCTTCCATCTGACGGTCGCCGGCGACGGCCCGCTTCGTCACGAGCTTGGAGAGCTGGCATCCGAACTCGGCTTGAACGGGCGTGTGACGTGGCTGGGCTTCTGTGAGCACATAACGGACGTGCTGCATCGGGCCGACGTGTGCGTGGTGCCCTCTCGCACCGAATCGTTCGGGTTAGCTGTCGTCGAAGCGATGGCTGCGGGTGTGGCGTGTGTGGCCAGTTGCACGGGCGGCATCAAGGAGATGATCACCAACGGCGTCGATGGCCTGCTGGTCGCACCCGACGACCCGCAGGCCCTGGCCGAACGACTTGAGGCACTGCTGGTCGATGGTCAGATGCGAAAGGCACTCGGTCGCGCGGCGCGCGACACCGCCCTCGCCAGGTATTCTCAACGGCGAATGATTCGTCAGACGCTGGACCTGCTGTTGTAGTTTGTGAGGTGGCTGTGCGTCTGCTTTGGGCGCAGGACGTGTTCTGGCCGGACCTGCGGGGCGGGGCCGAGCGTCGCGCCTACCACCTCGTCCAGGCACTGGCGGCGCGCGGACATCAGGTCGACGTGCTCACGCGTCGCACGGTCCCCGTCGGCCCGGAGCACGATCTTCTCGGTGGGGCGGCGGTGTACCGGGCGGGCAACGCCTCCATCGCTCCTCGACTGTGGCGCGTCCGACCGTGCCTGTGGATGAGACGGTGGCGCGACATCTACAGTCGTTTCCTCAACGGGCAGCCGTACGATGGCGCGATCGTCTTCCAGCCCGAAGCAGCTCACTACTTGCGTCGGTGTCGTCAGCATCTGCCCATTCTCATCGCCACCGGCGGCACGTGGGCTGGCGCCAAACCCCATGAATTTGCGGCAGAGATTCCCTCGCTGTCACTTCGCTTCGCCAAGGAACTGGCTTTCTGGCAATACTACTACTACGAGCGTTTGGGCAACCGCGCAGCGGACTACGTCGTGGCCGAGTCACACAACGTGCGCGAGCAGTTGATGCGCCTATACCATCTGGCGACCCACCGTGTGCCGGTGATCGGTAACGGTGTGGACCATGAGCTTTTCAGACCGCGTCCCGCGGAGCGAGCGTCGCTTCGCCGAGGGTTGGGTTGGCCCGACTCCACGTTTGTCGTCATGGGCGTCGGACGCCTGGCTCGCGTGAAGAACTTTGCATACCTGTTGCGAGCTACAGCGCTGGCTGCCGCAAACGGTCTGGAGCTGTGCACCGTGATCGTTGGAGACGGCAGCCAGCAGCCAATGCTGGAAAAGCTGGCGCGACAACTGCGAATCGCCGAGCACATCAAGTTCCTTGGCCATCGAAACGACGTGCCCGAACTGCTTGCGGCGGCCGATGCCTTTGTGTTGCCCTCGGCGTTCGAGGCGTACGGCTCGGCGTGGGTCGAGGCGATGGCATCGGGACTGCCATGCATGGGACTGCGGTACGAGTTCGGACGCGTGTTCTCGGCCGCCGACGAGCACATTGAGCACGGCAAGACCGGCTTCCTATTGGATCCCGATGATCCCGGTGATTGCGCCGCCCGAATTCGAGAGTTGGCCGACCGGCCGAACCTGCGAGCCCGAATGGGCGAAGCCGCCCGCCGTCTCGCCATCGCCAGGTACAGTTGGGATGTGGCTGCCGAACGTTACGAGCAGTTGCTGCTGGCCGCGAGGGCAAGCCGTGTTTGACGTCAGCGTGGTCATCCCCGCCTACAATAGTGCAGCGACGTTGCAGAACGCCGTTCGCTCCGCCCTCGACCAGACGCTGCCCCCAGCTCAGATCATCGTGGTGGACGACGGCTCCACAGACCACACGGCCGACGTGGCGCGCAGTTTCGGTTCGGCCGTTCTTTACCTGCGACAGGCGCGCGCCGGTGCGTCGGCCGCACGGAATGCGGGCATCCACGCGGCTCGCCATACGTGGGTGGCGCTGCTGGATGCGGATGATCGCTGGCGCCCAGGCAAGCTCGAGGCCCAAGCCGCGGCTCTGCGAAACCGACCCGATGCTCGATGGGCGTTTTGCGACGCTCGGATTGTCGATGAGGCGGGCAGCCCTGTCCGTGAATGGTCGTTCCCGAGTGGAATTGAAACCGCGCAGCAACTCCTGGAGACCTCGTTTCTCTACAACCCCGTGGCCGGCTCCAGTTCGGGTGTCGTGATCAGGCGTGACTGCCTCGCAAAGGCCGGCCTGTTCGACAGCAGACTCGCCGCCGTTGAAGACCTGGACCTGTGGATGCGACTGGCGGGTCGGTATCCCTTCGTCCATGCGCCGGGTGTCTTCGTCGATATCACGCGGAGCCGTGGCAGTGTGAGTACCGATGTAGAGCTGATGCGCAAATGCCTGAAACGAACCCGCTGGAAAAACCGCCTACTTCTTGGCCGGGGGATTCGCGCCTGGCGGGTGTGGAATACGGCCTACGCCGGCGTTCTGTGCGACACGGGCAAGATGGCGTTGCGGCATCGACTTGCCGGACACGGCGCCATGGATCTGCTGGAGTCGGCTGTGCGGAGTCCCCTGCGGTGGGGCCCGCTCAGCCTCGACATCCTCGCCGAGTGGCTGATCGGTCGGTGGACGGGCTCGCCCCCGTTACGAAAGGGCGTACGTGGCGTCCGAGCCCTTCGGATGGCGAGACCCCAGGGATGAGAGGCGCTTCGACCATGCGTTACCTGTGCCTGAGCGAGCTGTACTGGCCGTACCAAGGCGGGCACGTCGTTTATCTGCACGAGGTATTTCGCCGCTTGGGCGACACCTGCGTCGTCACCGGCATGATGCCGCCCACGCCACGGCGCCAGATCGTGGACGGCGTGGAAATTTGCAGGATCGACCTGCGACGATGGCCGCTGCTGCGTCCCGAGTCACTCGTGCTTTACGCCAATCTTGCCAAACGCGGCTTACTGACAGCTCTTCGAGCCAAACCCACGGCGGTGATCGCCGCTCGTGTGCTCCCGGAGGGCCTCGTCGCGAATCTAATCGCCGGGATAACCGGTATCCCCAGCGTCGTATTTGCTCACGGTGAGGAGATCGCAACCTGGACGCACGCACCCGATCCGTCGCATAGCCGCGGCTGCCTTGGCGTATGGAAACAGCATCTACTCTGGCGAACCTATCGCCGGTGCGACAAAGTCGTCGCCAACAGTCGTTTCACGCAGGACCTGCTGCATGCCGGCCGAATCGATCCGTCTAAGGTGGCCGTGGTCCATCCGGGCACCGATCCAAAGCGTTTCCGGCCGCAGCCGAAGGACCCCGACCTGCTCCGCCGCTACCAACTGGAGGGAAAGCAAGTCCTGCTCACCGTCGGGCGTCTGTCGCGCCGCAAGGGACAGGATGTCACGTTGCGTGCGCTGCCTCAGATCGCCCGGGCAGCCCCCGACGTGGTCTACGCCATAGCCGGTGCAGGCGACTATGAAGCCGAGTTGCGGGCCCTGGTCCGGCTGCTCGGCGTCGAGAGGCGGGTGCGCTTCCTCGGCAGCGTCGCCGATGAGTTGCTGCCGGCCGTCTACAACCTGGCCGATGTGTTTGTCATGCCCAACCGCACGCTGCCGGAGTCGAACGATGTGGAGGGTTTCGGCATCGTCTTTGCCGAGGCTGGAGCATGCGCCAAGCCAATCGTCGCCGGCCGGTCGGGGGGGGCATCTGAGGCCGTGCTCGACGGCGACACCGGGCTGCTGGTCGACGGCGCCTGTCCCGATCAGGTTGCCGCGGCGGTCATCCGCCTTCTGACTGACGAGCAATTGGCCCGTAGACTGGGCCACGCCGCCCGAGAACGCGTCCGTCGCGAACTCAACTGGGACCACACCGCCGCGCGCATTCAAACATGGATCCATCAAGCCGTTCGGCCAGACAAGAGCCCTGCGCCGCAAGCGGCCGGTTCTGCCTAAACCCCGCCGCGCCAGCGACCGATAACACTGCCGAGGCCGTAATGGAGATGAATGGCCTGCCGGGCTCGCCGTGCGTCTGCACACACTGACATCCCTTAACGACGATGACGACCAATCTCATGCAATCGCCATCTTCCACATCGCACGCGGGAATCCGTGTTCGCAAAGTCCATCCGCTCCTGCTGGTCACGTTGCTGATCCAGGTTCTTTCTTACGCGCCCCGCCTGTCGAACACCTTTCAGTTTAACCGGTTCAATCACGACGATACCGAGTGCTACGTTGCGCTGGGGTGGTCGATCGCCGACGGGCGCGGCTACACCCGAAGCCTGGATCCCAACTACTACGTACCTCACAAGCTCTGGCCACCCGGCCTGCCGCTCATGGTGGCAGCCTGCGCCCTGCTGAGTCGTTCGCTCGTGCTACCGCAGGTATTGATGGTGCTGTTTGCCCTGGCCAACTCCGTGCTGCTGTGGGCGCTGGCCCGTCGACATCTGCCTCCCGGTGCGGCGTTTGTGGTCCTGCTGATGGTCGTCTGTTCGCCCGTCTACGACCGCCTGGCTACGGTGATCATGACCGAGCAGCCCACGCTGTTCTTCGCCCTGCTGACGCTGTGGGCCTTCCAGCGCTGGAGCGATGGCGGATACGCCCCGAATCGGTTCGCCGCCCTTATGGCGGGCGGACTTGCCTACGGCATCATCGTGAAAGGCTTGCTGCTGCTGCTCGTGCCTGCCTTGTGGATGTATGTCCTGCTGGAACGAGCAAGCCAGACAGGGCGAGGAGTTCGGCTGCGGCGGGTGACGTTGCTCTTGGCCGTGGCCCTGGTTCCATGGTTGGCCTGGAGCGTCCGCGGTATGATAACCCCCGCCTTCGGGCACGACGGACTGACCCACATCCAGTGCATCCTGTCGGGTGGCAAGGTGGATGGCCCACGACTCTCGCCGACCGAGTTGACGGCCATCGTGTGGGGCAACGTCAAATGGTTCCTTCCCTCGAGGATTGTCGATTCGCTCGCCGGGGCTGCATGGTTTCTGCGCGAGCATCTGGGTCTGACCGTGCCGGTGTGGGCCGGACTCGGCGCCATCCTGATGCTCGTCCTCGTGGGTATGTGGGCGATCCGGCACTTCCGCCAGTACGGGTTGTTTGCGTTGGCGCTGGGATCTGTTGCTGTGCTTTTGCTGATCTATCCGGGCGGCGGCTCGGCCCGATACTGGACGGCACTGCACCCGTTAATGGCCGTGCTCGTTGTGAGCTTCGTTTACACATCGTGGTCCCGGCTGCGGCTCGACCGCCGTTGGGCGGTGATCGCCGGACGCGGCGCGATCGGTCTGATCATCGCCGCCATGCTGGCGATCCTTAGTCTCGACAACGTGTGGCGCGAGCCACAGGGAGGCAGGGCGTGGGAGGCCTTCGTGCAGATCTGCCAACAGGCCCGCACGTCCACCCCTCCCGACGCCGTCATCTGCAGTCACAACCACGTCGCAGCCCGAATCATCAGCGACCGTCCGTCATGGCCGAGCGATAACGACTTCGCCGATGTGCAGGCGAACTTGCCCGCGGCTCGTCCCGTCTTTCTCGTCGTCCCCAGCGCGCGGGCCGTCGCACGCACGGGTCGGCAAATCGGCCCGGTCGAGGGGACGTCTATCGCAGACGTCGAACTGATCCCGCTCGGCAGACTCAACGTTGCCGGCAACGAGTTCTACACGCTGGTCCAACTGGTTCCGCCAACAGGTGAGTTCGCGGCCGCTCCGCCGCTGGTTGCATGGGGCGACATTCAGTCTGCCGCCGCCGACCCGGGCCTCGCGGCGTTAAACAGATAGACGTCGAGTATGTTCTCGTGGTAGTCGAATCGCTTTTGCTTGATGCGCAGCATTCGCACAGCGTTCTGCCAGAACCACCGATCGACGTTCGTCGGCGCTTCCTCGCGGGCGAACCGGCATACGTACCATATCCGTCTCCCCCGTTGCGCGAGCTGTTCCAACCTCTGCACGCATTCCTGCGGGCTTGAGGTTGGGCGGGGTACGGAAGCCACCTCGCGGTCGAGGTAATACGCCAGCGCGCCGGGGGTGTCAGCCGCAATAAGATCGTCGCCGTGAGCGTGCTCCTGAATAAAGTTGGCCGCGGCCCGGTAGTCCTTGCGGTTGCCGTCCTGGTAGTAGCTGGCAAAGGAAGGCAAAGCCAATAGCAGCACCCCGGCCACCACCCCCAACCCCAGCACCGCCGAACGAGCGCGCAGCAAAACGTACGCCTCCGCCAACACGTGTGTGGCCAGCAGGAAGAACACCACGCTGACGGGAAACACATAGTCGGGCCGGAACGAAACAAAGCGCGGCGCCACCACGGAAACCGCTACGATCGCGCAGGCGATGGCCGCCCACATCCGAAGCGTTGCGTCGCTCTCGCGCCAGGCACGCAACCACCCGACCACCGACAGCAGCGTGATGCTCCACGTTATGTTGAATGCCAGCCCCATCAGGCTGTGGGCTCCCCTGTAACCCCAGCCCATCGCCTCTCGGTCGGGCCAGTGACCCAATGCCCACACCGCCAGACCGCAACTGACCAGCAGCAAGGGAACCCCAGCCGCCACATAACCCCACATCGCGCGTCGGCGCACCCCCGTCGGCTCGCGCACCGCCTCCAGCACCACAAACAGACCCAGCCCCAGCGGCACGACTATGGCGAACACGTGCGTGGAAACAGCGACGGCCGTCAACACCCCGGAAACCGCGCCCCACACCAGACTGTTGCGCCGCCAGCCTGCCGCCCCCGTCAACATGGCAGCCGACGCGAACAGAAACGCATAGCTGTACACGCGGTGGCTTTGACTGTGGAAAAGGTGCCAAGGCCACAGGATGAGCATCACGCCGACGATGCACGCGTGCGCCAGACCGTACAATCGGGCCACGGCGAAGACGCACAACGCGACCGCCAGCGATCCCGCCAGCGCCGTGCCGCAACGCGCCCCGGTTTCGTCCGTGCCGCAGAGCCGAAACGTCAGAGCCTGTAATAGGTAGCCGACCGGGACGCCGCGAGGTTGGTCATCGTACGCCTGAAACTCCTTCAGGAAGAACGGCTTGTCCAACAGACTGCGAACGGCCGTAAACGTGCTGGTGTCGTCCCCCGACACGCTCCAATCCACGCGGTAAAAGCGCGTTAGAGCCGCGGCGAGAAGAAAACTCAAAGCCACAACCCAGCACCAATGGACGTTACGCAGCAAGCGCTCTCCTGCGAGCTTCACACCCCTCGACGGGTCCGCCCTGGCGGACAGGCTGACGCCGCGTCATGCTGCCAAAGCACCCGTCCGCGTGTAGACTGCGTGCCTTCCGCGCTCCGCGGGGCGCCTCAGGCAGCGTACGCATTGAGTTGCCGGGCGCCCTATCCCATCCGCGCCGGCACGCATCGTACCGGATGGGAGGATACTGCGATCGGCTGCACCCGGCAATGCAAAACCATTGGCGTTTTTACGTTCGACCTGATCGACCTTGGCGGGGCGGAAGGGTCTCTGCGGCCATAGCGCAGAGGCTGCGACGCCGAAAGATGCCACGATCTCGCCTCAAGCAAGGCGGTTACTCTGCCAGACTGGCCTCGCCGCTGGAAACGGTGTGGCCTGCGTTGGCTGCGTTCAATTCCGATATCGCCTGCCATGTGGCTGCGGCGCCGTCCACCAGCCCCATGTTCTGCAAGGCCAACACCAGGTTGGCGTGTACGGCTGCCTGTTGGCGATCTGCCGCCGTCTTGTGCTCGAAGTGTTCAACCGCCAACTCGAATTGCGCCCGCTGAGAGAAAAGCAGCCCCAGCTTGTAGTGGAGCGTCAAATCCTCCGGCCCGACGCATACGGCCCGTCGTAGCGTTTCGGTCGCTTCCTGCTCGCAGCCGCGCTCTTTCAAAGCCAGCCCCAGCTTGATCTGGGCGCGAGCATAGACCGGATTGATGGCAACGGCTTGGCGATACTGCTCGATCGCGGCGTCGAGACACTCCTTCTGACGCAACAGCACACCCAGGCGGTAGTGGAGTTCGGCGTGGTTGCCGCTGCGCTCTACGGCGCGCTGATGGCGTTTGATCTGCTCGTCCAGCAGCACGGCTGTATCGTGCGAGTCTCGTCGGCGCGCCTGGTCGAGCCCCATCATGATGGCCGATCGCCCGGTCGGTGGGCCCATGCTGGCTTTGAGCTGAAGACCTGCTACTTCCGAAAACAGCAGCGTGCTGTTCGGCTCCAGGCTCCGCGCCATCTCCAGTGATTCCTCGGCCTGTTCGATCCGCCCGCACGCATGTTGTGCCGCGACCAGGACGACGTAGGCGGCCAACAGGCGGTCGTTCAGTTGGACCGCGCGGTTGAACCACTGAGCCGCCTCGAGATGGCGGCCCGCGTGCAACTCCATCGTCCCGACCTTCACGGTGGCTTCCAGGTAGTCTGGATTCACCTGCACGGCCCGCAGGTACCGGTCCAGCGCTCGCCCGGCGCGGCCTACCTTTCGGTACAGGTCGCCCAGTCGCAGAAAGGTGTCCGCGCTGTCGGGATCCGCTTCCGCCGTTTCTTCAAGCTGTTCGATCGCTTCGACGACCAGGCCCGCCGACTCGTACGCCGCCGCCGAATCGTTACGTCCGCTCCAGTTGTCCGGCTGCATCGTCAGCGCGATTTCGCACTGTTTGACCGCTTCGGCCCCCTCGCCCGCGTGCAACAGCAGACTGCCCAGCATCAGACGAAGTTCGATCTGGTCTGGATCCAGGTCGCACAGTTGTCTGTAGTGCTCCATACTCCGCTCGATCTGCCCCCGTTGCAGCGAAATCGCCGCCAAACGTTCGTGCGCGTTGCGCAGGGTAGGGCACAACTCCAGGCTTCGCCGGTACTCAGCGGCGGCCAGCGACCCCTGCTCGCGACGCTCCAGGCAGAACGCAAGACAGAAGGACACGCCCACGTCGTCCGGGTGCATGCTCTGCACCTCGCGGAACTGAGCGATGGACTCTTCCGTTCGGCCGAGTTCGTCCACCGCGCAGGCCAGCCCGATTCGTGCCTCGGCTGACTCATCGTCGAGTTCGACCGCGCGGGCAAAACAATTGCGCGCCTCCACGGCCCGCAACTGACGCATAAACCGACCGCCCAGCAGAAGCCAGGGGGCGGGGTCGCTCGGATGCTGCCTCGCACGAGCGCGCAGCTCCTGCACCGTGACCTCCGGCTCGGTGTCCCTCAACACCGATTGAAACGCGCCGGATAGGCTCGACAGCAATCCCCGCCCAAGCACCTCGAGAATATAACTCATGCCCGCGACAGCCCCCCGGTGGGTCTCTTGGTTACACAAAAATGAAAGTCATCCAACAGGTCTGCCGTTTTCGGCGTGCCGGCCGGCGCTTGCCTGTCTGCCTTCGCTTCGGTCTATCAGCCGAAAGGCCCGGCCGCCGGCGGCGAGCGTTTCATCGGCATGAGATGTCGCCGGAATTACTTGGCGGGCAATTTGTAAAAGCACGCAGTCACTGCGTTTGGAAACGATCTTGCCGGTTGCGACGAAGCAAACGAATGGCCCCCACTAGATGTGTCCTGATAAGTTGCTTCTCGTCGCGAGAGAGGATTATCGCACTGGCCCAACTCGTCAGTACCAACAGCACCGCACCAGTCAGCATAATCTCCCATCGCAGACCAAGCAGAAGCGCACTCAACGAAATCAGCACCGTCCCCGCGTCCAACGGCCTTCCTACAACGCGCAGGATGCATAAACATACCGCCGCCGCGCACACGGCAGCCAGCATTCCCGTCCATGCGGCAGCCGGTAATAAATTGCCAACCCCAACAGTCAGAAAACCTGCCTGGCCCCAATACGCGCCGCTCGCGGCGCCCATAAAGTGCAACCCGAACCAGACGTTGCAGAGCGTACCCGCCGCATACACCGCCAGCGTACAGACTGTCTTCTCGATCAAACCGAACCAGACCACCAGCAGACCGACCATTCCCACGGCCATGAAGTTGCCCAGCAGCACCGGTAAGATCGCACCGCCCGCTTCGTACTCAGCCGGGAACAAGCCGATAAGCCACGTGCGGCACAGTGACGCCGCGCCGCACATGCTTAGCAGCCCCAGACCGATAGTCTTGATGGCCAACCTGAGCTGACCTTCTGCCGCCTCGGCGCCCCGTGTCTCCCACGTCCGCGTAACCACTGCCGCCACCACCGCTGTCATGGCCCCGGCCGCGACCATCACCAACTGTGCGATCACCCGAACCCCTGCATACACGGCCGTCAGTTCCTTGCTGCCCGCTTTGTTGAGATACCACATGGGCCAGTACTGCAGCAGTTGCCACATCACCGTCGCCCCCGCCAGCCACAGCCCATAGGTTAACAGTCGCCGCCGTGTCCCGTCGGCTCGATCGTCTCGCTGCCCCGGCCACGAGGAAAGTTGCCTCAGGCAGCCCAGTCCGAAAACCAGGCCCGGCGCCAGAACCGACAACAGATAGCACCCGAGAATCGCTTCGGCCGACCGCCAGCCTCCCAGCACCGCCCCGACCGCCAGCGCCGCGAACAGCACCGAACTGGTTAACTCCATCACACTGAGCGCCCGAAACAGCCGCAGCCCACGCAGCACTGATCCGACCAGCCAGTACGCGATCAGCGACAAAGTGGCGGCCGCGCTGATACCGACCAGCGCGCCCAGACGCTGTGACGACTGGGTCGGATACGCCGCTTCGACCAGGCGGCTGCCCAACAGCGCCTCACCCACGAACGGCCCGCCCACGGCAAGCAGCGCCGTTAGGATCAACCCCGCCGCCAGCACCAGAGCCCCCCCTCGCCGCACAAACGGCAGCAGACTGCCTCTCGCCTCGTGATGGGGCACGTAACGAGCGATCGCCTCGTTCAGCCCCAGGCTGCACAGCGGCTGCGCTACGTTGACAACCAGCAGCGCTACGCTCAGCAGGCCGAACTCCTCGACCGGCAGCAACCATATAAGCAGCAGAGCCCGCCCCAAGCCCACTAGGCGGGTCAGCCCGGCCGCCGGCAGGTATACCCCCAGCGATTCCAGCAGCCCGGCAGCACGAAACAACCCCGACCAGAAGCGCGGCATGGCGCCATTCTAGCGGCCCGGGTCCGGGTTTGGCCAACCGCTTCGAGGCCAACCCGGCCTCACCCGCCGACCCGCCCGACAGACGCTCGCATCGTTCGGCTCGCACCTAAGGCACGATGATCGCGTCCCCCGCGGACCGGCGCACGCGGGCCAGGTTCCTTTCCGCTTCGGCGTACGTGGTGTAGTGTCCGACCTGCACGGCGTGGAGTGGGCGGCCGCTACGGGTGTCCAGCCGTTTCTCCGCCGGCAGGTCGGCCTGTTGCAGACGCCCGGCTTCCTTGGCTGCAGCGTCGCTGCTGCTGTAGGCGCCCACCTGGATGGTAAAGTAGTCGTAAGTCCAGGAAAAACGGCGCCTTGCAGCCATGATGACCTGGCTGGTGGGATATCCGCCAATCAGCTCGGCGAAGTGCTGGCGTGCCTGCGACCACTGGCCAGCCTGCTGGAGTCCCACCCCCAGGCGGTAAAGCACGACGTCCTTTGGCGAGCGGTCTGGCAGCTCGGGTAGGGCCTGGCGGTAGTGATCGATGGCGACTGACGTGCGGCCTGCCTCCCACTCCATGCTGCCTAA
This sequence comes from Phycisphaerae bacterium, assembly GCA_035530655.1. Classification (GTDB taxonomy): domain Bacteria; phylum Planctomycetota; class Phycisphaerae; order UBA1845; family DATKUK01; genus DATKUK01. The sequence goes on from DATKUK010000122.1 coordinate 176,945, forward strand.
AGCCACGTGGACACGGGCGAGCAAATCCGGACGCTTGCACTGGGTCAACGCTCGCTCCAGATCCGCTCGGCACCGTTTGGGTTGGCCAAGCTTGAGGTAGCTCTGGCCGCGAATGTAATAGGCTTCCGCCGCTGCATCCGTGCCCCCCCAACCCGCCACAAAGCGGTCCAGTACCTTGACGGCCTCGACGTACTCGCCCGCCTCGTAGTGGCGTTGGCCTTGCTGAAGCTGCTGTACCGCCTCGGGCGGCAACGGACCACAACCCGGCAGCGCCGCCAAGATCACGCCCAAGCCCGCCGCTACGCCGCGCTTCGATAGTAGTGTTGCACGCACGACAGTCTCCTCCGCCGGAAGCTTACACCAGAAGAGCCCCTTCGGTAAGAGTCCGAGAACACCAAGCCCCTCCCTTGTCACAAACCAGTGCGATCGGCACCGTCGCGGCGAGCCGACGATAGCCTTCTGTCGCGTGCCTCGTCGTCGTGTGCCGGCAAGCCTGTCCCGGGCGCGAGGGCCTTCGGTGGTGGCGGGATTCCAGCTTGCCGAATCGTCGTCCGTGCCGACGCGGGGGCCTTCTTGACACTTCCCAGCCGACCATTAAGATGCGCGTCTCAGCGGATGTGGCGGAATTGGCAGACGCGCTAGGTTCAGGTCCTAGTGGGCAATTAAAGCCCGTGGAGGTTCGAGTCCTCTCATCCGCATTCCGGCCGGCGGCGCGTCGATGAATGGTCTCATCGACCAGTAGCCAGAACGCTCCCCTGATGCATACACCTCGCTGATATCGTCCCGGCGACCTGTATCGAGCCGCCCGGCCTCGTTTGGTAACTGCACGCTGCAACACCCTCACGACCCTGTTCCATACTCAAAAAGGCGAAAAAGAAGCCGCCGACCTCATTCACGAGGCCGGCGGCTGATTGCTTGCTGCTGCCTGCGACTGCCAGTCGCGTGACGGCGCTACGGCTGGTTGCCCGGCGTGCCGTAAATCAGGTAACACGCCCCCGCCTCGGGCTTGTTCGGCGGCTGCGTGGCGTATGGACTGCCGATCAGGTAGTCGTCGAACCCGTCCGAGTCGACGTCGCCGGCACGGGCGACCGGACCGATCCGCAAACTGACCCCCGGATTGGGGTCGACCGGGCCGACGTACGACTTGCCGGGAAGGCCGTCGGGGAAGCCTCCCGTGCCGATGTCACGCAGGTCATACGTGTCGGTCGGGTTGGCCGGATTGGTGAACCACGAGCTGCCGTAGATCAAGTAAACCTTGCCGCACTCCGATCGCTCCGGATTGCCGTCGCCGTCCGCGTCGTAGTCGTGGCCCGGGGCTGAAACCAGGATGTCGGCGAACCCGTCGCCGTTGGCATCACCGATGCCGGCTACGAAATAGCCCAACTCGTCGCCCGGCTGCTCACCGTTGAACTTGACCGCCCGAAGATCCCATTCGTCCAGAACGCCGTCCGGATCGCCGAGCGGTCCGTTGGTGTCGGTGTTGAGCTGATCGAGGGTGAACGAGCCGTCGATCGGATGGTACCGATCGTGCCCGAAAACGACGGCGACCATACCCGCATCGGTCCGACCGAGTAGTGGGTCGCGCCCAGGAACGCCGATCAGCCAGTCGGCCACGCCGTCACCGTTGAAGTCCACGACTCTCTGAAGTCCCGGCTTGTAGTAGGCCACACGGGCCTGAGCCGTACCGGTCCGATCGCCGGCGACGGTGCCCTCCAACTCGATGCCTGGCAGGTGCTGCTGCGGCGTGGGGTCGTCGATCTGGCCGGCGTCGTGCCAGCCGAAGGGCCGTCGCCCGTACGCAATGTAGGCGATCCCCGCGCGTTCCAGGCCGCCCGGATGCGCCCCCGGTGCCCCGCACGCCAGGTCGTCCAGCCCGTCCATGTTAAAGTCGCTTATCGTCCCCCCCGTAGCGGGATCGAAAGCAGCCAGGCCGGTCGTGCCGGCCGTCGCCGGCCCGATCACCCCCAAGCTATCGTCGTTGAGAATCTCGGTCACGCCGCCCAATTGCCCGCCTTCCACCCGGCGGTCGGTTGTCCGAAGCGGGTCCAGCGCTCTCGGCGACCCGTCATTCGCCGTGTCGCCGAACAGATAGTCCGTGATCGGGTAGACGGGCGTCCGCGGG
>DATKUK010000123.1:0-19730 GCA_035530655.1 Phycisphaerae bacterium
GCCTGGAGGGTAACCGTCTCGCCGTCCTGGTTGGGCAGGGCAAAATCGGGTGCCGGCTTGTGAGTCAGCGGCGACCGCTCGGCGGCAGCGGTTTCGATCTCGGCGGCGCGCTCGGCCGACATGCAGCCGGCCTGCATGCAGACAGTGATGCCCACCAGCGCCGCCAGGCCACTATGGAGGACCGGCCACGGATACGCCCATCGGTTCATAGCTTTGACTCCTTCCTGCTTCATGCATCCATCTATTATCTCTTCGCCTTCCTGCCGGCCCGCGCACGGGAGTCGGCCTGCGCCCGGCGCTTCGCGCGACAGTCGGCGCAGATGCCGCGGAAGTGGATGTGGTAGTCGTCGATCCTGAATCCGTGCCTCCGTACGTCGGGTGAGTCAATTCCGTTCAGGCGCTCGTCCTCAAAGTCGACGATCTTCTCGCAGTGTAGACAGACCAGATGGTGATGCTGATACGTCTTGGGATCGAAACGCGCTGCCGAGCCGGGGTGACAGATCCTGGCCACCACGCCCACGCCGACGAACGTGGCGAGTATCCGATAGACGGTCGTCCGCGAGATGTTGGGCTGGCTGCGTCTGACCTGATCGCAGATCTGATCCGCCGTCGGGTGGTCATCCCTGCCGAGAATGACCTCAAATACGGCGCGCCTTTGCACCGTCAACGGCAGTTTTTGCTCTCGGCACACTTGCGCGAAGTGCACCATACGTTCCGACGTAAACTGAGACTCCATGGCCCGAACTCCGTGGTATTATGTGGCGGACAATACAAAGTGTCAAGTCCCGTCGAGGCCCCGGTCCCGATCGAGTAGGGCCCTCACAGCCGTCGCACCTGGCGAACGGCGTCAGCAGCATGCCTGCTGCCAGACGCAGCGCACGGCCTGACCCGCTCCGGCGCCAAGCGGATGCCTTGGTCAACTGCCCAGGCGGCGCTAATGCGGCTACCGGCCAGACCCCTCGGGTTGACCCGGGCGGACCGTGCGTCGCCGTGATTGACACTGGTAAGGACCGTCGTTACCGTTGCGGGTGTCTTCAGCGGGGTCGGGCACAGTTGTTCGGTCAGCAGCTTGGGCCGCGTCCGCCCACGGGATCGGCGCTTCGCGAAAGGTCTTGCCCCTACGCAGGGATCGGGCCTTGTGGATTGAGCGAGGCGACCCGCTCGTTGCGTCAGACGACAGACGGGCCAGATGTCGACCACGTACATCCAGAAGTAAAAAAGGAGAGAATGATGAATCGCTGGAGTTGGCTGACGTGTCTGGTTGTAATCGGCTCTCTAATGCTCGGCTGCAGCAAGGAAGAAAAGTCCGACGTCGGCAAGGCGATGGACGAGACCGTTAAGCCGGCCGCCGAGCAAGTCGGGGAATCGGCCGAGAAAGCCGCCGATGTCGTCGAGGAAGCCGCAGAGGACGTGGCTAAGTAATCCAAGCCACGGCTTTGACGAAGCGGGGAATCTGGCGTTTCGTAGGGGAGGCGCCAGGTTCTCGTGCGCCTGACGAAGGTCGGCCTCCGGAACGGTGCGCCTAACCTCTTGGGCGGCGAGGATCAAGCCGGCACACTCAGAGGTGTGATTCCGCTCAGTCTATTCAGTCAACGCGTCGAAGCCGTATCGCGTCACGGCTTGGGCGGCACACGACGGCCCAGGTGCTCCTTGACCACAATGTAGTCTGACGTGGTTACACGCCCGCTGCCGTCGAGGTCGCGCCGGTCCTCCGTGTAAACGCCGATCGACCCCTTCACACAAGTGTAATCGGCGGTGGTCACGCGCCCGTTGTCGTTGCAGTCGCCAATCAGCGTACAGACGTCCAGTGCGAACGGCTGCACCGCCAGGCCCGCAACAGGCGTGACCTGATACCACGTCTGGTCGGTCAGCACCGTGCCCTGCTCAAGGGCCTTTAGCGTCACGCCATCCGGCTCGATAGCATAGCCAAACGCCCCGCCCTGATCGGCGCCACCACCCAACGGCACGATGCTTAGCGCCGGCCCGCCCGGCAGCGTGATCGCCGCCGAGAAGGTCAGCAGGATTACGTTGTTTTGCGTTTTGGGCAGCGTGCCGTCAGCCGGCGGCTCGCTCGAAAACAGTTCGGGAATGTACTCGTCGGCGCCGAAATCCGGCCCCAAGCCGACCGGCCGGGCGTCGCCGTCGATGTCCTCCGTTACGTCAGCCAGCGTGTCGGCTTGTTCGATCGCATCCGTCGCCAGGTCGGTCAGATGCAGGTCGGCGTTGGCTGCGTCGACAAACCACGCGGGAACCACCTGCGACCCGTCGCCATCGACGATGTTGCCCATGGCCCGGACGGCCTCAATCGTCCAGCCTCCGTTGACCGTCAAATCGAGGATTCGGCCGCGAAGGATGTTCTGCTGAATGTCGAGATTGGTCGTCAGGCCTTCGCTGGCTTCGTCGTAGATCTGAACGGTTCGGAAGTAAGTCGCGTCGTCACTGTAGATGGTGTTGTTGTAGACCTTAAAGTCCTTCGTGTTGTCGAGTTCCAGGGCCCAGTTGTCGATCGACAGGTTTGCGCGGAGGATGAAGTTGTTGCGGATCATCCCCCCGACAGCGTGCCAGGGATCCACATGGGAACCGCTTGGCCCGGACGGGTTGCCGATCGAGATGGCGTGGCCGCAACGAATGACCGTACTCTGCTCCAGCACCAGGTCGGACACGCCGTTCCACAGGAAAAAGCCCGCCCTTGAGCTGGCGGCGGCGCCCATGATGTTGGCGGCCGTGCAGCGACGTATCGTCCAGCCGTTCAGGTGCATGGCGTCGATGCCCCCGATGTAGTTGTACTCATCAACCGAATGGCCGGGACGCGGCAGGTAGGCCTCGGTCTGCTCCATCCACAAATCCTCGATGAGCACGTTGTCCGACACGCCCGAGCCGGACGAACCCTTCACGTGCCGCTCGCCGCAGTTGACGGTCTTGACGTTGGAAACCACCACATTGTCGGCATAGGGAGTGCCGCAAATGTGGATACCATGATGCCAAAAGTCGCGAATCGTCAGGTTCTCCAGACGAATCCCGTTGGCGGCGGCCCAAAAACCCTCCAGCACCCCGCTCTCGACGTTCATGCCGTTGCCGTACAGCACCACGTCGTCGCGATCGCCGGTGGCGCCGCGGAACGTCAGGTCGGGCGTGGTGATGTACAGACTGTTGGTGACGTGATAGCTGCCCGCAGCGATCACGATCTCGTCGCCTGGGACAGCACTGAAGGCGGCGGTCCGCAGCTCGCCGAACGTCGAAACGTTCCAGACGTCGGCCGCGGCGCCGGGCACCGTGACACACAGCAAGGCCGCCGCTGCCGCCCAGGCGACCGGGCTGATCGGAGCACCTCGCCCGAGGCGACGGGTAGCCCTCATCATCATGCCAGGATTCAGTGCGTTCGACGGCATCATGTCTCCTGTCCTCCTTCCGCACCGCGCCGATGCCGCGATGCCGTGCCTTATGGTTTCACCGGCGTGCGACTACCCATATGGTCCTTCACCACGACGTAATCGGCTGTGGTCACACGGCCGTTGCCGTTCAGGTCGCAACGATCGTCCGTGTACTCGCCAAGGCGCGCTTTGACCGCCACATAGTCCGCCGTGGTTACACGTCCGCTGTCGTTGGCGTCGCCAATCAGCGTGCACAGGTCCAGCGCGAACGGCTCGACGTCGAAGCCTCCTGCCGGCGCGACGCGATACCATGTCGAATTCGTCAGTACTGAGCCCTGCTCGACCGCTTTCAACGTCGCCCCGTCCGGCTCGACGCTGTAGGCAAACGCGCCGCCCTGGTCGCCACCGCCGGCCAGTGGCGCGACAGTCAGCGCCGCACCGCCCGGCAGCGAGATCGCGCTGTCGAACGTCAGCAGGACAACGTTGCCGGCCGTCTTGGCCAGCGTGCCGTCTGCCGGTGGCTCGCTCGATACCAGAGCCGGCTTGCCGTCGATAACCTTGTCCTTGATTTCCTTGATCTTCTGCACGCTCAGCCAGCCTCGCAGAAGGTACCCGGAGTGGCTAAGCCCCTCGCCGTTGCTCAGGTATGGATTGCTCGAAGCCGTGTAGCCGCCCTGCTCCGCGCTGGGGTGGATGCCGTCGTTGCTGATCAACGTGCCGTCCCAACTCACGCCGGGGCGGCGGCGGAGAATCTCGGCTCCGTAGTCGATCAACGGCAGCTTCCTGGTCTGCGCCAGGTTGCGAATCGCCGCGTTGTAGGCGTTCACGTCGTCCATGTCGCTTCGCTTGGGCGGGATGGTCGAAAGCACGACGATCGCCTTGTTGGCCAGCACCTTGTCGGCAAGCGCCTCCAGGTCGGCGATCATCGCAGCCGCGCTTCGGTTGCCGCTGGCGTCGTTTGTGCCGAGCATGACGACCGCGATCTCGGCGTCGCGATACTGCTTGCCGTCGGGATTGGTGAACCCGGCGGTGAACATCTCGTCACTGCTGGGCAGATTCGTGCTCCCCAGCAGATAGCCCGACGTGGTGATACCGCCCTTGGCCGTGAAGCTGCGCCCTTCGTCCCCCACGTCGTAGGCGCAGAGGTACCACCCGTTCGCCGAGTTATTCGTACCGTCGCCCCAGATGCCCGCGTGCATCCAGTCGGTAACGGCTTGGTCTTCCGGCGTCTTGCCGCTGCCGCCACGAGGCCACTGACCGTAAGGGTTGGCGTGGGTGATCGAATCGCCCAACTGCACCGCCAGTCCTTCCGCACGGAGGCTCGCGTCCTTGGCCAGCCACTCGTTGTGCAGCGTACGCATCTGAGCAACCCAGCCGTCGAGCCCACTTTCCCACGCGTCGTCGTAGCCGTTGGCCTTGTCGATGTCCGCGTCCTGCTCGCGCAGCTCCAACGTAATCGCGAGGACTTGAGGCGAATTGGCGGCGTCCGGATCGGTCACCACAACTTCCGCTGTGTACACGTCGCCGGGCAGGCCCGAGTGGTCCACGTGTACGACGAACGCCTCGCCGTCGCTACCTGATGTGTCGGTCAGCGTCAGCCAGCCTACAGGGCCGTCCTGCACCGCCGCGCTCCAACTCAGTGCGCCGCTGCCGAGGTTGCTGACCGTGACGGGCTGCCCCGCCGGTGCGGGATCAAGGCTGACCAACTCGTAGGCCAGCGAATCAGGCGTCAGGTCGATGACCGGCGTGTTGGCGGCGAACACTTCCAAGGCAACCGAGACGTACAACGGGCTGTTGTTGGCCCCCGAATCGGAAACCGCCACCTGGCCTTCGTACTGACCCGGCGTCAGGCTGCTGGCGTCGATGAGAATCCCGAAGCTGTCACCGTCGCTGCCCGAGGCGTCTTGCAGACTCATCCAGGTTTCGTCCGGGCTCTCGGCGGCCGTCCAGGCCAGCGCGGGCGTCCCGGCGTTGCTGACCGTCACGGTCAGCGGCCCCGCCTGCGGACTGCTGAGGTTCACCTGGACGTCGAATGCGTCCTCGTCCAGCACCATCCATGGTCCGGGCGGCGGGCCGTTGATCTCGACGCGAACGTCACCCGCGCCGCCCCACTGGCTGTCGCCGAAGATCCATATGCGATCGCCCGTAAGCTCCGCCGTCACGAACATCGCGTCGGCGCTGGGGTTGGCGATGTACGCGGCGATCAACGATTCCGGAACGTCGATGATGATGTCCCACGCGGGCAAGGGGTGCGCCGTGTTGTAGTAGGCCTGCCAGTCCGCACCCGCCACGATTACTGAATCGCCCACCGCCGCACCCGCGTTGATGGCCTCAACCAGATTGGCGTAGCTCGTGCCGCCATACATCCAGTTGCCGCCGCCGGCGTCGGTGGAGTGCGATTGACCCCACACCAGCGTGTCACGATCGATGTCCACCGAGACCACGACCGGACCGGTACTGGCCGGGGGCTCGTCGCTTTCCCAGTTGACCTGGGTGACGACGACCTTGGCATCCCACGCACCATAGGCCGCAACCGCGCTGTTGATGGCTACTTGCAGCGAGCCGCGATCAAACTCGGCAAAGGTGCCCGCGGCAGCAACACCCGGCCAATCACGCAGATACCCATAAGAATTGGGCAGTGACGGTCCCTGCCAGCTTGAAATATTCCCGGAAACGTGACGTATCGTGGTCGCTTGTGCGACACCTACGCTCGTCAGAACTACCGACAATGCAGCCAAGTACTTCACGAAGACCCTCCTTTACAGAGCGAACGTCTCGAAGACTGTCCGGTCAAGTCTACCCGGACGGTTCGGTGCTCCTTTTCGCCTTCCGCCGGCAGACGAGCCGGCAGGACGTACACCACGCGTGCCCCTCATGGTTTGACCGGCGTGCGGCTGCCCATGTGGTCCTTCACCACACTGTAGTCGGCGGTGGTCACGCGACCGTTGCCGTTCAGGTCGCAGCGATCCTCCGTGTACTCACCGAGGTGCCCTTTCACCGTTGCGTAGTCCGCCGTGGTAACGCGCCCGCTGTTGTTGGCGTCACCGGCCAGCGTACATAAGTCCAACACGAACGTCTCGACGGCGAAACCCTCGGCCGGTGTGACCCGATACCACGTTTGATCGGTCAACATCGGCCCTTCTTCGGCAGCTTTGAGGGTCACGCCGTCGGGCTCGACGCTATACGTGAACGCGTTGCCTTCCTCCCAACCGCCGCCGAAAACGCTCAAAGCCGGACCGGCCGGCAGCGCGATCGCATCGTCGAACGTCAACAGGATCACGTTGTTCTGCGTCTTGGGCAGCGTGCCGTCGGCAAGCGGATCGCCGGCGACCAGCGCCGGGGCTGCCATCGGGCCGATGTAGTTGTAGGCGAAGACCATGTTGTCGAAGTAGGCGTCCATGTCCTGCTCAGCCGCCCATGTGCCGCCCACGTACACGTTGAACCAGATGCACTCGATCTTCAGGCTGTACACGTCGCGAAACCGGATGTCGCTCTTTTCAAAGACCAGCTCACCGTCGACCCACCCGCGCAGGATGCCGTCGTTGTTGCCCACACCGTCGGTGATCGAATTCATCTTGGCGTAGGTCTCGATGCAGTACCATCGGCCACGGGCCAGGTAGGCGTCGGTGCCCCACGTCCAGTTGTTGCCGTAGATCCCGGTCATGTCGGCGTGATAGCAGTAATAGCTCATCTCCACGTAATCGCCGCGGTCGTAGTTGGACATGCGCGCCGACCAGCCGTCGTCCCCGTGAGACGGTCGCCCGCCCCAGCCGGCCACACCATACGTGCCGGCCGGCCCGGGCAACTTGCCGACCTGCCCGCCACCCGCCAGACGCCACGTGTCGGCCAGATACAGGTAGTAGCGAAAGTAAACCTCTTCCGGCTCGGACAAGCCCATCTGGGCGAACTTCCACTGCCAGGCGATGCCGGTGTGCTGACCTTGCGGCACGGTGACCCGCAATGCGTACTGACCGTCGAACACCGGATCGGTCACCCGTCCGCAGGTGGCCGGAACGCCCGACTGGTTCCAGTGCGTATAGAAATCCGCGTACTCGAAATCCTCGAAGAAGACGATGTCGCCGCGTCCGATAAGGCCCGGCTCCAGATCGGGCGAGCCAAGATGCTCGCCCCGCGCCGTCGACGCGGCAGACATCAGGCAACACAGTACCGCCGACGAAGGTATAAAACGGCACCGATAATGTATGGATTTCAGTCGAGGATGCCGGTGTCGCGACGACACGGAAGGTCCCCTCCTCCGTTTCCTGTATCTCAGCAGAGAGCAGGCTCCGACCAATTGTAGCGGAGCATGCCGCCTGAAGACACAAGGATTCGCTTCACCACCAATGTAGGCAATCCCCCGTCAAAAAGGAACCCCCGACGGCCTTCCGCTGGCCTCGCAGCCAACGCCGCGCGCCACAGGCGCCGGAGCACGCCCCCCCAACAAGGCTGGCAACTTGCCGGTTGGCGATTATGCTGGCGATCAGCGGAACGCTGTCCGACGTCGTGCAGTGCGGCCGCGACCGAGAAAATGTATGTATCGTATCGAATGCGAGGGTACCCGATGAGTGCGAAGGGCATATGGCTGGGCAATGACGCATGGCCGAGCAACAAGTCCTGCGGGCAGTTTGCCAAGGACGTATTCCGACTCGCCGACGCCAAGATCGACAAACAGAAAGCGCTGGCGTTCTACGACTGGTTCACCCGCTGCATGATGCGCGGGCCCAACCTGCACAAGCCCAACGGCGCCGGCGGCTACTCGCGCTGCTACGACCCGCTCGTGCTGTTGACCAGTTGGGGCCACGGCGAGTGCACGTTCTGGGGCTGGGTGGCCACCGAGTGTCTCAACGGGGCGGGCCTGAAGACTCGTCGCGTGGTGGTGCACGACCAGGGGCACACCTACTACGAAGTGTGGTACAAAGGCGACGACGGCGTCGAGCAGTGGCACGCGTTTGACCCCTACCTCGGATGGTACTTCCTCAACGAAAGCGGCGAGGTCGCCAGTTGCGAGCAATTGGCCGCCAACCCGCAACTGGTGCAGAACCCGTTGCCCGGCCACCCCGTACCGCCGGGACATCATCCCGAACGGTCCGGCCTGGCCCATCGCCACCGGACCGAAGACCAGCTCTTCATCGACCAGGCGCATCGCTTCGAGCAAAACCAGTGGGACCTGCAAAAGGGTATGCAGGTCACCATCAACTTCATGCCCGAAGCGCCAAACAAGGCCCTGTTCACCCACCATCCCGAGACGGGCGAAGCCCCCGTCGACGGTCGTCCCAACGGAACACACTGTGATATGGCCGAGATCAGTCGGCTCGGCTTTCGCCAGTACGAAAAACACATCCCCTATTGGCGGAACTACATGTGGGCCACGCCCGGCAAGACCCAAATGAATGAGGGTCGGCCGGTCCGCTGGCACGGCGCCGGCGGGCTGCGCTGGAAGCCCCTGCTATACGGAGCATCGGTCACGTGCGACGCCCGCAACGCCCGCTTTGAAAACGGCTGCCTCAAGCCCACCGGCCCGCATGACTTCACCGAGGTGTGGTACCACTTCAAGCTGCCGTATCTGGTCTCCTGGCTCAGCCTGGACTACGACGTGATCGGGGCCGGCGGCGACTTCTTCGGGTTTGCCCTCAGCGCCGACGACCGCCGCTCCTGGTGGTCGCTGCCCACGCGGACGCATGCGCCGCACTACGGCGCCATTTTCAACGGCCAGGAGGAGTGGAAGACCGGCCAGCCCAGCGTGCAGGGCCTGACCGAATTCTGGCTTCGGATCGACATGCACACCCACAGCGCAAACCCGACGCTGGCCATGCAGGCGCTGGACGTGGCCGTCGGCTTCCAGCACAACATGTACGTGCAGCCTCGCCTCGTGCCAGGCCGCAACCGCCTGTGGCTCGAGGCCGACCAGCTCGACGACGGCAGCAAGCTCCAGGCCGAGTGGATTTACCAGATCGAGGGCAAGCAACTTCGGTCAACCGTTACGCTCGATGGGCAAGGCGGAGCGGACGATACCGTCGCCGCCCAGGTGGACTCGCCGGCGGAAATCCTGATGACCAGCGTCAAACTGAACTGCCTGTAGCCGGTGCCGCCTCCTACGCTGTTCGTTCACGGCCCAAGCGTCGATGAAGAAACCCGGAGGGTGGTCAGCGCGGCGCCAGGTGGATACACTTTTTTCCACTAGTCGCACCGAGGGCAGCAGGTATGGACCAGGAACTTGAATACCGTTACGAACCGGTTGCCGAGAGCGTGGCGGCCCTGCGCGTGGTCGGTCCCGACGAGCACTTCCAGAACGTCTACGTGCTGGGCGAAAAGGGCTCAGCCGCCCTGGTCGACGCGTCCGTCCCCGAGATGGCCGCCGACTTGATCCGCACCTTGCAGGCCAACGGCTGGACGCCCGACGACTTCCGCTACCTGATCATCACGCACGAGCACGGCGACCATTACGGCTCGGCGGCCGCCCTGGCGCGATGGGCCAAGTCGGCCGAGGTGCTCGCGCACGTGTCGGCTGCGTGGGTGATGAGTCAGCGCCGCAGTCGGTTCGTCCAGTGCCCCTGGCCGTTCGGCGAGCCGACGGCCGAGCGGTTCGCCCAGTGGCAGAAGAGCCAGCCCGCAACCGTCCACACAAACCGATTGCTCTGGGACGGCGACAAGCTCCAGATCGCCGGCAAGACCTGGCAGGTACTGCACGTGCCCGGGCATGCAGCCGGTCACATCCTGCTGGTCGATCGCGAGGGCGGCGTGACTATCGCCGGCGACGTGATCCAGGGCTGTCGGGAAGCCAAGGGGTGGCTGGGACTGTTCGAGGACATCCGCGCCCAGCGGCAGAGCCTTCAACGGTTGCTGGAGTTGGAGTCGAAGCTGCTGCTGATGGGACATCACCACCCGCTGACCGGTGAGCAGATCGGCGAGGACATCGACGCCGCCTCCCAGCGCCTTGACGACCTGCTCGAAGCCGTGTGCGAAGGCCTCAAGGGCGGTACCAACGAGCTCGAAGCGCTGGCCCGCCTGGCGTTTCGCCGCATCTTCGGCAACGAACCCGATCCCGTGCCTTCCTACGCGCTGACCACCGTCAACGCTGTCCTGGCCGAGCTGTCGTTCCAGAACCTCGCCCGCCTCAACCGCCAGCATATCTGGCAGTGGGTGGGCGACTAGCCGACCATCCGATGCACACGACACCGGTGCCGGACGTTTTCGCGCAGCCCGCGCGGCGCGTACATGCTATGTTTGCACGAGCTAAGACCCACCCGCATGTGAATGGTGCTGCATGAACGACCGTGAAATTCTCAAGCCCCTGGTCGATCAGATCATCGAGCTTTCGCAAGGGCCCGAGCAAGAGATCCGCAAGCAGCTCTGGGCGCAGTTCAACGCCCTCCAGCCGGTCGCCAAACCGCCGGTCTGCGTGACCTACGGCGGCATACCCAACCGACAGTGGGACCTGATGTTCGGCCAGAACCACCTGCGATGCACCGACCCGGTCGCCCGGCACATCGAGTTCGATCTGAAAAAACGCATCTGGATCGAGCGGAACGTGCCCGACGACAACGTGACCTGGCCCGCCGTGCTGGTTCCCGCAGCCGCCGCGTCGCCGCCGGAGTGGGGCGTGCCGGTCGGCTGGCGCAGCCCCGACGACGAGCTGGGCGCCAAAGAGATCACCGCTCCCTTCGCCGACCAGATCGAACTGACCAAGCTCAAGCCCCCCCGCACCGAGGTGGACGAGGCTGCTACGCAGTCACGCCTCGATCAGGCGTCGGAACTTGTCGGCGGGCGCCTTGCCGTGCACCCGGTGTATCCGAGCCTGGGCAAGGCCGTCTTCGACAACGCCGTGCAGTTGCGGGGCATGGAGAAGCTGCTGACCGACGTGATCGATCGCCCCGAAACGGTCCACGCCATGATGACGTTTATCACCAACGCGGTTGTCGCCGACCACAAACGGCGCGAGCGTTGCGGCTGGATCAACGCCCCGCCCGATCCGACCGGCCGGTATCAGATGGTGCCCATCTTCCGGCACGTCGCTGCGTTCCTGCCCGCCGACTTTGGCGATCGCAGGCCGCTGCTGCGCGACGAGTGGGCCTACGTAACCGCCCAAATGTCCGCCGGGCTCGGGCCCGACATGTATGCCGAGTTCGTCCACCGCCACAACTGCCCGCTGGCCGAGCTGTTCGTCGACAACACGGTCTACTACCACGGCTGTGAATGCCTGGATCAAAAGATCGACATCATCGCCGGCTTGCCAAACCTACGGCGATTCCACGTCTCGCCGTGGAGTTCGGTGGCGCGGGCGGCCGAGACGTTTCAGGGCGCCGTGCTGCTGGAGGTCCATGCCCATCCGACGGAGGTGTTCTTCGCTGCGACGCGTGACGATATGCGAACGGAGCTGGCTGGCCTGCTCGAGGCGGCTGATGGCCATCCGCTCTGCCTGAACCTCAGCGATATCCACTCGGTCGCCGACAATCCCGACACCCTGCGCATCTGGGCCGAGGTCGCGCAGGACATGGCCGAACGATACCCGTGCAGATATCCGTAGACCGGACAGGCCCGATATAGGCGAGCCTCCGTTTCCGATATCTCTCGCTCACCCGACCGGCGGCGACGGTATGCACACAGCGAGAATGCACGGCCCGCTCGGTGCAGCGTTGTGAGACCGCGTGCGACCTGCTAGCCTGATGTCCCGATGAGGTAACTGCCTACGCGTTTTGAGTCACAAAGCCACAAAGGAAGATATGGAAGACGGACTGTCAGAGGTCAACGCGGTAGGCCGGGCCGGTGGGTATCGCGACCAGATGTGGACCGAGGTGCTCCAACTCGGCACGGTCATCGCGCGGGGTCTGGAGTTCTTCGAGCCGGGCGGCCAAACCGTGCCGCTGCTCTCCCTGCCGGTGGGCCCGGTCTTCCACCGCGAAATGCTGCAAAGCTCATGGACCGGCCGAACCTACCGGTGCTCCTGGGACGACGCTTCCGTGGTGATGCATCAGCGCATCACCCTGCCCGGGCCGATGTTCGAGCAGTTCGGCCGGCAGCTCTGGCTGCGCTTCGCGTTCGGCAATGCGCCCGACCGCATCGACGGGCTGGAGACGGGCCGGCGCTGGCCTCGCACCGACGGCGGACTGGGCCGCGTGTTGCTGCTGACCGGTCCGCGCCGTCCCGCGCTGCTGGTGGCCAGCGAACCCTTCGTCGACGTCCAGGTCGTCTCCCACGAGCACGTCAGGCTGGGCTTTGAGAGCGACGCGGCTCGCGTGATGTGGGTGCCCCTGCTGCGCGACGCCGAGCAACTGCTCAAACCCGAGATTTTGCATCTGTGGGTCCGGCTGGTCAGGCGCCCGCCGTTGTGCTGTCGCGAGTCGTTCGAGATGGCCGACGACCAGTACATACGAATCCGCCAGCAGTTTTCCGACCTACAGGGCCAGCCGTCAGAGCTGGCTCCGATCCCGCCTGTGGCGGCCCTTCTCGGCACACGGGGAGGCTTGCAGCATCTGCGAACCGGCGAGATGCTAACCAAGACACTGCTCGGACCGTATCAGGTATTGGAGGGCAGCGGCTTCGATTGGCGGATCGACACGTCGTGGATGCAGGCCCACCTCGTCGGGGCCAGACGACTGACCGGCGAGGCCGCCCAAAATCTGGCGCCGATCCCCGAAGAACTGGCATACGCGGGCGACTTCTCGTGGAAACCGGGCACGTCGCTGGATCAGTGCCTCGCGCTTCGCGTCTGGGCGCCACTGGCCGGGGTCATGCCCGAGTCGCTCTGGCAGCAGCTCAAACCACAGCTTACCCCTCCCGACGCCGAGTCGTTCCGCCAGAGCCTCCAGATCATTACCGAGCCGTTCACCAAGAAACGATGGGCCAAGGACACGGGTATCTTCATCGAGCGCTGCGAGGCCAGCTACGACGCCGACTGGTACAACGGCCTGACGCTGGCAGGCCTGTGGCGCGGCGCGTGCTGTGCCGATGCGGAAATTGCCGACGCCTGCCGCAACCTCGCGCGCGAGATCAAGAGCGAGCGAAAGCTGCTGGTCAACTACATGTGGCTGCTGCACGATTGGGGTTTGTGCTGCTCGTGGACCGACCCGCGCGGTGAAACCTGGAACCTCGACTGTAGCCACAACGGCCTGGAAGGCGTACTCGCTGAAGGCAACCTGCGCCGACTCGAAGGCGATCCCGCCGGGGCCGAACAGGCAGACTACCTGGCGGCCAGGATGTCGGTTGCTTTCATGGCCGCGTTCGAATTGGCCGACTGGTTCCGGCATGTCGGCTTCGTCCAACATGACGGGGTCGACCCCCACGTGGGCATCGACGCATTGCGCGAATGGCGAGGGGGATCCATCTGCGGGTGGGACAGGAAAGGCTCCTACGCGCTCACGGCGCACTTCTTCGAGTATTGGTACCTGCTGGCCCGCCATGGGCCAAGACTCCGCCTGGCCGAGGTGGCCGACCTGTGGTGGCGGCACTGCCCGCAACGATACCACGACTGGGAACGATACTACACGGGCGGCAAGCGCACCGCCTCGCAGACCCTCCACCAAGAGGAGCGGACGCAGGCAGCCGTGATGTATCACCTCGCGCCCGAGGTGGGCTTGCGCATGTGGGTGCTGGGTCAGCCGGGGCCGGCCGTCGAGAAGATGTACAACACACCCCTGAACCTGGCCGAGCAGTTGTGGTGTCGCAGCAACGCGCTGATCCTGCCCGGGCAAAACCGCGCCCGAGTGGCCGACGCGACCGGCTGATTCGATCGCGCGCCCGGGCGCCGCTGCTACCGACAAACGCCGGCTTCATCGCAGCCAAAACGCAATGTCGGCCGCGAAAGCTGTTCTACCAAGGAGGCGTCATGCCTAAGCTCAACATCGACAGGAGCGCGGCGCTCAAACGACTCGTGCACCTGCTGCGCGTGCCCGGCGTGTCGCGCCAGGAGACACAGATCAGCCGAGCCGTCGAGCAGATGCTCCGTAAACTCGGCGTAAAGCCTTCGCAGATCACGCGCGATCGGGCGCACACGCACTTCGGCGGCGAGGTGGGTAACCTGTTCGCTCGCCTGCCGGGCAAGGGCCGTCTCACCCGGGCGCCGCGACGATTCTTCTCGGCCCACGTCGACACCGTGCCGACCTGCGCGGGTGTTCAGCCGGTCGTGCGAGGCTCCTGGATCAGGCCCAAGGGCAAGACGTCGCTGGGGGCCGACGACCGCGCGGGTGTGGCGGCGATCCTGTCCGCACTGGCCGAAACGCGGGCGCGAGGCAGCGATCACCCACCGCTCACATTGGCGTTTCTGGTGGCCGAAGAGGTCGGACTGTGGGGCTCGCGCTACGTCGACCGCAGGATCCTGCGCGAGTACGCCATGGGCTTCAATCTCGACGGCGCCGCTCCGACAACCGCCACGGTGGCCGCCCCGTCGGGCTGTCTGCTGGACATCGAAATATCCGGCATCGCGTCTCACGCCGGCGGCAGCCCCGAGAAAGGCGCCAGCGCCGCCACAGTCTTCGCCCTCGCGACGGCTGAACTGGCCCGGGGCGGCTGGCTCGGCAAGGTGCTCAAGGGCCGGCAGGAAGGTCGGGCCAATTTCGGCGTGGTCCGCGGCGGCGAAGCGACCAACGTCACCATGCCCCACATGACCGTCAAAGGCGAGGCTCGCTCGCACTCGCCGGCGTTCCTCAAACGAATCGTAAGCACCGCCGAACGCGCCTTTCAGCGCGCCGCCAAGAAGGTCAAAAACGACGACGGCAAGACGGCCGCCGTCCGCTTCCGCGTAACGCCCAACTACACCGCCTTCAAGCTGCCGGTTCGCTCGCCGGTCGTCGGCGAATACCGGCGAGCGCTGCGGCAACTCGGCGCCAAGGATCCCGAAACCGTCGCCGGATTCGGCGCCGTCGATGCCAACAACCTCTGCGCCAAGGGCCTGCCCACCGTTACCTTCGGCGCCGGTGGGCGAAATGCTCACTGTGTCGGCGAAAGCTGCTACCTGCCCGACTACTACCTGGCCACCGCCGTCCTGACCGAGCTGATGACCGCCGCCGACACGTAAGCCCATTGCCGATCCAGCACGCAAGACACAGGAGCACCGACTGTGAGCAACCACACCAACATCGTCTTCATCATGACCGATACGCAGCGATACGACATGCTGGGCGTCAACGGCAGCACGTTCTGCCAGACGCCCCACCTCGACCGGCTGGCCGCCGGCGGTATGAACTTCCACGCCGCCTACACCACCACCCCTCTGTGCACGCCGGCGAGGGCGGCGCTGTTCACCGGCCTGTATGCCACCTCGTCCGGCGCCGCCGCTAACCAGATCTCGCTGTTCGAAAACGTTCGCAACATGGGGCAGGTCTACAACGACGCCGGCTTCGTCACCGGCTACATCGGCAAGTGGCACCTCGACGGCCGCGAGGGCGGCTACTACGGCACCGGCCGTGCGCCCGACGGCTTTCCGCAGCAATGGTGGTACGACGGCAAGCAGTTCCGCATCGACGTCGGCGACGCAGGATTCGAAAAGTGGAAGGCCGGCGATGACCTGGCGGCGACCGAGTGCTGGGGGTGGCGCGTCGCCGATCGTGCCGAACGATTCCTCCAGCAGCACAGCCAGGCCGACCGCCCGTTCTACCTGGTGGTGTCGTTCGACGAGCCGCACGGCCCGTGCTCGGCCCCGCAGAAGTACTACGACATGTACCGCGGCACCAAACGCCCGCGAGCAGCCAACATGGACGACTCGTTGGAAAACAAGCCCGCCGTCCACCGAGCATTCGAAGAATACTACCAGCACCGCGGGCGCGTGCCGGCGGGCGAGGACCCCGGCAACTCGCCGAAATACTACGGCTGCAACACCTTCGTCGACGAGCAAATCGGCCGCGTCATTCAGGCCGTCGATCGGTTCTGCCCCGACAACACCATCGTCGTCTACACCTCCGACCACGGCGACCATGCCGGCTCGCACGGACTGCTCGCCAAGGGCCCGACGATGTACGAGGAGACCATACGCGTCCCGTTGATCATCCGCGCGCCCGGCATGACGCAGCCCGGCGCGACGTGCGATCAACTCATCAGCCACATCGACCTGGCCCCAACCCTCTGCCGACTGGCCGGCATCGACTCACCCGCCGCCTTCCAGGGGCGCGACGCGACGGCGCTGCTGACCGAGCCATCGAAACCCATATGTGACGAGGTCTACCTCGAATACTTCCGCTTCGGCCTGCCGCACCACACGCGCTGGGGCTTCCAACCCATCAAGTGCATCCGCACCGGACGCTATAAGCTCGTGCTGAACCTGTTGGACACCGACGAGCTGTACGATCTGCAAACCGACCCGGGCGAGAGCGTTAGTCGCATCGACGATCCGAAGCTTGCGACCATTCGCAACGAGTTGCACGACAGGCTGCTTGCCTGGATGGACGCGCGACTGGATCCCCTCCGCGGCAACGGCTGGTGGCAGCGGCCCTGGCGCCCCGACAAGGTCATGCCCCCCCGCTACGATCCCGCAAAAAAGGTGTCAGGATGATTTTTGCGACACCGTGAGCGGCGCCGGGCCTGAAAAAGGTGTCGGTTGACATCGTAAACGCCCCCGGTAACCTGAGGCCATGGGTCGACCGCGTCGCGTCACGGAGCCGGGCTTTGCCTATCACGTCTTGAATCGGCGGGTGATGCGCCTCCCGCTCTTTGCCAAGGACCAAGACTATCTCGCGTTCGAGCGGGTGCTGGCTGAATCGTTGGAGCGTCCGGACGCACCGCACTTGCTTGCTTGGTGCCTGATGCCCAATCACTGGCATCTTGTGGTGCACGCGAGTAGGCGGACGAACCTGTCCACGTGGATGCAGTGGGTGACGGTGACGCACACGCATCGCTGGCACGCCCATACCCACACGGCCGGCGAGGGGCCGCTGTATCAAGGCCGGTTCAAGAGTTTCCCGGTGCAGGAGGATGGGCACTTTCTGACAGTGTGCCGGTACGTCGAGGCCAACGCGCGGCGGGCGACGCTGGTGGAGCAAGCAGAAGAGTGGTGCTGGTCCAGCCTGTGGGTCCGGCGGGGCGGCACGTCGGCGTTGAAGCGGTGGTTGCGGCCCTGGCCGGTGGATCGGCCGCGGAACTGGTTGGCGGAGGTGAATCAGCCGATAGACCAACACGCCTTACAGTCTGTCCGGCAGTCGGTCACAAAAGGGGCGCCTCTGGGAAGCACAACCTGGACATCTCGCATCGCCACGCGCTTGGGCTTGGACATTACCCTCCGCCCACGCGGCAGGCCCCGCAAGGACCCGCAAAATTCTTCCTGACACCTTTTCTTCCCCCTTTTCTTCCCCGCTTGAATGCGCTCCTCAACCTCCAGGAAGTCGAGTGGGACGATTATGAGGCTATCCAGCTGAATGGCCGGCCCGTGAACGAAAGGTCACCAGGCCAACGTTCCAGTGCGATGCTCCCCCTTATCGCTCTTGCAGGGAAGACCCCTCTGATCATAGATCAGCCGGAGGATAACGTGGACAAACGTCTGATCGGCAATGTGTTAGTGAAGATTCTGGCGGAACTCAAGGAGCAGCGGCAGATCATCGTTTGTACGCATGACGCGAACGTGCTGGTTGGTGGCGACTCCGAACAGGTGGTGGTCCTGGAAGCGGAAAGTGAC
Organism: Phycisphaerae bacterium; assembly: GCA_035530655.1. GTDB lineage: Bacteria > Planctomycetota > Phycisphaerae > UBA1845 > DATKUK01 > DATKUK01. Next base: position 17,968 of record DATKUK010000123.1, read on the forward strand.
AGCAGGGGGGTAGTTGCTCTTCATGGGTCGATCGACAACGATGATATTGTGCGAATGGTGATCGACCTTCTTGAAGGTGGCGCGGAAGCTTTTGAAGCCCGGCTCAAGCGGTATAGAGAGCGTGTCGGACTGGGTAGCCGATAGCTACGTCGGTTCCGGTATTGCCCGTGTCGTTGCCTGAAGACGTTTGGCGTCCACCCATACAGCCGCGGCAAACAGTGTAGATTGCTCGCCCCACCATGCGCGAACATCGCTCCGGCTACCGCAACTTCCTAATCGCTGAGATTGCGCTGGCTGCTGACCCGCTTCATCGCCCCGGCCCTGCGCAGAATCCATCCTGACACCTGTCTAGCTGCCGGCGTCAAGAGCGGCGAAATCCAGCGTCGCGAAGTAATCGTCGATGGTCTCGGCGCGGCGGATCAGTCGGACCTCGCCGTCGGCGCTCAGCAGCAACTCGGCCGAGCGAAGCTTGCCGTTGTAGTTGAAGCCCAGCGCGTGGCCGTGGGCGCCGGTGTCATGGATGACAAGAATGTCGCCGACCTCGATCGCGGGCAGTGGCCGGTCGATCACGAACTTGTCGTTGTTCTCACAGAGCGAGCCGGTCACGTCAACCACGTGGTCGCACGGAGCATCTTCCTTGCCCAGCACGGTGATGTGATGGTACGCGCCGTAGATAGCCGGGCGCATCAGGTGGGCCATACACGCGTCGAGCCCGACAAACTGCTTGTACGTGTCCTTCTTGTGCAGCACGGTCGAGACCAGGTAGCCATAGGGGCCGGTGACCAGCCTTCCGCACTCGATGTAGATCGTCAGGGGGTCGAGGCCGTTGGCGACGATCTCAGCCTGGTAGGCCTCGCGAATCCCCTCGGCCACACCCTCGACGTCGATCGGCTCGTCCTCGGGCCGATAGGGGATGCCCCACCCGCCGCCGAGGTTGACGAACTCCAGACGAATGCCCAATTCGTCCTTCAGCCGCACCGCCTGCTCGAACAGCATTCGGGCTGTATCGATCAGGTAGGTTGCGTTCAGTTCGTTCGAGGCGACCATCGTGTGCATCCCGAATCGGGTCACGCCGCGCTCGCGGATGGTTCGATAGGCATCGATCACCTGCGCGTCGGTGATTCCGAACTTGGCCTCGGCCGGCTCGCCGATGATCGTGTTACCGTGGCGGGTGGGCCCCGGGTTGTAGCGAAAGCACAATAGCTCGCCCAATCCGGCATGGCGTTCGACAAAGTCGATGTGGCTGATATCGTCGAGGTTGATGACGGCGCCGAGTTGGGCGGCCTTGACGTATTCACCAGCCGGCGTGTCGTTCGAGCTGAACATGATCTGCTCGCCCGTTAGCCCCACGCGATCGGCCAGCACGAGTTCGGGCAGCGACGAGCAGTCGGCGCCGAACCCCTCGTCGGCCAACAGCCTGACGATATGCGGGTTCGGCAGCGCCTTGACCGGGAAGTAGTTGCGAAAGCCCGGCGCCCACGCGAAGGCCCGGCTCAGCCGCCGCGCGTTGGCGACGATCGCCTGCGCGTCGTAGATGTGCAGCGGCGTGGGGTGCCGGCTGATGATCCGCTCGATTTGCGCCTTGGTAAACGGCAGTGTCTTGGTGGCCATCTGACACCTGACTAAGAGCGCCTAACATAATGGATTTTCAAGTATCCGATGGCAGATCAACACGCAGCCGATGATAAGAAACGCCTGGTGGATGTCGAGACGACGTTCGTAACGGATTCGCAGGCGGCGGAACTGATGCAGCCAACTCAAGG
>DATKUK010000124.1:0-2267 GCA_035530655.1 Phycisphaerae bacterium
CCAGAGGTCTGTCGTTGTGCCTGCTGAGGTGAGCTTGGCGGTGACTCGGAGGAACGTGGCGGTGCTGACGTCCTTGACGAATAGTGTCGGGAACTGAGTGAGTACCAAGGGACCGTCCATGGATGAGAAGGTGATGCCTGCCCCTTGGAGTGCTCCCGAGGTTTTCTGGCCGCGGAGGTCGGCGTGTGCGAATCTGATAGCCGCAAGCGCTGCGATCACGAAGGTCGCTCGGCTGATGTAGGTCAGGTCTCCGACGCTGACGCCTGCCCGAAGTTCGACCGTGAGGATGTTGGGGCCGACAGTGCTGTAAAGGAATATGTCAACCGGGACGTGGTAGTCGGTGCCGTCCGTTTGTGGTCCCTCCACGGAGTCGAAGATGATGTGCTCGGCGTTGTCGGTGATGTGAAGGGGTGCTGCTAGTGCTTTTGTAGATACGGGATTTGTCGGTCCCCAGGATTGGTCTTTTCTCAGGCCGGAGGTGTCGACTGCGGTGCCGAGTGGTGCAAGCTGAACGACGGGTACGAGGCTGTTTGCCCCAAGGCCGGCGTATCCGTTGGCTGCGCCTTTCCGGGCGATGAGTTCGAGGTCGGTGGCGTCGGGGAGTGCGAGAACCGACAGTCCGTCGCCGCCGCCGACTTTGTGGCTGGTGGCGTGGACCTTTGGTGTTTGGCTTTGGGCCAGTACTCCCGGCATGCCGTCGACGTTGACCGGGTCGGTGCCGCCGAGCTCGTGGTCGCTGGCATGGTTGATCGGGCGCTGCTGGTCTGCGGCGCGGCCCGGGAGATCCTCGATGCTGAGTTCGTCGGCTCCGCCTTCTTCGTGCTGGCTCGCGTGAAGTGCTACCGGCGTCGGTGGTGGCGGTACGATGCCGGATATCACGACCTTCGTCGGCTGGAGGTTGTTGTTCGGTTCTACCTGGTCCAGGGGAGTCGAGAAGTAGCCTTGAACGATGTAGGTTCCTTCGGTCTCCGGGGTCCAGTAGTCGACGGCTGAGGCGGGTCGGGTTTCCCCTGGGCCAATCGTGTCGGAGTAGGCTTCAGACTGGTATACGAGCAGGCCGGCCGAGTAGATTCGGATGTAACCGGAAGCGACGGCGTCGTGTATTCCGTTGTTCCGAACCGACACGACCGGCCTGGTTTGGGCGAGCGGTGCTGAGGCGGCCGGTGTCGTCAGCGCTATGACGCCGACGTCGTAGTCAGCCATTCTGCCTCTACGCTACAGGGTCCCGCAACCGGTGTAGGTGTAGATGTCGAGCCCGATCCGCTCGAGGATGGCCTGGGCTGCGGCGCCGAGATGGCTGGCGTCGGCCCACTTGGCCACCAGAATGCAGAACTCCGCCTGGGCGGCAGGCCCGGAGAACTTCTTGGAGAGGGCATAGACCTCCCCGTGGAACGCCTCGTAAGCGACGACGTCGATGACGTTGACTCCCTCATCGTTCAGGATTACCCGGAGGGCAACCTGGTTCGGGACGAACTCATTGACGTAGCTCGTGAAGTTGGCGGTTGCGAGGGCTTCGACGGCGGACAACACGGGGTCGACCAGGGAGCTGAGCATCCGCGCGTTGTACTTCGCTATTCTCTGTGCTGTGGTGCGCATGTTTGCTCCTAGGTGACCGTGATGTTGAAGACGGTATCCGCGATTTCGACCAGGGTGGCGGTGGCAAGGCCCCGCGTTTCCCACTTGTCGTGCAGCGACTGAGCCATCAGCGTCAGCGTGTCGCCGTCGATTCCCCGGTTCCGCATGCCCCAGATTTCCCGCCCGTAGGCGAGATAGAAGGGGTAGCGGATTGTGGGGACGGCGGCAGCATTCAAAAGGCCTTGAATCTGCTGCTCGATCGGTACGAGGTTGCCGATCGCTGTCGCGAACCCGGACTTCATCCCGCCGAGCATGGCCGCGATCTTGAGGCCGACCGTTGTCGGCGCTATCTTGGCGCCGTACTGGTCGATTCTCTGTTCTTCGGTACGCATTGATGCTCCTAACGTGGTGAGATGGTGAGCCGCCGTCGGTCGGCTTTGGGGTGTAGGTCTGGAGGTGCGAGCTGCAGGACCTTCCCGTCGACCGGGGCAGCTCGCGGTTAGATGTTAGCTGCCTTGGTCTGGCTGTCAAGTAGTTTGATTGTTCGGAACGATGACCGGCAGTCGGTGGACGTCCAGTAGGCAGCGCCGCCGTTGGCGATCTTGGGGCCGCCCGTCGGCCCGCTGATGTGGGTCGTCGCGCGGTGGGTCGTGCCGAGGTGTACCGCGGCAATGTCGTCTTCGCTGGTTACG